>CAZDXA010000005.1:0-98013 GCA_964509435.1 uncultured Synergistaceae bacterium | reverse complement strand
TTCCATAAACAATAACTTTCATGTATTTCGCCTCCGAAATTGAATTTATTTCTCCATACAGCAAAGTATGAATACATTATAAGTTCAGCTGTCGAAAAGCTCCAGCTGCTTTTTTTCAAGAGCACGGGAAACAAGCCGTTTCAGTCCGGCAGGCATCGGAAGTTCCTGCACTTCCTCCTCACTTTTCAGAACGCCATCGTTTCCAGCCATTGCGGGGAGCGTCCTGAGCTCCCACAAATGTACCTTTACCTGCCAGCGGGTAAATTTTAACGTTTCTTCAATTTTCAAGTCTCGGCAGTGACCGCTCACTCCGAGTTCGGAAACAAGCCCGGCCAGAGCGTCTGCGGCATTGTGCCCTTCTTCCGCAATTTTCCAGGGAATTTCGTAGAATCCTGCCCAGAGACCAAGTGCAGGGCGGATTTTAAAGAGATAGCCGTTTTCCGGGCTGCCTATGAGCAGAGCGGCCCCCTCGCGGCGGCAGACGGCTGTCTTTCGCGTAGAAACAGGCCTCTGCTGCTGTGTGCCGGATCTGAATGCAGCACATATATGCCGCACGGGGCACTCTGAGCATCTGCACGATGTTCCGGGCAGACATACGGTTGCTCCAAGCTCCATAAAGGCCTGCGTTAGAATTCTCGGTTCTCCAAGATTCAGAACTGCTCTGACATGATTTTCGATAAGGACGGCTCCAGGCTTTTTGGCAGGGTCGGTTTCCAGATTGAGCAGTCTGGAAAACACACGCCGGACATTGCCGTCAACAGCCGGAACAGGCAGATTAAAAGCGATGGAACTGACTGCTCCGACGGTGTAAGGCCCGACACCGGGGAGTTTTTTCAGAAATTCGGGATCAGGGGGAAGTGTTTCCAGGCCGGCTGTTCTCAAGAATTCAGCAGTCTTCTGAAGATTGCGCGCCCGCGTGTAGTATCCAAGTCCCTGCCAGAGCGAAATGACCTCACTCTCATCTGCATCAGCAAGAGTGCTGAAATCCGGCAGTTTTTCAAGCCAGCGGTTATAAAAAAATTTAACGCGTTCAACCTGTGTCTGCTGCAGCATTGCTTCTGACACAAGAATGCAGTAGGGATCGTGACTTTTGCGCCAGGGAAGATCGCGGCTGCATGTGTTGTACCACGAGCTCAGGCAGACGGCAAGTTCTTTGTGGAACGTTTCGTCCGTGAGGCAGCTTTTTTCACTCATGGCTGAAATCTACCGGCAAGGTGGAAAAACAGTGCGGCTACAAAACCGATGGCAAGGAGAACTGCCGCCAGACGCGGGGTCCCGTGCATGTGACTGTTTTCCACTGCTTCATTCCTGTCGTTTTTTTCTTCAGAAACAGAAGGCAGCTCCGGTTTCTGGAGAGTTCCGGCTGCCAGTCCGGGGTCCAGAAAAGACATAAATGACCGCGCTGTAAGTTCGTAGAGCTGTTCGTCAAGCATTATTTCCGACACCGAACCATCCTTATATGTTATAGTGATGACGCGTTTTGAGTTGTCCTCAGTTTCTGCTTTTATGACCGTATTGCTGTCAAGACGCAGAAGGCTGAGAAAACCGGTATTGATCCATAGATTTCCTTTTGAAAAAACCACCATGCGGCCTTTATATCGTCCGTCCACAACATAATTAAGTTTCTGCATCATTTAAACTCCGCGTAATAATTCTTCTCTTTCTAGAATTTGTGGTGAAATTTTGCGAGAACTCGTTCCCGATAGAAATTTTACCATCTCTGCGGCAAACTTCATACAGGAATAAAACATGTAAGGCGGGCGAAAGAGTTCATAGTGTAGTAGAATAGAAAAATCAGGCTGCTGCACGTGAAGTTTCAGCAGTACAAAGAAATCGCCGAATGCCTAAGAGCTGCGCCACAGAGGTGAATTAAATGTTTGAAGAACATCTGAAGCATATAAAGCAAATTCTTGAAGAAAATAAAATTGTTGAAGCGGTCTTTCTGGGATCAGCCGGATCAGGCAAGACCATGTTGCTCGAACGCACGCTGATGGGACTTGATCTGAGGTGTGCAGTCATAATATGCGGGAGTGTACCTGAAATTGATGCAGAACATCTGAAAAATCTGTGTGCAGCCTGCGTTAAGGTTTCAATAAAAAACAGGCACTGGCTTGAAGTGCCTGACATTGAAAAATCACTCCTGCAGCTTCCGGTTGACAGACTGGACATGGTCTTTGTTGAAGGAAGCGGCGGTTTGTTTCCGCTGAATAATGAAACACTTGGAGAAGATCACCGCATTCTTTTGTCAGATTACGCGGCCGGCTCAGATCAGCCGCAGAAGCACCCGGATATATTTTCATCATCCGATGTCATTGCACTTGCAAAAGTCGATCTGAAAGCGGCGATAGACTTTGATGAGGCAGCTTTCTGGGATGAGACGGCGCGTCTGAATCCTCGCGCAAGACGCATGAGGCTTTCGAGCGTCAGCGGTGAAGGACTTTCATACTGGCTTAAAATGTTCTATGACTGGTGTGATGCAAAGAAGGGCATTCCGTCCGAACAATGACGGAAACTGACGGCAAAGGAAAATAATCATGAACGAATCTGAACAGCTTTTAAGCGGCCTGAACGCTGCACAGCGAGAGGCCGTAACCTTTACAGGAGCGCCGCAGCTTGTCCTTGCCGGAGCAGGAAGCGGTAAAACCAGAGTACTGACCAGTAAGATTGCTTGGCTTATTGCTGAAAAACATGTAGTTCCGTGGCAGATCCTGGCCGTGACCTTTACCAACAAAGCGGCACGGGAGATGAACGACCGTGCCGCCAGGCTGCTTGGCAGCAGTCTGGGCGGAGCACAAATCTGCACATTCCATTCCTATGGGCTCAGACTCCTTTTCAGGAACAGAGAGCTTTTGCGTTCAAAAGGATACAACCCGAATTTTGTCATTTATGACCGCACAGATTCACTTTCTGCCATAAAACGCATTATGCAGGAACTTGACATTGATACCGAAAAATATCCGCCCGGCTGGGCGCTGAATAAAATTTCGGAGATCAAGTCGTCTGCTGATCCCGGAGAATTTCACCTTTCAAACTACGAAAAATTTCTTTCCTCCGTTTATGAAAAGTATCTGCAGGCCTTAAAAGAACAGGGAGCTTTTGATTTCGACGATCTGATTGCTGTGCCTCTGTCTCTTTTAAAATCTGAAGCGGAACTCCTTGAGAACGAGCGGAAACGCATTGAATGGGTGCTTGTTGATGAATATCAGGATGTTAATGATTCACAGTACCAGATGATGCGTCTGCTTGTTGGCAGCCGGCCGAACCTCATGGTTGTCGGTGATCCTGATCAGTCCATCTATGGCTGGCGCGGCGCAAATTATTCTACAATCATGAATTTCGAAAACGATTTTCCGCATGCGAAGGTCACGCTGCTTGAGCAGAACTACCGCTCAACATCGATGATCCTTGATGCATCAAACAGGCTGATAAAACACAATAAGAACCGCCGTGAAAAAAGCCTGAAAACTGACCGTGAAGCAGGAGACAAGGTTCATGTCTGGTATATGCAGAATGAGAATGAGGAAGCACAGGCACTGGCCCGTGAAATCCGGGAACTGACAGCGACCTACCATTACAGGGATATTGCCGTGCTGTACCGCATGAACTCCCTCAGCCGCGTGCTTGAGCAGGCTCTCATAGAAGCCGGAATACCCTACAGAATTGTGCGCGGCACAAACTTCTATGACAGGAAGGAAGTCCGCGATGTAGTTGCTTTTATGCGCCTGGCAGTCAATCCATGGGATCTTGTGTCGCTGAACCGTGTGGGCAACGTTCCTGCCCGCGCTCTCGGCCCTAAAAGCATAGAAAAACTTAATGTCTGGATGCGCGAAAATGCAAAAGGTACTGCTGAAGACGTGTGGGGAAGCGTTAAAACGAAAAAAGGCGGCCTCAGCGGCAAGGCAGGAGAAGGCGCTGCACAGCTTGCAGAGCACATGCTGACTATACTGGAACGCCAGCACAGCGTGCCCCTTGTTCTGGAATGGGTTATGTCAGGCATTGGTTATGAAGAAGTGCTGATGAAAGCCGAACCGGCAGACTGGGAAGACCGCGTTGAAAACGTACGTGAACTGCTTTCTGTGGCACCTGATGGTGAGAATTTGTCAGAAGTACTCGACCAGATTTCGCTGTACACTGATATGGACACACAGAACGAAGACCGTGATGCGGTGAATCTTTCATCGATGCACGCCGCTAAGGGGCTGGAATTTCCGGTAGTATTCATGGTCGGCATGGAAGAAGGAATATTTCCACATTCGCGCAGTTCAGACACGCTTGACGAACTTGAAGAGGAACGCCGGCTCTGCTATGTAGGCATGACACGTGCAGAAGAACGGCTGTACATGAGCGGGGCACGGCAGAGACGGCTTTTCGGTACCGTGTTTCGTGAAGGGTTCTCGCGTTTTCTCGCTGAACTTCCGGACGAATGTACAGATGTTTATGAGCAGAAGGAGGCCCCTGATCGTTATGGCTTCAGTGGTTATGGCCCTTACAGGCGAACCCGGCGCTGGTAAGTCGACAGCGGTCCAGTGGTTTGCCGGACATGGTGCAGCCGTACTTGATGCGGATCAGATAGTCCGTGTTCTCTGGCATGGGGAAATGCTGCTTCAGGCAGCCCGCGGACGCTGGGGCAGAGCAGTATTCAATGCCGATGGGACGATCAATAAAAAAGCTGTTTCACAGGTCATTTTTTCAGATAAAAAAGAATACCTGTGGCTCTGCGGAAAAATCTATCCCGTTGTGTACGAGGAAATGAGAAAAAACATTCCCGGCGCCGGGATTACTGTCGCCGAGATACCTATGCTTTTTGAAGCAGGGCGTCCCGAATGGGTTGATCGGGTTCTCTTTATGACCGCGGACGCAGAAATCAGGGCACGGCGGAACAGATTCCGCGGACTTGATGAAAATGAGCTGCGCCGCCGCGAAAGGTTTTTTCTGAACCGTGAAGAACGTATAAAACGTTCTGACTGGGTCATCTGTAATAACGGCGATGTCGAAAAACTGTACTTGTCTCTGGGAAAAATATGGGATGAGCTGAAGGGCCTTGAAAAGAAGCCATCAAACGTATAAAGGTGATCATACTCCATGAATAATTTTTTTTCAGGCATTATGCAGGAACTTTTAAATCTGCTTCCGGCCGTACCCGCTATTCTGTGGGCAATCTCTTTTCATGAGTTCTGCCATGCCTGGGCGGCATGCCGTTTAGGTGATACCACGGCCCGTGATTACGGGAGACTGACGCTGAATCCGCTGGCGCATTTTGATGTCTGGGGACTTGTCTGCATGCTTTTGTTCAAATTTGGCTGGGCAAAGCCAGTGCCTATTGATACACGAAATTTCAGAAAGCCGCGCCGCGATATTGTTATTGTTTCGTTGGCCGGGGTAACGGGCAACATCATCACCGCTGTTGCAGCCGGACTGCTGATCAGGGCTCTGGCACGTTTTGCGCCGGCGATGTTTTACACTAACTACGGACTCCAGCTGGTGCTGCTGTCATTTGTAGCCATCAATCTCAATTTTGCGCTGTTCAATCTGCTTCCAGTGCCGCCGCTCGATGGTTCACGCCTGATTCTGATGCTGCTGCCTCCAAGTGCGCTGCGTGCGGCCTATAACATGGAACGTTACGGCTTCATCATACTGCTGGCGCTGATTTATCTCGGCGTTGCCGACCGGGTTCTGCTGCCTATAAGCCGCTGGGCAATGCGCCTGATCATTGGATAAAGAGCCGCGTCTGCAATGGAAGAAACATTACTGAAGCTGCTGATGCAGACAGGCGGCACACTTGTGCTTTTTTCAATAGGCTGGCTTGGATACCGGCTGGCCAGAAAACTGCACTGGCCGGCCGCAGCTATGCTTGGGTCGCTGCTTTTTCTCGGTGTGCTGAACATTGCAGGTGTCAAGCTGCCCTTTTACAAAACACCGCTGTCATTTTTCTCAAAAGTGCTGAGCGGCGTTATTCTCGGGCAGAAAATCGACCGCAGCATGATAACTGTTCTAAAAAAAATGGCATGGCCTGCAGCTTTTGCCTCGTTCTGGATGGTTATGAGTTCAATACTCTCCGGACTTCTTGTTTTTGCAGCTGCGGGTGATAAACTTTCGCTCATGACCTGCCTGGCAGCATCTTCAGCCGGCGGCATTGCTGAAATGTCAATTTTTGCCATGTCTGTCGGCGGTGACGTCGGTGTCGTTGCATTCTTTCAGTCAGTGCGCATAGTGGTGCTGTATGTGACTCTTCCGTTTACCACCTCGCTGATTGCACGTCATGCGCATAAAAACAATATGCCCGCAGCCGCAGCTCTCGGGAATAAAAACGCAGACTTTTCGTGTGTTGAAGTTTTGCGGTTTGGGGCACTCACATGTGCTGCGGCCATTTTTTCAGAGAAGATCGGCATGCCTTCCGGATACATGATCGGTGCTATGATTGGATCTGGTCTGCAGAACGTCTGGGCCGGCAAAGTTTTCACACTGCCCGCATGGCTGCGCAGCACAGCCCAGATCTGCCTGAGCGTGACCATTACCGTGGGACTTTCACCGGAAACCGTAAGACTGCTGATAAAACTTTTCCTGCCGCTGCTGGTTTCAGTGTGCACAATTCAGATCATGTCCTTTATACTGGCGTGGCTCATGCACCGCATGAGCGGCTGGGATGTAATGACATCAGTTCTTGCGACCTGTCCGGGAGGACTGAGCCAGGTTGTTTTCTTTGCCGAAGATCTTCATGCCGACCCGTTTGTCGTCGGCGTCTTTCACGCCGTTAGAATGGTGTCAATCGTACTGTGCGTGCCGGCAGTGGCGAAACTGATTGGTGGATAAACAAAATTTCCCGTTCAGGTACAGCCGTCCTGAACGGGAAATTTTTTATCATTCGTCTTTTCTAAATGCTTCTTCAGGCGCCATGGGCAGATCTTCAAAGATTTTTTTGTCCTGCCGCGATTCGCGGACTTTCTGAGCCTTTGCGTCAGCATAGGCCTGAAGCCTGCCTGCTGCTGCACTGTCATTTGCGGAGATTATGCGCGCAGCGAGCAGCGCAGCATTGGTGTCGCCGTTGATTCCAACTGACGCTACCGGAACTCCGGGAGGCATCATGGCGGTAGAAAGCAGTGCGTCCATGCCGAGCAGAGTGCCTGATTCCACGGGAACGCCGATCACGGGCAGCGTGGTCTGTGCAGCAACGGCGCCGGGCAGTGCTGCGGATAGTCCGGCAACGGCGATGATCACTTCTATGCCGCGGCTGCGTGCGCTGCGCGCATAATGCGCAGTGTCCTCAGGTGTGCGGTGCGCCGAAGCGACGGTAACTTCAAAGGGAATTTCAAGACTGTTCAGCGTTTCGCCGATCTTTTTAGCGTGTGGCGCGTCGCTGGTGGAGCCGAGAATTATGCCGACTTTTGGTTTATTCATTATTGACTCCTTTAAATTTTCTCAAACACCTGATGGCCGATTGTTTTGCGGTACTGCATGCCGTCAAAGGAGATTTTGCTGACAGCCTCGTAGGCACGGTCCCTTGCCTGTGTCAGAGTTGTCCCGACTGCTGTGACGCAAAGCACGCGACCGCCCGTGGCTATGATCTTTCCATTTTGCAGTGACGTACCGCAGTGGAACACAGTGATGCCTGAAACATCAGCCGCTTTTTCGAGGCCGGAGATTTCAGCAGGGGCGGATTTTCTGAGTGGGTATCCGCCCGACGCGAGAATGACGCAGAGTGCTTTTTTCTCCGGTTCTTTCCATTTAAAATCAGCAAGGTGTCCCTGCGCGCAGTTCCAGCACATATCAACCCAGTCGCCTTCAAACAAGGGCAGGAGAACCTCGGTTTCAGGGTCGCCGAGGCGCACGTTGTACTCCAGAACTTTGGGAGTTCCGTCCGGTGCAATCATCAGTCCGATGTAGAGTACCCCGCGGTATTCAATTCCTTCTTCACGAATGGCCGCGATGGAAGGTTCGATGATCTCTTTGCAGAGGCGCTCTTTCATCTCATCACTGACCCACGGAGCCGGAGCGTAAGCGCCCATTCCGCCGGTATTCGGTCCGCGATCTCCGTCCAGGAGGCGTTTATGATCCTGACTGGTGCTGAGAAGGCGGTAATCTTTTGTATCTGTGATGACCATCAGCGACAGTTCGCGGCCGGGAAGTGCCGCTTCAATAACCAGCGTTTCACCTGCTGTGCCGAGTTTTCTGTCAACGAGAAGACTTCGCACGGCCTGCTTTGCACCTGCTATGTTCTGTTCAACAAAAACTCCTTTGCCGGCAGCAAGTCCGGAGGCTTTAACAATATAAGGGGGGATAAACCTGGACAGAGCAGAGTCAGCCTCTTCAACAGAGCGGCATACGTAAAACTCTGCAGTGGGGATGTGGTGGCGCTTCATGAATTGTTTGGAAAATTCCTTGCTGGCCTCGAGTCGGGCTCCGTCTCCAGAAGGACCGAAAACAGCTATGCCGTGCGCACGGAGAATGCCTCCGACGTCAGCAGCCAATGGACCTTCAGGGCCGACAATGACAAGGTCAACGTTGTGTTCACTGCAGAATGCTGCCACTTGACTGCCGTTTTCAATGTCGAGTGCAAAACATTCAGCCTTTGCGGCAATGCCTGGGTTTCCCGGAGCTGCGTAGAGTTTTCCGCAGCGCGCGGAACGGGAGCATGCTTCCACTATTGCATGTTCGCGGCCGCCGCCGCCGAGAACAAGCACATTCAGTTTATCTGACATTTTAATGACGGAAAGTGCGGTGTCCGCTGATAAACATTGACACGCCCAGTTCCTGTGCGCGTTTTGCCACTTCTTCATCACGGACTGATCCGCCGGGCTGGATGATAGCAACAACGCCAGCCGCAGCTGCTTTTTCAACGCCGTCGGGGAACGGGAAGAAGGCATCTGATGCCATCACGGCGCCTTTAGCTTTTTCTCCTGCCTGGTGAGCAGCAAATTCAACGGCAAACACGCGGCTGCAGAATCCCATGCCGATGCCGACTGCCTCGCCGTCCTTAACCATTGCAACTGCATTGCTCTTGGAGACCGCGGCAACTTTCCATGCGAACACGAGGTCATTCCACAGATCGGGCCGCGGTGTGCCGATCCAGTGTCCTTCACTCTGGTCGGGCAGAGGTGCCAGTTTATCGTCTTCCATGAGCATGCCGCACCAGGTGGTGACCATCTGTTTTTCGAACACACGGCCGCCTTTCCAGGTCATAATGCGCAGGTTCTTCCGCTTTGAAGTGAGCAGCTGAAGAGCATCCTCGTCGATTGAAGGGCAGAGCAGCACTTCTGTGAAGTGTTTGGAAATAGACTCAGCTGTTGCAAGATCGATGTGGCGGGTCACTCCCACCACACCGCCGAACGCGGAAAGTGAATCGCACGCAAAGGCGCGGTCATAGGCTTCGGCCACAGTTCTGCCGAGCGCCATTCCGCAGGGGGTTGTGTGTTTGATGACGACAGCGCCGATGCTGTCCTGCATCATTGCAGTGGCGCGCATAGCTGTGTCGAGGTCAAGAAGGTTGTTGTAGGAAAGTTCCTTGCCGGCTAGCTGAGTGACCGGGAAATCTGAAAGGGGCGGCAGGTAGATGCTGGCTTTCTGATGCGGATTTTCACCGTAACGGAGTTCCTGTTTACGAACAAGAGCCAGGCTGAACTGATCGTCGCTCAGTGGTTCGCCCATTTCCCGGCGCAGGCCGGCTCCGATAGTGGCGTCATATCGCGCAGTGGTGTCAAATGCCTTGAGCGCCAGTTTGCGGCGTGTCTCAAGCGTAACTGAGCCCTCGGCACGGAGCTCCTCAATAATTTTTGCATAGTCTGCCGGTTCAGTCAGAATAGTGACATAGCGGTAATTCTTTGCTGCAGCACGGATCAGGGCAACTCCGCCGATGTCTATGTTTTCAATCAGTGCGTCGAGGTCGGCTCCGGAACGGGCAGTTTTTTCGAAAGGATAAAGATTCACAGCCACTAGATCAATGCCTGTAATTCCATGGTCTTCCATGTCTTTAACGTCGGAATCAAGATCACGGCGGGCCAGAATTCCTCCGAATACGAGCGGGTGCAGAGTTTTTACCCGTCCGCCGAGGATGTGAGGAAACTTTGTGATGTCCGAAACTTCAATCACCGGGACTCCCGCATCGCGGAACATCTTTGCCGTACCGGAGCTTGAAAGAATCTCCCAGCCCATTTCCACGAGATTTTTACCGAATTCCAGCGCGCCTGATTTATCGGCAACTGAAATAAGTGCCCTGCGTTTCATGAAGATACCTCCTATGCAATATGATCCTGAATATATTTTTTCAAAGCCTGCCAGTAAATCCGATGTTCAACAGCGTGTATTTTTGTTTCAAATGTATCACGGGTGTCATTCATTTCACGCATAACTTTCTGCTGGAGCAGTATCGGACCGTGATCCATCTTTTCGTCTACTACATGAACGGTTACGCCACTGAAAGGCTCTCCGCTCTTCCAGAAGTCATCAATGCCATGCGTGCCCGGAAACTTGGGAAGCAGTGCAGGGTGAATGTTAAGGATTCTTCCTTCATGGCGCTTCACAAAATCGGCCGTGATCAGACGCATAAACCCTGCAAGCACAAGCAGGTCAATGCTGTTTTCCTGCCAGAGACGTTCAATCTCACGCTCTCCGGCGGCCCTGCCTTCCCTGTAAGGTAAAAGAACCGCCGGAATACCCTTGCTTCGAGCGATCTCAAGACCTTCAGCAGATGCTTTGTCGCTTCCGACAAACATCACCCTCATGTCGGCTTTTTCTTCCCTGATATGGTCGACAAGGGCCTCCATGTTGGTACCGTGTCCTGAGATAAGAATTCCTATTCTGCAGGTCATGCTCTGACGACTTTGCCGACACGGCGAGGCTTTTCGCCGATGTCCTCAAGAACTTTCATTACTGCTGCTTCATCTTCGGGTGCTGTGATGATCACATAGCCGATGCCGAGGTTGAATACATGGCGCATTTCCTCTTCGCTGATGCCCTTGGACGCGATAAAGTCAAAAATGGCGGGACGGGGCCAGTCATAGCTGAGCCTGCACACGCACGGTGCTGGAATTACACGGTTGATGTTGTCCTCAAGACCGCTCCCAGTAATATGCGCCATGGCCTTGACCTTGCCGGTTTTCGCTGCGGCAATTGCCTGGGGTACGTAAAGGCGTGTAGGCGTCATCAAAGTCTGGCCGAGAGTCTCTCCCCTGACCGGACCTTCCTTGTCAAGACTGTGAGCTATTTCATCCTTTAGCGCTGCGCGCACCAGAGTGTAGCCGTTGCTGTGAATGCCTGAACTGTGCAGACCGATAAGGACGTCTCCTTCTCTGACTGCAGAACCGTCAATTATTTCGGATTCTCTGCAGGTGCCGACTGCAAAACCGGCGAGATCAAAACTTTCTTTGCCGTATACACCCGGCATTTCGGCCGTTTCGCCTCCGAGAAGAACGCAGCCGCAGTATTCGCATGATTCAACGACTGACTTGACGACGGCTGACATCATTTTTTCATCAAGCGAACCGCATGCGATGTAATCGAGGAAAAACAGAGGTTTCGCACCGCCGGTAACAAGGTCGTTGACGTTCATGGCCACAAGATCCTGTCCCAGACCGTCATAAATCCCCGTAGCACGCGCAATTTCGACTTTCGTGCCGACACCGTCGCAGCAGCCGGCAATCAGCTGATCGCCATTCAGGCGCATCAGTCCGCTGAAGCCGCCAATGCCGCTGACAACACGGGGATCAGATTTATGCTGTTTCAGAATCTCCTTGATTGTTTCTACCCAATGGTCGCCGCCTTTGATGCTGACGCCGGCTTTTTCATAAGTCAAATTGCTCATGGTCTTCTTCCTCCATATAGTTTCCGTCAAAACAGGCAGTGCACAGACGATCCGCCGGGATGCCGATAGAGTCTATGAGATCCCTGCGGCTGAGATAGAAAAGTGAATCAACGCCGAGGAACTGGCGCAGTTTTTCACCTGAAAGCTTGGCGGCAACAAGTTCTCTGCGGCTTGGAGTGTCAATTCCGTAATAGCATGGAAAAGCAACAGGCGGGCTGGAAATGCACATGTGAACGCCGCGTGCCCCGCACTGCTCACGAAGGAGCTGGGCAACTTTGATGGATGTAGTGCCGCGGACGATGGAGTCGTCAACTACAATCACATCTCTGCCCCGGATCAGTTCCTTCATAGGGTTCAGTTTTTTCAGGACGCCCAGTTCTCTGACGCGCTGCGTGGGTTCAATGAACGTGCGGCCGCTGTAGCGGTTGCGCACTATAGCTGATTCATATCTTATGCCTGACTCTTCGGCAAATCCTAATGCTGCAATGGTACCGCTGTCAGGCAGACCTGTCACCAGAGGATCGTGCAGATCTTCGGCTTTCAGAGATTTCAAGCACGCTCGCGCAAGCGCACGTCCCATATTTTTACGGGTTTCGTAAACAGAAATGCCGTCAATGATACTGTCATGCCGTGCAAAGTATACATACTCAAAGGCACAATGAAATTTGCGCTTTGTTTCGTGCGGAATCTTAAAACTCTGGCACCCGGATTCATCTATGCAGAGAATTTCCCCCGGCTCAACGTCGCGGACAATTTTTGCGCCGAGAAGATCAAAAGCGCAGGATTCAGAGGCAACATAGGTAATGTCGCCGCGCTGTCCGAGAATGAGAGGCCTGAATCCCCACGGGTCGCGGGCGGCAATCAGCTTGTCACCGCAGAGCAGCAGAAAAGAATACGCCCCGCGGAGTTTCCGCAGTGCCTGACTCAGTGCATCGAGAAAGGGTCTTTGCGGCTGGTGCGAAATGAGGTGCAGAAGCACCTCTGTATCAGAACTTGACTGAAACAGCGCTCCCTGCCCCTCAAGCATGGTACGGAGTGTTACGGCATTTGGCAGGTTCCCGTTATGCACTACCGCAAACGAACCGCGGGAAAGTGTATTGGCTGTCAGAGGCTGAATGTTGCACGACTCTGTTCCGCCTGCAGTGGCATAACGAACGTGTCCGATGGCGCTTCTGCATGTAATCCTGCTGATTTCGGCCTGATCAAGGGCTGTATGGACAAGCCCCGGATTTTTGCGGCACTCGATTTCGCCGCGCTGGTTGGTCCATGCGATTCCGGCGGCTTCCTGCCCGCGGTGCTGAAGCGCATAGAGCCCGAGAAAAATATCCTCTGGCAGATGCGCTGCCTGTGAAGAAAAAGCTCCAATTACGCCGCACATATTTACAGATTCCTGAAAGCCTTGTTCAGGCTCTCGAGAGTACCGAGGTTTTCTCCGTTCAGAGAAAGTGCACTGCCGCCGGCGATGCCGATTTCCTCAAGCGGAACATTTTTCCAGCATGCTTTGAACTCGTCGGCTTTATCAGCTGCAACAGCATAGACAGCTGCTGTGCCGCCTTCTCCGAATAGTTCGGCGGCGGAAGTACCTGTCAGCTTGATTTCAGCTCCAACTCCGGAATCGAGAGCCTCTTTTGCTAGCGTTGTCAGCAGACCGCCGCCGATTACGGGGCGTCCGCTGCGGGCTGCCTGCTTTTTTGCAGTGTCAAGCGCTGCCGCATCAAAGGCTCTTTCGCGTTCGGGAACAAACGCGTTGGGACGTCCGGCAAAATCACGTGCATAGTGGCGCTGGTAGACGCTTCCGGCCAGTGTTCCCTCATTCCAGCCTGCAAGGAAGATTCTGTCTCCGGCCTTCCATTGCCCTGATTTCAGCACAGCGGGCGCTTCAACCATGCCTACAGTGCCAAGCAGGGGGGTAGGCAGAATGCAGGTTGCTGAAGTTTCATTATAAAGGCTGACGTTCCCAGAAACGACAGGGCAGCTTAATTCACGGCAGGCATCTGCCATGGCTTCAACGCAGTGGGAGAGAACCCAGAAATGCTGCGGCTTTTCCGGCGACGGGAAGTTAAGGCAGTTGGTCATGCCGGCCGGTACTGCCCCTGCTACAGAAAGTACGCGGCATGTGCGTGCCACAAGATTTGCAGTTGCTCTGTCGGGATCAAGCTCGCATCCCCAGGGGTCGGCTTCCATGCTGACAGCGCAGAGGCGTCCGGATTCGGTGATGCGGAAGACGCTGACCGGAGACCCCGGACCGACCACGGTATTTGTCTGAACCGAAGAATCGTACTGAACGTAAATATCTTCTTTGCAGTGAAGATTCGGATCACTCAGAAGATCTGAAAGAATCTGGGCCTTCGAGGCCGGAGCGTTCAATGTAAGCTCTTTATTCCAGCGTTTTTCAAGGTCAGGACGTTCCTTTGGCCAGTCGATCGTGGGGCAGTCGCTGCCAATAGTAGTTGCCGGCACATCGGCAGCAAGCTTTCCCTTCCAGTAGATGCGGTAATGGTCGCCTTCTTCCGTACGGCCGATCTCTGTGGCATCCAGGCCCCACTTTTCAGCAATCTTGTGAACCTCAGGCAGTTTGGAATCTTCAACAATAAGCAGCATCCGTTCCTGAGACTCAGATAAAGCAATTTCCCACGGCTGCATGCCCTCAGCGCGCAGAGGCACTTTGTCAAAATCAATGGTCATGCCGACGCCGCTCTTGGCAGCCACCTCTGACGAAGAAGAGAGAATTCCTGCCGCCCCCATGTCCTGCATAGACACAAACAGCCCTTCATCGCGCATTTCAAGACAGGCTTCAGTCAGCAGTTTTTCGACAAAAGGATCGCCGATCTGTATGGAGGGACGGCTTTCCTTGGTATTATCCTTAAGTTCAGCAGAGGCAAAAGCAGCCCCTGCAATGCCGTCACGGCCTGTTTTCGAACCGAGAATCACCACTGCCTGATTGGGCCTTGCAGTTTGCGAGCTGACAATTTTGTCAAGGCGGACTGTGCCGATGTTCATGGCATTTACCAGCGGATTCCCCTCATAAGTCGGATCGTAATAGGTCTTTCCACCGATGGTGGGAACGCCGATGCAGTTGCCATAGTCGCCGATGCCCTTTACGACGCCCTGATGAACCGACGACTCAGGTGAGCCGAAAAAAAGGCCGTCAAGCGATGCCACCGGGCGCGCGCCGAGGGCAATGATGTCTCGTATAATTCCACCGACGCCGGTTGCTGCCCCCTGATAAGGCGCGACTGCTGAAGGATGATTGTGGCTTTCAACTTTGAAGGCAACGCCGATTCCGCTGCCGCCGTCGATAATGCCCGCATTTTCCCCGGGACCAAGAACAACGTATTTTCCTTCCTTAGGCAGCTTTTTCAGCAGCGGGCGGGTTGATTTATAGCTGCAGTGTTCCGACCACATAACACCCATAATACGGAGTTCGAGTTCATTTGGTTCACGGCCGAGGGTGTTTTTCAGTGAAAGATATTCGGACTCACGGAGTCCGGCTTCTCTGTAATTCATCAGCGAAGGCCTCCTTCAAGCCAGGTTTTAACGGAAGTCCAGAATCTGCTGCCGTCGCTGCCCCCAAGAAGCGGATCGCTGTAGCGTTCAGGATGAGGCATCATGCCAAGGACATTGCCGTTTTTGTTGACAATCCCTGCAATGTTGTTCAGTGCGCCGTTGGGATTGCTCTCGGGTGTCACATTGCCGGCGGCATTGCAGTAACGAAAAGCTACAAGCCCTTCGCCTTCAAGACGTTTCAGACCTTCTGTGTCAATGTAATAGCGCCCTTCATTGTGGGCAATCGGGATCGTCAGCACTTCATTCTTCCTGTAGTTAAGAGTAAAAGGCAGGTCATTGCGCTCTACCCTGATTGTCACAGGTTTGCACAGAAAGTGCATGCAGGCGTTGGCAAGAAGTGCCCCCGGGAGCATCCGGCTTTCGGTGAGAACCTGAAAACCGTTGCAGATGCCCAGAACCAGCCCGCCTTTTGCAGCAAAATCTCTGACTGCCTGCATGATTGATGAGTTTGCAGCCATTGCTCCGCAGCGAAGATAGTCACCATAGGAAAAGCCGCCCGGCAGTATCACCAGATCCGTGCGGTCCGGCAGAGCAGTGTCCTTATGCCAGACGCGGACAGATTCGAAACCTGGCAGAGCAGAAGTGGCTTTCAGTGCATCCTGGTCGCAGTTGCTCCCCGGAAATACGACAACAGCTGTTTTCATGACCGCGCCGCCTCCGACTCGATTTTGAATTCTTCGATAATATCGTTGACCAGCAGATCGTCGCACATTTTTTCCACTTGCTTGACAGCTTCCGGCTCGTTTGCGGCTTCAATGTCCAGATGCAGATACTTGCCGACGCGCAGATTCTTCAGGCAGCTGTACCCCATGCCTTTCAGAGAAGCAGCTACTGTTTTGCCCTGAGTGTCAAGCACGCCTTCTTTGAGAAAAATAAGCAGACGGATTCCGTAAGTCATCGAATTCATACCTCTTTTTCTGAAATATTTTTTCTGAACGATTTTGCCGCCAGGCGGCAAAGCCAATGACCTGCGGGACGGCGCTTTCTGAAAAGCTGTCCCGAAAAACTGCACAGCAAGGAAATTCCGCTTTTCTTCAGAAAAGCTTACCTTAACATTATTCTTCAATATCGATTAAAAGTCAATAAATTTGCGCTCTTTGAATTGTATGAAAATTAAAGACTCCGGGCAGCTTCTAAAGCAGCCGGAAAAAACGGAAAAAATTCTGAATGCGCTGTCAGTCAGATTCTCAGTGTTTGTTTTTTGCCAGGAAAGAAAATGACATTTTATGTTTTATGGCTTTTCACAGGGCAGTTAAAAAAATCTTTGAACCGTAAGCCTAAATCGTATATACTTAGACGAGCTGTTTATGCATCTTTGACCAGTACGAAAGGAAGATCCCTTTGACAGCCGAGCTTCAGAAAATTCGTAATTTCTCCATTATCGCCCATATCGACCATGGAAAGTCAACTCTGGCAGACAGGCTGCTGGAGGCAACGGGCACAGTGAACAAAAGAAACATGAAAGAGCAGATTCTTGACAATATGGACATAGAACGCGAGCGGGGCATTACAATAAAATCTGTGCCCGTCCGCATGAACTATCGTGCTGCCGATGGGCAGAACTACATCCTGAACCTGATAGACACCCCCGGGCATGTTGATTTTGGCTACGAAGTATCCCGATCTCTTGCTGCCTGTGAGGGGGCGCTTCTAGTTGTTGACTCCACCCAGGGCGTGCAGGCTCAGACGCTTGCCAATGCTTATAAAGCGGTTGATCACAACCTTGAAGTGCTGCCGGTGCTGAATAAAATCGATCTGCCGTCAGCACGTCCTGAGGAAGCCAGGAAGGAAATTGAGGACGTTATCGGCATCGATGCCTCTCAGGCAGTATGCTGCAGTGCCAAGGAAGGCATCGGCATTTCTGAAATACTTGAACAGATTGTTGCCCAGATCCCTGCCCCCAAGGGCAGCTGCAGCGCACCGCTTCAGGCTCTTATTTTCGATGCCGTCTATGACAACTACCGCGGTATTGTGTGCTATGTCCGTTTAATGAACGGGACAATGAAAGTGGGAGATCGGGTGCGCCTGATGGCGACAGGCGCGTCTTACACAGTAGAAGAAGTGGGCGTTTTTTCACCTTCATGGACTCCGATAGACCAGCTCGGTGCCGGGGAAGTAGGGTATTTTACTGCGAGCATCAAGACGCTTGATGAGGCTCGTGTCGGCGATACTGTGACGGGTGATGACAATCCTGCGGAAAAGGCCCTTCCCGGCTACCAGCCTGTAAAATCAGTTGTATATTGCGGATTTTATCCGATTGAGCGCGATGACTTTCCGCAGCTTCGTGAGGCATTGGAAAAACTGAAACTCAACGATGCGTCTCTGACCTACGAGCCGGAAACTTCCACAGCACTGGGATTCGGGTTCCGCTGTGGCTTCCTCGGCCTGCTTCACATGGATATTTCACGCGAACGACTTGAACGCGAGTTTAATGTTCATCTTGTCGCAACAGCTCCCAACGTCGTGTATAAGGTGCTCAAGAAAAACGGCGAAATTATTGAAGCACACAGGCCGACAGATTTTCCTCCGGAAGGCGATATCCAGGAAGTACAGGAGCCGATGATCCGCCTTACTGTGTATACACCGAAAGATTACGTGGGCAAGGTCATGCAGCTTTGTCAGGATAAACGCGGCATTTATTCCGGTCTTGACTACATTACGCCTGAACGCGCAAGAATAGTTTACGAGCTGCCTCTTGCTGAATTTATCGTGGATTTTTACGACAAACTTCAGTCTCTGACTCGCGGATATGCGTCGCTGGATTATGAGCATATTGGCTTCAGAGCCGCAAATCTTGTAAAAGTAGACATGCTCATCAATCAGGAACCGGTTGATGCTTTCTCGTTTATCTGCCACATTGATGATGCATATCACCGCGGCCATGATTCGGCGATGAAACTCAAAACCCTGATTCCTAATCAGCTGTTTGAAGTGCCGATTCAGGCATCTATTGGCAAAAAGGTGATTGTGCGGACGAATGTTCGTGCGCTGCGCAAGGATGTTCTTGCAAAATGCTACGGCGGCGATGTGACGCGCAAAAATAAACTGCTGGAAAAGCAGAAACGCGGCAAAGAACGGCTCAAACAGATAGGTAAGGTCTCGATACCGCCTGAGGCGTTTCTGTCGTTCCTGAACGTGGACAACGATGAGAAAGGAAAATAACCGCACTGCTTCGCTTTATATACATGTTCCCTTCTGCCGTTCAAAGTGTCCTTACTGCGCTTTTTACAGCTTTCGTCCGTCAGCCGGTCAGATGGAGCGCTGGTGCCGCTGTATTATTAAAGAGCTTGAAATGATACGGCGTACGCTGCCTGCTGACTGCATGATTTCGTCTATTTATTGCGGCGGCGGTACGCCTTCGTATCTCCCTGTAACTCTATGGGCAGACCTTCTTAAAGAACTTGCTCTGTTTTCTCGCACAGCGGATTGTGAGTTTACTGTTGAAGCCAATCCTGAAAGCGTTGATCAGGAAAAACTGACAGCATGGCAGTATGGCGGCGTAAACCGCGTCAGTCTGGGTATCCAGTCGCTTGACAGCCGGGAACTGAGGATGATTGCCCGTCCGCACAGCGCTTCTGAGGCACTGGAAGTGCTTGAACAATGTATGAATCACGGATTCCGCACCAGCGGTGACCTTATTTTCGGCCTTCCCAACCAGACACTCCGTCGATGGCATGCCAGCATGAGCCGTCTTGCCGCAGAAGGAATCAGACATATTTCTGTCTATCAGCTGATGATCGAACCTGAAAGCTTCTGGGGGCAGCACACGCCGGAACATCTTCCTGACGGCTATCCCATGTACCGGTGGGCACAATATTATCTGCCGCATCGGGGGTTGAGACAGTACGAAATCGCCAGTTTCGCTGTGCCTGGGGAAGAAAGCAGACATAATCTTGCCTACTGGCGCAGAAGCAATGTGTATGCAGCCGGTCCTGCCGCATGGGGATTTGTTGACGGCAGCCGGTATGCTAATGACGGTGATTTCACGAAATGGGCAGAGGATATTGAGATGGGACGTTCTCCTGTGACATACAGAGAACATCTGCAGGGAGGCCGTGAAGCCTCGGAAGCCGCTGTGCTTGCGCTGAGGACTTGTTTCGGCATCAGTTTTCAGGAATTTTCATCTCGTTATGGCAGCAGTTATCTTGAAGAGATTTTACAGCGCCTCAGGAAGCTGCCGCCGCAGGATTTCTGCTGGACAGACAGGAGCGTTGCCCTGTCGCAGCGCGGAATGCGGGTAGGCAATTCTATTTGGACAGAACTTCTTGATCTGGAGCAGTGTGATAAGCCATGAAAGATTTTTTGCCGGTATGCAGAGAGGATATGGAACGCAGAGGCTGGAAACAGCTTGATTTTCTGTTCATCACCGGAGATGCTTATGTTGACCATCCTACGTTTGCCAATGGACTCATTGCACGGTGGATGGAATATCTAGGCTATAAAATTGGTGTGATAGCTCAGCCAGACTGGCGGAGCAGACATGATTTTGAAGTCATGGGAACGCCGAGGCTGGCTGTTTTTGTCTCAGCGGGAAACCTTGATTCAATGCTGAATAAGCTGACTGCATCGCGGAGCAGACGAGCACGTGACGCTTACTCTCCGGCAGGTGAAACGGGGCATCGGCCCGACCGGGCAACACTGGTTTACTGCAACAGAGCTCGTGAGATCTGGGGCAATAAGCCTTTGATCATCGGCGGCATAGAAGCGAGCATGCGCCGTTTCGCTCACTATGACTACTGGTCTGATAAAGTACGTCGCCCGATGCTTGCTGATGCAAAGGCTGATATCCTTATTTACGGCATGGGCGAATTACAGCTGAAAGAAATTGCTGCCCGTCTTGCGGCCGGAGAACCTGTCGGCAGCATAGATTCTGTTCCTGGAACGTGCGTGATGAAGCATGACAGGCCGGCCGGCAGCGTTGAAATTCCCTCCTATGAAGAAACCGTATCTGATAAACTGAAATATGCAGAGGCTTTCCGTCTGCAAAGTCTTGAGCAGGATCCGTTCCGCGGCAGAGCTGTAGTGCAGAAAGTGGCAGACCGCTTTATGGTACAGAATCCGCCGATGCGTCCGCTGACAACGCAGGAATTTGATCTTGTAAATGAGCTACCTTACACTCGGGAACCTCATCCTATGTATGATAAAGTCGGGGGCATTCCGGCCATTGAAGAAGTGAGGTTCAGCATCAACAGCACACGGGGCTGCTTTGGCAGCTGTGCATTTTGTGCGATTCAGGCTCACCAGGGACGTATCGTGCAGGCGCGGAGCGAAGAATCTATACTGCGTGAGGCCATTGAAATGACACACCACCCCAGGTTCAAAGGGTATATCCACGATGTAGGCGGTCCGACCGGCAATTTCAGGGGGCCGTCATGTTCAGAACAGATGACCCGGGGCTGCTGCAAGTACCGGGAGTGCCTCTTCCCCAGTCCGTGTCCTCATATGAAACCCAGCCATCGTGAGTTCATGCAGCTTTTGGAAAAACTGCGGGCGCTGCCGGGTGTAAAAAAAGTGTTTATCCGTTCCGGCCTGCGATATGACTATATTCTTGCCGATCCGGAAGGTGAAAAATTTGTTGATGTGCTGTGCCGCTACCATGTTTCTGGACAGCTCCGCGTTGCTCCGGAACATGCAAGTCCTAAAGTGTTGCGGCTGATGGGAAAGCCGCCTGTTGAAGAATACCTGCGCTTTAAGCAGATGTTTGAAAGGGCGACAAAGCGTGCAGGAAAAGAACAGTACGTGCTGCCTTATCTGATTTCCAGTCATCCCGGGTGTTCGCTGAAAGAAGCCGTCGAGCTGGCAGAATTTCTGCGGGATCAGAAGTTCTGTCCGGAACAGGTTCAGGATTTCATTCCAACTCCTGGAAGCCTTTCAACCTGCATGTATTATACCGGGACTAATCCTATGACCGGAGAACGCGTTTATGTGCCCCGCGGAGGCCATGAAAAAGCTATGCAGCGTGCTCTGCTTCAGTACAATCGTTCCGAAAACAGGGACTTAGTAATTGAAGCGCTGAAAAAGGCAGGGCGTGAAGATTTGATCGGCTGGGGACCGCAGTGTCTGGTTCGTCCTGGAAGCAGACATTCAGAAAATAAACAGCACGGATTCAACGGCAGAGTGCTGCCCGCAGCCGGCAGGGGAGGAAGAAAAAGTGAACGCACAGCTCGAAAAGCTCCTCGCTGAGCACCAAATTTCGTGGAGGTGCAGTGTCCCGCTGAAATTTCTGAGCCATTGGCGGATAGGCGGCCCTGCTGACTATGTTGTTGAGCCATGCAGCGCAGAAGAAACAGCTGCTGCATGTCAGGCTGCAATAGAGTGTAAAACGCCCTGGCTTGTTATCGGCAGCGGGTCAAATATCCTTTTTGATGACAGCGGATACAGAGGGCTGATTATAAAAATCGGCCGCCGCTTTGCGAAGTATCAGTTTGAAGGAACTTCGGCAGAAGCAGATGCTGGCATCTGGATGCCTCTGCTTGCAAAAGCATCGGCAGAGCGGGGGCTGAGCGGCCTTGAACACACTGCCGGCATACCTGGCAATCTGGGCGGTCTGCTCTATATGAACGGCGGAAGCATGCGGCGGAATATAGGCGACAATGTGACATGGGTTAAGGTTATGGACGCGTCAGGTTCGGTACGGAAAATACCGAAGAATGACTGCGGCTTTTCTTATCGCCACTCAGTATTTCAAGGCAGGGATCTGATCATCCTCGGCGCCCGGCTTGAGCTTGTTCAAGGCAATGCAGGAGAGATCCGGCGTGAGATGCTGCATGTACTTGAAGAACGCAGGCAGAAATTCCCTCTTGACAGACCAAACTGCGGTTCGGTATTCAGCAATGACGCAGAGCTGTATGAGCAGTACGGGCCGCCCGGAATGGTTATTGACAGGCTCGGGCTGAAGGGAATGCGCGTAGGAGACGCCGAAGTCAGCACAAAACATGCGAACTTTATTGTAAACATGGGGAGTGCAACCTCAGCTGATGTCTTTGCTCTTGTAAAAAAAGTCCGGGGGACTATTCGTGAACGTACCGGCTTTACACTCAGCAGTGAAGTACTTTACGTTTCTCCTGACGGCCGCCGTGCGCCGCTGAGTCAGTTTCTGGATTAAAACGCCACACAGTGTCGGAATGTAAGAGAGAGGCTCCTGCTTTCAGGCAGGAGCCTCTCCGATGAAAAATTTTCCTGATGAAGCTGACTCTTAAAGAGTGACTGTGTTGCTCTTCAACAAAGTTGATACAATTTCAAACATGTTGGAAACCGTGCCAACGCCGATCTGATCCATCAGGCCGAAATGTTTCAGGCACGTACCGCAGACAAGCACGCGTCCGCCCTTGTCAACGTACTCCTCGAGGGCCTCTGCGGTCGGCGTGCCCTTTGCAGACAGCTTTACCCCTTCATTCATAAGCGCGACGACCGCCGGACGTTCTTCGTCATACTGCGTCAGCGTGCCTAAAAATGATTTCATAAGCACCTCGCCAAGCTCCGGATCATCGCCGCCGATCTTATTATGAGAGATAAACACGGCTGTCGGCAGCTTAGAAACAGTTTCTGAAGCGGCATTTGAACATGCTGCTGATGATATACGTGTACCAGTGACAGTGAACTCTTTGCCGTTTTCTTTTATTTCGACGGTGTAGCCCCTGCTTTTAAGGAACCGTGAAACATTCTGCGAAGCTTCCGGATTATCAACCGTAACTTCTATCTGGTCGGGGTTTTCTGCCAATGAGTTTTTTGTCATAATTACAGGAGTAGGACAGGCTTTACCGCGCGCGTCAATTTTGAGCATAGTCTATGCCTCCAAAAACAAAATTTTATGAGATAATAAAGAACGGCAATAATTATTATATCATTTAGAATGGAAAATGCACGTAAAATCGAATAAGGCAATTATCGGGGGAGCGTGTTTAATTTGACAGATAAGCAGCAGAATGCAGCAGTTCAGAAAGTAATGCGGTCGCTTCCGTCTATGGATAAAATTCTTTCCGATCCCAGGCTCGCTGAATACGAAAACGCCATTGACCGCGAAAGCCTCAAGAAAATCTGTACCAATACCCTGTCATCATGGCGGGAAATGATCCTGAACCGTGAGGCATCATCATTTGATGAAAATCTGTTTTTCTCCGGTTTGATCCAGGAATTGAAGCGTCGTCTTCATCCGAGTCTGCGTCCTGTTTTGAACTGTACCGGGGTAGTTGTCCATACTAATCTTGGACGTTCCTGTCTTGCCAGGGAAGCTGTGAATGCCGTTGCCGAAGTGGCAGAAGGCTATAGCACACTTGAGTATAACCTCGAAAACGGAGAACGGGGGCAGCGCAACGACCATGTGGAGTGGCTTCTCTGTCAGCTTACCGGAGCAGAAGCTGCGGTTGTGGTAAATAATAATGCCGGAGCAGTTCTGCTGGTACTTGCGGCGCTGGCAGCAAAAAAAGAAGCTGTTGTATCTCGCGGCGAGCTTGTTGAAATCGGCGGTTCATTTCGCATACCGGATATTATGAGTTTTGCCGGAACGAAACTGGTCGAAGTGGGCTGCACCAACAGAACCCACCTGAAGGATTACCAGAATGCGATCACTGATGAAACGGTCATGCTGATGAAAGTCCACCCCTCAAACTTCCGCATCAGCGGCTTTGTTTCAATGCCGGCGCGTGAAGACCTTGCTGAACTTGCTCATTCCCGCGGACTGCTGATGATGGAGGATCTCGGCAGCGGCATTCTTCTCGACGCTGACACTCTTGGAATTGAGGGTGAATCTACAGTCACAGAATGCCTTAAAGCCGGCGTCGATATTGTGACTTTTTCAGGGGATAAAATCCTGGGAGGCCCGCAGATCGGGGCTGTTGTAGGCAGAAAAAGCATCATTGACAGAATACGCAGGTATCCGCTGTTGAGGGCACTGCGCTGTGACAAAATGACGCTCGCTGCTATGGAGGCAACTCTTCGTCTGTATCTGAGCGGTGACTGGAAACGTATCCCCACGCTTTCCATGATTTCTGCAAGCTCTGAAGAACTGAAAACAAGAGCAGAGAATCTGATGCGGAAAATTAACCTGCATTGCTCGGAATTTGCTGCGAAAACGGGTGTGGTGGCTGTAGATGACGCTGTCGGCGGCGGTGCTTATCCTGAACACGCGCTGCCCGGATGGGCTGTTGCCGTGTATCCGCAGAAGGAAAATATCAGCGCCGGTGCTATACAGGAAAGGCTCCGCTCTGCGAAGATGCCTGTTGTTGCCGGAGCGAGGAATAATGAGCTATTAATCCATCTGCGGACACTGCCGCCTGAAAGTGAAGACGTTTTAATTTCCTCATTATGTGAAGCACTGGCGGTGTGCAGATGAATACAAAAGAAATTTCTCTGGTCGTCGGCACAGCGGGCCATATTGACCATGGCAAAACGCAGCTTGTGAAGGCACTTACAGGAGTGGATGCTGACCGGCTTGCGGAAGAGAAAAAACGCGGCATCACCATTGAGCTTGGATTCGCTCCGCTGACGCTTCCAAGCGGCCGCGTCATCAGTCTGATTGATGTCCCCGGGCATGATCGCTTCATACGTCAGATGGTTTCCGGGGCCTCCGGAGTCGATGCAGTAATGCTTGTAGTTGCTGCAGACGAAGGAGTCATGCCGCAGACGCGGGAGCATCTCGATATACTCTGTCTCCTTGGCATACAAAGAGGAATTGTGGTAATCACTAAAAAAGATCTTGTCGACGATGAGATGCTTCAGCTTGTCATTGAAGATGTACAGACGCTGACCGCTGGAACTTTTCTTGAAAACGCCCCGGTCGTTCCAGTGTCATCTGTCAGCGGCGAAGGGATTGATGAACTGAAGCAGCGTCTGGAACATCTCGTTGATACAGTCAGTCCGCGCGCCCGCAGTGGTGCATATTTTATGCCGATTGACAGGGCATTCCCAGTGGCGGGTTTTGGCACAGTCGTTACCGGTACGGCTTATAAGGGGACTGTCAACACCGGGGATGAAATTGAAGTTTTTCCCTCGGGACTGAAATCACGAGTCCGTTCAATTCAAGTTCACGGCAAAAGCGTTGATACCGGATATGCCGGCCAGCGCGTTGCAATGTGCCTTAATGAAATCCGCCTGGAGCAGATACAGCGCGGTGATGTAGTATGTGCCAAGGGTGTGTACCAGGCGACTTCATGTCTCGACGTGATGCTGAAACTCCTCGATTCCGCACCTGAACCTCTGGAACACTGGCAAAGGGTTCATCTCCATATTGGTACGTCCGATGTGCTGGCCAGAATTTCTGTTCTTGATGGAAAAAGCATTGAACCGGGGCAGACTGTTCCGGCACAGCTTGTACTTGAAGAACCAGTGGTTGCAGCAATCGGACAGAGGTTTGTGGTTCGTTTCTTCAGCCCGCTGAGAACGATTGGCGGCGGGGAAGTTCTAATTCCTTATGCAAAGCGTCCGGCGGGCCGAAAGCATCGTGAAAATGAGCGCGACCGTCTGATCGCTCTCAGCAGTACCAGAACACCTGATGACCGCGCTGCTGCTGTTATTGAATACAGCGGGCACATCGGACTCGGTGACCTGATGATCCGCGTTCAGGAACGGAAAGAAGACCTGTTGCCTTTGCTGGAACGTCTTGAGCAACAGAAAAAAATTGTCCGCGTACAAGTAGGCGAGGGCGTGGCTTTTTCCATGTCCGACTACACAGAAGAAGTTGAGAAACTCAGAACTGCTGTCAAGGAATTTCACAGTGCTTATCCGCACCAGAAAGGCATTGCTCCTGAAACCCTGATTAACCAGGTTTACCCGGAGGACAAGCGCAGGACAGGAAAAGTAATTCTCGCCAAAGCAGTCGAACAAAAACGCTTTAAATCAGAAGAGGGCGTTATTTCGCTTCCAAAATTTGTGCCAGTGGATAATTCAGCTTATATGGAAAAACGTGAAAAGTTCCTGACTTATTGCAGAAAATGCGGTTACCAGCTTCCAACGATTGAAGATCTGCCTGAGGCGGTCGGCATGCCTGCAAAAGAGATGAACAGCCTGCTGGACCAGCTGAAGAAAAACAATGAAGCCGCTGTTCTGGACGGAACTTTCGTTCTTTCCACAGAGCTGCTGGATCCTCTGCTTGAGCAGCTTCGCACCTCAGCAGGCGGCTTTACACTTGCCCAGGTCAGAGACATAACAGGGAGCAGCCGTAAGTTCGTCCTTCCAATACTGGAATATCTTGATGGCAGGGGAATTACCCGGCGTGTTGGAGAAAAGCGTATCCTTTTGAAGAAAGACTGAAAAACGGCCGCAGTTTTCAGAAAAAATAAAGGATTTTCCCTTATTTTTCACAGGAGCTGTATTTGGTTATGCAATTTTCAGCTGAAAAAATCCCATGTAATGCAAAACTGAATCTGACGCTTCGGGTGACAGGCAAACGATTGTCTGGATTTCATGACCTCTGTTCTGTTTTTCTCAGGGTAGGGCCGACTGATTACTTGACAATTAAAGCGGCAGAAGAGGATAATGTAAGTGTAAATTTTAAAATCAAAAAGTCAGTTATCACGGGACGCAATATACTTCTGAAAACCCTTGATAAACTCAGGGCAGACGGTATCAGAGTGCCTCCGCTGAATATGATCCTTGAAAAAAGCATCCCGCCCGGCACGGGAATGGGAGCGGGCAGCGGCGATGCCGCAGGACTGCTCACTTTTCTCGGCAGAACATATTCTTTCAGAGGCGACGCTGCCCAGTTCGGTTCTGATGTGCCATTTCTCAATGGTGCAAGCAGACTGGCACTGGTTGAGGGCATTGGTGAAAAAATAAAATGCCTGGATGACAGTTTTTTGAATTTGAAAGCGGCGGCTGTTATTCCATCATGGCGCTGCAATACAGCTGAAATGTATCGGCGCCTTGACTGTTATTATGGCGGCAGGTGGCCGGTCAGCCGTGAACAGGCAGTGAAAGAATCTGAAAGAGTTCTGGACATGCTGAGACAGAGAAGATACTTCGGACTGCTCCCAAATGATTTTGCGCCGCTGCTTATGAAAGAACACAGCGAGTATCAGGATCTTTTTGATGCTGCTGCCGCGTGCGGGGCACTTGCCTGGGGAATTACAGGCAGCGGAAGTGCAGCTTTTGCTCTGTGGAACCTGGAAGATTACCGTAATTTTGCCCCTGAGTTTCCGTGGGTTGAAAACGTGTTTATATTTTAAAGAAAAAGGGTGACAGCAGTATGAAGGGACAACGCACAGAACGCCTGATCCGTATCACATCAAAATTTCTCTCTTCTCCCTCGCGTTTAATCTCAATGACCCAGCTTGCAGAGGGGTTCGGTGTGTCGAAAACTGTTATCAGTGACGACGTGGCAATAGTGAGCGAGGCATTGACAAAAGAAGGATACGGTCATGTGATTGTTGACCGTGGAAGAACGGGCGGTGCTTTTTATATTCCTACCCTTCAGGAAGAAAAACGCCGCAGCTTTCTGCAGGAACTTGCGGACACCCTTTCGGACCCTGACAGACTTTTGCCCGGCGGGCTCATTTATTATGCTGACATCCTTTTTAATCCGATTTACAGTGATATGCTTGGGCTGATATTTGCGACTGTATTCAAGGATGTACGCCCTACGCTGATTATGACATCTGAAGTCAAAGGTATTCCTCTCGGCCTTGCGACAGCTCGTTCGCTCGGCGTCCCTCTGGCTGTGTGCAGATTCAGAAACAGAGCCAGCGACGGACCTGCCGTGTGCGTCCATTATCCGACGCAGAGCGGTGAGGTAAGGTCAATGTACATGGGTACAAAGCAGCTTTCACCGGGTGAGCGTGTGCTTCTGATCGATGATTTTATGCACTGCGGCAGCACAGCAGCCGGCATGGCGCAGGTGGTGCATGAATTTCGTGCCGAACTTGTTGGTACCGGAATTTTTATTGCAACCGATGACCCTGAAGAAAAGTTCATTGATGACTACAAATCTCTTTTAAAACTCTCTCTGAGCGATGGTGAGCGTGTTACTGTCTGCTGATTTGCGCAGAAATCAAATCAGTAAAAATTTCTACTGATGTTATTATTTAGAGCTTGCTAAATTCTAGAGCAGGCGGTATAATCACGATTGCAATATTAAAGAAGAGGAAGTCCTCTCACCCGTATGGCGCCTCAGGCTGCTGCCGGGTCATGCAAAGAGCAGTTGAGTATTGGTCATGCATGAGGAGGGGCGATGCCTTTCCTCTTTTTTTATTGCCAAAATTTTGGGGAGGTGACTCACATAGCTAAAAAAATGCCTGATGAGCCGAGAGTTAATGAAGAGATCACTGCAGAGCAGATTCTGGTGATTGATAATGATGGTAAGAAATTAGGCATCATGACTCCGGCTGAAGGAATCGCTGCTGCGGAAGAACGCGAACTGGATCTTGTTGAGGTTGCACCTGAAGGCAAACCGCCCGTATGCCGCATCCTTGATTTCGGAAAATACCGTTACCAACAGCAGAAACGCGACAAGGATGCTCGCAAAAAACAAAAAGTTCAGGCCCTTAAAGAAATAAAAATGCGTCCAAAAATTGACGAGCATGATTACGACTTTAAGACGAAAGCCATCATTAAATTTCTTGAGGGCGGGCATCGCGTAAAAGTTTCCATTTTTTTCCGCGGCCGTGAAATGGCGTTTTTGGATAAAGGCCGTGAGGTCATCGACCGCGTAGCGGCTGACTGCGCTTCTGCCGGCAAAATGGAAGAAGAGCCCAAAATGGAAGGCCGTTATATGAGAGCATTGTTTGTGCCTCTTGGTGCACTGCCCAAGAGTAGCAACAAAGAATAAATGTTAAACCGAACACGGAGGTAACAATTATGGTCTGGAAAGCAAAGACACATTCAGGCGCTAAAAAACGCTTCTCGTACACTGGCAGCGGCAAGGTGAAATATCAGAAAAACGGCCGCCGTCATCTTCTCAGCTGCAAAAATGCAAAACGTCATCGCCGCATGCGTCAGGCCGGCATTCTGTCAGACGGTCAGGAACACATGCTGCGCCTGATGATGCCTTATGTTAAGTAATCAGGATTAATAAACAGAGGTGAACAACGATGCGCGTTAAATCTGCAACTTCCAGCGATAGAAAGTATAAGAAGCTTTTCAGCATTACAAAAGGTTTTTTCGGTCATAAGAAGAATAATGTCCGCCGTTCCCGTGAGGCCTATCTGCATGCTCTGAGCAGCATGTTCAAAGACCGCCGCCGCAAAAAACGCGATTTCCGCCGTCTGTGGATCGCGAGAATTAATGCAGCTGCACGGATGGAGGGCACAACTTACAGCTGCCTTATGAACGGCCTTAAAAAAGCCGGCATTGAGATTAACCGTAAAATGCTTGCCGATCTTGCTGTCAATGATATGGCGGCTTTCCGCAGCATTGCAGAGCAGGCTAAAGCAGCTGTCAAGTAAGGTTGAAACGAGAGCTCTCAACCTGTTGTCAGAAACGTAAACGCGGGGGCTCCTGTCATTTTGTGCATGACAGGAGCTCTCCTTGTTTATAAAGACCCTGTCGCTGTTGGGCCAAATAACTTATAATAACAGGGTAGGATCTGAAATTTGTAAGGAGGCTGCACATGGACAACGATATACAGCTTGAGATTGAGAAAATCCGGGCTTCTGTTGAAACAGCGCTGAGCGAGAATCCAACACTCGAATCGCTGAATAGCACGCGGGTCGCGGTCTTTGGCAAAAAAGGGGCAATGACCGGACTTCAGAAAATGCTTGGCAGGCTGACCCCGCAGGAACGGCCTGCTGCGGGCAAGATGATCAACACAGCGAAGACTGAGTTCCAGAATAAACTAGAGGCCGCAATTGCAGAACTCGAGCAGCGCCGCATGACGGAGATTGAGCTGCACGACCGTGTTGATGTAACACAGCCATCGCGCGGCCGTACGCTGGGTGCTTTCCATCCAGTGGTTCAGGTTACTATGGATGTGCTTGAAGTTCTGGAAGCACTGGGTTTTACCACTGTAACAGGTCCTGAGATCGAGACAGATTTTTTCAACTTTGAGGCGCTGAACATCCCGCCGCATCACCCGGCCCGCGATATGCAGGACACATTTTATTTCGGCGACGGCCGGCTGCTTCGCACTCACACCAGCGGCATGGAAATTCATGCTATGCTTGATATGGGTGCCCCGCTGCGCGTAGCCTGTCCGGGCAAAGTGTACCGCCGTGACAACGATCCGACTCACAGCCCTATGTTTCATCAGATTGAAGGACTTATCGTTGATAAATCTATTTCCGTCGGCGATCTGAAAGGTTGTCTTGAAGCGATGATCAACGGCGTATTTGGCAAAAAGCTCAAAGCCCGTTATCGCGCCAGCTACTTTCCATTTACAGAGCCGTCACTGGAAGTCGACATTGAATGCTTCAAATGCGGCGGACATGACCCCCACTGCCAGATCTGCAAAGGAACAGGCTGGCTTGAAATCGGCGGCATGGGAATGTGCCACCCGAATGTACTGCGCTCCGGCGGCATAGACCCTGAAAAGTTCAACGGTTTTGCGTGGGGCATGGGCCTTGACCGCATTGCAATGCTCAAGTACGGACTGAATGATCTCCGTGCACTTTTTGACGGTGATAGTTCTTATCTGCTTTCCGGGAGGCAGGAATAATGCTTTTATCAATCAACTGGCTGAAAGACTTTATTGATCTCAGCGTACCGCTTGAAGATATTGCTGACAGGCTGACTGTTACCGGAACCGAAATAGAGTCTGTAACCCGCCCCTGCGAGAAGGTAAAAGGCGTCAGAATTGCAAAAATTGTGGAGTGCCGTCAGCATCCTACCAAATCAGGGCTCAGGGTGACACGTCTCGACATCGGTGAGCAGGAATGTCCGATGTGCATTACAGCTGCGCCCAACGTAAAACTGGGGGATGTGATTCCGTGGTTTGCGCCGGGGTCATCCACAGCAGGCGGCATGGTGCTGGGATACCGTGATTTCGACGGCTTTAACAGCGCCGGGATGATGTGTTCTGCAAAGGAACTTGGGGTTCCAGACCTTACCGATGTCTATGGCATTCTTCAGCTGCCCGTGGACGCGCCGCTCGGAGCTGATGCAGGTGAATGGCTGGGACTGAACGATACCGTGTTTGATGTATCAGTGACTCCTAACCGCGGCGATCTGCTGAGCGTTCTGGGCATGGCTATTGAAATCCATGCTCTTTTTCCTCAGTGTGCACTTCATTTGCCGGAAATCCGCAAACCTGAAAACGACGGTGAATGGACGCTTCCATTTGACGGCGTAAGCATTGAAACTGACGGCTGCCGGGCGTACCGGCTGGGCCTTGCGGACAATGTGCATATTATGCCTTCTCCGCTGCAGGCGGGCGTAAGGCTTTGCATGGAAGGGATGCGCCCGATCAACAATATTGTTGACGCAACGAACTACGCCATGCTTGCTCTGGGCCAGCCTCAGCATGCTTTTGACGCGAAGAGTCTGCCCGGAGCGAATATCGGAGTGCGTCTCGCAAAAGAAAATGAGCAGATCACAACTCTGGATGGAAAGTCATATAAACTTCTTTCCAGCGATATGGTGATTTCAAGCGGCGGCACTGCTGTCGCGCTTGCCGGAGTCATGGGCGGTCTGAACTCGGAGATTACTGATAAAACTGAACATGTTCTGCTTGAAACGGCAAACTTCACTTCTCCTTACATCAGCAAGACATCACGCCGGCTGGGAATTCCCAGTGAAGCCTCATTCAGATATGCACGCGGCGTTGACCCTGCTATGACTGAAATGGCAATGTATTACACGCTGAATCTCATGGAGCAGTGGGGCGGTATCCGTGCCTTTGCCCGCAGCTTTTACGCAGAAAACGGCAAGATTAAACCTCTGCAGGTAAAACTGACAAAGAAAAAGATGAAGAAAATTTTGTGCTTCGATGACCTTGATGAGTCCGTAAAAATTCTTCACCGTCTGAACATAGAAAAAGTTTCAGGAAGCGATGATGAAGCGGTTTTTGAAGTACCCACACGCCGTACGGACATTTCCATCGAAGAAGATCTGATTGAGGAAGTGGGACGTATTCGCGGCTATAACGCGATCGAACCCACAATACCATTGCTGCATAAAGCAGGAGCTCTGAGTCCCATGATGCGGCTGCAGCGGCTTCTTCGCTCTGTAGCTATCGGACGCGGTTATACCGAACTGGTTACGCTGAGCTTTATCAGCCCTGAACTGCTGAAACTTGTCCGTTATCCTGATGCGGATAAATGCAAAGTAGTTGCCAATCCTATCAGCGTGGATATGTCGGTTATGCGTCCTTCGCTTCTGCCGGGCCTTTTGAATGGTGTAAGCAAAACAATTCGCGGCGGATGGCGTGATCCGATTCATGTATTTGAATTTGGCAGAGTGTTTGTTCCGGAAAACGGCGATGTCAAAGAAGTAGAACGTATCGGCGGCATTGCATTTACAGGTAAGGAAAAGCGTGCACTTTACGCCAGCTCGAAGGATGATTTTATGCTGGTAAAGGGCGATGTCGAAGCCATAGCACGGGCATGCAGCGCAGAACTTACTTTCCGGCAGGCGCGGCGCAGTGACGGACATGCCGGACAGACGGCTGAGATTCTGTTTAATGGAAAAACGATCGGATATCTGATGGCGCTTAAACCTGATATTGCTGCTGAACTCGACATAGACACGCCGCTCTATGCGTTTGAACTGGACGTGGAACCCCTTATTGATGTTTCGCTTCCACATTATGGCAGAGTCAGCGTTTATCCTCCTGTGTACCGCGACATTTCAATGCTGGTGAGCAAGAATGTGAATACAGATGCTGTGCTTGCTGATATTCGTGCCTGCGGCGGTGCCCAGCTGAGCGCAGTACGTCTGTTTGATATCTACGACGGCACTGGTGTGCCTGAAGGATTCCGCAGTATGGCATTCTCCATGGCTTACCGTGAAGCGGGGAGAACCCTGCGTGATTCCGAAGTTGACGAACAGCATAATGCGCTGCGCACGGCCCTTGAGGCAAAAGGTTACAAGCTGCGGTAGAATTACAGACAACAAGTGTAAAAAATATTAAGGAGGCAGACTGACATGACAAATCTTTCTGAACTTGATCAGCTTCTTGAGCGCGTTTCCGCCCGCCTTGGCGAAGCAGCAACTGCAAGTGCATCTCTTCAGGATGAACTTACAAAAACTAAGAAACAGGTTGAAGAAAAAGAACTGGATAAAATCCGTGCGCTTAAGGAAAAGGACCGTATGATAGAAGAACTTGAGCGAGACAATATGAACCTTCAGAAGGATAAAGAGACGCTTGAGGCGAAGATTGATGAAATTGCCAAAACGCTGCGGTCAATCCTTCCTGATGCCGGAAACGAAAGGCGGTAAGCGCAATGGAGGACAACATCCGGGAGACCAGAATTACTCTCGGCAGCAAAACCTATCTCCTTCGGACAGCTCTGGCCGCCGACAAATTCAGCGATATCGTTGCGTTCAGTCAAAAACTTTTTGCATCGCTTGACCCAAAAGCTGATCAGGAGAAGCGCTTCCTTCTCGGATGGATGTATATGGCGTATAAACTGCAGCAGATTCAGGGAAAACTTACGGATATGATTGATAAATACGGTGATGCTGCCGCACCGCAGGCAGCGGCTGATAAAAAGGATTCGGGAGAAAAGTATCAATGAGCACAGCAGATATTTTTGATCTTTGTATGCTGCTGGTTGTACTCTTTTTCTCAGTAAAGGGAGTGTTGCACGGTTTTTCCAGTGAAATTTTTTCACTGATCGGCATTATTGCCGGCATCTACCTGGGGCTTGCTTATGCGGCCCCGGTAGATGTTTATATCCGCAAGTACTTCAGTCAGATCAGCCAGCCATTAAGCAGGATTATTGCCATTGCGGTTATTTTTTTTGCAGTGTGCATCGTATGTGCTCTGATTGGAAAACTGCTGAAGGCTCTGCTTAACTTTGTTTACCTTTCCACTCTGGATCGCATGTGCGGACTTCTTATCGGCTTTATTAAAGGTGCGGCACTTGTCGTGTTTATCGTAATACTGCTGAATCGTGCCAGTTCTTTCCTGCCAGGCATAGATCTCAGTCAGAGCAGAACCGCAGCGGTTGTAAATGCTCTGCTGCCTGATATAGAGCATTATATCGATGCTTTATTGCCGCCGCGCGTTTCTTAACAGGTGATATGATGAAAATCAGCAGCGAAGTCAGGCAGTCACTTGATATTTCCAGCGTTTTGAAGCTTATTTCCTCAGGAACCCGCAGTGAACTGGGGCGGAAAGCTCTGGAAAATATTGAGCCGGCTGCGGACATGTCAAATCTTATAAGCCGCCAGAACCTGCTGGCGGCTTATTTGAACTTTTCCGACAGCGGCGGGGCATTTCCATGGAATGATGCAGTGCAGATTGTTTCTGAAGACCTTGACGAAGCTCGCCACACAGCGCTGATGCTCGGCGAGGAACTTCTCAAAGTACGCATCCTTCTTGCACTTGCTAAATCAGTACGGGAAAAGTCACTTGAGGCCCGTGAAAAGTATCCTGCCCTGGGATGGTTTTCGTCACGGATACGTGATTTTGACGCAGAACTTGATAAACTCTCTGTCCTTAACAGTGATGGTTCACTTGCAGACAGTGCCTCGCAAAAGCTCCGCGAGATTCGTGAAGAACTTACACAGAAACGCAGCGACGCACGGAGAATCGGCAGCAGTATGCTCAGCGGAAATATCAGTTCCATGCTTCAGGAACGTGTTCTGTCATTGCGGAACGGCCGTTATTCTGTGCTGGTGAAGCAGTCCTGCGTTGGTCGTTTCCCTGGGATTATTAATGATAAATCAGCCTCCGGAAATTCTGTATATATGGAACCGCACGCACTGGTTGCTCTAAACAACCGTATTGCCGCTCTTGCTGAGCAGCAGCGTCAGGAAGAACGCCGTCTTTACGGAGAACTAACTCAGATGCTGCTTCAACGGCAAAACGCGATAGATGAAGCAGAGGATGCGCTTGCGCAGCTTGATATATTTTATTGTATGAGTGATCTCATTTCATTTAAACACTGGCGGCTTCCTGAGTTAGTAAAGCATTCGGAGTTCAGTTTTTACGGGTTGAGCCATCCATTGCTTGGCGAGAAGAGTGTTCCTATTGACGTATACTGCGGCAGGGACTTCAGAGCGCTTGTGATAACGGGCCCTAATACAGGCGGCAAGACAGTAGCGCTGAAAACGGCTGCACTTGCAGTCTTTCTTGCCTGGTGCGGACTGCCTGTGCCAGCGTCTGACGGCTCTACAGTCGGTTTTATTTCTGCAATTTATGCGGACATCGGCGATGAACAGAGCATCGAACAAAGCCTTTCCACATTCAGCTCACATCTGAAGCGAATTGTTGAAATGCTTAAAACGGCTGATAACAACAGTCTTGTGCTTCTTGACGAACTTGGTGCGGGGACAGATCCGCAGGAAGGCGCTGCCCTTGGGATAGCAATTCTGGAAGAATTGATTCGCCGTAATACGCTTGTGCTTGCGACAACGCATCATAACCCCATTAAAAGGTTCGCAACGACAACGCCGGGTGTCGAAGCCGCGTGCGTAGACTTTGACATGAAGACTCTCAGTCCGACGTACCATCTTCTTGTAGGTATTCCCGGACAAAGCAACGCTTTGGCTATCGCCAGGCGTTACGGCATGCCCGCAGCAATAGTTGATCAGGCCGAAAAACGTCTGAACAGCGATGAGCTCAATGTTGAAAAACTGATGGGACAGCTTCAGGAAAAGAGAACTGCAGTAGATAAACTCTCACGTGAACTGGCTCTCGAAAAACAACAGTTGGACATAGAAAAGAAGAAACTGCAGGACACGCGCAGTGCTACGGAACAGAAGCGGGATCAGATGCTTCTCAACGCCGAACGCGAATCCCAGAAAGTGCTTGATGATGCCGAAGCAAAAGCGAGGGCACTTTTGAAATCGCTGCAGGGTGCGGCGAAATCTGCAGGACACCGTGAAATGGCCAGACAGAAACAGCAGCTGGACAGAACCAGAGACAAATCAATGGTCCGTCAGACTGCAATAGAGAGTCGCCGGATACCTGTACAGCCCCCTGCTTTTACAGTCGGTTCAAACGTAAAACTGAGAGACAGTGCTGTGAGGGGCGAAATAGTTTCTATTGAGGGCAAAAATGCAGTTATACAATCAGGCGCAATGCACGTGACAGTACCTTTGTCGAGGCTTGTCCCAACTTCGGCACCGGCGCCGCTTAAAAGCGCGGATGAAATTTCAATAATGAAACGCCCTGAAGGTGTGCCGAGTTCAATTATGATCCGCGGAATGCTGGCTGATGAAGCAATCCCTCTTGTTGAGCGCTATCTTGACAGGGCAATGCGTGCAGGATACGGGGAAGTCGCTGTGATACACGGCCATGGTGAAGGGATTCTCCGCCGGCTTGTCCATAAATTATGCGACCGTCTGCCCTATGTGGAAAGCTATCGTCTTGGCGACCGGGGGGAAGGCGGATGGGGCGTCACCATTGTTAAATTCAGGTAATTCCGTTTCTGAAATACGCTTGACGGAAAAACTGAAACGGTGTATCCTACTTATCGTCGTGATTATCGGCGCTCGTAGCTCAATTGGATAGAGTGTCGCCCTCCGGAGGCGAAGGTTGTGGGTTCAAGTCCCGCCGAGCGCGCCATACAAATAGTAAATATTTCCAGAAAACGGCAGAGCATAAAGTGCGAGAAACCCTTATAACATCAGGGCTTTTTCGCACTTTTTATTTATGTACTCATAAGGATATGTTCTCATAGTTTTTACTGAGTTTCTTATTGCTGGTACTGATATTAAATTTGCCTTGAATACTCTGAACAATCGCAGATGTACCTCTTTGGGTAAACTGGCTGGAGTCTGTGGTCTATAGTTGCGAACTTTTAAAAAAACAATCATCTGGCAATTACATGAACTCAGTATATCAGAGTTTGAAAGCAGCATTGTGTTTATAGTTTTTTTGTACTTTCTCGGCAGGCGTATTAGTAAAATTATGCAGCATTGATATTAGCGAACAAAGGCTTCTGAGGTGTGTTTTCAGGAAGTTTAACGCAGAAGGCCGATATTTCTTTTTGATCATTTTTTCAAAGTTGACAGCTCAAGATAAAAGCTTTATATTTACAATAAGCTATTAATTTAAAAAACGACTCTGCGAGTAAAGCGCTGACGTTGCCTGACGTTAGGTGCGTTTTTTTCCAGCTTGATGTTATGCACAGCGTCAGCCATTGGTGTAAAGGCCGCGTCTTTTATATGATGGGCCTTTTTATTTTTGACAGCAGATTTGTGGGAGTAATGATGCATCTGCAAGGAGGTTTCACAGAATTGGTCGACAGGTCTGAATTGAAGAAGCGTGTTTTTGAGGCTGTTGATGCTGCAGCTCCGACAGTAAAGGCTTACGCGGACGATATAGCAGCTCATGCAGAACTTGGATATTCTGAAAACCGGACGAGCGATAAATTGGCAGAAGCTCTTGAAGCTGCAGGACTGCAGGTTAAGCGCGGCTTGGCAATTACAGGCCTGCGTGCGGATATAGGCAATAATTCGGGACCTAAAGTGGCTGTGCTCGGAGAATTGGACGGCATTATCTGCCGCAATCACCCGCAGGCCAATCCTGTAGACGGCGCATCGCACAGCTGCGGCCATAACCTGCAGACATCAATGGTGCTGACAGTTGGAACTGCTCTAGCAAAAAGCGGGATTATGAAAGATCTTGACGGCTCCGTTGCTCTTATGGGAGTGCCTGCTGAAGAATTCATCCAGGTGGATCACCGCAAGAAGCTCCGCGATGAAGGTAAGATCGGTTACCTCTGCGGCAAGCAGGAGTTTGTGCGTCTTGGAGAGTTTGATGACGTGGACATGGCAATGATGATCCATGCTGGAGAGTGGTCGCCCTGCGGCGCTTTTTCAGCGCTGGCTCACGGAAACGGTTTCAGAATCTTTATGATTCGCTATGAGGGCAGGCAGGCGCACGCTGCTGCAGCACCAGATCAGGGCATCAACGCACTTTATGCTGCAGTTGCAGGCATAAACGCAGTAAACGCGTTACGCGAGACGTTCCGTGACAGTGACCACGTGCGTGTCCATTTTATCATCACAAAAGGCGGCGATTCTGCAAATTCCGTCCCTGACGATGTCCGTCTCGAAGGCTATGTGCGGGCCGCAAGCATTGATGTAATAGACAAAGTGTTTGTAAAAGTGGAACGTGCGTTTAAGAGCGGTGCCGATGCTTTGGGTTGCAAGTTCCATTTTACAAGTATTCCTGGAGATATGCCGCTTGAAGTGTGCGCTGATTTTAACAGACTGTTTGTTGATAACGCTGCACAGCTTGTCGGCAGAGAGAACGTCCTTACGGGGACTTATTTTTCAGCTTCAACAGATATGGGGGATATATGTCATCTGATGCCGGCAATTCACCCTCTCGCAGGCGGTTCAGTCGGTGCGCTGCATTCTGCTGGCTTCAGAGTGGTCGACTTTAATTCTGCTGTGCTGACCTCGGCAAAAGCAATGCTTGCGACCATTGTTGATCTGCTGGCAGATAACGCTGTGCAGGCACATAAGATTATTGACAATTTCAAACCAATTTATACAAAAGAACAGTATCTCTCTGCGATGGACAGTCGTTTTTCTGAATATTAGCATCACGCAGACTTGTACAGTCTGCTGATATTTAAAGCAGGAGGTCGTAGGTATGGAAGAGACAGTAAGCAAAGCGTTGAAAAACTGGAAAATTCATTTGTTGGCTCTGGTACTGTGTGTCATAGCTGAACTGATCGGCGGCAAGTCTTTTAATGTCGGACCTGCAAAACTTGTGCTGGTGCCCATGCTTTATTCATTTGTACTGGGCGCAATTATCAGCCTGCCAAAGCTGAAAATTCTGTCCCACGATGATATGATTCAGGTTTCAGCGCTGACCAGTGTGACGTTCTTTCTGCTGATGGCCCGTTACGGCACACTGGTGGGGCCAAGTTTCTGGAAAGTCGTTCATTCTGCGCCGGCACTCCTTCTTCAGGAATTTGGAAATCTCGGCACAGTATTTTTCGGTATTCCTTTTGCAGTGCTTCTCGGCCTTCGCCGTGAAGCAGTCGGTGCTGCATTTTCAAATGCCCGTGAGGCGAACATTGCAATAATTGGAGAAAAATACGGCATCAACACACCAGAAGGATTGGGCGTGATGGGCGTTTACATTACTGGTACGGTTTTTGGCGCATTGTTCTGCAGTTTTATGAGTTCTCTCATTGCTTCCACCATCTCATGGTTCAGCCCGCAGGCTCTTGCCATGGCCTGTGGTACAGGAAGCGCAAGCATGATGACAACATCTCTGGCCCCTCTTATTCAGATGTTCCCCAATCTTAAAGACGAACTCACAGCCCTGGCTGCAACCAGCAACATGCTTTCAGGCCTGGACGGCGTTTATATGTGCGTCTTTATCAGTCTTCCGCTGTCCGAGTGGCTGCTGCGCCGCTGCGGCGTAAAAGATGCCCCGAGCAAGCCGGGCGAATCCCGTTAATTAAGAGGGGGAGATGATTGCAATGACAAGTTTACAGATGATTCTTTTCCTGATAATTGATGCCTTGATCAGCTGTGTAGTAAATGTGATTGACGGATTTACCATTGCACAGACTGTCGAAGGCATGGCTGTTCTTCTCGGCATTGTGCTCGTAGGTGTCCTGATTTATAAACTTATTCCATGGAAAGGACTGCCGGCTGTTGCTTATATCACAACGCTGGGCTGTATTGTAACAATACCCGGTTTTTTACCGTGCGCCTCTTATATCACGGCGGCTGCAAAGAACATCAATTTCGTTGGACTCTGCACGCCGATTCTGGCATATGCAGGACTGGCTCTTGGGAAAGATCTTGACCTGCTCAAAAAACAGGGCTGGCGTATTGTTCTTGTCGGCCTGATGGTCTTTGTAGGCACATTTGTCGGTTCGGCTGTTATTGCAGAAATTGTTCTTCGTCTCATGAAATAGGCGTTTGTTAAAAACATAAGAATCCGAGGGAAAGATTTCCTTCGGATTCTTTTTTATTGCAGGAGAAAACTGTTTTTTGTATAATATAAACAGAAGTGCATTTACGGGAAATGCGTTCTCATTCATTTATGACGAGTTTTTCTGCTAAGGAGTGTCAGTTATGTATAATCCGCTTCATCCTGCAAAAAATATGGATCTTCGTCAGATCGTTTACGAAAAGATTAAACAGGCAATAGTCAACGGGATTATCAAACCCGGTGAGAAGTTGTCTGAAGTGGAATTAGCGGAAAAAATGGCAGTGTCTCGTACCCCGGTGCGAGAGGCTATTCGTCAGCTTGCAAAAACTTCACTTGTAACGCTGACGCCGCGGAAGGGCGCCTATGTTTCTCTTCCTTCGATCAGTGATGCAGGCGCTCTTTATGAACTTCGCGAAGATCTTGAAATGTTTGCTGCAGCTCTTGTGTGCGCTCATCCGCCGGTGCGGGAACTTCAGGAATTCCTTGAGATCTTCAGGAATATGGATAATAACACTGATCCTGATAAATACCTTGAAGAAGACAGGCGTTTCCATGGATTTCTTTATCAGGCCTCAGGAAACCGTTTCCTGCAAAATTCCCTTCAGGAGCTTGTAGACGTTATCAACCTGTACAGGCCTTACTCTATAGGTGATAAGGATTATATCCAGCGTCTGTCAGAAGGGCATGTAGAAATAATCAACGCACTGCTGGCGAAGGATGAAGTGAAAGTCCGCCAGGCTATGGGAGCTCATATACGTTTAAGCCGTGACCGCCTTGTAGCATATTTGAACACTCATACTTCGGAACGTCTGCAGCTTAATCCATGACAGCGCTTTCGTACTTTGGATCAACGCTGCTGACCGCTGTGTTTTCCCCGCTGGGGATCTTTTTAATTACAGCGCTTGTAGTTCTCGTTTTTCCATTCAATGTTCAGGAAAAAAAGAGACGCTATGCGGCAATTTTTACAGTATTTCTCTTTGCTGCCGCATGTACAGATTTTTTTGGCAGGGCAATGCTGATGATTCTCGAATCTTTGGCGGGCTGTTCCGGGGACACTGATAAAGGCAGCCCGGCTGTAACTCTTGTGCTGGGAGGGGGAGCAGTGGCAGAGGGTGACTTGTATCAGCCCTCAGTATCCTCGCAGAGGAGAATGAGAAAGGCACTTGAAGTTCATCATTCTCATGAAAATGATACGCTTTTAATTTCAGGCATTGAAGCTCCGCTGATGGAAAAATGGCTGAAAGCCCATTCGTTCAGCGGAAAATGTCTGATAGAGGGGAAATCGCTGAACACGCAGGAAAATATCCGTCAGAGTGCAAGATTGCTGAACGGAATTTTTCCTGATGAAAGCACTTATCCAGTGATTTATCTTGTTACTGATAAATTTCATATTACGAGAGCAATGCTCTGGGCGCGTGTTTATCTTAAAGAATTCGATATTATTCCTGCGCCTGCGCCGAGTATGGTCCGCCGTTCCGGTGTCAAGGCAGTTCAGTTTATTCCGACATGCAGGGGACTTGATCTGACTTCTATGGCGTGTCGGGAAATGATTGCCCTTATGCGTGATTATCTGAAAATCAAACTTGGAAAAACGTGAAGCGGGAGAATCTTTTGTAAGACTCTTCCCGCTTCATTGTCAGTTGATATCCAACGGCATGGTTAAAAGCAACCGCAAATTTCAGAGTCCGGATCAAAGTCTGCTTCTGATGCTGAGCACAGTGTACGTGCGCTGTTTGTTCAGTCGCCGGGCCCGGCAGCGGACAGAGTGCGACTGCACATTCTTCGCGCTGTAAGTTTTCCTCTTCGGCAGTTATTCATTCGACACTGCACGTATAAAATTTTCTGAGGAAGAAATTTGCGACAATGGCGTGCCTTCACTACCGTTCCTGATTTCCAGCAATGGATACCGCTTGGTGAACAAGTGCCGCATGATGCTGCAGAGAGACTGCGAAAGCGCTGCTGGAGACAGGGCGCTGCAGTTCCGGAACTCAGCTTCGCATATTGTTCTCGCACTGTCAGCAGTAACGGCTCCCAGTCCGAATGCCGCAAGTCGATCCAAAACTTCAAGTGAATGGTTTTCTAAATTACAATCAATGTGAATTGTTTTCTGATGCATTTTTAACAGAGTATTTTTGCCCACCTGTGCCGCTGCCGGTTGATATTCCCATGGAATTACGGAAGCGTCCTCAGCAAACGCCCGCGTCAGTGCTTTCAGGTCAGAGTAGCACACATCAGCAAGCGATATTGATTCAGCATCATGAGTGCGTACCAGCGTACAGCGCATTCCTGCCCGCCGCGCGCCAAGCATTTCAAAGAGGTAATCGCCGACAACAAGACATTGCGAATATGGAACATGTATGGCGTCTGCTGCATCAGTCATTGCGCGGGGATCGGGTTTTACGTGAGCAGCCTCTCGGCTGAACGTATATGGCGGAAGTGCAAACCCGATGCTTTGTGCTGCCAGTTCAATGGATTCTCTGCAGTTGCGCGACAGAACACACCATGGAATATGTTTTGTATTAAGGAGTTTTATAAAATCAAGGGCGCCTTCAACAGGAACAGAATTAGCTGCTCCACGCATTTCCTCCGCCTTTATTTCAGCAAGGAAAACAGTTCGCATTTCAGGAGACATCATTTCTGCGGCTTCAAGCAGAGGAACGCGATTTCCATTGAAATATTTACGGCGAATTCTGCTAAAATCAAGTTTTGTTTCCGCGATAACACCGTCCCAATCAAGTATTACTCCACGAACAGTGCTTAAACAAAATAACGGTGAGCTCATCTTTCCTAACCTTCTTGTCAGGGAGTCAAAGAAATTTGTGTTATTTGTGGCAGGCAGGAATATAAAAAAAGAGGGAACCGCAGAGGTTCTCTCTTAGATGGATAAAGCCCACAGTGCCGTGTCGCAGTTGTCTTGACCCGTTCCACAAAAATTGCGAGCTCAGCCATGGACCACGATCCATAATCTTTCGCTCAACCGAGGAGACAGGTGTTGGCTCAAGACGGTAACTAAGATCACGCACACCGCAGGAATGCTTTATCATCTTTACAATAAGTATATCACAGCTTTTGTACAGCGCAAGATCTTTTTTTATTTTTGAGGAGAAGCTTAGTGCCTATCACGACAAAATTTCAAGAAACACTATACAGGCTGTTCTGCAGATGGTAAACTCTAAAAAAGGTAAATAATGATGAAAGTAGAGGAGTTCAAATGAAAAAATTCTGCACGGCAATACTTCTGTTTTTTATGGTAAGCGTATCGGCGGCCTGGGCAAAGAATTACCAGATTTCAGGGCGCATTAAGGGTGCTCAGACTGCAGTGAAAAGGATGATCAAATCGCATTCAGCCTACGGCTTGGCACAGAGTGTCAAAGAAGGAATTGGTATTGTGATTTTTCCTGACGTCGTGAAGGCAGGTTTTATTGTCAGCGGCCGTTATGGAGAGGGACTGATCATGCGCCATGACAAGACAACTGGCAAATGGTACGGTCCGGCTTTTTACAGTATAAGCGGTGGTTCAGTCGGACTTCAGGCGGGCGCAACATCGACGGCTCTGGTACTGACAGTTAATAACGAAAAGGGCATGAAAGCATTCCGCGGCGGCGCATTTACTCTGGGGGTGGATGTAACAGCGGCTGCGGGGCCGGGCGGAAAAGAAAGCTATGTTGGTACAAGTTTTAACAGCGGTGCGGCTCTTTACAGCTATTCAATCAGCCGCGGCGTATATGCAGGTGCGGCGTTAGATGGTTCAGTGCTCAGCGAATTGCCAAGGGTGAATGATCAATGCTGGAAAGTCCATTTAAATAATGTGCAGATACTGAGCCGGGAGTGTCCCCGTTATGATGTTCAAGAGCTGATCCGTCTGCTGAATCAGCTAATTGCCATGGCAAAGTAAGTTTAAAAACGGAACGTTTCTATTCCATAGAAACGTTCCGTTTTTCTGCTCTCTATTTGTCTTCTTCAGCCGTGGAAAAACCGTCAATATCGTTGAGCTGATAATTTGTGAGGAGTCTCTGTTCAATAATGCGTCCTGTGCCTCCGCAGTCCTCACAATCTCTCTCCTCGCTGCCGTAGTTTATGGTGCCGAGGCCGCCGCATGATTTGCACACACGGACTTTCATTGTTTCTTTGTCAAAAGAAAGGTTTTCATTCAGACTGCCCAGAGTAAACTCATTCTTCAGTGTTTTTACCAGTATACGGCCAGTTCCTCCGCACTCTGAGCAGGTAAATCTGTTGCCTTTCAGATCAATGCCGAACCCAAGGCCTTTGCATTTTTTGCAGATGTGTATTTTCATGCTTTCGGGATCAAATTCCATTATAACGGCTCCTTTCAATAGCATTATATACGCTGGCAGCTGCGTCTGAGATCTGCATCTGTCGTAAAACATTATACCTATGAAATTGATAAAGGACAAAGTTTCAACTCATTAAGCATTTCAGATTTTCATGAAAATACAATCCTGATACAGTGTAGTTTCAATGGCGATGCTTTTTAAAAACAAAATCTGTCTTTCTTTCCATCCGGCTGCCGGCAATGCGTTCACCGGCAGAACTGAAACGGCGCTCCCTTCTTGGGCCTGAGAGCATTGGCTTCCTGACAGAGCCGGATAAAAGGCCGCGTTCTGCGAGGCGTTCTTTGCCTCCATCTCTGAATTTCGCAGCTGCAGTCGAACTTAATTCTACATCAGTGCTGGTGCTTCGCATTTTGATGTTGCCGATTTCGCTTCTGTCCACATCCAGCAGACTGCATAATGTTCCGAGAATTCTCCCGACTGACCAGTCTGGAGTATTATGCCCTTTTGATATAGTAAGGACAAAGGCAGGGACGGTGGAATTGGCTTCTCCCTTAAAAAATCTCTGCCGACTGCTGCTTTTTTCTCTGTGCAGCCTGAAATGTTCTTCATGCCGGGTTCCGGCACGCTCTCTGCGCTGGTCAAGTTCGCGCTGCAGTATATCACGAAGCGCGTAGCCTGACGGAACGTCGCGCATAACTGCTGTGAGGAGCTGTGCAGTAAGTTTTTCTTTGTTTTCACACCGTTCAAGCAGAGAAACGGCCCAGGCCTGGATTTCCGGCGCGGGAGCAATCTTCAGTATGGATTCCTCACGAAGTTCACGCTGAATTTCTGAAACCTCCTGTATGTCGGGAACTTTAAGCCACTGCACTTTCATTTCGGAATTATGAATCATGAACTTAAAACGGCCTGACTCCTGCGGCGTCAGCAGAAGGATATTGCTACCTTCATGTCCGGCGCGGCCTGTACGGCCCGAACGGTGAACGAATGTCTCCAATGTTTCCGGCAGCCCCAGCTGGATCACATGACTGACGCCCTCTATATCCAGCCCGCGGGCAGCTACATTTGTTGCCACAAGGATTGGAACACGTCCGGTGCGGAAAGACTCAAGCGCATTGCTTCGCTCTCTCTGTGTCATGTCGCCGTTAAGCGTCAGGGCCATGAACCCTTCTTCCTGAAGCCGGCCCGCTACTTCTCCAGTATCTGTCTTTGTGTGACAGAATACAAGAGAGCGGACAGGGTGTTCCCACAGCAGTACATTGACCAGGGCTTCAAGACGGCGGTGAGACGGTACAAGGTAAGCTCGGTGAACAATGTCCTCATGCTGTTCATCTTCATGGTTGACCTCGAGCCTGACCGGGTCTTTTAAATAACGTTTTGAAAGGTCAAAGACTGAGTCTGGCATTGTAGCTGAAAAAAGCCATGTTTTCTTACGGCCTGAAGCAGCATCAAGTATGGCTTCCAGTTCGTCATGAAAGCCCATATCGAGCATGTCATCGCCTTCATCCAGAACTACAGTATCAATGCCGGACAAATCCAGCGTACCGCGCCTGATGTGATCGAGTACTCGTCCAGGTGTACCTACAATGACGGCAGCACCGCGGTGAAGTCTGCTAATCTGCTGTTCCATGTTCATGCCGCCGACCAGCGCAGCTGTGCCGATGTTTTTAAGCCTGCCAAAATATTCTGATTCTCCGGCGTCCTGCATGGCTAACTCGCGTGTCGGAGCAAGAATCAGAAGACGCGTTTTTCGTTCGCCGTCCCCAAGCTGAGCGAGCAGCGGCAGAATAAAAGCCAGTGTTTTCCCTGAACCGGTACGTGCCTGAACCACAAGGTCAACATTCAGGTCAGGCTGCGAAAGGACTTCTACCTGAACTGGCGTCGGTTCGTTAAAACCTCTCTCGTCAAGGGCTGTCTGAAAAACAGACGGCAGTTCAAAATTTTTGAAATTTACTGCGGTCACTATGGTTCCTCCCAAAATCTGCAGTGGATCCACAAAGACCGCTCACCGTGAACCGTCTTTGTAGTAAGCACCCTTTAATAATTGACATTTTAAGCGTCAAAATACAAATTATGACGTAACAAATGACACTTGTCAAGTAAAACGGAAAGATTCAGGACAATCTGCAAGATGCAGTCATCAGCTAAAACAAAGACTCTCTTCCGCATAAAGTGCAGGAGAGAGCCGGAGGACAAAAAATAATGACGGTGCCCCACAGTATCTTTTACAGTATTTCGACAACTGTGACTTCAAAGTTTAATTCTTTGCCCGCAAGTGAATGATTGGCATCAAGTACAACAGCACCATCATCTTTTATTTGGGCGACTGTCACAGGGTAGGGGCCCATTTGAAGTTTATCGCCGGGAGAAGGCGTGTAATTCTTTGGCAGCCTGTCTGCCGTTACAGTAATTAAGAGGTCATTGCGGCGCATGCCATAGGCGTCCTCTGGTGCCAGCTTCAGCTGCCGTGTCTCGCCGACAGCCATTCCTACAACACCTCTGTCAAAACCCGGAATCATCTGTCCTGCGCCTACGACAAATTCAAGAGGCGGCCGCTTATTCAGCACCGAAGAATCAAACACTGTGCCGTTGTTCAGTGTCCCAGTATAGTGAACACGAATACGATCGCCTTTTTTTACTAGTTGTGTCATAAAATTTATTCTCCTTTTTCAATTTTATCAATAATTTCAACAAGATCTTCCCAGCGATTCATTGATGACTGCAGTGCGTTTTCTGTTTCGGAAAGATCCTTCATGTAGTTTTGTATTTTTTCTGAGTCATTCAATATTTCAGGCAGGCATAGGCTTTGTTCGTCAGTTTTTTTCTTCTGCTCAAGCATGGAAATGCTGTTTTCGAGTTTGGCAAGTTCTTCTACATAAACTTTTTTCCGGCGGTAAATCTCGTTTCTGCGCTCAGCTTCTTCACGCTTTTTATCTCTTTCGGCATCACGCTTCTGCACGGATTTCTGTGAGGCAGACTCTGCATCTTTCAGCTTCATCTGTTCTATCTGTGCCTGACGCTGTTCTATAAAACTTGAGTAATTGCCGTTATAGTCATGCAGCATGCCGTCGCGAAGTTCCCAGACACGCTGAGCAATGCGGTTAAGGAAATAGCGGTCGTGTGAAACAATGAGAAGTGTACCGTCGTATTTGAGGAGAGCCTGCTGAAACAGATCCCGGGTTGTCATGTCAAGGTGGTTGGTAGGTTCATCGAGGATGAGAAAGTTAGATGGATTCATCAGAATTTTTACCAGCGAGAGGCGTGATTTTTCACCACCTGAAAGGACCTTGACGGATTTATAAATATCGTCGCCGCTGAAGAGAAAAGAACCCAGGAGGCCCCTTTTTTCTCCCTCACTCATTTCCATATTGAGCGGGTATATCTCCTGCCATATCGTATGATCATAATTGAGATTCTGCGCACTTTCCTGTGAAAAGAACGCCGGGAGTACATGATACCCCAGTTCGCTTGTACCAGAGGTTGGAGCCTCGTGTCCTGAAATGATCCTTGAAAGAGTCGACTTTCCCGCACCGTTGACGCCGACAAGTGCAATTTTCTGCCCGCGTTCTATTGATGCACTGATATGCCGCAGTACGTGATTCTCGCCATAGGATTTACTCAGGTCTTCAATTTTCAGTACAACTCTGCCGCTGGGAGGGCATGGCGGGAAGTGCAGCGTTATCTGCTTCTGTGACTCGTCAGTGTGGATTATATGCACTTTTTCAAGCGCTTTAATGCGGCTTTGAACCTGAGCTGCTTTTGTGGCTTTGTAACGGAATCGTTCTATAAATGCTTCTGTTTTTGCTATTTCGGCTTTTTGACGCTGTGCGGACTGTTCAAGAAGCAGTTTTTGTTCTTCGGATATTCTCAGATAGTCTGAGAAATTGCCTTTGTAAATGTGAATTGTGCCATTATGCAGTTCTGCAATGCCTTTCATGATCTTATCCATGAAAATACGATCATGGGAAATGGCGACCAGAGTGCCACGATAATCTGCAAGCCAGTTTTCGAGCCACTCCATGCTTTCAGTGTCAAGATGGTTGGTGGGCTCATCGAGAAGCATTATATCTGGCTGCGAAAGAAGCAGACCGGCAAGTGTGATTCTCATTTTCCACCCGCCTGAAAATTCCCGGCACCGCTTTACATCATCCCCGTCATGAAAGCCAAGACCGTGCAGAGCTTTTCTTGACAGAGCTTCGAATGAATACCCACCAAGATTTTCATAGGCCGCTGCGGCTTCATCATGGAGCTGCAGAAGACGTTTATGCTTTTCCTCAGGGGCGGAAGCAAGCTCTTCTTCACGTTTTTTCAAAAGCCGTTCAGCCTTGGAAATTCCAGCTTTATCTTTTAGATACTGCATCAGAGTAACATCCGGCAATTCTGCTAAATCCTGCGGCAGATAGCCAATCGAAGCAGACGCAGGGGAGATCAGAATTTCTCCCGTGTCAATGGAAATCTGCCCAACCAGAGCGCGCAGCAGCGTTGTTTTGCCGACACCATTGACGCCGACAAGTCCCATTCGGCTGCCTGTTTCAATCTGCCAGTTCAGATGATTAAAAATTCTCCTGCCGCCTGCAAACGTGAGCGTAATGTCTTTAATTTGTATCATAGTTTTTTCTGTGCTTCAAGAGATGCATCCTTCAGCATATATTGTCGTCTGATCTCGTCAGCACGCAGGTCAATCTGTTTTGTCATATCCTGTTTCAGTGTTTCCATAGCTCTGTTATGATCTTCTTTTTCCTGCTGGAGCTGGTAGCGCAGGTGGTTGATCTCATGAATCCGTTCCTGGAGCTCGGTTTTCAGACTCTCGATTTGAGACTGGTATGTCTGCTCTGTCTGAGTCTTGGTAAATGAAAGTTTCCGTTCGTATTCACGCTGCATATCCAGAAGGCGGCGATCCTGCTCCGAAACAGCAGCCTCCCGTCGGGCAAGTTCACTGCGGAGCTGTTCAACCTGCAGTTTTTGGTTTTGTTTCCCTCGGGACAGTTCTTCGATGGCAGCCTTTTTTTCTTTTTCAGCGAGCGACACCTGAGAGCGGGAACGTATTTCCAGTTCCTGAGCCGTGCGGGCACGTTCTTCTGCTATCTGCACATTCTCATGAAGCTGAACTTTTTCCTGCTCATATTTCAGTATAATCTGATCAATCTCTGTTTTGTGCTCTCTTTCAATCTGAGAATTTTTTGCGGTAACTGCTTCAATCTGAGACTGCAGTCTGCTGCACTGCTCACGGGCATCGCGAAGTTTTTTTTCAGTTTCGTCCAGCTGTTTTCTGTCTGTTTTGTAAATGTTGAGCTGTTCTGCCAGCTGTTTAGCTTCAAGCTGCTTTGAGGCCCCATTGCGGCGGGCTTCAGCGATTTTTACCTGAAGGTCTGTAACAATTTTACGCAGATTCTCAAGCTCTTCATCTTTGCCGCTAACTTTCTTCCGAAGTGATGATATATCTCGTGCGCTGCTTTCTCTTTCAGAAAGAAGCATGTCTCTTTGACGCCCTGCGGTCTGAATCAGATTTTTGACGAAGGAATCTATCTGCGACAGCGCATCACGAAAAGGCTGTTCGTCGAAAATAGGTCCGACGTCGTTGTTTTCTCTAGAAGACTGCATTTTTTCCTCCCGCTGTATCTTCTGCAAACTGCGTCTTATGCAGACAGCATCATTTTATTCTCCGTCATTCCTGAATCGTTTGAAATCGGTAAAACGGCGGCGTCGTTTTCCGCCAGTCACTGACGTGTCAGAATTGTACCGTTTCCACTCTGACCTGCGGTGATCGAAGCGGGTGTCATTCTCGTCATTTCGTTGATTGCTGAAATGATGCCTTTTACCATTGGAGAAAGTGTTATGTTCTTCATTTTGATAATAGCGCGGCCGTCTTTCGCCATGAACTGATTCTGCCATATCTTCATGGCGGCTGTTTTCAATAACCCGCTGATACGGCCTTGTTTTATGACTGTCGGCAACATCATTCTCAGAATACCGCGGAGCAGGGGTATGGCCTTTTTGGCCATGTTTTGTTGTAATGCGATCCCAGTATTCCCGGCTATTGCTTTCTTGACGCCCCGGACGGTCAGGGGTAAAACTGCGTTCATCGTCAAATTCACGGCGTTTTCTGTAAGGCCGGTCCTGTGCGATGTTTTCATATCGATGCGATTCATTATCATAACGGCTGATTCGACCATGTAAAATATGATTAGTGTGCCTTACTGAATCACGTTTTTCATCACCGTCGGGAGTCATCTCATAACTATATCCCGGTCTATGCCACGCTTCATTGCTTTCATGTCTTTCAGGCAGCCTGCGTTTATCTTCAGACTTTGTCTTCTCAAAGTAACGGCTGTGCATGTCCTGTTTATTAAAAAAACGTTCCCTTCCGTATTTTCTTCGATTTTCCTTTATAGCGCTCAGTGAACTGTGATCTTCGTCTTCGTCCGGGAATGGCTGACGTGAACTTTCAGCTGAACTGCGTTTTGAGCGGCTATCGTGACGGAAGGGCACATCATGCATTTCAGAAAATCTTTTTCCGGCAAACTGTTCCTTTTCCTCTTCGGCAGCGTCATCCTTTTTGCGTGGATCCCGCCAGCCGCAGAACTCCTGGTTATCAACGGGGCCTGTTTTTATGGTCATCTCTTCTGTCCTTTCTTTCTCATTGCTTTCTGCCTTGCGCTTCTGTTTTTCAAGGGTATTCTGCATAATTCGCCGTTCGTTGCCCTGTACCATTTGCTTCAGAATTTGTTCTTCTGTCGGTTTAGAAAAGCCAAGCGCTTCAGCGGCAGCACTGCCTGCTGCGAATCCGGTGCTCCAGCATTCTTGAAGGTTATATCCTCCCGTAGGGCCGTCTATGTCGATAACCTCGCCTGCAAAATAGAGGTTGGGGATCAATTTTGAGCCCATAGTTTCAGGGTCGAGCTCTTCTGTCCTTATACCTCCAGAGGTTACAATCGCGTGGTGAAACCCCAGAAGCTGAGTTGGCGTCAGCTTGAAATCCTTCAGCGTTGAACGCAGTGCTGCACGTTCTTCAGGCGTTGTTTCACCGCACGGCTTGCCCATATCGAGAGCAGCTTTTTTAATGACTTCCGGAATCAATTCGGCCGGAAGCAGTTTGCGCAGAGCAAAACGAAGCGGGTCTGCAAAAAATTCTGTGAAATCACGGCTGATACGCGCATCAAGGCGTTCCGGTTCCAAAGCAGGCTTCAAATCTATATGAATCGTCACGTTTGATGAATTTTTAAGACATGAGTTGATGCTGGAGGCCATATCCATGATTATTGCGCCTGATATGCCGAACGGTGTAAAATCCATCTCTCCGAATCGTTCGTCAACCGTCTGGCCATCCTGCTGCAGCGTCACTCTGACGTTTTTCAGCTTAAGACCGCTCATGTTGCTGTCAAAACGCTCTGCGACTTTTACAGGGCAGAGGGCAGGTTCCGGCGGGGTCAGTTCATGTCCTGCCTTGCGTGCCCATCTGTAACCGTCGCCAGTTGAACCCGTGTAGGGAAAGGAGAGCCCGCCTGTGGCAATTATAAAAGCACTGCCTTCGATTTCTTCACGGACTGTTATTACACGCCGTGCTTTACCGCCAAGGAAGTCAAAAGATTTCACTTCCTCACCGCGCAGCACCTGGACATTACTGTCCTTCAGCGCAGTCCACAGAGCGCTGACAACTGACGACGCATCGAATCCTTCTTTGGGATATATGCGATGTCCTCTTTCATGAGCAGGTACAATCCCACGGCGCAGGAAAAAAGCGAGTGTTTCCTTTGTTCCGAACTTGCGGAGTGAGCGAAGCAGAAATTCACCGCCGTGACGGTAAGCCTGAGCAAGAACCTCGGGGTCATCCTCATCATGTGCGAAATTGCAGCGCCCTCGACCAGTAATCATTAATTTCCTGCCCAGTTCCTTGTTTTTCTCAATTAATACAGTGCGAGCACCGTACTGTGCCGCACGTGCGGCTGCCATCATTCCTGCGGGGCCGCCGCCTATTACAACAATATCAAATCTACTCATCTGCAATCTCCTTATAAACATTTCACGCAAAACATGAATTATTTAATAGTATCACGACAAAGTGGTTTGGGAAGGGTATAATGCTATTGTTTACGGGTACTTGTTTTTTATCCGACTTGAATAATGAGGAGGCTATCTCAGTGAAAAAAACAGCAGTTTTCCTTATTGATGTTCAGCGTGATTTTTGCGAGGGCGGGGCTCTTGCTGTGCCGAATGGCGACGAGGTTGTGCCTGTATGCAACGAATTGATCAAGCAGGCTTCGGAGTATGGCTGTGCTGTTTTAGCAAGCCGTGACCGCCACCCTGCTGACCATTGCAGTTTCTCAATCAACGGAGGTCAGTGGCCGGTTCACTGCGTAGACGGACAGCCAGGAGCAGAGTTTCATAAAGATCTGCAGCTGCCGGTTGATGTGATGGTTTTTGATAAGGGGACTCACGCAGATACAGAAGCATATTCTGCGTTTGACGGCACCGCAGCAGCTTCAATACTCAAAGATGCACAGGTCGTACGCCTTATAATGTGCGGGCTCGCAACGGATTACTGCGTTAAAGCAAGCGTGCTTGATGCTTTGAAAGCAGGCTTCGAGGTCACTGTAATATCAGATGGATGCCGGGCTGTCAACGTTAATCCTGATGACGGACAGAAGGCTTTTGAAGAGATGAAAAGCGCCGGCGCTGAAATATGTACTCTTTCAGATCTGGAATTTGAATAAATGCAGCTTCATTGCTGTCAAACATGCGTTAAAGGAATGTCGCACGTCTGAAATAAGGCGTGCGGCATTCGTTGTTTACTGAATTATACTCTCTTTTGAATTATCATTGGGATGACTCTCTGTTTTTCCTTTAAGATTTTTCTTTTTCATTTCCATACGCAGTGCAATACGGTGCCTCTTTAGGTCTACGTCGGCTACTACAACCTCAACCGGCATGCCTGGATGAAGAACTTTTGAAATATCCTTAACGTAGCATCCCATCTGACTGATATGCACAAGACCGTCCTGATGCACGCCAATGTTTACGAAAGCGCCGAATGCAGTCACATTTGATACAATGCCAGGCAGTTTCATTCCTGGTTTCAAATCTCCGATCTCATGGATGTTCGGGTCGAAAGAAAAAACTTCAAATCCGCTGCGCGGATCGCGTCCAGGTTTTTCAAGCTCGGCAAGAATGTCTTGGAGAGTAGGCAGGCCGACATTCTCAGTTACATAGCGCTTCAGATCGATTTTATCTCTGAGTTCCTTGGAAGAAATCAGGTCTCTGACAGTGCAGTTCAGATCTTTTGCGATGGCATCAACAATATTGTAATTTTCCGGATGTACCGCACTGCCGTCTAGCGGATTCGCGGCATTGCGGATTCGCAGGAACCCGGCTGACTGTTCATAGGCCTTAGGTCCAAGACGCGGTACTTTAAGCACTTCCTGGCGGCTTTTAAAAGGTCCTTCGTTTTCGCGGTACTTTACAATGTTTTCTGCCAGTGCAGGTGTCAGTCCTGAAACGTAGGAAAGCAGCTTGGGGCTTGCAGTGTTCAGATCAACGCCAACTGCATTGACGCAGGACATTACTGTATCATCAAGGGCGTTTTTCAGCTGCTTTTGATCAACATCGTGCTGATATTGTCCTACTCCGATAGACTTTGGGTCGATTTTTACAAGCTCGGCAAGCGGGTCCATTAGCCGGCGGCCGATAGAAACTGCTCCGCGTACAGTAACGTCCTGATCTGGAAACTCATGTCGCGCCAGGTCGGATGCTGAATAGACAGAGGCTCCGCTTTCACTGACAACAATAATGGGGATCTCAAGATTCAATCTGCGCAGAAAATCTTCTGTTTCCCGGCTGGCTGTGCCGTTGCCGACAGCGATGGCATCAGGATGGTATTTTGAGACAAGAGAACGAATTGTCTGTTCTGCCTTTTTGAGTTCAGCCTCAGATTGCTGAATGAAAATTACAGTGTGGTACTGAAGGTCACCCTTTGAATCAAGGCACACAACTTTGCAGCCCGTTCTGAACCCGGGGTCAATAGCCAAAACCGCCCTTGCACCGAAAGGCGAAGCCATCAGAAGCTCACGCAGATTGCGTGCAAATATTGCAATAGCTTCAGTATCAGCGCGCTGTTTCAGCGCGGCACGGGCTTCAGTTTCCATAGCCGGAGCAAGCAGACGTTTATAGCCGTCTATAATTGCTTTTTCAACCTGTTTGGAATCTTCGCCGCTCCCTTTGATAAAACGTTTCATAATCCTGTCCAGAGCAATTTTTTCATCAGGACGGACTGAGAGGGACAGATAACCTTCTTTTTCGCCACGAAGTACTGCCAGAAGCCGATGCGATGGAATTGAGCGAAGTTTCTCCTGCCAGTCAAAGTAGTCTGCGTAGGTTGCGGCATCAGGCTCATCTTTTTTCCTGGCATTAGCTTTAGATGAGCAGGTGCCGTAAATTACGAAGACAACGCGCATTTCCTGTCTTACTGCCGGGTTCTCACTGACGCTTTCAGCAATAATATCTCTTGCTCCGGACAAGGCAGCTTCAGCATCAGTTATGCCTTTTTCAGGATTTATAAAACCCGATGCAAGTACTGCAGGATCCTTGCCTTCCTGAAGGAGCAGTGCGTCTGCCAGCGGCTGAAGGCCGGCCTCTTTGGCAATCAGTGCGCGTGTGCGGCGCTTAGGTCTGTAGGGCAGATAGGCGTCTTCAAGGGCTGTCATTGTGGAAGCGCTTTCAATGGATTTTTTCAGTTCTTCTGTTAAAACGCCGCGCTCTGTTAACGAAGAAAGTATAGTTTCACGGCGCGCTTCAAGTTCCTGAACTCTGGCAAGCCCATCACGAATTGCCGTTATCTGGACTTCATTGAGAGAACCGGTTTTTTCTTTGCGGTAGCGTGCAATAAAGGGTACAGTGCAGCCATCGGCAAGGAGCGAAGCAACTGCTTTTACTCCGTTGACCGCAAGTTTTAGCTCCCCGGCGATGCGCTCTGTGTAGTCAGCCATAGATAAAGGCTCCTTTCGGTAAGACATAGGTGATGAGAACAACGCAGTTATTATATATTACCTAAAGCGCCGTTCAATGTCCAATACAGAAAAAAATTAAAAAGAACTCCGCGGCGGCGGAGTTCTTAAAAGTTCTTATGCGGCGGCGGGCTGTTTCGTTTTTCTGCTCTTCACCATGCACAGGAAAGTAAGAGCGAAGACAGCTACGACACCGGCGATGGAAAGAACTGGCAATTCTATTCCTTTAATTATTCTGATTGAGAACATGGAAGAAATTGCTGCGATTATGAACAAAATGCGCACTGGCATTCTGATTCTGCCGAAGCAGTATCCTGTGAAGCAGAACCCTACACCCAGAACAAGCGCAATGCCGCAGAGGATAGAATAGCAGTTTCGGGCCCAGCCAAGCTGAAGAAGAAGGCCCGTATCATATGTAAACGCAAAGGGAATTACAAATGCAATAAATCCCAGTCTGCATGCAGTCCATCCTATTTTGTTCGGAGAATCTTCTGCAATTGAAGCTGCGGCATATGCTGCGAGTGCCATAGGCGGTGTAATGTTTGAGATAATTGCATAGTAGAAAACAAAAAGATGAGCTGCAATTCCCGTAAAGTGGAGCTGGCCCAGCGCAGGGACGCTCAGCGAGGCTGCAAGTATGTATGCGCTTGTCGTTGGAAGCCCCATGCCCAGAATCAGGCAGACAACGGCAATCAGCAGAAGCGTCATTGAAGGGATTCCGTGTGACACTGACAGAACAGCGCTGACGATTTTCGGCCCAATGCCTGAAAGAGCAACGGAACCAAGCACAAAACCAGCCGATGCACAGGCAGTGCAGACCATGGGGATTCCCTGCGCTCCATTGTGAATAGCTTTCATAATTCCAACAGGGCCCATGCGGCGTTTGGGATTGGGCAGTGATACGATCCACGCCAGAACAATGCCGGCAATGGCAGCATACATAGCCGTATAACCTGCAAGCAGCATATAGACAAGCAGGATAATCGGCGACATCATATAAAGTCTTTTAATAACGCTTTTCTTAGAGGGCAGCTCATCAGGGTTGAGACCTTTCAGCCCGTCTCTTTTAGCCGTCAGGTGAATCATAAGCAGTACAGCCCCGTAATAGAGCAGGGCGGGAAGAAGTGCTGCAATGATGATCTTACTGAACTGCACATTCAGGAACGATGCCATGACAAAGGCCCCAGCCCCCATAACCGGCGGCATAATCTGACCGCCAGAGCTTGCAACAGCTTCCACAGCGCCGGCGAAATAGGGTTTGTACCCGATACGTTTCATCAAAGGTATTGTGAAAGTGCCTGTACCGTAGACGTTGGCAACTGCAGAACCGGAGATAGAACCGAAAAGGCATGAACTGATAACTGCAATTTTTGCAGGACCGCCAGCTTGTGTGCCAGTAAAGGCCTGTGCAAATTCCATAAAATACTCACCGACGCCGCTGTCTTCGAGGAATCCGCCGAATATCAGGAAGATAATTACTAATGTTGCGGAAACGCCCAGCGAAGATGAAAAAATGCCTTCATCAGTCAGGAACATTTCTTCAACGAGAAGTTTATAAGACGTGGTGAGACACTGGGTAAAACTGTCTGAAATTGTTGTCCCCAGCTGAGTTGCAACGTCACTCATGGTGTAATACATGCAGTATCCCATGAATCCGAGAGAAACGATGATAATCGGTATTCCGACGACACGCCGTGTTGCGTCAAGCAGCGTAAGAATCAGGATGGTGCCGAGCACAAGCTGTGTGACAGTAAGCGGATCAACCTGGGCCATGCGCATTACGATATCGTTGTAATTGAAAATGATATAAAAGCCGGGGAGAGCAGAGAGCAGTGCCAAAAACCAATCATACCATGGGACAGAAGACTGAGGCACAACGCGCCCGTTTTCTTTGCTGTCGAACATCGGGTACATGATAAACACCATGGGTAATACCCATGTTAAATGGATGCCTCTCTGCAGGTATGCTTCAAAGGCCCCGAAAACTGCAGTGTAAAGATGAAAAATACCCAGAAGCAGTATATAAAGCCATAATCCCTTGGCGACTTTACCTTCAAGTTTCCTTTTTGTCATCTTAGGGAACCAATCCTCTCTGTCAAGTTTTGCAGTTGATGCGGATGAATAATTATTTCCCGTGAGTACGACAAATGCAGTTAAAAGATAAGAAGGCAGGCTGAACGCCTGCCTTCTTATTCAGCTGTGCAGGAGCACCACGATAAAAACTTATGCTCTGATTTCCTGCAGGAATTTACCTGCTGTGTTGCTTTGTCTGAAATTACTTTGACCCTGCCGCCTTGGCCTTGCTGGCCTCAGTCCAGTACTTTACTGCACCGGGGTGGCTGGCGATTGCGCCGGCTGGGATTGCAGTGTCAGGGTTAAGCTCTGCGATATCCTTGACTCCCTTGGCGAGAACGTCCACATTCTCATACATGGCTTTGCAAAGCTTATAAACAACTTCATCATCAAGGTCACCACGGACAACGATGCAGGTATAGTCGCCCACAACCTTGACAGGTTCAGAACCTTCAGGCAGGCACTTGTAAATACCGGGATCCACGGTAAATGTGACTGTATTCATACCAGCGGACACCTTATCAAGTGCTTCCTGGCTCATGCCAAGAAGAACAACATCAGTGGTGCTTTCAATCTGCATTACTATAGCTGCGACCTTGCCGACTGAAAAGGCAAAAAGATCAATGTGATTATCAGCAATCAGATCAGCACCGCCCGAATAGGAGGCATACTCCACGGAACCTCCCCAATCCTTGAGAGCTTCACGATAATCAAGACCGTATCCGTATTTAAATACATTCTTAACTACAAATTCAGAACCGCTGCCTGTTTTAAGCGTGGCAAAACGGACTGGAACTTTCTTGGCAACAAGGTCATCGACTGTCTTCAGACCATATTTTTCAGCGAATTCTCTGCGGGCAATGAAATAGGTATATTGAGTATAAAGATTGGCCAGCAGTTTTGCGTTTGTGGTCTTCTGCTTGAATGTAGCGAGATCGCTGCCATTCTGAGCAACTGCGACCATGGATGTGTTGGAGAAGCCGAGATCGCCCTTCTTGAAATTGGCCATGATGATGTTGGCAACGCCGCCGCCGGTAATACTTGTGGTGGGCATGACAGTTTTTGTCCAGAGGTCAGCCAGCTCGCCGCCGAGAGCAAACCAGTTGCCGCCGGGAGGCCCAGCCATAAACTTCAGCTGCGCAGGTGTGTCAGCGAACGCAGTTCCCGCAAGTACAGTGGAAAAGACAACACAAAAAGCAAGGAACTTTTTCATAAATACATGCCTCCTGTAAAAATGAATTTACTACAGAGATTCTGTATTATCCAGTCATTGACATAGCAAGTATCGTAAGACATATCGCTTTTGTATAATACAGATTCTAGTTATGCAAGTATACTAGCAAAGTAGTATAAATTCAATAGTGAATTTTCACCGGAGGTAAAATAAAAAATAATGTAAAATATATCATGCGATAAGAACGACTGTTTTAACAACTGAAGATCAATGATAAAATAAAGCTTTACGGCGATTTATATCTGAAATGTGTTTAGGACAGGTGAGCGCAGTGATTCGCGGAGTTGTTTTTGATTTTGATTTAACTTTGGTTGACAGCGCAAGGGGAATTTGTGAAAATTTAAATGCCCTTGCAGCTGAGAAAGGACTTAGAAGTCTTGCACTGGCAGAAGTCAGGAAGACAATTGGATGGGCGCTGACAGATGCAATGCGTTCTTTTTGGGGAAACGGCCCAGTTGATGATGAGTGGCTTCCGAGGTACAGAGAATTGTTTGAAGAACGGCATTACGCAGGAGTTGTGCCCTTTGCAGAAACAATACCGGCCGTCACTTTGCTGAAACAGCGCGGCATCCTTGTTGCTATTGCTTCTAACCGACTGTCTCCAGCAAACATTGTTCAGGCTGCGGGACTTGCATCGTTTTTTCCTGTTGTCGCAGGCATAGAGGGTATTAATGCCAAACCCGCACCGGATGTCATATTTAAGGCTTTAACTGAAATGAAAATCCGTACATCAGAGGCAGCTTATGTCGGTGACAGCGATATCGATATGGCAACTGCTGTGAACGCTGCTGTAATTGGCATAGGTGTCACGACAGGCAACTTTGGCAGAGAGTTTCTTGTAAGAAGCGGCGCGTCGTACACCATTCAAAGTTTAGCTGAGTTGCCGCATCTCCTGGAGGTAATAGAATGAGCGTTTCAGAATTAAACAGAAATCCCTTTGTAAAACAGATGGGAGATGGCCCTGTCTGCTGGCACTTATGGAGTGAGGAGACCATAAAGAAAGCGCGAGACCTTGACCGGCCTGTATGCCTGTGCATCTTGAACAGTAAAAGCCGATGGAGCCGTGAAACAAAAAAACATTTTAACAACAGCGAAATTGCCAGGATGCTCAATAATGATTTTATTTCAGTAATTGCTGACAGCGACGATGTACCTCAACTTACGCTGGCTGCTCGTGTGATGGCTCAGCTGATGATGGGCCATTCCGGCTGGCCGCTTTTTATATTTATGACGCCGGAGAAGAAGCCTGTTTTTGCGTCGTCATATATGCCAGAACAGAGCAATGATCCACGCATGCCTGGCCTGCTGGAAGTGTTGAGAAGAATAAAATGGCTGTGGCTTATGAAACGGTCACAGATCAGCGAGGCAGCTGAAAGTTATGGAGCGCAGCTTGCGGAAACACTGAAACCATATACTGCTGCGCTACACTGCAGACCAGAAGATAATGCAGCTGCTCAGTTACTGGATGAAGAGGATCATGCCAGTGGAGGAATAGGCACAGCTCCTAAATTTCCGCAGGCTTCTAAGCTTCGTCTTGCTGCATATCTTTATGAAAACGAAGTTCAGAAGGATAAAATGGAGCATCTTGTGAAGAATGCTTTATCTGCTTTTTTTAAAAATGGATTATATGACCATATCGGCGGCGGCTTTCACGATTACTGTTTCGACAGCTGCTGGAAACAGCCGTGTCTTGGCAGACATATTGGGCAGAATGCAGCTGTGCTCAGCGTCTACGTTGAAGCGTACAGGCTTTTTCACATCCCACTTTATAGCTATCTAGTCCGGAAAAGCATATCGTCTCTGATGGGAAGTTTTGACTGCGGAAACAATCTGCTCTATTCAGGAGATAATATCGAAGACACTGAAAACATCTGTGATTATTATCTTTGGAACCGAAACGAAATAGAAAGGGTTTTAGGTGATCGGAGCGACGCTTTTTGCAACGCTTATAATATAGGATCCGATAAAAATTACACAGACCCTGTTACTCAGTTGATCACAGGCAAGAGCATTCCGATGCCGAGCAGCCTTTTTGATATAACAACTGAAAGCGAGCAGAGTTTCATTTCGTGGACTGCCAATTACGCTCAGGACCTTGCCAGTCTCGAATCCGCAAGGAATGAGCGGCGTCCGGAAGCAGAAAAGAAAATTTCTGTCAGAGAAAATGCTCTTTTTGCCGGTATTCTTGCTAAAGCGTCATCAGTGCTTGCTCAGAAAAACTACTATAGCTGCGCTGAAAAGATAATGACTGCTCTGCTGCAAAAGACTGTTTCTGAGGGCATACTGTGCCATGCACTTTATGACAATGTCCGCGATGGCCTGGCTGTGCTCGATGATGCTGCTGCTGTTGTATGGGGCTGTCTGGAACTTTATAAGGCTGGACATTCCTCTGAATGGCTTGAGAAGACAAAGGAATGGTGCCGCAAAACCAATGAGCTTTTCGGTGATGAAGGCGCATACAGACTTGTTCCGCTTGGAACTTCAGAAATTCTTCCTGCGTGGGACGCAGGCGATGATTATCTTCCTTCAGGCAACGGAATTATGGCAGACTGTCTGTTGACATTGAATGAGCTCACAGCTGAACCTGTATGGAAACTGCGTGCACGTGAAGTTATACATGCGTTCGGCGGGGCTTTGAATGAATACCCAGCGGCGTGCGCTTCGTTGATGATCGCTGCACTGAGGCTCAGAAAATCAGAGGGCACAGATGTTTCAAAAGAGTAACCAGATGTGTAAAGAATGAGGATGTTATCAGCCTGCAGATGATTCAATTTTAAAATAGCATGCTAAATATATTAAAGATGCCATCTCGTCTGACTGACGGGATGGCATCTTTGTGTTTTCAGTAAAAAATAAGCCGTTCTTATAAAAGAACGGCCTGAACCGCTTTACAGAGAAATTGCTTCGACAGGGCAGGTGCTCACGCAGGAACCGCATTCGACACACTTGCTCTCATCAACCTTTGATTTTCCGTCAACGAGCGAAATCGCACCTACAGGGCACGCGCCCTCGCAGGCTCCGCAGCCAACGCATTTATCAACATCAACTTTTGCTGCCATTCTGAAACACCTCCTTCTCTTTAGTAGCAACAGCATTAGTTTACGATAAGTTTATCCAGTCTGCAAGCATTAATTTTTATCATTCTGCCTGTGAATCCAGTGAGCCGGTATTTCCGGTTTCGGAGCGCGGGTCAGCAGGTTCTGAATAGCATCGTTCAGGTCAAGATTTTGATAGAGAACATCATAGACGGCACAAGAGATGGGCATATCTACTGAATATTTTTGAGAGAGTGCCTTAACGGCCTTTACAGTATAAATACCTTCAACAACCTGACCTAAAGATTTGAGAGCCTCGTCAATTTTCATGCCATTACCCAGAAGCTCGCCGAAACGAAAATTTCTTGAATGGCGGCTATATGCTGTGACCATAAGGTCGCCAATGCCGGCCAGTCCTAGGAAGGTTTCAGGCTTAGCTCCCATTGCTGTGCCAAGACGCACAATTTCTGCGAGTCCTCTGGTAACCATGGCAGCTGTGCTGTTATCGCCCATTTTCATACTGTGGAGCAGACCGGACGCAATAGCAATTACGTTTTTTACTGCACCGCCAACTTCAACTCCAGTAACGTCAGAATTGGTATATACGCGAAAAGTGTCACGGTTCAAAAGCGTCTGCCAAAATTGCGATGACACCTGATCAGCAGACGCAGCCACAATTGCAAGCGGCAGATTGCGGATTGCTTCTTCTGCATGGCTGGGGCCGGAAATAACAGTGTAAGAGATGTCAGGAAAAACTTCCTGTACAATCTGGCTGATGAGCTTTAATGAGTTGATCTCCATGCCCTTTGCAGCATTGGCAATTCTGACTTCCGGCCTTAAATATTCCTTTAAAGCTGTAAGCAGACTGCGCAGATGCTGCGTTGGTATGGCAAAAAGCCATGAATCTGAACTTTCAGCTGCAGTCTTGAGTGAATCTGCGGCACGGATCTGCGGCAGAAGTTCATACTCAGTGAGGTAGGAAGGATTGTACCTGCTGCTGTTGATTTTTTCTGCCTGTTCTTTGCTGTGACACCACAGACAGACATCACGTCCGCTCCTGGCCAGGCTTTGGGCGAGTGCAGTTCCCCAGCTTCCGGCTCCAAATACAGAAACTTTTGTTTTCACGAGGCAAAACCCCTTAAGCTTCTTCGTTTTTGAGTTTTGATGCTTTCTTGCGCTCAGTCAGATCAAGAATAGTTTTGCGAATTCTGATTTCTTTGGGAGTAGCCTCAACCAGCTCATCGTCAGCGATCCATTCAAGAGCATGGTCGAGTATTACTTTACGGGGAACATCAAGGTGAATTGCCAGCTCTTTTGTAGACGAACGGTAATTTGTCATTGCCTTTTTCTTTGTGGGGTTGCACGGAATGTCATTGGGGCGCGAATGTTCGCCGATAACTTCACCTGCATAAACTTCTGTCCCAGGACTTATAAACAGGACACCGCGCTCCTGAAGATTTTCAAGCTGATAACTTGTTGCGACTCCTGTGTCCATGCTTACCATCGACCCTCTGTTGCGGCTGACAACCTCCCCCCGCCACAGGCCATAGCCGCTGAAACGGGACGACATAACTCCGAGGCCGCGGGTATCTGTCAGAAACGTGTTGCGGTATCCCAGAAGTCCGCGTGTAGGAATATCGAATTCCATACGTACAATCCCTGTGGAAAGGTTTGTCATGCTTTTCATGTCTGCCTTGCGTGCGGAAAGCTTTTCAATGACAATACCCTGGTAAGCTTCAGGAACATCAACAATAAGCTGTTCCATAGGTTCAAGCAGATGCCCGTTGCCGTCTGTTTTTGTAATGACTTCGGGACGTGAAACGCATAACTCAGAACCTTCACGGATCATCTGTTCAACAAGAATTGCCATTTGAAGTTCTCCGCGCCCCGATACTTTCAGTCCATCCGGGCGTCCTAGGTCCTCAACACGCAGTGCAACATTTGTCTGACACTCACGGTCAAGCCGCGCTTTCAGCTGACGCAAAGTAAGGGGAGTTCCGTCACGGCCGGCAAAAGGACTGTTGTTTACGAGGAAGAACATAGAAACGGTAGGCTCCTCAATATCAAGAGGATGGAGTGTTTCTCCGTTCAATGCTGCAGACGCAAAAGTATCACCTATAGCAATGGATTTAGGTCCGGAGAGCCAGACAATGTCACCGGCGAAAACCTCATCAACTTCAACTCGTTTCAGTCCCCGCGTAACCCAGAGATGTACCGCTTTTTCGGGATTAGAGGAAACAACAGTCCATCCTTTGTCGTGCTGATCCTCGTCATTCCATTTAGTGTGGCTGTGAATAAAAGTATCATTTTTATGCAGAGTTCCGGAAAGAATACGTCCGCATCCAATCTGTCCAACGTAATCATTCCATGCAAGCGTGCTGACCTGCATCAGAAATGGTTTATCCTGATTTGAAGGCGGCGGGACGCGGTCTATAATCGTTTCGAAAAGAGGGTCCATGCCCTGATGAGGATCTTTTTCCAAGTCTCTGACGAGCCATCCATTCAAACCAGAACCGTAGAGTACTGGAAAATCAGCCTGTTCGTCCGTTGCACCGAGTTCAATGAACAGGTCGAATGTTTTTTCGAGTGCTTTATAGGGCGTAGCACTTGGACGGTCCACTTTATTAATAATTACAATAGGTTTTAATCCCATTGCGAGCGCTCTGGAAAGCACATAACGGGTCTGCGGCATAGGACCCTCGTTCGCATCAACAAGAAGGAGCACACTGTCAACCATTGACAGAACGCGCTCAACCTCGCCGGAAAAATCAGCGTGCCCCGGCGTGTCAATGATGTTGATCAGATAGCCATTCCATTCAACAGTGCAGTGCTTTGATGTTATCGTAATGCCGCGCTCGCGCTCCAGTTCGCCGCTGTCCATGACACGCTGGGCAATTTGTGCGTTATCCCGGAATGTATGTGCACCGCGGAAGATTGAGTCGATCAGCGTGGTCTTGCCGTGGTCAATATGAGCTACTATCGCTACGTTTCGAATCTTGTCTACTGAATACATAAAAACGCTCCTTACTTTGCTGAATGACTGCAGTTGAAAGATTGTCTTTCAAAAAAATGATAATACAGCAATTTTCTGTAAAGCACAAGAGGAAACAAGGTTTCAGCATTGCTGAACCTCTTTATAAACAAAAATGGACACAGGTTTCGCAGCTGTGTCCATTTTAGCGCTGAAGGTTTTTCCTGCACTAATGACTAATGAGACTGAACTGGGGAGGCATCATTACTCTGATGCGGTGAAATCATTTCATAAACTTCGTTTTTTTCCTTTTGTTGTGACTTCGTTTTGTGTTCTTTATCGAGCTTTATGGAAATACCCAGTCCGACGCCATCATTCATTGGACGGATTTTTGCGCTCTCTGCCTCAATTCCTAATGTTTTGAGAGGGACATTTACAGTGTTTAGCGTTGCCTTGTCAAAGTCCTTAATGGTTTTATCAGCTTCGTCTATGATTTTTTGTATGCCGGGAGAAAAAGTAGGATTCGACAACTCTTTTTCATCAAGTTTTTTCGGCATGTTCAATGCATTGCGCCGAAATCCCGTGTCAAATTTTCCATTTTTTACACCTACACCATGGAACCATTCTACATTTTTATGAGGCCGGCTGACCGCTGAATTCGAAGCTGACATTGCGGCGTCTGCCGGCGGCATCTCACAATTGGGTTCAGACACGTTCGCTTCTGCATCTGAATTTTCTACTGCGGTCGCTCTGACAGGAAGTTTGTACGCAGCGCAACAAAGCATAAACACTGCCAGATAAATTCTATGGTTCATTTTTTCTCCCCCCTTCTATGTTGTTCAGAATTTTCAACTTGTATTTTAGCATTATTATGTCTGACAACGCAAAAAACCGGCTTATGCAGCCGGTTTTTTTAAGTTCAGTGTTTTGCTATAAAAATATCAAGGGTTGAACTGCCCGGCATAATCAGCGGTTTCTGCCACAGCAGAATTTATATTTTTTACCGCTTCCGCATGGGCACGGGTCGTTTCTTCCAATTTTAGGGGTGGTGCGGACGTAAGTTTCAGGAACGACCTGTCCGTCGACAAAAAACCAGTTGCCATTGATTTTTTTGAAAAAAGACTTTTCGTGGTGATTAATGCGCCGTCCATTTACCTCGAAATGTGCTACAAATTCAACAACGCCTTCGTTGTCGTCGGGGCCGCCGTTTATGGTGTTGCGTATTTCAAAGCCCAGCCAGTGGGCAGAGCGGGACCACTCTTCAGTGGCTTCCTTGCTGACATTTTCGCGTGTTTCTGGATCGTGGCTTGAAATGATAAAATCTATATCGCCAGTTGTGTAAGCCACATAGCGTGCTTTCATCAACTCAGCAGCAGTCTGAGCACGGCGCCTGCCTTTAATAACAGGCAGGCAGCATTCTTCGATATCGCGGCCTGAGCCGCAGGGACAAAGTGACATTATAAAAACTCCCTTCGGAAATGAAACTCAGTAAAATCATTCTGCAGATGCTTATTCATAAACGCCGAATATTATAACACGTCCTTCATAAATATGCTCATGGCATTCTGCCAGACGTTCTGCAAAACTGATAATTTCGAGGCTGTTATAATAGATTAGAGAGGAGTTGGTAAAAATTATTGACGTAGCAGCAGCGATTATACATGACAATAAAGGTAAAATCCTTATTTGCCGCAGAGGAAGCGGCGGAAGCTGTGCATACCTCTGGGAATTTCCGGGCGGAAAGCGCGAAGCGGGCGAAACAATGCAGGAGTGCGTAATCCGTGAATGCAGAGAAGAGTTGACTGTTAATCTTAAAACTGACGTCAAGTATGCAGAATTTTTTTACTCTTACCCTGACAGGGATATTCATTTTTGTTTTTACCTGGCAGAAATTATTTCAGGGGCGGTTAAAAAAATGGTACACAGCGAAATTAAATGGGTATTTCCACAGGAACTTCACGAATATGAGTTTTGCCCTGCCGATAGGGAGTTAATTCAACGTCTTTGCCATGGTTAAATGATTTAAATGTATGTCAGCTGGGGTATATTAATACGTTGTCATGACATGCTGCCAGCTATGACGCTTAATAAATGACTGTTTTGCTTAACGTGCTCATTCCAGTGAAAAATGCTTTATAACAGTGCACTAATGCTGTAAAATCAGCTTTGCTGGCGATTTCAAACGGAGTATGCATTGAAAGGAGTGCGGGGCCGATGTCAATTACGTCAGCCCCAAGGCGGGCAATATATTTTCCAAGAGTTCCTCCGCCTGCTTTATCGATCTTACCAAATGATCCGACCTGCCATGGAATATTTTCAGCATCAAGAAGAGCAATCACAGCTGACATCATTTCTCCCCTTGCTTCACTGGCATCGTACTTGCCGCCGGCACCGGAAGATTTTACAATTACAACACCGTTGCCGCACAGCGGCTGCTGGTCTCTGACATACGATGACTCATAAAGCGGGTTGCGGCCGCTTGTCACATCTGCACTGATAACAAGTGAAGCAGCGGCAGACCGGCGCAGAGATAATACATCGCAGGAAACGTTTTCAATTCTTAGAAGTTCAAGCAGGAATGTCTCAAATAAAGCACCATCTGCCCCTGATACGCCATCGCTTCCGATTTCTTCTTTATCCATAACCATGTGGACAATAGTGCGTTCAGGTATATCTGTGCATGACAAAAAGGCAAACCATGAGGCAGCCGCACATATGTGATCATCGAGGGCATATGAGCCTACGAGTGTACGGTCAAAACCTAAATCGCGTGCAGCGCCGGCAGGAACAAATGCCAGGTCAGCGGATGCCATCGAGGTTTCATTAAGCCCCCACTGTTTCATGATTAATTTCTTGAGATCTGCCAACGGGTCTTCAACTGTCTTGTCTGATAACTGAGTTTGAGTCACGGAGCCGCTGAGTATGTCAAGGTTTTCGCCATCTACTGCCTCTTTGGCAGATCTCTTTGAAAGTGCAGAGTCAATGTGGATTTCCAGATCAGGGATTGTAAAACACGGATCACCGTTTTTTTCACCGATCACAATTGGTGTAATTCCCCCTCTGCCGTCATGCAGTTCGCCATGCAACGCCATTGGCACATTAACCCAGTTATATTTTTTTATGCCGCCATAATAATGACAGTCAAGCATTGCAAGATTGTCTTTTTCATAGAGCGGGCGTTCTTTTACATCGATCCGCGGAGCATCGCCATGTGAAATTATCGCATTGATGCCTTTTATAACAGGCGTTCTTCCGATTTTTGCTGCAGCAAAAGCCCTGTTTTTCCAGTTCAGATATACTATGTCGCCCGGCTGAGCTGCTGTGCATTTTTCAATAGAACGAATGCCTGAGGACTGAAGGTGCTTTACGCTTGTGCGGACTATTTCCCGCTCTGTCTTGTTTTCAGTCAGAAACTGCTTTAACTTATTGCAGAGAGTTTCAACTTCGCTGCTTTCTCCGTATCTGTCCCAGCTTTTGGTTGTACTTGCCTGCATGAAATTTCCTCCCCCGTATAAATGTGGTGGGTACCTGTAGTAGAATAATGGAAAGATGTAAATAGTATAGCTTTAAAGCTCTTTTCATTCCAGTTCAAATTAACAAAACGGTGACGAACATGTTTATAACTGTAGAAGGTATTGATGGTTCCGGAAAATCTACTCACGCTGCGTACATGGTTGAACTGCTTCGGGAAGCAGGAAAAAAAGTGCTGTGGACCCGCGAGCCCGGCGGGTGGGGGCAGGGTGAGACGCTTCGAAGTCTTATTCTGAACGGCCGCCTTGAAAACCCGGTTACAGAGGTACTGCTTTTTCTTGCTGACAGATGTGAACACACAAAGCAGGTTATTGAACCGGCTCTTTCAGCAGGTGATTATGTGGTCTGTGAAAGATATAATGATTCAACAAGAGCATATCAGTGCTGGGGAAGAAATCTTGATCGCCGGAAACTGGAAAAACTGATAGAATGGTGCAGTCTGCCAGAGCCGGACCTTACTATATGGCTGGATTTGTCTGTTGATACTGCACAGCTTCGCAGAATGAGCCGTGGCAATGCTGACAGGATTGAAAATGAGAAGAGGCTGTTTCACGTTCGTGTAGCCCAGGGATTCAGAGAGCTTGCCGATGAATACAGCAAACGCTTTGTCCGTGTTGTTGCTGAGGGAACAAAATTGCAGACCGAACAGCAAATACTAAAGGTTTTTCAGGAGCGCGGGATGCTATGAGCGGCGCCGGGGAACTGCTTCAAAACAACATTTACTGGCAGGAACTGATTCAGTTTATAAAAAAAGGTTCAGTGCCTGGTTCCATAGGAATAGAAATAAGCACGCCATGGCAGCAGGAAACAGCATCACTTCTGGCACATTATATTCTCTGTGAATGCGGTACGTCGTGCGGGCAGTGCAAATCATGCAGTTCGTGGGTGGCAGATGAACATCCTGACCTTCTTGTTGCGGGAGAGCCTGATGTGCCTGCTTCAGTTGAAGAGTGCCGTGCTAAGGCGTCAGACCTCAGTCTTTCGCCCGTTGTAGCACCTGCAAGGCTTCTGGTGCTTTATGCTCCTGAAAAAATGAGCGCCGGGGCTGTGAACAGCCTGCTGAAGATTACTGAAGAACCGCCAGTTCACGGCCATATTCTGTACCTGATGAACAAAGCAGATATCCTTCCTACTTTGCGAAGCCGCCTTTGGATGTTATCATTTAACGTAGCTGAAAACATAGAGCCGATTTGCCCTCCGGAATCAGCTGCGGAATGGCTGCAGTGGCTGCAGAATAACGATAAAAAGGATGCGCAGGCCTGGTATACGATGACGCATGGGTATGCTGCCTGGCTCGGTAAAAAAGGGGAACTGGAACGCGCCGGTATTTTAAGGCAGCTTGCGGAAACTGCAATGGCCACGCACCTCTCTTCAGCAATGTGGTCAGACCTGTTATTCCTGTTCCTGGGAGAGGAGTATTCATTTGAAAATGTATTTGACGATTTTCGGCAAGCCTCGGTACCTGGGCTTAGTCGAAACTGAAGGTGAAGTCGATTTTGAAAAAGGAGAACAGCTTCTGATTGAAAGCTCAAGGGGTGTTGAAACGGCAATAGTGGCTGGTGAGATAACTGAAAGGCAGGAAGCCACTTACCGTGCCATTGATAACAGGCAGGATGGCCAGACAAATTCTGATTCCGGACTAAGAAACGTAACTTTTATCCGCAAAGCGAATCCTGAAGACCTGCGTCATGACAGTGATAACAGGCTTGAAGAAGATAGCGTGCTCGTAAAGGCCCGTGAGGTTCTAAGCCGTCATTCACTGGATATGAAACTTGTCGACGTTGAATATATGAATGATCGTAAGAAATTATTCCTTTACTTTACATCCGAACAGAGAGTGGATTTTCGTGCATACGTCAGGGATCTTGCGCGTGAGTTTAAAACGAGGATAGAATTGCGTCAGATTGGCGTGCGCGATGAAGCAAAAGTCGTAAAGGGACTTGGCGCATGCGGCCGTGTGTGCTGTTGCAGTTACTGGCTTCAGCGTTTTATGCCGATAGGCATAAAAATGGTAAAAGAACAGAATCTTGCCTTAAACCCTACCAAGATATCCGGACTTTGCGGCCGCCTGATGTGCTGTATGAGTTTCGAACAGGATACATATCATGAACTTTGGAAAGAACTTCCGGCTCATGGGTCTAAAATTAAAACGCCGGATGGGACGTGGGTGCTTTCGGGCGTTGATCTTGCTGCGAAAACCTGCAGTATCCGCGGACCAGTTGCAACTGTCAATATCCCTGTAAAAATGTATCAGCAATTCAGAGAAACGCTGCTTTCAGGGAAAGAATGGCATAATGAGGAGCATGGTCTTGATGAAAAAGGCTGTCCGGTTGATCAGTCAATAGAAAGCAGCAGGGATGCTTTGTGTCAGGCCTGTTCCGCATGCAGAGCTCAGAAAAGCCTTCTGAGAGATAAATTTTCTGTGACTGAGGAAGCAAAACACAGTCACAACAGTTCATCTTCCGGAAATGCAAGTCTGGGCGCTGCAGAGTTCAAAGACGCAAAGGTTTCTGCAGAGAACTTCTGTCAGCCGCAAACACAGAAAAATGCAAAAACTTCAGCAAAGAAAATAAAATTTCATAAAAGAAATGTTTCGGGCTCTCAATCTGAGCCAGCTGCTCAACAGGCGATCGAAATAAAGGCTATTGCGGCAAAAAAAGAGATCCTTCTTCTTGCATCATCAGAAGATGAACTGGAACGTGCGGAAAAGGACGCAAAAAATAATATACGGCATCGGAGAAATTCACGCCGCCGTAATCGCCGTGGTGCGGATAGAAGCACTGCAGGTCCTATAGATGCTATGTCATCGGATGAGAAAGGACAGTATTGAGGGATGTCTCTCTTTGATAGACTGAAAGAAAAACTAAACGGCGTGCGCGCGCGATGGAGCAGTGGGGTTGCCAGGCTGTTCGGCGGCAGGATTGATGAGAATTTCTGGGAAGAACTTGAAGATGTTCTCATTGCCGGCGATGTAGGAATAGATACGACGGAATCTCTCCTGAGAGAAATGAGAAGTTATTATGCAGATTCACACTGCAGTGGTGCGGAACTGCTGCAGCATTTCCGCAGCATATTGATTCAACGTCTTCAGAGTGTTCCACGCATGGGTGAGCCTCTGCTGAGCGGGAAAAATGGTTTATCTGTAATTTTGCTTGTAGGCGTCAATGGAAGCGGGAAAACTACCACGGCAGGGAAACTGGCGTGGCTTTATAAAAACGCCGGCAAAAAGGTTATTGTTGCAGCTGCTGATACCTTCAGAGCGGCTGCCATTGAACAACTGCAGGCATGGGCTGCACGTTCCGGGATTCGTGTTGTTGCGCAGAAGCAAGGGAGCGATTCAGCTGCTGTTGTGTATGATGCAGTCAGTGCCGCAAAATCTTCAAGTGCGGACGTGCTCATTGTCGATACGGCCGGCCGTCTTCAGTCAAAGCATAACCTTATGGAAGAACTTGGAAAGATTTACCGGATTGCCGTTCGCGAAGCTGGCGAAGATCATATTGAAAGCATTATAGTGCTTGATTCAGTAATAGGACAGAACGCGTTCCGCCAGGCTGAACTGTTTAATGAAGTTGCACATCTGACAGGTGTGATCCTGGCAAAATATGATAATACAGCAAAGGGCGGCATAGTCCTGTCTATAGCTGACAAGCTTGCTTTGCCGATACGCTATATCGGACTCGGTGAAAGCGCAGAGGACTTGAAGCTCTTCAATGCTGAGGAGTTTGTTAATGCTTTATTTGATGGCGTCAGGGATCAAAAATAGCGACAGAAAAAATTGGAGGCGCGCAGGGGCATGATTCCACGGTATGAAACAAAGGAAATGAAAGAAATCTGGTCTCTTGAAAATCAGTATCGAAGCTGGGAAACTGTTGAGCTTGCAGTGTGTCACGCATGGGCAAAAGACGGGGTTATTCCGGCGGATGCAATGAAAAAGATCGATGAGCGCAGCGGGTTTGATGTTGACGAAATAGCCAAAATAGAGGCAGAAGTCAAACATGATATGATTGCTTTTGATACTGACATGGCAAACCATGTCGGCCCCGAAGGGCGTTATATTCATCTGGGGCTGACCAGCAGCGACGTAGAGGATACAGCCAGTGCACTGCGGCTTCGCGAATCTCTTGATGTAATTCTGAAGGAACTGGACGTGTTTATGAAAGCTGTGAGGATGCAGGCTGAAAAATATAAATACACGCCATGTGTAGGACGCAGTCACGGTGTTCATGCAGAACCTATTACGTTCGGCCTGAAAATTCTTAACTGGTACTCCGAGCTTCTGCGCGATCGTAAACGCTTGGAATTTGCGCGTGAGGAAATTTCATATGGTAAAATTTCAGGAGCCGTCGGCACTTATGCGCATTGCCCTCCGCATATCGAAGAAGCCGTATGTGCGGAACTGGGACTGAAGGCGGATCCTGTTTCAACACAGATTATCCAGAGAGACAGACATTCAGTTGTGATTTTTGCACTTGCCAGCTTAGGCGAAGCAATGGAACGCATTGCCACTGAAATTCGTCATCTTCAGCGGACGGAGGTGCGGGAAGCACTGGAACCTTTTGGAAAAAATCAAAAAGGTTCTTCAGCTATGCCGCATAAGCGCAATCCGATTCAGTGTGAAAAAATCTGCGGTATGGCAAGAATGCTGCGCTCCTATACCGTTGTCGCTCAGGAAAACATTGCGCTCTGGCATGAGCGCGATATCAGTCATTCCTGTACGGAACGAGTAATCTGGCCTGATGCCTTTACTCTGTGCCATTACATGCTCCGCACTCTTTGCCGTGTTGTAAAAGGACTTGATGTTTCCATTGATCAGATGCAGAAGAATCTTGATATGACAGGCGGGCTGGTATACAGCCAGCGCGTTCTGCTTCAGCTGGTTGAAAAGTTCAACATGCGCCGTGAAGATGCGTATCTGGCAGTACAGCGCAATGCAATGAAAACATGGAATGGCGAGGGGCATTTTCTTGATTTGCTGTCTGAAGACGAGCTTATCAAGGGAAAAATTAATAGAAACGAGCTGGCTGAGCTTTTTACCAACGATTACTATTTCCGCTTCGTTGATGAGATCTTTTCTCGTTTTGATTAAATAAAAGTCATAATCCGGGAGGAATTTTTATGGAAAGCTTGTTCAGCAACAGCCGTCTGCCTGACAGAAACCTGGCTCTGGAGTTCTGCCGTGGAACTGAAGCCGCCGCTATGTGTGCTGGTCGTCTGATGGGACGCGGCGATAAAAATGCCGCTGACGGAGCAGCAGTAAATGCTATGCGTTTTATGCTCAACACCGTTGATATGGATGGTATTGTTGTCATTGGTGAAGGCGAAAAGGACAAAGCCCCTATGCTGTATAACGGTGAACATCTGGGGACAGGAAAAAATGCTCAGGTAGATATAGCAGTTGATCCTATTGACGGCACACGTCTGACTGCCCTTGGGATCAGTGGAGCAATCAGCGTTGTAGCAGGCGCTCCCCGCGGGAGCATGTTTAACCCGAAGACTGTGTTTTATATGAACAAGCTGGTTGTTGGACCGGAAGCGCGTGATGTCATTGATATTGAAGCGCCGGTTGCAGAAAATATTCGCCGTGTTGCCAATGCACGCAGGAAACTGCCGGAGGATATTACTGTGGTAGTTCTTGACCGGCCGCGTCATGAAAAACTGATTTCTGAAATCAGAGCAGCCGGTGCCAGAATTAAGCTGATAACTGACGGTGACATTGCGGGTGCACTCCTGACATGTAAATATGAACGTGGCGCCGATATGCTGATGGGAATCGGCGGTACTCCTGAGGCAGTGATTACTGCCTGTGCCATCAAGACAATGGGAGGCGGCATGCAGGGGAAACTGTGGGTGCGCGATGATCAGGAGCGGCAAAAGGCGCTTGATTCCGGGATGGATTTAAATAAAATTCTCACACTCGATGACCTTGTAAAAGGCGATGATGTCTTTTTTGCTGCTACTGGCGTTACCGACGGAGACTTCCTTAAGGGAGTGCGTTATGAAGGGTCCCGCATACATACGAGCTCAATGGTGATGCGTTCCAAAAGCGGCACAGTACGCTATATTGATGCGGTCCACAGTCTGGAAAAACTGAATAAGATAGCTGGCATAAAGTATTAATGATCGGAGGCCTCAGTCCAGAACGGAATTGGGCCTCATTATATATTTAGCATATGAACAGCCTGCAGGCATAACATAAGATTTTGCGTAAAAAGTTCATGTAAATGCATATGTTAATGATGATTTTTTGTTATAATACGTGTATAATGAACCTGTTTAGCAGGTGAAAGGCGAGTACAGCAGAACTTATAAGCGCAGAACACAGAAGCAATGTCTGCATAAGTATCAAGGAGCAGGTGATAGGTCGTGGACCCAAATAAGAGGGGAAGGAACCGTCTTTTTTTCTGGGGCTTGATAGGTTCAATGATAGTTGTCACAGCGGGAACGATACCTCTTGCTTTTTTTAACGCAGGAGAACTTCCGGATATTTCTGAGATAAAAAAGAATTTTTCTATCGTTCGTTTTATTCCTTCATTGAAAGCAACGGCAGCCCTGGCTCAGGGAGGAAAAACGGCAGAGAAGTTGTTTGTTGAAAATAAAAAAATGCCTTTTGTCGGGAAGGTACCTGAATTTGAAAGCGGAGATCTTGTCCTAGAGGAAGTTCTTCCGGATGAAGATCCTATGGATAACAGACTTCTTTCCGTTATTTCACCTGACGGCATGGAACATTCATTTGATCATCCGCTTGCTTCTCATGATATGGCAGATACGTTTTCGCTCTATGACGTAAGCCGGCAGAAAATCAGTGATTTCAATGTGATTGAAAAGCTAGTCGGCGAGGAAAACGAAGATGCTGCAGATGAAAGCGATGAAAAACCCTGGATTGAACATACTGTCAGCCAGGGCGAGCATATGAGCGATATCGCTGCTAAGTATTCAGTGCCGATGGCAACGATTTGCAAAGCGAATAATATCAGTAATCCCAATCGCCTGACTTTAGGACAGGTTCTTCTGATTCCGCGCAGCGAAGATGTGCTAGAAGATGTACTTGAAGAGCAAAAAGCACGAGCTGAGGAAAAAGCTGCGGCAAAACAGTTTGCTAACCCTGTTAAATACACGGAATACAGTGTAAAATCAGGAGACACGCTTTGGAAAATTGCAAGCGCCTATAAATTGAGCATTGATTCTCTTTATGGAACTAATATAATGCGGAATCCTGACAGACTGTCACCTGGAACAAAACTCCGCATTCCTAATCAGGATGGACTGTGCGTCAAGGTTGCGAAAGGTCAGAACATTGCCGCTCTGGCTAAAAAATATGAGGTCTCTGAAAAAGCAATACGTATGGCTAACCGTCTTTCAGTTCAAAAAGAACCTAAGGTCGGTGATGAGATCTTTATACCGGGTGCCAGCAAGTCAATAACAGTTTATCGCGGCGCAGCGGTTGGCGGCGGCGTTTCACGCCAGGCGCCGTCGATCGCCAATAACCCCCGTGAGGCAGCGCTGATGCATTTCTCATGGCCTGTGAACGGCAGCATTTCAAGTCCTTTTGGCTGGCGCAAACACCCGGTTAAGAAAACACGTAAATTTCATACGGGTATTGATATTCGTGCAAAACGCTACACGCCGATTCGCGCAGCCAAGGCGGGGCAGGTCATTTATGCTGGCTGGATGAGTGGTTACGGCAGAACAATAATCATTCGTCATGACAGTGTTTATACGACATTATATGCACATGCGCAGACTTTAAAAGTTCGTAAGGGAATGTATGTTAAGAAAGGTGCAATTATTGGTTCTGTCGGTTCCAGCGGGTTGGCTACCGGACCGCATACGCATTTTGAGATAAGACGGAACGACAAACCTGCAAATCCTTTACGTTATTTGCGTTAACTTATTCTGAGCCTGAGGTGAAATGGCAGCATGAAAAATACAGGATTATCATTATTGATAGTGGCTTTATTATGCAGTGCGGCATTTGCGGCAAATGAAAATGCGGATTCCACTAAACAGCTTGACCAGCTTGAACAGACCATCTACGGCAATGTGCGTACGGGTGGAATGATTTCCAGGCTTGATGATATTGAAAAAGCACTTTATGGCACTAAACTGGAGGGTAGTCTGGCGGAAAGGCAGTCTGCACATATTGATTTTCTTGAGAATGGTTCAAATGGACAGCCGTCGCTTCTCTATAAAACGAGCGTTGCTGAGTGGGGGCTTGGAATTTACAACAACGCTGATAAACCGCTTATGGAACGCATTCCTATTATAGAAAAGAAGCTGGAGGAAAGTGCGCTTGACAGCAAACCGCTTGCTATGCGTGTAGAACGTGCTTTGGGATTGATATTCACAGATCCTGTATCAGTTTCTACTGCAGAAGTTCCAGCTGGAACAGTGGTCAGAATGCAGCTTATGGAAACATTGAAGCCAGCAACCACTAAAAAGGGAGATCATGTTCTTTTCCGTATAACGCACAACGTTATGGTTGGCAACACTCTCGTTGTGCCGGTGGGAGCACCTGCTTCCGGTGTCGTTACTTCGGTTAAGAAGCCTGGCTTTTTCGGGCGCCCCTCGGAGATTAAAATTTCTGTTGATTCTATAAAAACACTTGGGAGCGCAGAACTTCCGCTGATTGAAGGAAGTGCGTCAAAGGAAGCGACAGAATTTGAGGCTACTTATGCAGCCGCTGCTGGTACAAGTCTGGTTGGAGCAATTGTCCTTGGACCAGTGGGGTTGGTAAGTGGATTTTTCATCAGAGGAAATGCAAAGGAAGTGCCTGCCGGATCCATATTGTATGCTGAAACAAAAGAACCGGTGAGTATTGCGGGCTATTCTGTTCCTGACTCACTAAAAGAACAAACTGCAGAAACACAGTACGTTGATCTAATTCAAAATAAGAAAGTATCCCTTTCAAAGTCTGATGCTGCTGCGAAATCTGCGGATGTAAAAGAAAAATCTGTAAAAACCACAGAGATCGATAATCTCTGATAAATTGCTAGATTCAGAACGGAGGACTGCTGCACGTGCAAAAAGTATTTAGAATTTTAGGTTCTGCGGCGATCATCGTTCTGTTGGCAGTTTGGTTCAATTCTCTTAAAAAAGACAGCAGGCTGACTTTTACACCGGATGCCAAAAATCTCAGTTGGGAATTCAATCAGGTAAGCACCAGACGTGAAGTAGGGAATGACGTATGGGTTGTTAGTTCAGATCAAGTGCTGCATGACTACCCTGTGGAGCAGCTGACTGGCATAAATTCAACAATAAACGGGCCTTCAGGTCTTCGTACGATCCGTGCTCCCCAGGGTAAATATGATAATGCGTCGAAAACGCTGCTGCTTGTCAGTGCAAATGGTGAATGGAACCGTGCTGATTATCCGCTTGCATGGAAGACACAGAAAGCCCTGTGGAATCAGAAGGATGACACATGGTCTTTTCCGGAAGGAATTGTCGTCAGCAGTGATATTTACTTTCTTGACTGTCAGAACGCTGTGGTAAAGGGACAAAACGATATCCACATAGTTAATGGTCTGATACGTTGGTGGAATTCATGACAAAAAATATTAAGGCACTGCTTCTGGAAACTGTTATTATCTGCGCCCTTTTTGCTCAAGAAGGGCGCAGTGCTGTAACTGAAGCTGCCAGCTCAGAAATTGCCATAAAGAATCCGATGATCGTTGAAGCTGATGAGATAAGCTACGATGAGCAGACTGCACAGGCTGTTGCTGTCGGCCATGTAGCTGTGAAATATGCTGATCTTCTTCTTTATGCTGACCGAATCATTCTGGCTTCTGATGGAAACGTCATTAAAGCCTATGCATCTGAGGGCAAACAAATCATTATTAAACAAAATGGCAGTCAAACTCTGAAAGGTCGTTACTTGGAATATCATGTGAATGAATCTGAGGGGAAACTTGAAGCTCCTGAAGCTGTCTCGCAGGTGCCATATGGGAACGTGTATGTAAAGAGCGAGAGTTTAGATATAGCTGACGTTCAGAGTGCTTATGAGAAAAAATGGCTCCATGGAAAAAATCTGAAAAAGACGTCATCTGATGATATGGCTGTTCAGTGGCATAATGTGTCCTATACGACTTGTCCGCTCGATAAACCGCACTATCAGTTAAAATCAAAAAAAGCACTTATGGTACCGAATCGTTTTATAATGCTTCACAATCCGCGTTTTTATGCTGGTTCGACTTATATACTGACGGTCCCTTTTAACATGTGGGTGCATTCGAAAAAAAAGGCCCAGGGTGTTGTTACAGTTTCGCCGAACTATGATAATGATAAAAAGGTTGGCTTGGTGGCAAAAACAGAGTTTTTCTGGAAAACAGGAAAAGTTAATTTAGAAGCTTCGTATTGGACGGAGGGTATTTTTGAGTATGGGGCTCGTGTTGACCAGAAGGTTACAGACTGGCTGTCAGTTTATGCCGTTGCAGACCGCAGCTATGACGACGACCTAAAAGACACGAAAAACCGCCCGCGGTGGGGAGCTTTAATGTCCTATGCAGGATGGAATCTGGAAGCGGGATGGGCAGAGCGGGAAAAGCGCTCCGTAGTGAGAAAGCCGGGACAGAAGGAGTATGAAACTACCTTATGGAGACGTCCGGACATCAATATTACGTCTCCCTGGGCGGGCGTTCATACCGGCATTTTGTCGCAGTATTTTCGTTTAAAGGCTAACTATGGCAGTTACCAGGAAACTGGGACTAATCTTGATGCCCATGGTGATTTTATAGAACGCTATGGCTGGGGTGCCGATTATTATACGGAATTGCCCTTCCGCCTCGGTTCCGTGATTATTTCTCCTTTCATTAAAGGAGACTATTGGAATTACGGATATAAAAATGACACACATGACCGACAGATAATTTCTATAGCAACGTATGGCATACGTGCAAATTGCGGTATTTTTGAGCTGGGATCTGCCTATACCCAAAAAAGAGTTTCCGGTCACTCTGCATTTGTAAATGGCTGGGACGCAAATTACGATACTGACACATTCTATCAGCGAGTCGGGGTTAAGGTAGGCAGAGATCTGACATTTTCCGTGCAGGGAATATGGGATATGACCGGCGACATCAATGATCTTTCATCGGTGGGCTACAGCCTTTCATATGATAATAACTGCTGTACGCGGTGGGTTTTGACATACAACGATGATGTTTCAGACCAGGACAGCAATAACTGGGTTACCTTCTCATTTGCGATCAACGCTTTTCCGGATACACAGTTCAAAGTCGGAACACACGCTCTTAACAATCCATTTGGCCGTCCAGGCGGGCTTCCTGCAAAGCGAAAAAATGCTTCTGGTACATTAATGGAGAGAGAGGGTACGGAGTTGGCTGAAGAGAACGAAATCAAGTTCCCTGTTTTTGATATCTGAAATAATAATTTGCCTGAGATCTCTCCCAGAGCGTTATCGGGGAAATTATGCTGGCTGCTGTGGTTTAACTGCGCAGGAATAATTTAATGGAAATCGAGAATGGTGAATAACCAAAGATGGCGTTGAAAGGTTGTTTTGATAACTCTTTCAGCGCCATCTTTTTTCCCTTTGTGATGTTGTATCGCCTTGTCTTGCGCAGCAAGACAAGGACCAGAAACTTTCCGATTTCCACGAACTAAAATGTTTTCAGCAGCTATGAAGTCGATAAACTGAAAACTTTAGTCGAATTTACATAGATTTGCAATAATTTAAAAGTCGGATTTTGGACACAGCTGCCTCTTAATAAGAAAACGCACACAAATGCAGCAGAGTAGGCTATAATACATGAGTTGCGTGTGAAATCAACTGCTAAGGCCGCCAGAGGATAGTATTCCTGCTATTTAACACTGATTTTGAGGACCTTAAGTTTGCGAATGCCCATTGGAACCTTTACAGATACCTCATCGCCAACTTTTTTGTTTAGAAGGGCACGCCCCACAGGGCTGACCGCTGAGATAAGCCCCTTTTCGGGGTCTGATTCTTCTGAACTGACAATAGAGTAAACAAATTCCTTGCTGTGTGTAAGGTCCATAATAGAAACAGTTGTTCCTACAGACACATGTGAATTATCAATTCTTGAAGAATCAATTATTCTGGCTCTGGATAACTGGTATTCCATAACTTGGATTTTTCCCTCAAGTTTTGCCTGGTCATCCTTTGCAGCAGCGTATTCAGCATTCTCGCTCAGATCTCCAAAGGAACGTGCTTCTTCGATACGGCGGGCTATTTTATAACGTTCCTCACTTCTAAGCTGCTTGAGTTCATTGCTGAGTTTGTCATAGCCTTCCTGTGTCATTTCTACAAAATCATCGTTGTGTTTGCGCTCTGCCACTTGAAATGAACCTCCATTAAGTAAATCTGAAAATTTATATTGAAAAATATGTCCAGCAGACAATAATTTTAGCAGAAATAAACATTCTTTGCGAGTGTTGTTACAAAAAAACTATAGATGAGGAAAAGACAAAATGAAAAATATTGAGAGAACTTTATACCGGGATTCGGCTGAACATCTACCAGCGCGGAATAATCGTACAAATGTGCCGAGAACCGGACGGCGTACAAATGCCTCTGATTCTGGCATGCGTGCAGTAAAGAAGATTTCTGTGAGAAGGAAAAGAACAGCAGCTGTAGAAGTTAAGTCGCTGAAGTTTATTCCACTTGGCGGTTTGGGTGAAATTGGCAAAAATATGTATGCTATAGAATACGGTGACGATATTCTAGTCATCGATGCCGGTCTGAAATTTCCAGACGAGGAAATGCTGGGAATTGACTATGTAATACCTGATATCACTTATCTTGAAGAAAATAAAACAAAAGTGCGCGGAATTGTCATCACACACGGACATGAAGATCATATAGGTGCGCTGCCGTTTGTTCTTTCCAAACTTAATGTGCCTGTTTACAGCACGAAGCTCACACTTGGCATGATTGAGGCAAAACTGCTTGAGGCAATGCCTCGTTTTAAACCTCAGCTCATGGAAGTAAAGGCTGGAGAGACGATCAGCCTTGGCATTTTTAAAATTACATTTATTTCAGTGTGCCATTCAATTCCTGATGCTATCGCAGTTGCTGTGCATACGCCGCTGGGTACCGTCGTGCATACGGGGGATTTTAAATTTGATCCTACTCCTGTAGATAATCATTTTACTGATTATGCAGCATTTTCAGAACTTGGCAAAGAGGGCGTGCTGCTAATGGCATCGGACTCTACAAATGCTGAAAGAGAAGGATTTACTAAATCAGAAAAATCACTCATTGGAGCAATTGATAACCTTTTAAGAACCTACCGCAACAGACGCATCATCATTTCTGCTTTTGCCAGCAATTTAAACAGGGTGCAACTTGTACTCGATGCAGCTTCACGTTTCAACAGGAGAGTCGTGTTTGCGGGGAGAAGTATGGTAAATAATGTATCTCTCGCTATCAGACTGGGCTATATTCATGCTGATCCCGACGTAATTGTCCCCCTCGCAGAGATGGATTCATACCCTGATTCACACCTTGTGATCATGACCACAGGAAGCCAGGGAGAACCGTTTTCCGGACTTGTCCTTATGAGCAAGGGAGTACATCATCGCGTAAAACTTAATAATAAAGACGTAGTTGCGCTGTTTGCCAACCCTATTCCCGGCAATGAGAAACTTGTCAGCAATACCATTGACAGATTGTTTGAGCTGGGCTGTGAAGTTCTTTACGGAAGGGAGGCCGGGCTTCACGTGTCGGGACATGCTTCACGTGAAGAACTGAAAATGCTGCTCAGCATGGTAAGACCAAAATATTTTGTGCCCGTGCACGGCGAATACAGAATGCAGGTGCGGCATTCTCAGCTGGCAGAAGAAGTGGGAATTTTGCCGAAGAATATTTTCATCATGAAAAACGGCGATGTTCTGACTATCACGAAAAATTCTGCATCGTTGAAAACAAAAGTGCAGGCCGGTGCCGTTCTTGTTGACGGCATGGCCCTAGGTGAAAAGGAAGGTTCAATTCTTAAAGAACGTCAGGAACTTTCAGAGGATGGGGTGCTTGTTGTTTCTCTGACGCTTGATAAAAAAGGCAGAATTATCGGAGAGCCACTGTTTGAAAGCTATGGTCAGATCCACTTCCGTGATGCTGAAAGTATGCGGCAGGAGTTTTCCGAAGCTGTACGTAAAGCACTGAAACATAACGGGCTGGATAATGATGAAATGTTGAGAAAGCAGATATCGCTGCGTTGTAAAGAACTGCTGAGGCAGTATATGCACAGCGCGTCGCCCGTTCTGACTCTTATTACCCGTCTGCCCTGACGTGTTACGAATATCGAGAAAAAACTCTTCTTTCGCTTTAATCCCTTTTAGTTTTGAGAAAGATGGTGAAATAATGTCCGAGTTTTTTTCGAGCATGATCCAGGGACTGCTTCAGGGAGTGACAGAGTTCCTGCCTGTCAGCAGCTCTGCTCACTTGTCTATATATCAGCATTTGACTTCAAGTGCCGGCATAAATCTTAACTTTGATCTTGTGCTTCATGTAGCTACTATGTGTGCCACGCTGGTCTATTTTAGAAGAGATATTTTTCAGCTTGCTGCTGAGTTCTTTGCTGGATTTAAAGGACTTTCCTCTGAAAAAAAAGAGGGGTGGTATTTTGGATGGGCAGTAATATTCGGGTCAATACCTACAGCGCTGATTGGTCTGATGCTGGAGTCCGCGGTTGCTGCGGCGGGGGCATCTATGCATTTTGTCGGTGCTGCACTGCTTGTGACAAGTGTGCTTCTGCTGATATTAAATTTTGTACCACAGGGAAAACTTAAAATATGTGTTTCAATCGGGCTGATTGTCGGCGCTGCGCAGGGGATAGCGGTCTTTCCTGGCATCTCTCGTTCAGGCGTTACCCTGGCAGCGGGACTCCTGTGCGGTCTGAGTGCCGCAGAAGCATTCAGATTCTCTTTTTTAATATCCCTGCCGGCGATATTGGGCGCCGCTTTGCTGGAAATGCGACATGCAGGGGCCATCAGCCTGCTTCCATCAGGCTGGGGGGCAGGTGCTCTGACAGCTTTTTTTGCGGGACTTCTTTCACTTCACGTTCTGCATCATACTGTAATTGCAGGTAAATGGAAGTTCTTTTCTGCATACTGTGCTGTTTTAGGATTAGTTGCGCTGCTGTTTTTATAAACGGGAGGAAAAATGCGGGTCATTCTTGCTTCTTCAAGTCCCAGAAGAAAAGCAATACTCAATCATCTGGGCTGGAACTTCGAAACCATATCACCCGATATTGATGAGACGCAGCATGATGGCGAAACGCCCGCTGCTTTGGTCAGAAGATTAGCGATGTTGAAAGGACAGAGTGTTTCAAAAAAGCTCTCGGGCAAAGCATTGATTGTTGCTGCTGACACAGTGGTCAGTTTAAACGGCAGAATATATGGCAAGCCCGGGAACAACGATGATGCTTTGTCAATGCTTCGGAGCCTGTCGGGACACACGCACACAGTTTACTCAAGTGTTGCGCTTCTAATGCAGAATAAAATTCTGTGTGATTATGATAAAGCTGATGTGACGTTCCGCAATCTGGACGAAGACACGCTGAAAGCCTATATTGCTACAGGAGAGCCGCTCGGAAAGGCGGGAGCTTACGCTGTCCAGGGGCGGGGCGGTTTGCTTGTGAAAGAACTAAAGGGAGACTATACGACGATAGTCGGGCTCCCTGTGATTCTTCTGTGTAATATGCTGCTGCAGCTTGGTTTTAGTTTAAGTAATTTAATGGAGGTGTCCTGATTTGGCAAACATGAGAAAGAATACAGGCGCCTTTCTGGGGCTTCTATTTTTTGCTTTTCTGCTTGCTGTGCCTGCGCTGGTGTGGAGAGTGGCACAGGAACGTGCGATGCGCTCAACTTCAATTTTATTTGATCTTTTAGAGATTCATAATCTCACTGCTGAAGAAAAGCAGAACAAGTTCGCGCTGCTGATGCAGGCAGGTGTTTCCGGGTTTTTTGTACCTGAATACACAGGCGAGGAAATCAGCAAAGGCGTCCTCGAAAATGCAGCGATTTTCCCGTTGCAGGCATGTCCTGCGACAGTGAAGCATAAGTTCAGGTCGAAAACAGGAACTGTGCTGATGCTGGATGAATCTGATGTCCTTCAGATGCAGCTTGACTATCTCAGCAGGCGTTTTCACAGCGGGGAAAATTTTAAAGAAGGACAGAGTACATATTACCTGATCCCTTTGACATATTCACAGCTTGAAAAAACAGGAATTCTGCCTGATATTAAGTCGATGCAGTATTTGTCGATGGCAGGCGTTCCGCTGGTTTATTCTCCGGCGCCAAGTTTTTTCTGTTCCGTAGATGAAGTTACAAAAAGCATGGAGTACCTCTGCGACAAATTTACAAGCATAAAAGTGATCTGTCCATCAGGTGAAATTGCGTCAGCGTATCCATATACAAAGATACTTGGAGAGTTTGTCAAACAGCACAATCTGCTGATGGCTCAGGTAGAGTTTTCACGTCAGTACGGCTCCAGCGCTCAGGTTGCGGGGGCTTGGCCGAATGTGGCATCATTACATGCAGTTGACAGAGAAGAAGTGCTCAAGAGAAATATATCAAGACCAATTATGCTCAATCGCCTTTTCCGTGCCGCAAATGAACGTGAAGTCAGGCTTCTTATATTACGCCTTGATCCTCTGCGGTCCGTGGAAACGCCGATTCAAGATTTTTGCAATGATGTAAAAACGCTGAGAATGCGGCTTGACAGCAGCGGTATTGCACGGAGATGGCCATCGGCTGCTCCTTCAAGTCCCAGATTTATGTCGCTGCTTTCGGCAATAGCCCTTCAGCTGATTTTCTTAACCCTTCTCACACGTTATGCAGAGCGTTATCTTTCACAGGAGTTTCTCACAAGAAGAATTTATGTGCTGGCGCTGGCAGCTGCTGCTCTGATTCTTGGCATAGTTTCTTTGTTTTTGCAAATACTGCCTCGTTTAACAGGTGCATTTACTGCTGGTCTGCTTGCCACAGAAGCTGTGCTTCAGGCAATGGATTATTGGAAATCGCCTCTTCGCGGGCTGGGACAGTCTTTTCTCCTGACTGTCAGCGGAGGGCTGATCATGGCTGCATATTTTTCGACGCCGGTTTATATGTACCGCATATCATCGTTCAGCGGCGTGAAAATTAGTCTGCTGCTTCCCGTTATTCTCGTATTATTGATTGACCTTCACAAAAGAGAACACCCCGAATCGTTGAGTGAAATACTTTCAAGACCTTCTCTGTGGGGGGAACTTGCTCTTGTCGGAGTATTTCTGTTGGCAGCTGTGATTATGCTGATGCGCAGCGGTAATTATGGTTTTGTCTCCAATTCAGAGATTGTTATTCGGGACTGGTTGGAAAAAGTTCTCGGAGCACGTCCCAGAACGAAGGAATTTCTCATTGGCTATCCTGCTTTGATTGTTTGGTATTACCTTAAGCAGAATGAACTGTGGGCACACTGGCGTGAAGCGCTGAGGCTTGTTGTCACTTTTGCATATTCTTCTGGTGTAAACAGTTTCTGTCATTTTCACACACCTTTGACTTTTACAATCCTTCGTAATTTCAATGGGTTATGGATTGGCCTGCTTTTAGGTCTTTTGATACTTGCTGTGGCAATTCGTATCGGTGTTCCTCTTTACCGCAGGTTTTCAGGGTACATTATCAGATGACACGAAAATGGAAAGTGCTGCTTTGCGGTTATTATGGCATGGGGAACCTCGGCGATGAGCTTCTTGCATTTTCCGCTATCTCGCTTTTGAAAAACTGCGGTCTTAAAGAGAGCGATATTGCGATGCTTTCCGGAAACCCTGAGGAGACGTTCAAAACACATCATGTGACGTCGTTTGACCGCTGGAATGCGCTGACAGTGCTGAAAGCACTTTTATCAAGCGAAACACTCCTCATGGGAGGAGGAGGAATCTTTCAGGATACGACCAGCATTCGAAGCCCTTGGTATTACTGGGGAATAATGCGTGCTGCCAGATTATGCGGCTGCCGTGTCTGGGCTGTCGGGCAGTCTGTCGGTCCATTAAACCGCAGAGGCAGCCGTTTGGCTGCTCGCAGTGCATATCGATGCTGCAGTATTGTCAGTGTAAGGGATAAAAGTTCTGCCGATTTTCTCAAAGGAAACTGCATTCTTTCTGATGATCTTGTTCTTGCTGTTCCACGCAGGAAAACGTCTGATTTACAACCAGAGTATTTTCTGATTAATCTGCGGCGCACCAAGTCAGGATTGGAGTACAAGGCAGCGGAGGCAGCGGCCGCGCTTCGTATGCCGGCAGGTAGTAAACGCGTCGGCATTGCCTTTGACCGTGATGATGAAGTTTTCATGAAAGAACTGTCTGACGACGGTATAATCAGTTTTGATGAATTTTTTACGCCGCAGATCGGGAATCTTCGCGAGATTTTTTCAAAAGCATCAGGAGCCTTCGGGATGCGCCTTCATTTCGGCGTGCTGTGCCTGCGATACGAAGTGCCATGCACTCTTGTTCCATATGCCCCCAAAGTTGCAGATTTTGCGTCACGCTGGGGAGCCGAAGTCTGGCAGTCCGGCAAAATAGAAATGCCGAAGAAATGGAAATTTTCATCTGAGCTTGATAAAGCTTATAATACCGTAAGAGAGGACTTTTCGGGCTGCTTCAAAAAGGTTTTCCCGGATTCATGAAGGTATGGTGCATCACTGATTAAAATGCACTGGAGGTGAACTCAATTGGAAATCCGGATTAGCGGATTGACGAAAATTTATCCCCCCCAAAAAATACAAGCTTTAAGCAACGTCTATCTCAACGTTGAAGAAGGGGAGTTTATCTATCTGATAGGTACAACAGGCTCTGGTAAGACAACGCTGCTGCGGACACTTACCCGTGAAATTTTGCCTACGAGCGGCCATGTCATTATAGACGGGGTTGATCTGCGGCAGATTACGAATTCAAGCCTGCCTTACTTTCGCAGGGATATCGGAGTTGTTTTTCAGGATTATAAACTGCTTCCGAATCTGACAGCATGGGAAAACGTGGCTTTTGTCCTTGAGGTCTGCGGCGTGCCGCGTGATATCGCGCAGGAAAGAACAGACGATGTTATTGACAAGGTCGGACTCTGGAATCGTAAAAACCTTTTACCTGAGCAGCTTTCTGGCGGAGAACAGCAAAGAGTGGCCATAGCACGTGCCTTTGTCAATGCGCCGCACCTTTTTTTAGCCGATGAACCGACAGGAAATCTGGATTCACATACGGCAGAGTATGTGATGAAACTTCTTCTTTCTATTCATGCTTCAGGCACCACAGTTATCGTTTCTACACATGATCAGCATTTAGTGGACACATACCGGCAGCGTGTTGTGGAACTTCATGCCGGACGAGTTGTCCGCGACGAAAAGGAAGGGAGGTACAGCCTGAGTGGGGACGAGTAGATACGTGATTCGTGATACGTGTCGGCTTTTTTCGCGTCATTTGGGACTGAGCCTGCTGACACTTGCAACAGTAGCGTCTGTTTTTTTCCTGGTCGGAGGGAGCTCGCTGCTTGCTTTGAATATCAGAAAAATTGCTATAAGCATTCAGAGTGATCTGGTTGTCCAGGTATTTGTTCCGAATGAATCGTCTGTTGCTGCGGTATTAGACCGTCTTAAAGATGATGAACGCATAGCCGAACTGAAATATATTTCTCCTCAGGAAGGACTTGAACGGCTGCGCGCTAAAATGGGTGCGCAGTCGAAAGCTGTTTCTCTGCTCGGGAAGAATCCCCTTCCGTGGAGTATTGAAGTTAAAGTGCGTTCTGCTGCTCTTGTCGCCGATGTCGTTAAACAGCTTTCACAAATGACCGAAATCGACGATATAATGTATTCAGGTGCGCTGGCAGAACGGCTTGTGGCTATTTCTGCACTGATTACGAACGCATCGATTGCTATCTGGCTGATAGCAGTTCTTGTGAGCGCTCTTGTTTTTTACAATACTGTGCGGATCAGCATATATTCAAAGCGTCAGGAGATATCCGTTATGCTTCTCGTCGGAGCAACCCGTTCTTATGTAGCTTCGCCCTTCATTCTTCATGGCATGCTGCTTGGTTTTCTGGGAGCCATTATCTCAATTATTTCGCTTCATTACGGGCAGAATTATGTGTTTAATGTGATTGATTCTGTACTGCCTTTTATGCGTCAGCACTTACAATGGCATGAAGTGCTGATTCTATATGAGAACCTGATCTGTGCTGGCGTGGCAATGGGCTGCCTTTGCAGTCTATTTGCGGTGCACAGCTATATTAAACACGCAGCCGCGCCGCTTTAGGAGCAAATTATGAAAAGGAATTACTTTTTCGCGGTAAAAATATGTACAGTGTTAACAGTATTGCTGTGTTCAGGTACGTTATTTGCGAGTTCGCTTGATGAGCAGATTGCTGCACAGAAGAAACAGCTTGCGCTTCTTAATAAGCAGGTAGAATATCATAGCCGCGAACTCGCTCAGGCGAAGGAAAAAGAAAAAGGTTATCTGCGCGAACTTTCTGTTTTTGATCACAGGGCTAAGCAGTCAGAGGAGGAAATTGCGCTTCTTGATCTGCAGATAAGCAAGAATGAGAACGAATTGAGCGAAGTCAGTGAAAGCATAAGGAACCATAATAATCAGATCAGTGAACTTCAGAGTGTTCTGTCTGAAAGATGCGTTGCCATTTATAAATACGGAGGTGCGGCTGATCTTAATATTCTTCTTGCAGCAAACGACCTGGCTGAACTCAATAATTTAACTTATCTTCTGAATCGTCTGAGCCGTGATGATGAAAAAAACATAGAACAGCTTGAGAACGAAAAAATAGCCCTTAAAAATGATGAACTCAAACTGCAGCAGATCAGGGATGAGCTCGGTCAGCGTTCTTTAAAGAGAAAACGTGATCTTGAGGTCAACAAACAGGCGAGTGCGCAGCGCAGAGAACTTCTTACACGTATTGACAAGGAAAAACAGGTACATGAGGATGCTATGCGCGAGAGCGAAGAAGCCCAGAAAGAGATTCAAAAGAAAATAGACGAATATCTTCGCAGAAAAGCACTGGAAGCGCAGGAAGCCGCCAGAAATGGTCAAAAGAAAAAAACTCCATTGGTTCACCGTGGAAAGTTCGACTGGCCAGTGACAAAACATACAGTTACAAGCAGCTTTGGCACACGGGTTCATCCGCGCTTTAAGACAAAACGTCAGCATACGGGCATTGATATTGCTTCGCCCCATGGTGCGCCGATTATAACGGCTGGTCCCGGGGAAGTGATCTTTGCCGGATGGATGCGGGGATACGGTCAGGTGGTCATTATTGACCATGGCAGCGGCTACGCGACAGTTTATGCGCATATGAGCAAAATCCTGGTAGACGACGGTGATATGGTGAAAAAAGGCAGTGTTATTGGTAAAGTCGGTCAGACTGGCATAGCTACCGGTCCTCATCTTCATTTCGAAGTTCGGGTTAATGGTGTGGCCCGAAACCCTTTAAATTATTTATGATTCCTGACACTGAAAGCCTCATGAGGTGATTACTGTTATGAAACGCTTTACAAAGCTGCGCTATCTTATCCTTGGAATTATAATCGGTGCTGCCACAGCAGCATTAATTCCGGCAGTGTATGCCAGCAGAGGAGACTTGTCACAGGTTGCACCATTTACAACAGACTCTTTATGGCTTTTGAAACAGGCGCGCGTTATTGTTGAAGCCTATCAGGTGGATGCGGCCAGCAATGATGTGTCTGAAACTGAGATGGTACATGGTGCGATGCGCGGGATGCTTGGCGCATGGAAAGACCCCTACACACGCTTTCTTGACCCTGAACAGCTGGAAGATGAAAAAACATCGCTTGAAGGCTCTTTCGGCGGCCTGGGCATCAATATAGCAAGCCGCGATGGCAAAATTCTTGTCATCAACCCTATAGAAGGTACTCCGGCAGATAAAGCCGGGCTCAGACCTATGGATGAGATAGTACGTGTAAATGATGATATTGTCATTGGCTGGGAACTTGACAAAGTCGTCAAACTGCTGCGCGGCGATCCAGGCACGTCAGTAACAGTGAGTATACGAAGAAATAACGTGAGTAAGCTGATTGATTTTAAGATTATCCGCGATACTATAAAAATTGATACAGTACATTCAGAAATGTTAAAGGGGCAGGTGGGATATATCCGGCTGCGCCAATTTATAAAAACAAGCGCTGCAGATGTAGGCAAAGCTGTTATTGATCTTAAAAATAAAAAGGCAAAAGGGTTGATCCTTGATTTGCGCAACAACGGCGGGGGACTGCTTGATGCGGCCTGCGACATCTGTGACCTTTTCATTGACGGAGGCCTCATTGTTTCAACAAAAGGGCGTGTAGATTCAGCAAATGAGGAATACTATGCGCACGAAGGCGTTTTGACTGATCTTCCGCTTGTTGTCCTGATCAACGAAGGCAGCGCGAGCGCTTCTGAGATAGTTTCAGGTGCGCTGCGAGACAGGAATAATACTCTGCTGATCGGTGCAAAAAGTTTTGGCAAAGGTTCAGTCCAGGTGCTTTTTAATCTGTCCGATGGTTCAGGAATGTTTGTAACAACGGCACGGTATTTTACCCCCAATGGCGTTCGGATCGACCATGTCGGATTATCACCCGATATCTACGTAAAATCTGTCTGGGATGACGCTGCTGTGAATGACACTGAAAGTGCAAGTCCCGATGTAAGCATCAAATCTGCAGATATCAGTCCAGACAAGGAAAAAGGCAGATCCAGTGCGGTTAAAAGAGATGCGCTCACGTGGGATCAGCAGCTTATAAAGGCCCATGAGACAATTTTGCGCCTTGCAGCAGGAGAAAAGCCTGAAAACTTAAAAGATCCTGTGACAGTCATTTCTTCAGATGTTGCTGTCAGTTCTGAAGATCGTACTGAAGCAGATCAGAATGTAGAAGAAAGTGAAAAACAGCCAGTGCAGCCGCATGATAGTCCGGAACTTCCAGGAAGCCTTTCCAGGGATGTAAAGTAAAAACTGATGAAACTGCCTCGTGCAATTTTAATTCTCACATTATGCTTTGTCCTGGTTTGCATTGTGACAGCAAAAAGACGCAGCAGCACTGCAGTTTCAGAAGTTTCAACTGCTGCCAGGAGTGAAGCTGATGTGCGAGCAGTCCGCGAATCAGCCAAAATTTCTGCAGACATAGAAGAAATATTGAAGGAAGTCTGTGCTAATGTGACGAAAGCTTCTCAGCATGTAAGACAGAAGCAGGAACAGGCTGGACAAAAAACACAGGATGATGCGGTTAAGCCGTTGTTTGCCCTTGTAATCGATGATATGGGGTTTAATTACAAGACGGCAGAGAGAATCAGCAGTTTAGGGCTGACTGCTACCTGGGCGGTTATCCCAGGTACAGCTTACAGCAGTGAAATTGCCGCGCTTGCTGAAAAGACCGGTAATCCTTTCATACTTCACATTCCGATGCAAGCAGTTGCTGATTCGCCTGGAAGCGGATATGCAGTAGGTACGGATACAGATGAAGAAACAATCCGGTCTTATCTTTCTGAACTGAAAAAAAAGTACCCGCAGGCAATTGGAGTGAATAATCACAGGGGGTCGAAGGCGACCTCAGACCGCCAGACAATGCAGCGTTTTATGAAACTGCTTGCGGCTACAGGCTGGAACTTTCTTGACAGCAGGACTATCGGCAAAACAATTGCGTATAAAGTTGCGAAGGAGTATCATATTCCTGTTGTTCAGAACGGTGCCTTTATTGACGGCTCACCGGAACTTGAAACAATGAAAGTTCAATTTTCAAAGGCAGTGAAACACGCGCAGAAATACGGTTCTGTTGTTGCGATCTGTCACGCGCGCGAAAAAACACTTGCGTTTCTGCATTATCTGACGCAGATCCAGAATAACTCCGTCGCTTTTGTGACACTTGATCAGCTCTGGAAAAAGCAGTACGTACAATGTCAGAAGGAGGACAAATAATGAAAGGCAAGATTATAGCCCTTATTGGAGCACAGTGGGGAGACGAGGGAAAAGGGCGTGTTGTTGATTCTCTTGGCTCTAAAATAGATATATTTGCCCGTTATCAGGGAGGCGCAAATGCAGGACATACGGTCTATGTTGACGGCGAGAAGTATGTTTTCCGTCTTCTTCCATCAGGCATGCTGTATCCTGGAAAGACTTGCGTCATAGGCAATGGCGTGGTGCTTGACCCTGAACAGCTTCTCAAGGAAATCAGCGATCTGCGTTCGCGCGGCAAGGACAGAGCCTGCCTGCTTATCAGCGGTTCTGCGCATGTGGTTATGCCTTACCACAAACTTTTTGATCAGCTGCAGGAAGAATCCCGCGACGGAGAGCACAAAATTGGCACGACCGGCAGGGGAATCGGTCCCTGTTATGTTGATAAATACGCACGTATTGGAATCCGCGTTGAAGATTTGCTTGATGAGAATGTCCTGCGTGAAAAACTGAATGTAGCTCTTGCTGAAAAGAATCGGATCCTTACAGGAGTATATGGCAAAGAACCGCTCGCTTTTGATCAGATTTATGATCAGGCGCTGCAGTGGGGGAAAAGTCTCTCTCCTTATGTGGCAGACGTTTCACTTGAATTATATAATGCTCTTGAAAATGGCCAGAATGTGCTGAGCGAAGGGGCGCAGGGTACACTTCTGGATGTTGATCACGGGACGTATCCGATGGTCACCAGTTCCAACCCGGTTTCATCCGGATGCTGCACTGGCCTGGGGATAGGGATGAAATATGTTGACCGTGTTATTGGCGTTTCAAAGGCATATTTGACGCGTGTGGGTTCAGGTCCATTCCCGACAGAAGATTTCGGTTCTGATGGAGAAGAAATACGGCGCCGCGGAGGTGAGTTCGGCGCAGTTACAGGACGTCCTCGCCGCTGCGGCTGGCTGGATCTTGTGGCACTCCGGTACGCTGTGCGTGTAAACGGACTTACATGCCTTGCGCTGACAAAGCTGGACATCCTCACTGGTTTTAAGGAAATCAAGGTTTGTAATTCATATAAGATGGGCGATAAAATTCTGAATGACTTTCCATCGGCAATTTCCACTCTTTCCAAAGTAGAGCCTGTTTATTACACATTGCCGGGATGGTCGGAAGACATTTCCAGCGCCCGTAAGTTTGAAGACCTTCCTGAAAATGCCCAGAAGTACATTCAGCATATTGAAAACATCACCGGTGTGCCCGTGGTCTTGATCGGAGTTGGCTGTGAACGTGAACAGCTTGTGCTCCGCGGTCTTTAAATCGGCGTTTTACGGGGCTCTCTGATTCCTGGAGAGCCTCCGTTTTTGTCTAAGATTATGTATAACCGGAAATTAAAGACTCCCTCAATGTCTTCCGGTATTTTGAGGAGGCACGAACTTTGAACAAGTTAAAAGCGAAAGTAAGAGAGTCTCTGCATTCTGTAGCCCCGATTTCCATTCTTGTGATTGTTTTATGCGCAGCAATTGTGCCGATGCCGGCAGATATACTTACGAGCTTCCTTCTCGGGGCAGTTCTCCTGATTTTGGGGATGGGGCTGTTTTCGCTCGGTGCCGACATGGCCATGATGCCCATTGGCGAGGGTGTTGGACGTCATATTTCCCTTGTACATAAATTGTCGTTTTCTGTTCCGATCTGCTTTTTGCTCGGTCTTATCACAACACTTGCTGAACCTGATCTTCAGGTGCTATCACGGCAGATCAGCGGAATACCGGCTTATGTCCTAGTTATTACAATTGCGGTCGGTGTAGGCATCTTTCTTGTTATTGCAATGCTCAGGCCGCTTTTTAAAATAAACCTGGCCCATATACTGCTTCTATGTTATGGCCTTGCCTTTCTTCTTGCTTTTTTTACTCCCAGGGGTTTTATACCGCTGGCATTCGATTCAGGAGGAGTGACAACTGGTCCGATTACAGTACCGTTTATAATTTCACTTGGTGTAGGACTTGCTTCTCTCAGACATGACAGTTCGGCTCAGGAAGACAGTTTTGGGCTTGTCTCACTGTGCAGTGTGGGGCCGATTATTATGGTCCTTGCACTTGGGCTTATTTTTCATCCCCAGGCATCTGCTGCCCCGCAGGCTGTATCACCTGCAGCAGAAGCAACTTCAATAGAGATTGCCAGACAGTACCTGAGTTCGCTTCCATCCTATTCTGCTGAGGTCATGATGGCTCTGCTGCCCATAATTGCGTTTTTTTGCGTATTCCAATTCTCATTTTTTCAGTTCCGTAAAAGTATGCTGATGAGAATTGCTGTCGGGGTCGTTTATACTTTCCTTGGTGTTGTGCTTTTTTTGACGGGTGTTAATGTTGGATTCATGCCAGCAGGGCATTTTATCGGCAAAACCATGGCAATGTCTTCGTATAAATGGCTGCTAATTCCTGTCGGATTAGTAATAGGGTATTATGTAGTAGATGCTGAGCCTGCAGTTCACGTTCTGAACAAACAGGTAGAGGAAATTACAGGCGGTACTATTTCACAGAAAGCAATGCATGTCAGCCTTGCCTGCGGCGTAGGGTGTGCGGTTGCTCTTGCGTTGGTAAGGGCGCTTACAGGACTGTCTATTTTCTGGATTATTATTCCCGGTTATGTTCTGGCTTTGCTTCTGACGTTTTTTGTGCCTTCAGTCTTTACGGGAATTGCGTTTGACTCCGGAGGGGTCGCAAGCGGACCGATGACGACTGCTTTCCTGCTTCCTCTTGCAATGGGGGCCTGTGAAGGAGTCGGCGGCTCTGTTTTGAATGATGCATTTGGCATGGTTGCAAACGTAGCTATGACGCCGTTAATCTCAATTCAGATCTTAGGATTGCTTTACAAATGGAAACTTCATGTAAAAGCAAAGTACCCGGCAACGGAAAAGAAGTTTGATAACTTTGCGATCTATGAATATAAACAAGAGGATTTGATCTCAAATGACGAATGAACTGCCAGTTATGGAGCTGCTTATTACTATCGTAGATCGTACTAAAGCAGCGCAAGTGCTTGGTTTCTTCAGCGGCAAATCGGTGACACTGAGTCTTTCCACGTGGGGACGAGGAACTGCAAGCTCAGAAATAATGGATATACTGGGAATCAGTGAAAAAGCAAAAGTAGTAGTATTCAGCCTTGCCCCTAAAAAATGGGTTCCGGCACTTCTGACAGAAATAGCCGATGCCATGCAGCTCCGGAATGCAGGTCGCGGAATTATATTTACGGTTCCTCTCGATGCTGTAAATAAAGGCGTCATGTATAAGTATCAGCCTGCCGTGGAGGAAAAAATGAATGAGGAGCGTGTCATGTACAAAACTAATGAAAAGCCCTACGAATTAATTATCACTGCGACAGAAACCGGACTTGCCGACGCAGTTATGGAAACTGCGAGAAACGCGGGTGCAAAGGGCGGTACTGTTTGGAAAGCGCGAACTCCCGGTGATGAAAATACCGAAAGTTTTTTTGGGTTAAAACTTTACGAAGAGATGGAAATTCTTGCTATTGCAGCAGAAAGCAGCCAGAAACTGAATATTATGGAGGCCATTGGAAAGTTTCTGAACGAAAAATCCCCCGATAAGAGCTTTGTGTTTTCAATTCCAGTTACAGATATTGTTGGCGTAGGTGTGGATCCCCAGAGATCAGCCGATAAATAAGCATTTTTGATAAAACATCTGTTTACCGTAAAATTGAAAAACTCAAAAAGCATGGGAGGCTGTCTCAGAGACTGACAGATTACCGGCATGAATGTTCTAATATATTGATTGTTATAATAATGACTGCGCGCAATAAAGCGTGCTCTGTGGTTTAATGAAAGACAGAAAATCAGATTTATACGGCTTTTAAACTGTTGCCTAGATTTATGAGTCTTTAATGAGAGAAAGAAATACAAGTTCTTCAATAAGCTTTATAACCCAGAAATTTCAGATTACGTAAAGAAGAAGATTTTTAGAAAGGCTTTAATTACAGAGCATATTGCGGAATTGTAATAGATAATTTTGTCAAACAAATGAATAATAGTCGGTTCACTCTCGATGAATAGAATTGCAGAAACTATTTAAATGGGACGGTGACGATTATTACGACAAATAGCAAAAAGAACAACGAATATCAGTCTCTGTTTAAATGTATAAGTGTTGTTACACTTTTTCTGGTTATAGCTGTGTTTATAGAATATATGAGCTTTGCTGCAACATCAACTTTCATATATGCGTATGCGATTGTAAATATAGCGATGGGTGTAATGATAATTGCAGTTAATGCGTATAAGACGTTTAACAGAAAGCCGATTTACATTATTACCACAATTATAAATCTCCTGTACCTGCTAAATCTTAGTTTGTTTTTAAATTAAATTTTATTCTGCCTTATGCGATGATCGGAGCACGGTGTTTATTGTTTGGAAAAGTGCCCTCAGCCTTTTGTAATTTCAAAGGTTGAGGGCAAATTTTTTTAAAAAGTCCGTATTTCTTTTACCAGTTTGATATCTTTTTCAGCCAGCGGGCAGCAGAGCAACGCCGAAAGCATGTATGGAATGAACAGGAAAAAGTTTTGTCCGGCTGACAATCACCGCGGGACACCTGCCTGTTCCTGTTCTAACGTTTATCAGAGCAGTCATGTGATTAAAAAATGGATTTAATTACACAGGAAGAAGCTGCAGAAATACTGGTAAAACGAAATGTGCCAATGATGTTATAGAACTGCGAAAAGTGTAGTTCTGAGAGCGTACGCAGTTTATACCATATGAGTACAGAAACGCATCGAAAAATCAAGTCAGACACCCCTGCGCTGAACTGAATGCCGTCACATAATAAGCCCCGGCAGAAATCAAGTCCGCCAGAGTCCGATTGGCTATTTTGCCGATAAATAAAAAACTCGCTTCTGCGAATGCAGAGCGAGTTAGTATTTTTATGGTGGGTGGTACTGGGTTCGAACCAGTGACCTCTTCCGTGTGAGGGAAGCGCTCTTCCGCTGAGCTAATCACCCGTTTTGGCACATCGATGGCAATTATAAATGTTTTATGCTGTTTATGCAAGCCCCAAATTAATCTTGTTGTTTTTCTGCGATAATGCATCTGCGTAAATGGTCTGTGAAACTAACGTCGTGTGATATACGCATATGGGCACGGTGAATGAGAAATAACACAAGAACATACGATGCGCAAAGTGCTGTGCTGGCTGTGAGAAAAAATGTGTAACATTCACTGTGCTGACAGTGCTGATGGGAAACGTGATTGTGTGAATGAAAATCGCAGAGGCTTTGCCGGGAAAACCATGGCTGAAATGGCAGAGCAGATGCAGAAACAGGTCAACGATCAACTGAACGCAGACAATCCCATATTGCAAAGTCTGCCAGGAACGTTCGTGACACTTTGGAGCAGCAGCTGCGTGACGCAGGAAGAGATCAGGGCGAAGCGGCAGCAGAAGCCTGTATAGCGGCGAAGGCTCTTCTTGCACGTGCAGAAAGAAAATCCAGTCATAAAGAAACGACTGGAAAAGTTATCTATGATCCAGGGTTTATGCCTGAGAATCCGTTTAAAACAGAAGGCAGAAAGCAGAAAAAACAGAAATGGGGTTAAATAGGCTCCACTCTCGTAGTGAGGAGAATGCTGAAGTCGATTGGCGGTAGCGTTTTTGATCAGGCAGTGCGGGATGGATTGGATATGGACGAAAGAATCC
>CAZDXA010000004.1:47809-100541 GCA_964509435.1 uncultured Synergistaceae bacterium | reverse complement strand
CAAAACGCTGGCAAATACTGCTGACTTCGCTGTGATCAGCATCACTGCCGTCAGCGAGGCACAGTTCCCAGTTATTATAGGTCTGGTTCTGTACTGAGATGACCATTTTGCTGAGCAGATTCAGCGGCGTGTTGTAAACGGGCACCAGGATGCTGAATTTGATCTTCTGAGGGAAACTGGTTTGTTCCTGGCGCCGGCGTTCTTTAGAATTAAGGAAAAATGAGCGTTTCAGTTTCTTTATCTGCTTTTTTTGATGCAGTGACCAACAGGTTTGGTAAAAGGTTGCCCTGATGCCATTGCAGTACAGGCTGCGGATGCCTTTGTAAAAAAGCAGCAGAGATCTGTGGCGGTAGATGAAACTGCGAAGCAGCTGTCGAAAATGACTCATGGCGATTTTCCTTTTTTCTCTGGTGTTTTTTGGGAGCGCTTTTTGCTGCGTGTGGAAATGCGGCATGCAGCGCCGGCACATAAAAGAGTGTATACTGTTGCTGTTATTATGAAGAACCGGCTGGAATTGTCAAGAAGATCTCTTTGAGTTGTTGAAAAGGTGGTATTATAACCATAGTTCTGTGTCTGGGGCCGGAGGACGATGCTGTTTTTTCTGCGGCGTTTGGTTTTTTCAGGCATGATGCTCAGAACGTTTTGATAGAGTGAAGGCAGCGGCGCGATGCTGTGGTGCTTCTGCGTCCGCACGGCGGCTTTATGCTTAAATTCTCTGCTGGAGATTGCTGAATGTCTATGAATGTGCTTTTTACAGGCTACTGTTTTGACGGCTACCATGGTTCAATGCTGCATATCTGCGAACTGGCCGGTTATTTTCATAAAAAGGGCTATCAATGCTATTGTGCGAGTGTAAGTGTTGAGCCTTTTATCGTTGAATACTGCAGAACGAGAAATCTGCAGGTGTATCAGGTGCAGGATCTGCCCCTGGACATCGAGTATGAATATGTCTTTGCCTACCATTTCCCGATTCTGCCGTGTCTTCTGGGACGAGGTCTGAAATACAGAAAAATTGTCTGGGGCTGCCTGTCATGTATCCATCCACTTGAACTGCCGGCGGATTTTTATGCCAGCTGCACGCTGCTGACGGCGGTGTCAGAAGAAGTCAGGCAGTATCTGACGCAGAAGTTTGACATTCCGTCTGAGAAAATTTATGTGTTCAAAAACCTGCTTCCGGAGAACTTTTCGCATTTTGACTTTGCTCCTTCGCCGCAGCTTAAAAGGATTGCTGTCGTGTCGAATCATCCGCCGGCTGAGGTTGTTGAACTGCCTCAGCATCTGCCGGGGTTTGACGTGGAATTTCTCGGCATGGGACAGAAGCACTATGAGCCTGTGACGCCGCAGCTGTTGGCACAGTATGACGCGGTCGTCACCATAGGGAAAACGGTGCAGTACTGTCTGGGAATGGGGCTGCCTGTTTTTGTGTATGACTACTTCGGCGGCAGCGGCTATATACACCCTGATACTCTTGAAACTGAAGAATTTTATAACTTTTCAGGGCGGAGCAGCCGGAGAAAACTAAAAAGCGCAGAAATCGCGGCAGAGCTTGTGAGCGGTTACCGCCAGGCCTGCAGTGAAGCCCCGGCGCTGAGAAAAACGGCTGTGGAGCGGTATGGGGCGGAAGCGGCCATTGCGGAGCTGCTTAAAAAGGCCGACGAAAACGGTTCGTGTCATATTGACACGCAGAAATATGCTCTTGAAATCGCTCATTGCGGCTGGCTGGCACCGGAAGCTGCAGGACTATACAATACTGTAAAAAATCTGCGTGCGGATCTGAACAGAATGCAGGAACAGCTGCAAGAATATCAGACGCAGCTTTCTGCCTGCAGGAGTGTCCTTGACTACCTTCTGCATTCAAAATCATGGAAGCTGACGGCGCCCCTGCGCAGAGTCATGCAGTCTGCAAAGCGGCTGAAAACGGCCCTGAAGGCCCGGCGGAAAATAAAGCTTTATGCTGTTATTGCTGTTAAGAATGAGGCCCTGTACATGCAGGGGTTTTTTGATCATCTGCGGGAATATGTCGACGGTTTTATCGTTCTGGATGACGGTTCAACCGATGATACGCCGGATATTATCAGAAAAGAGCGCAAGGTTGTTTCCTGCCTGCGGAACAAGCCGCATGACGAGTTCGGCTGGGATGAGCGCGGCAACAGGATTGCGCTGCTGAACGAGGCCCGTAAATGCGGGGCTGACGTTGTTCTGTGCTGCGACGCGGATGAACGCTATGAAACTGCCTGGCTGAAAAATCTGCGCCGCCTGGCCCGTGAATGCCGGAGTGAGAAAAAGTGCGTCGGACTCAAAGAATGTGAACTTTGGGATGCCCCGGATCAGTACAGGGTTGACGGTGTCTGGGACACAAAAAAGAAATACGTTCTCTTTCCTCTGTCCGGGCACATGACTTTTGACAGGACGATGTTTCAGAAACACCACATTCACTGGTTTTATGATCAGATTCGGAATCTTGAGATGGCGCCGTATCATCTGTATCACCTGAAAATGATCCGCCCGGAAGACAGGCGCGAAAGAGCGGAACTGTATGAACGGCTTGACCCTGAACATAAACTGCAGAAAAGAGGGTACCGGTATTTAACAGACGGAAATTTGCTGCAGCTGAAGAAAATTCCGGAAAGTGAGGCCTATGACTATTCAACAGTTCCGGCGGAACTGACGGCAGAAAGACGCTGAAGCCGCGCAGTCTGCGGCGGCGGAATATAAAACAGCGGGCAGCTCAAGAAAACTGTGAACGGAACATGAGATTTACGCGGAAAGCAGGCATAAAACCAGCCGGAGAGAAGAAAAATCTTCTCTCCGGCTGATGTGTTATCTGCGGACGGCGCGCATCGGGCGCGCCGTTATTTTTGTTAAACGAAAACCACCGGCACGGCCGGTGGTTATGATTTACGGCCACAGGGCGCTGCGGATTTTGCGGCGCAGCACGGCCACGCGCCGGCTTACGGCCTGCTGGGTAACGGACAATCCCCTGGCGAGTTCTGCCTGGGTATAGCCTGCGGCCAGTCCGCGCGCCAGTTTCTGCTCATCGGGGTCGAGGCATTCGAGAAGTTCGAGAAACGCATAATTGGCGTCGTTGAACGGAACGTCGAAGCCGACTTCTTCCTGTTTCTGCTCCAGTGATTCGTGATCCTGCCCGCGGCGCATTTTTTCGGCGGCGTCGCGGATTTTTGCGGGAAGCCGGTACCACAGGTACAGGCTCAGCGGCTGGGACGGGCGGCTTTCATTGTAGCGTCTGACAAGTCCTTTCAGCGCGATGAAGGCTTCCTGCACCAGATCGTCGTATTCTGCGCCGCGGCCGGTATAGCGCCACGCGGCCTTTCGTGCCAGCGGCATGTATTGGAGAACGGCGGCATTTTCGCCGCTCACTTTTGTGCCTGTGTTCTGATGCTGCTTTTCCACCAACAGTTCCTTTCTCCCTTTCAGGGCTTCTGCGGAAATCCGGGGGCAGAATTTCCTCTATTGCCATTAAGAGTGCCTGTCTGAATGATAATATACAACTGGTTATCAAAAATGGGAAATAACTGTTGATTATAAGCGCGGGCCTGCAGTTTGCCGGGCGCACTGCCGTGCGGTGAAGGAAATGGTTCTCATGGCGGCGGGCGGCTGTTTTCTGCGGCCTGACGGCAGGGGTATATAAGGAAGAAACTGTAAATCTGCAGAAAGTTTCCGCTGTATTGTTTTTCTGTTTGTAAACAATATGTAATCAGCGCACTTTTTAATTCAGCCCCCTGAAGTGAGAAACGGAAGGGAGGTGAAAAGATGCCGCTGAGTTTTTCTGAGAAACTGGCGCTGATTGCGGCGGTGATCGCGGTTCTGACCGGGCGCATGGATCTGCCTGTCCGCGATGTTCCGGCGCGTCAGCAGCTGCCGGAACTGTCTCTGCGTCAGGCGGATGCGCTGAAATGCCGCTGCTGCGGCAGGGAGGGCATGAACGCAGCGTTTCTGCGCAGGGTTCTGCGTCTGCAGGAGATGTGGGGCCGCGAGCTGGTCTTTACCAGCGGTTTCAGGTGTGCGCCCCACAATGCCCGCGTGGGCGGCGTAAGCCGCAGTCTGCATCTGCAGGGCCGTGCTGCGGACATTGCTGTTTCTGCAAAGCTGCAGGGCAGGTTCTGCCGCCTTGCCCGCAGGGCTGGGTTTGCAAAGGTTCTGCCTGACGCGGCGCGGGGTTACGTGCATGTGTCGCTGTGACCTGAAAGTTTTTTTGATGTCAGGTTGTAAATATCGGCGCTGAAGGGCACTTTTTATGCTGCAGGGGAAAGGAGGTGATCAGGAATGGCGAATATCACTCTGAAGGACTGCCGTCTCCAGGTCCGTACCAAAGCGGGCACTCTGGCAAGCGGCAAGGACAAGGTTAAGAGCATTTCCCTGAAGGGAGTCAGTCACGAAGCCGAAGCGCAGAAGCTGCTTGACGTGAGCAATGCGTTCGGCGCTGTGATCAAGAACCCTGTTCTGGAAGTTGTCCGTGTTGACGAAAACCTTGTTTCGGCTGAATAGCCGCTGAAACTGTTTCTGACGCGAAGGGAGGTGAAAGTGCATGAAGACTCTGAGCATGAAATTCGGTCTGGCCAGCGGAAAGTCGCGCAGCATCACTCTCGGCGAGCCGAAGGATGATCTGACTGCGGAGCAGGCGCGCAGCTGCATGAACGCTGCGGTCACTGCCGGTGCCGCTTTTGCGGACCCGCTGCAGTCCATTCAGAAGGCCACTGTGACTGAGCGCACTGTGACTGTCCTTGTGGATGAAGGCTAAAAGGGAAAATAAGAGCGGGGCGCAGGCCCCGCCATTGATATAGATCGTTTATACGCTGAAGTTTCAGGGGGTAAGACGGGGTTTTCCGGGATTTTTTCCGGAAAGCCCCGCTTTTTTTGTCTCTTTCCGCCGCGCTGTCCTCACTTTTTGAGGATGAGGGTGCCTTCCTCAACGCCGCCGGGCACATCGAGGATGATCCAGGCGTCGACGTTGGCGCGCAGGCATATTCCTCCGGTGTGGCTGTTGAAGGCCCCGCGGAACGTGTAATTGTTGCGGTCGCAGATGAAGGTATCAATGATCCTGGCCTCAACGGCTCTGCCTCTGGTGTACAGAAGGACTTCATCGCTTTTTCTGAACTCACCGGAGACGATGAAGGCTGTCACTGCGATTTTGTCACTGTACCTTCTCTCGCGCATGGTGGCGGTCAGTTTGCCGATGTTGCCGGCCACTTTGTCAGTCAGGTCGGCATCGCTGTCGACCGGCCGCAGGCGGGAAGAGTCGGCAATGTTCCACCAGCTTTCCACCTTGGCGATGCTGCTGTACTGCGAACCGACTCTGCGGATGATTTCAGCCTGCTCGCGCTTTTTGGCGTGCAGCAGCTTACGGACATCGGCGGTTTTCGCTTCTGCAAGGGGGTCGTAGGTATTGATATCAGTCCCCGTACTATAGGCTTCGCGCGGGTAACTGCCGCGCACTGCCTTTGTGCAGTCGCTGCAGAGTTTGCCGTCTGCCAGTTCGGCCCCCGTCATGAGTCCTGTCAGGATGGACACTTTCCTGCCGCAGACAGCTCAGTATTTCTTCCTGTCCTGTTCCGGCCTTTCAGCCATTTCTTCTTCGTCATCGTCGAACCCGCTGTCATCTTCACCGCCCGCAGCATCAAGCCGGGCACCACACGACGGACAGAACTTTGCCGGTTTTCCATCGGTTTCGATCGCCGCCCCGCAGAATGGGCAGACCAGCGGGCCGGCTGCGGCGGCAGCCCCGGCAGCAGATTGCGCGGCAGGTTCGGCAGCGGTTTTGAGATCGAGATTGATCTGCGCTGGCGGCTTCTTGCCGTGCAGGACGATGCGCCGTCCGTTTTCCGGGGCGTCATCGACACCCTCAATGGTGCAGTTGAGAATGTACTGCCGGCTGATGAGGTCTGTTAATATCTGTTCTGCGACGGGTATGCTCACGTTCAGATAATAGGCCAGCTCCTTCATGTTCGTCACGTCGGGGCCGATGATCCGGAAAAAGCTCTCGACGGAAAACGCGAGTTTATTCACCCCATCGGCTCTGCGCAGAAAAAAGTAAGCCAGCGCTGAAACGACCGCCGGAAGGATGAAATACAGAAAGGCCCACCATATTTCCTCCGCTGTTGCTTCACTGAGGCCGAACAGAATTATGCCTGTCAAGATGCCGGAGAAGCACAGAACGACAAGTGCACAGACCTTTGCGACCTTTATAAGGGCGCTGAATCTCACTTTTTTCTTGTTCAGGAACTGATTCATTTTTTTCTCCCTTCCGAGCCGCGGCTTTCTTTGTGTTTTCAGGTCTGAACGCCTGAACCGCAAACTATTACTGAAACTATAAATTATTTTATAAATTTTGTCAATTACGGGTTATTGCACAATTAAGGCAGCAGCCTCCGCAGCGGCACACGGGAAGGCTGTCATGTTCTCATATCCGCGTCGCAGTGAGGCTTTTTTATGCTTCCTGTGAAGCAGACGAAGCGGCGGCTGCCGGATAAAATTTTTTCAGTGACGCGGAGCCGGCACTGTTTCATCAGTGCAGAGCGACGCCAGCGCCGCAAGGTCTGTGACGGTCAGCTGTCCGCGGGCTGTGGAGACGATGCCGCGGGCGCGCAGCTCTGTCAAACCGCGTGTGACCTGCACACGGCTTATGCCGAGAATGTCGGCGATGTCTTCCTGCGTCATACCGATGACCGGGCCGGAATCTGACGGCTGGTTCAGCGTCAGCAGATACAGGAGGTTGCAGAGTCTGGCCAGGGAAATGTTGAATTCCTGATGAATGGTCTCGAAGAGAAACAGGTTCACATACTTCGCGTACCAGTTGACCACGCTCTCCGCAAGGACGGGGTCTGCCTCAAACATCGTCCGGAACTGGGGGACTGTGAACTCCAGCACTCTGACTTCTGTGAGCGCAGCCGTCGCGAGGGAAAGTTCAATGTGGAAATACGTTGTGTGGTACCCGGGAAAGAGGGTTCCCGGGCCGTGGAAGCTGATGATTCTGCGCCGGCCGCTTTCATGGTCGGCAAAGTGAACGGCGCTGCCTGACACGTAATAATGAACGCGGTCATAGGGCTGTCCCGGCTTCCACAGGTATTCTCCTTTCTGAAAGGTGCGCTCTGTGTGAGGGCGTGAAAGAAAATATCTGTAAAACGTGCGGAAATCATCGGCGAAATAATAACGCGGCGTCAGCAGGAGAATCACCTCTTCCGGAAATTGTTCTGTCGTGCGGAAACTGCAAAACTGCCGCGGCGGCCCGGCTCTGACGGCCGCAGGCTCTGAAAGGGAGTGATGAGAATGATGCTTCTGGGCAGGCCGCTGAACATCGGCGGCATGGAGATCAGAAACCGCATTGTCGTTCCCGCCATGTCGGATTTCGGGGCAGAGACGGAAGACGGTCTGGTTCACTCCTGTCACATTGAGCGCTATGAGGCTTTTGCCCGCGGCGGCGCCGGCCTTGTTGTCACGGAGGCGTGCTCGGCGGTGAGAATGCGGGAAAAGCGTGATACGATTGTTCTGGAGAGCGACGGCTGCATTCCCGGTCTGCGGAATCTTGCCGGCGCTGTTCACAGGCACGGAGCTGCTGTTCTGGTGCAGATTATGCTCACGGGGCTTGCGGTTATGCGTGAAAAGAGCATTGCGGAAATCAGCCGCGATGATTTTCTGCGCTGCAAAGCTGCTTTTGTATCGGCCGCGGTCCGCTGCCGGAAGGCCGGGCTGAACGGCATTGAGCTGCACGCCGCGCACGGAATGTACCTTGATGAAGTCATCGAAACCAGCGCGCGTGACGACGAATACGGCGGCAGCTTTGAAAACCGCGTCAGGCTTCTCACTGAGCTGATCCGTGAGATCAGAGACGCCTGCGGCAGGGATTTTGTCATTGCGGTCCGCTTCGGGAATCCTGACTATGGCGAACTGCTGAAGACGGCTGCCGCCATTGAAGGCGCGGGCGGTGATCTGCTGGATGTGTCGACGGGCACAGGGCCGTACAGGAATGTGCCTGACGGATTTCCCTTTGACGCGAAAATTTACGCTGCCTCGCTGGTGAAGAAGCAGGCGCACCTGCCTGTGATCTGCGTGGGAGGAATTTTCACGGGCAGTCAGGGCGAGGCCGTTCTGCAGAGCGGATATGCCGATCTGACGGCAGTCGGGCGCGGGCATCTGGCCGACCCGGCGTGGGCGGGAAAAACCCTCGCGGGGCAGGTGCCTGATCCGTGCCTTCGCTGCCGGGTCTGTCTCTGGTATATTGACGGGAAAATGTGTCCCGCAGGGAGGAGAAGAAAATGAAATACAAGGTCAAAGTAACGGTTATTGACAAGAAACTGTACCCCGAGCTTCAGAAACAGTACTGCGCCAATCCGGAGGCAGGGCCCTGCCGCTGCTACAACACGGGCGACGAGTTCGTCTTTGAACGCAGCGGGGACCGCGACGACTTCTGGAGCATGGGCCTGAACACGCTTACCAGAACCGGCGGCGACCCTGACACTGTTGCGGGCGGGCCGAAACGCCCCTTCTGCTCTGAGGCGTGGGACGCCATCGCGCGGTATATTTACGCGGGGCTGCAGGGCGGTTCCATCATGAAGGGATGGATGAACCGGGAGAATGTGATGATCACCTGCTGTTCGGACGGCACGCGCCCGGTGATCTTCAAAATTGAAAGAATCGACTGCGAAGACTGAAAAATTATAGTGCGGGGCTGCCTCCTGCTGTGCGGGACAGCCCCGCTGCTGTTTTATGATGCGGGCGCGCTCCGGCTGAAACGGCACAGGGGCGGAGTCTGTCATAACTGAAATTTTTTATCGGCTCTGCCGGTCGCCGCTGGCTGCAGGGGCAGAACCTGGCAGCCCCGCGGCGCGGAAGTTCCCGCGGGCACTGCGGAAAGAAACGGCCCGGAGGGCAGGATTCTGGGGAAAAGAGCAGCGGGGACACGGATGCAGCAAAAACGGCGCACGCGGTGCCGGATTGACGTTCTGCCCGCCTGTTCTGCGCGGCGGAAAACGGCTGAAAGCACGGCGGCCTCTGATCTGCCGGGGCGGGGCTGGCGGCCCTTTTTCTTCTGCCTGACGGTGCCCGGCCTGATTCACTGCGGGTTTTCAAGGCCGGAGATCTGGTTTTTCTGGTATGTGATCAGAATGACGCGGTTGGCTTCATCGAAAACGGCGCAGATGTAATACGCGCCGTCCGGCTTTTCTGTGTAGATGCCGATGCCGCCGTCCTGTTCAGACAGGTAGCTCTGCTCGAAATCCGGCGCCAGAACGGCCGCGGCGTCCTTTTTCAGGGCGCCGATGTTCAGGCCGTGAAAGCAGCGTTTTCCGGCGTCTTCCCATGTCAGGACGATTGAATCTTCTGTCCGGCGGCGGAACGGGTACAGGTCTTCCGGCTTTCCGGCGGGCACTGCAGCTTCAGGCGCTGCGAATGCCAGCACGGCTGCCAGAACTGCCACGGCGGCGCTCTTCATGATTTTCCGGCAGCGCGGCGCGGCTTTCCCGGCGCTGCCTGTTTTCCGCCGGTGAGGCGCAGTATTTCCTCTTTCAGGGCCAGCGGCATGCGGCGCGCAGAGCGGACTGACGTGACGCCGAACTGCCTGAGTTTTGCCAGCGGAAGCAGGTCCCGCGGATAGGATTCCTGGAGGGAAATGCGCATGGCCGGATGGTTTCTGCCTTTTTCCTCTATCTCTGTCTCAAGCACCCTGAAACGGAAGCAGACGGCGGAATAGGGCGCACCGGCGTAGATGTAGACTGAATCACCGGGCTGAATGCGCCGTGCTGTCTGTACCCATGTGAGAACGGGTTTTCTGCGGAAATACTGAAACAGGTCAAACCGGCGCGGGTTGGCGGGAACCAGCCAGTCGCCCTCCGAGGGCTGTCCCGCAGCGAGGGATTTCGGCGCGCCCGACAGAACCAGCCGCCGGCTCTGGGTCAGCAGTTCCATGATTCTGCCGTCGCTGATGCGGCCGTCAAGGGTCAGGGTGATCCACAGCTTTTTGTTCATGTGATAGCAGCGGTAGAATCCGGGCTGCTTCTGCAGTTCCTGCACCTGCCCGGGCGGCGCCTTGATGTTGAGCACTTCAACGCTGCCGCGCGCCCCCGGTTCAATTTTGCAGCGCTCTATTTCCATCAGCACGCCGTACCACTTATTCACGCGCGGCAGGCGGAACACGGCGCCGTCGTCCTCGTCAAAGGGAAACTCGGCCCGGTCGCCGAAGGTCTTTTCCGCCAGAGCGCAGATCCGGTTGGACTGCGGGCTTTTGAACGGTTCGGCGTGAAAGCATTTTGCCGCCAGATTTTTCAGAGCTGCTGCATAGGCCTCGCGGACTGAGGCTACAAAAGCGCCCGACTGGCTGGGAATGTTGACGGCCAGATATTCGTCGCCGGTCTCGCGGTCGTAGAGGCGGCCTTTTACGCGGCCGGAGGGGGCAACGGTGATTTCCGCCCGGAAGTCATCGCTGACGTCGATTTCTGTTTTCCAGTTCCGGCCGGTTTTGACGAACCCGGCGGCGGGAAACTTTGAAAAGTCGGGTTTAAGTTTTGCGAATACAGTGTTTTCAACGCTCACTGTTTTCACTTCCTTCATTCTGTTTCGGCAGGTACGAAAAGCAATTTACTGTTTTTGAGCTGAAAGAGGCTGACTAATACTGACTATAAACAGCGCTCCGCCTGGAATTTTTTACTCTTCAAACGGCGCGGTACTGTTCACACGCTGCGGCTCATGATCTGCAGGTCCTCGTATTTTCCGCTGCCAAGCCTGATTCCGCAGGGAAGAAGGCCGCAGGGCGCAAAGGCGAACTTTCTGTACAGCGCGGCAGCCCGCCTGTTTGAAACGGCCGCCGCGAGTTCAAGCCGCAGAAATCCCGCGCGCCGCGCTGCTTCGACAGCCGCTTCCAACAGAAGGCTTCCGATGCCGCGCCCCTGGCAGGACTGCAGTACGGAAAGCCCGATTTCTGCCCGGTGTGAACACTTTTTCCGCTGCGAGACAGGACGGAGCAGCAGAGATCCGGCGGCTCTGCCGTACAGAAAGGCACAGATCACGGCGGATGCGGCTGAATCTTTAATTTCGGCGATGAAGCGGCGTTCTGCCTCTGCAGCGGGCACTTCTTCCGGCGACAGGGCCAGGTATTCTGATTCTTCAGCAGTACGGCGCATCAGAACGCACAGATCAGGCGCATCTTCAGGTTCAGCGCTGCGCAGGGTGCAGGGGGTGCCGTCCCGCAGCTCTGCTTTTCGGAAATACTCCATGCCCCGCTATATTCTGGCGATGAACGACGCCATCATGGCGATGCGCGGCGTCAGCTGATCGAGGAAAAGCTGCTCGTCAGGGCTGTGCATGCCGCGGCCGACCACGCCCATGCCGTCGATGGTCGGCGTGCCGGCGGCGGAAATGTCGTTGCCGTCAGAGCAGCCGCCCACCATGGGCGCGGCCCTGATCTCCATGTCCAGATCGGCGCAGCAGCTCTGCAGCAATTTGAACAGCCGGCGCCCGCCTTCGGTTTCCGGCATGGGCGGATGCCCGACTGCGATATCAAATTCTACTTTCGCGCCCGGCAGAACGGCGCGGCGTCCGGCAAAGAGCGCGCGGCCCTGCTCGACCGCTTCGGGCACGCACATGCGCCAGTCCACCCGGGCCTCGGCGTAGTCGCTGATCACATTATCGGCGCTGCCGCCGCGGATGATGTTCGGCTCGTAGGTGCTGCCGCCGGGGCCGTAGTCTGACTGCTGTTCCGTGAAAATGATCTGATGGGCAAGCTCAATGTTGGCGTTGACGCCGTTCTGCGGTTCATTTCCTGAATGGGCGGCCTTGCCATAGCAGCGGATGAGAATTCTGCCTGTGCCCTTGCGGCTCAGCTTGATCAGGCCTTCAGCAGTGGCGGCCGGTTCGGCCACGATGCAGGCAAAGGCGTTTTTCGCTTTTTCAAGGAGCAGCGGACGGGAGCCGTGCGAGCCGATTTCCTCGTCTGAGTTGTTGACCACGACGATTTTCTTGTCCAGATCCACGTTCAGCTCTTTCAGGGCTTTAAGCGCCCAGATCACGGAAATGTCGCCGCCCTTCATGTCGGTCACGCCGGGGCCGTACAGAATGCTGCCCTCACGGCGTACCGGCAGTGAGCCGACGGCGTGGACGGTGTCGAAATGGCCGACGATGAGCAGCGTGCGCGCCGCATCGCCGATTTCGGTCACAAGATTGTCGCCTGTTTTGTCCTGACGGTCGAATTTTGTCTCTGCGCCAAGACGGTCCCTGTACAGCGACGCGAGCACCTGGCCGCAGCGGTCAACGGCCGCCTTGTCGTGCGACGGCGACTCGGCCTTCACCAGCGAGATCAGGTCGGCGATGATGTCTTCCTTATGGGATTCGAGATAATCAGAGATTCTGCGTTCCAGTTCTTTCATGAAAAGACCTCCTCAGTTCTGTGTTCTGTACAGGTTCAGCTGTTTCACGAAAAGGGCGGCCATCAGGCGGTGGCCTTCTTCCTTCAGGTGAAGCCCGTCAAGGTACAGGGTGTCCTGCCGTCCGCTGTCCATGCTGTGAAAAAGGTTCCAGAAGTCAACGGCAGGCATGCCGGCTTCAGCAGATTTTTTGCGGAGCCAGCAGGCGTAATCCGCGAGCAGCGCGTTCGCTCCGGCATAGTCAATTCCGGGCGACCAGCACCGCTCTGCCAGGCTGGCGAGAAAAGGGATGGGGATGCCGGCCATCACGGGGATTCCGGCGCTGCGGCACCGGCTGAGCAGTTCGCTGATGTTGCGTTCGAGCATGGTGCAGCTTCCTTCATTGAGAATGTCGTTGCTGCCGCCGAGGAGAAAGAGCAGATCAGGCGGGTTCGGCAGCACGTCGCGGCTCAGACGGTACAGCATTCCCCAGCTGGTGTCGCCGTTCAGTCCGCCGTTGATCATCTCGCAGCCTGTCTCGGCCGCGGCAAGGGCGCGCCATGATTTTCCGGGCGGCACGCCGTAGCCGGCGGTCAGACTGTCGCCCAGGCAGAAAATGCGCATGCAGTTTCACTTCCTTCCGGCAAAGCACACTCTCATTATGGCACAAAAATCCGAAAGAAAGAAATGTCATTTTCCGGCGGCCGTACGGGCAGTGTTTCTGCTTTCATGAAATCCGCAGGTCAGGCAGGGAAGTATATAAAGAAGAAAATCCCCGCTTCCGGCCGGAAACGGGGATGAAAAAAGTTCTGAACTGTTCAGCGCCTTTCGTCGAGAAACGCGCTTACGGCGCCGACGGCGGCTGTGATGCCGCGCGCGGCGTCTGCAGCCGACATGGACGGCTGCGGCGTGCTCTGGCGGGCAGTCTGTTCGGGAGAACAGGGAACGTGCATGAAGCCGCCGATGCACTGGGGCAGTTCATGGGCGATGTGGTACAGCGCGCCGTACATCACGTTGTTGCACACAAACAGCCCTGCGGTGTTCGAGATCCGCGCGGGCAGTCCGGCTTCACGGATGGCTTCTGCCATTTTCCTCACCGGCAGCGTGGCGAAGTATGCCGCCGGGCCGTCGGGGAAAATCGCTGCGTCGTGAGGCTCGTTTTTTTCGTTGTCGGGAATGCGGGCGTCCATCATGTTGACGGCGATGCGTTCCGGCGTCAGCTCTGCGCGGCCGCCGGCCTGGCCGATGCTGAGAACGGCGTCGGGCTTCAGCTGCCGGAGCGCGGCGCGCAGAATCTCAACTGACTTTCCGAAGACGACCGGCAGAATGAGCTTTGTGACCTCAAGGCCGGCAATGCGTCCGGGCACAAGCTGCACCGCCTGGGCCGACGGGTTGACCTTTTCCCCGCCGAACGGCTCGAAACCTGTCAGAAGGAGTTTTCTCAACGTGAATCACTGCCTTTCAGAACGTCTTCAAGGGCGGCGAGAAGCCGCTCGTTTTTCTCGCGGGTTTTGATGCCCACGCGGTAGAACTGATCGCTGAGGCCGGTGTAGTTGGCACACGAGCGGATCAGAATGCCGCGCTGCAGCAGAGGTTCTGTGAGAGGGACGCTGCTTTTGAAAAGAGTGTAGTTCGCGGCGCCGTCAAAGACTTTCAGTCCCATTGCGCGGAGTCTGCCGCGCAGGCAGGCTGTTTCGGAGGCCGTGAATTTCCGGGTGCGCTCAATCCACTGGCGGCCGCAGCCGAGCGCTGCGAGACCGGCGACCTGCGCGGGCGTCGAAACGTTCCAGCTCTGGCCGAAAGCCCTGACGCGCGCGGTCAGTTCCTGCGACGAGCAGAGAATGAAGCCGAGCCGCAGTCCGGCCATGGAATACATTTTTGTGAACGCATCGAGAATCACCGTGTGCGGGTGATCCTTTAAAAGATCTGCGGCAGACTTTTCGCCCGTGAACGACAGAAAGCACTCGTCAATGACAAACGTGATGTCCCTGCTTTCGCAGAAATCGGCGATTTCGGCGATCAGTCCGGCAGGGGTGAGGCATCCTGTCGGGTTGTTGGGGTTGCACAGGAAAAACAGGTCGGGCTTTCGGTTCAGCGCGTCGAAAATACCCCGGTCAAGGGCAAAGCCGTTTTCCTCGTGAAGCAGATACTTGTCCACTGCGGCGCCTGCCATGAGGGCGGCTTTTTCATATTCCGAGAACGTCGGCGCGCAGATCAGCGCCCTGCGGGGATGCCCTGAAAGGCACAGGCGGATGATCACGTCGGCGGCGCCGTTGCCGAAGACAATCCAGTCCTGCGGGACGCCGAGAAAACTGCTCAGCGCCGCGGCGAGCCTGCGGCACTGCGGGTCGGGGTACACGTCAAAGCGGTCGGTGTTTTCAATCAGGGCCGCGCGGACCTCGGGGGGCATTCCCAGCGGGTTGATATTCACAGAAAAATCGAGGTCTACATGGCGCGAATAGATGTCGCCGCCGTGGTCAAATTTTTTCAGCATGGCTGCCTCCTGCGCGCTCGCGGTCTGCGTGAGCGCATATTTATGAAAAAATACTAGCACAGCAGCGGTGAAAACGAAAGCCGGCCCGTCTGTGCGGGGATGATTTTGCGTAAAATTTACAAAGACGCTTTTTATAGTCAGTATTAATCAATGACTTGAAACGCGATTCAGGCGGTAAATCTTGTCCCTGAATGAGCGGCAGAGTCTGCAGAAAAACCGGAAAGAGAGCCGGTGCAGAAACGGAAAATGGCAGGTGCCGCAGTTTTTCTGCAAAGAGGGGCGGCACCACGCTGCGCCGGGCCGGCCTGACTGCAGAAAAAAGCGCCGCACTCTCAGCCGCTGTACGGGCTGAGAATGCGGCGCCGGGGAAATCTCGGTTCCGGGGCAGTTTTTCTGTTCTGGAATTTTCTGTTTGGAAAGATGAACGGAAACAGCGTCCGGATTCAGGCTGTCAAGGAACAGATCAGCGCTCGCAGCGCCAGCGCCAGAAGTGCGGATGCCGCGGAAGATGCGAACAGCAGACGGTGTGCGCGGCGGATGTCGGCTATTTCCACGGGGCGGAGGGGGTCGCCGACAAAGGGTTTGTTTTCAACGCGGCCTTCGTAGACGGCGGGGCCGTTGAGCTGAATGTCAAGTGCCCCGGCACAGGCGGCCTCGGTGTGCGCGGCGTTGGGACTGGCGTGCTTCAGCCGGTCGCGGCGGAAGATTTTCCACGCATTGCGGCCGTCGAGGCCGCACAGCGGCGCAGTCAGCACCATCAGAAGCCCGGCAAGGCGCGCGGGGATGAAGCAGACGGCGTCGTCGAGACGGGCGGCGCACGCGCCGAACCAGAGGTACTTTTTGTTCTTGTAGGCGATCATGGAATCCATGGTGCTGACGGCCTTGCAGAAGCAGCCTCCGGCGGTGCCGAAAAGTCCGGTCCACAGAAGCGGCGCCACGACGCCGTCAGCGGTGTTTTCGGCCACGGTTTCAACGGCGGCGCGGATGATCCCGGCCTCGTCAAGGTTTTTCGTCTCCCGTCCCACGATCATTGAAAGGTCACGGCGCGCTTTGTCCATGTCGCCGGATTCAAGATCACGGGCGACTTTCAGGCTTTCGTCGCGCAGCGAACGCGCTGCCAGCAGCTGACAGCAGAGAAAGCATTCGGCGGCGAAGCCGAATGCGGAATTCAGCCTGTAAAATGCGCGCAGGAGCAGTGCGGGCAGAGCGGTACAGACAGCGGCGGTGATCAGCGTCAGAAGGGCGCCTGCGGCCAGCTCGCCTTTCTTCTCTGCGGGAAACAGGGGGCGGAGCCTGCTCTCAAGCCACGAAATCAGATGCCCCATGCCGGTTACAATGTGGGGAAATCCGTGCGGGTCGCCGATCAGCAGGTCGAGCACGCAGCCGGCGGCCAGCGCCCAGAACGACTCAAATCCGGCCATGGCTGTCACCTGCTCACGGCGGTCAGGCTGACGCCGTCCCAGCGGCAGGAGACAATGCCGCAGTTCTGTGTGAATCCGTCATAAAAGCGGTGCGGCTGCGGACTCAGAGCGCTGAGCAGCGCCATGATAGTGCCGCCGTGAACCACTGCCGCCGCACGGGGAGCGCTGCACAGGCTGAGCATCCTGAAAAAACCGCGCTTCACGCGGCTTTTCAGCTGTGCCATGGATTCGCCTCCGGGGATGGGGGCCTCGCTGCCCGAGTCAAGCCAGACCTTGTAGGCGGGCTCGTTCTGCATCAGTTCGCTGTGCGTCCGGCCTTCAAAGACGCCGAAGTCGATTTCGATGAATTCGGGAATGACCTGAGGCGTCATGTCAGGATAGATGATCGCGGCGGTCTGGAGGCACCGTTTCAGCGGGCTGCAGAACACGCAGTCCGCCTCGGGCGCGCGCAGGGCTGCCTGCCGGGCTTGGCTGATGCCGGTTTCGCTGAGCGGCTCGTCGCGCCGGCCGAGATAGAGACGCCTTAAATTGCTTTCCGAAGCGCCGTGGCGGATGAGATAGAGTTCTTTCATGGCTGAAACGCTCCCGTAAGGATTTCCGCCGCGCTGCCTGCGGCAATGCCGGCCAGCATGGAGAGCTCGAGGATCTGCACGAAAAAGCCCGATGTGTCGCCGGTGATGCCGCCGAAACGCCTCAGTGCCATGCGGTGATAGATGTGCCATGCGGCCGCGCAGCCCAGCAGGGCGCCCGTGCCGGTGTAAACGCTTTCCAGATCCATGATCAGGGCGCATAGCACAATCCACGCCCATGCCGTGCGCCGCACTGCGGTGCGCCGCGCGGGCTGCTGAAAGGCCGCAAGCATGCCGCTGCCGCGCGCGTTCCTGTATCCTGTGACGGAAAGCACGGATACGGCCCGCGAAAGGACGAACACGGCGCAGAACGCCGTTCTGCAGCCGGAAACTTCGCTGATGAGGCCGAAATCGAGAAGCAGATAGACACCGCAGAATATGACGGCGAACGCGCCGGCACGGGAATCCTTCATGATTTCCAGGCTGCGCTGCGCATCCTGGCGGGCGGACAGCGCGTCAACGGTGTCGCAGAATCCGTCCATGTGAATGCCGCCGGTGATCAGCAGCGGAACGGCCGCCGCGACGGCGGCGCGCAGAATCAGATTGAAGCCGGTGTACCAGCACGACCAGAGCCAGACGTATTCGGCAAGGGCTATCAGCAGGCCGACAGCGGGCAGGAAGCAGAACGAGTACGCCAGGGACTTTTCGTTCCACTCAAACTGGGGAACGGGCAGGGCAGAGTAGGTTGAAAACGCGATGCACAGTGACTTCAGCCAATCCATGGACATTCCCCCTTCAGCAGGTGCGGCAGTCCGCCGCGCATTTCAATGACTGTGTCGGCCTGTCCGGACAGAAAGGCGTTGACGCGGTTCAGCGCGGCGACATAGTTTTTAGTCACGCCGTCGCAGTCCTTTCCGTCAAGGCCGCCGATTGTGACGGCGATCAGAACCCGGCAGCGCTCTTTCAGGCGGAGAATCTGCCGCTCGGTGTTTTCCTCCGCGGAAGGGTCCTTTTCCGAGAAGGCCAGATTGGCGAGGAGGTTGGAAACGTCTTCAAGCAGCACCAGCTCCCCGCCGCTGCACGCAACAGTCCCCAGATCACAGGGACATTCCACCGTGAGAAAGCCCAGGCCGGCGCGCTGGCGCAGATGTCTGGCCCGCCGCGCTTCGCCGTCGGGGCCGTACGGGATCATCGTGGCGGCGTAAATGCGGCGCAGGGGGATTTCTGACGCAATATGTTCGGCGCAGCGGCTTTTGCCGCTGTCATTGGCTCCTGTGATCAGTATAAACATGGGATTCTCCGGAAATTGATCATTGTGTGATTTTTTTGTGCCGGTCCGCGGGGCGGCGCCGGCTGCTGCACCGGCGGGGGCGGCTTGTTACTGCGGCTTCTTTCCGGCCGCCGTTTCTTTTCCGTCTCCGTCCTCGTGCGCGGCCTGTTCGTTCCGGCGCATGGCTTCAACGATTTCGCTGTAGCGCCGGGCTATATAGCTGTAGCTTCCGCGCCCGTGCGGCAGCAGGCAGTTCGAGCAGTCCTTGATGCCGTTTTCAAGGTAGCGGAAGTTTCCGCCGCAGCTGCGGCCGAGCACGTACAGCGGGCAGTAGCAGAAAAGACAGTTGAAGTTCTCGGGATCGGCGCCCTTGTGGCACGGAAAGAACTCGCACTCTTTATGGCTGAAAAAAGAGTATCTGCACTCCTCGGGTTTTTTCTTCAGAATGTCCTTTTTATCCATGACAGGTTCCTTTCTTCGCTTTAAACCTGCGGCGTGTAGGCTTCCATGCCGATGTCGCTGAAAACGAGGCCGTCGTACAGAGACATGGCCATGTCAAGCAGAGGGAACAGGCAGAGCGCGCCTGTGCCTTCGCCGAGGTGCATTTCTGCGGTGATGACCGGCCTCAGTCCGAGCGCGCTGAAAACTTTCCGCGCAGCCGGCTCTGATGACATGTGGCTTGGCAGCATGGCGTACGTGCACGCCGGGCACAGGCGCGCAGCTGTAATGGCGCTGACGGCGCTGATGACTCCGTCGATGACCACGGGAATCCGTTCCAGCGCGCCGCCGATGTAAAGGCCGGCCATGCCGGCGATGTCAAAGCCGCCGAGCTTTGAAAGCACGTCAAGTGCGTCGTTCGGGTCGGGGCGGTTCAGTTCTGTGCCGCGCCTGATGGCGGCGATCTTCCGCTTCAGCCCTTCTGTGGAGAGGCCGGCGCCGCGTCCTGTGATCTCCGCGGGGTCGCAGCCGAGCAGCACCGAGGCGACGGCGGCCGAGGTCGTGGTGTTGCCGATGCCCATTTCGCCTGTGGCGATGATGCTGTACCCCTGCGACTTGCACATGCGCACCAGCTCAATTCCCGTTTCAACGGCCTGAAGCGCCTGCTCCCGGCTCATGGCCGGACCGGCGGTGAAATCAGCTGTGCCGCGCGCAATGCTGCGGTCCAGCAGCCCTTCGGTGTGCGGAGGATTTTTAATGCCCATGTCCACGGGCATGACGTCGCATTTCGCCACGCGGGCCATCAGGTTTGCCGAAGAGCAGCCTTTCGCCAGGTCAGCTGCCACCAGGGCTGTGATGGACTCATCGGTCTGTGTGACGCCCTGGGCGATCACGCCGTTGTCGGCGCACAGCACCACCAGCGCGCGGCGGCTTATGCTGAAGCGCCCCCTGCCGACAGCAGCGGCGATGCGCGTCACCAGATCCTCAAGAAGCCCGAGGCTTTTCAGGGGCTTGGCGACCTGGCTCCAGCGGTTCAGCGATTCTTTCTCCGCTTTCCTGTCAGGTCCCGGAATGAGGGAATTGATTTTTTGCAGATCTTCAGATACCATCAGCAGTTTCTCCTTGTCAGTCTCAGTCCGGGCCGCGCGGCGGCCCGGTGCAGGAAAGTTCCGCGCCTGTGCGGCAGCGGGATTTGCGGGCGGGTTAAAATCCCGCATGGAAACGCACCGCAGGCGGAACATGTCGGTCCGCGGAAACTGTTTTTCCGTTTTTCCGCGGTGCTTCATAAACCAGTATCAGACCCGGCGTGCAGGTGAACGCGTCATGCCGCGGAGGACATCTCCCTCCGGCGGCGCCGCTTCTGCCGGCTGCAGGAAAACAGCGCCGGAAGCGCCGGACCGGACGGAGGTCATTCGAGGCCGGCAATCCGGCAGATCATAGAGAAATCAAGGCTTTTTTCAAGCGCGTCGGCCAGCAGGTCATACTGCTGTTCCTTGTAGGTTTTCCAGTCAAAGGGGCGGACGTTCAGCACAGCGCCTTTCTTTTCGGCGAGAGCGTGAAGAACGGCTTCGCGCACTGCCTCGCTGTCAAAAAATCCGTGCAGATAGCAGCCGTAAATATCGCCGTTCTGGCAGCCGTCCAGAATGCCGTCTTCAAGGCGCAGCAGCGGCAGGGCGCCCTCGGCGCGCTCCGTGGTGCCGCAGTGGATTTCGTAGCCTTCAAGCGCGGCGCCCGAAAGCGGTGCGAAGATCCCCCCGATGTCCAGCGCCTGCGCCGAAACGCGCGTGCGGCGCTTTTCCGGGCGGAAGCGCGTGACCGCCGGCAGAAGTCCCATGCCCGGCACAGTTCCGCCGCCTTCCACACCTTCCTCGTCGATGATGGTCTGTCCGAGAATCTGATAGCCTCCGCAGATGCCGAGCAGCGGCGTGCCGGCCGCCGCCAGCTTCTTCAGGGCTGCCTCAAGGCCGCTGGTGCGCAGCCATTTCATGTCGCCGATGGTGTTTTTTGTCCCGGGGATGACGGCCAGATCGGGCTGCCCCAGATCCATGACCCGTTCCACGTACCGCACGCCGACGCCGTCCACGGCTGAAAGGGCCGTGAAATCCGAGAAATTGGAAAGTCTCGGCAGACGGATCACGGCAATGTCAAGCACGGCGCCGGACTTCGCGGCGGTGAGCCGGCTGCTCATGCTGTCCTCATCGTCAATGTCGGCATTTATATAAGGCACAACGCCGGCAACCGGCTTTCCCGTGAGCGATTCAAGCTGTTTCAGCCCCGGCTCGAGAATTTTCAGGTCGCCGCGGAACTTGTTGATGATCAGCGCTTTTACAAGCTCCCTTTCGTCTGGCGGCAGAAGCGTCAGCGTGCCCACAAGCTGCGCAAACACGCCGCCGCGGTCAATGTCGCCCGCCAGAAGCACGGGGATGTGCAGGCGCTTAGCCAGCCCCATGTTCACAAAGTCGTCGTCTCTCAGGTTGATCTCTGCGGGGCTTCCGGCGCCCTCCACCACAATCACGTCGCAGCCGGAGGCCAGACGTTCGTAGGCGCTGAGCACGGAGGGCCAGAGCCTGCCTTTGACGGCATAGTATTCCTCCGCAGTGTAATTGCCGTAAATCTCGCCGTTGAGGATGACCTGCGAACCTTTGTCGCTCGTGGGTTTCAGCAGAATGGGATTCATGTCTGCGCGCGGTTCAATGCCGCAGGCTTCGGCCTGGACTGCCTGCGCCCGGCCGATTTCAAGGCCTTCCTTCGTGATGAACGACTGCAGAGCCATGTTCTGCGATTTAAACGGCGCAGCCCGCAGCCCGCGCCGGCGGAAAATGCGGCACAAGCCTGTCACGAGCAGACTTTTTCCTGCTCCCGACATGGTGCCCTGAACCATGATGGATTTAACCACAGCGCCGGTCCTTTCTGCGCGTGAGCGCATAAAAAAAAAGAGCCCGCCGGGGGCTCTGAAACATCTGGCCGCGCGTCCCCGCCCTCGAGGGGACCGCTGAAGACAGAGCGCAGTGTCGGACTCGGAAAAATCCATACCGTAGCGGGGCTGTGCCGGATTCTCACCGGCTTCCTGCATCTGCTGTCCCTTAAATGACTGTTTTATTTAATACCAAAAAAAGACAGATGTCAACACTCCGCGGGTTCAGGCGGAACCGGCGCGGCTGTTCGCTCCGGCTTGCGGGAGCGGCCTGCTTCTGCTAAAATGTGATGCACGGCGGAAACCAACGGAGGGGGCGTGGAAACGTGGCAGATTTAGATAAACTGATGTCGCCTGAGCGGCTGAAAAGGCTTCATGTGATCTATGCCTGCATCATCACAAGAAAGCGCGGTGAATTCTGCCTTGCGGCATTTGCCGACGGTTCACGCGTGCGGGTTCTCGAACGGCGTCCTGCCGGAAGTGAATTTTTCCGGTGGCTCGGCGCCTCCCAGGACGCGGAGCAGAGCCTCCTGCGGGGAACGCTTTCAGGCGGACAGGAAATCTACATTCGCGGCGTTCCCGAGGGAATGGCCGAACGCTTTATGACTGACTACAAAGACGGCAGGCTCCCCGCGCTGATGTTCGCCTCGGTGATCAATTCGGCGGCTTCCATTTCGGTGCTGACCGACCAGCTCAGCGAAACGCGCGGCATCTTTGCCGAAATCCGCAGCGACGCGACAGCGCCGACGGGGTACCGTGTCTTCATCAACGGGCAGGATTTTACCGGCCCGAGCAGCTGAAATTTCTGAGAATAAACGCCTCCGGCCCATGGGCCGGAGGCGTTTTGCCTTAATCAGATCATCAGTCCTGAGGCGTGAAGTCCGCGCCCTCGCCCTTGGCGACAACAGCCGCGACAGCCGCGTCGCCGGTGACATTCAGCGATGTGCGGGCCATATCGAGAATTGCGTCAATGCCCGCGACCATGGCCACGCCTTCCATCGGCAGGCCGGCCTGTTCAGTGACGAGCGAAAGCATGATCAGCCCTGCGCCGGGAACGCCCGCGGTGCCGATCGACCCGAGCGTTGCGGTCACAAGGATGCTGAGCTGTGCTGTCATCGACAGCGGAATGCCGAACGCCTGGGCGATGAACAGAGCGCAGACGCCCTGATACAGGGCCGTGCCGTCCATGTTGATCGTGGCGCCCAGAGGCAGCACGAACGAGGAGACTTTCTCAGGGATGCCCATTTTGTGGCAGCACTCCATGGTGACAGGCAGCGTGCCTGAGCTGGAGCGCGTGACGAATGACATCACCGTTGCCTCTTTGATGCCGCCGAAGAACCATGCCGGACTCTTGTGCGCAAACAGCGTGACCATGCCCGAGTAGGCCACAATAGCGTGAATCAGGCAGCCTGCATACACGCAGAGAATAACCTTGCCGAAAGGCAGAAGCACTGCCGGCCCGTATTTTGCGACTGTATCGGCAATCAGTCCGAACACGCCGTAGGGGGCGAAATACATGACAATGGCGGTGACCTTGTACATCACTTCGGCCATGGATGTGAAGAAGTTCAGAACCGGCTTGCCCTTTTCGCCGGCCATGGTGATGGCAACGCCGAAGAACAGCGCGAAGACGATGATCTGCAGCATGTTGGCCTTGACCATCGAGTTGTAGATGTTCGTCGGGAACATGTCGACGATGACCTGTCCGAGCGACGGGGCCGCCTTGGGCTCAGTGGCCTTGGCGAGCGCGAGATCCATGCCGGCGCCGGGATTGACGAGGTTGCCGAGCGCCAGACCGATGGCGATGGCGATGGCGGTCGTCACAAGGAAAATAAGAACGGTTTTAATGCCGATGCGTCCCAGAGAGCGCAGATCGCCCAGCGAAGCCACACCCACAATCAGGCTGGAAAGCACCAAGGGTACAATCAGCATTTTCAGCAGTGCCATGAAAATGCTGCCGAGAGGATGCGTCCATGCCAGCATCTGCGGAGTGGCAAAATGTCCGAAGACGATACCCAGAATAAAGCCTATTGTGATCTGCCATATAAGCGAGACGCCGTGTTTTTTCTCTGCCATAAAAAATCCCTCCTGCTGAACGTGATAGTTACACCATATAACTAATTATAGAAGATAATAAAGAAAATTAAATGCGCATTTTATATAAAAAATATCGTTAAAAATATGAAAATTTAATGTATTAATGCGTCATGCAGCCCATCAAAAAGATACTTTCTGAAAAAAAAGGGTGCGGAGCTGCGGCGGCTGTATTATAATAAAAAAGGTTATAAAAGCTGTTTTGTAAAATTGTTTGCGCGCCGCTGAGGCGCAGAGAAAGGAGTAAACTGCCATGGACAAGAACGAGATTGGAAAGCTGGTAGACGCCCGCGCCGCCCGCTACAATGCGGCGGCCGACGAGATCTGGGGCTATGCCGAAATGGGATTCTGCGAGTACAAGTCGGCTGAGGCGCAGATCAAGCTGCTCGAGGAAGAGGGGTTCCGGGTTCAGAAAAACGTTGCGGACATCGAGACCGCATTCTGCGGGCAGTGGGGCGAAGGCAAACCGGTCATCGCATTTCTCGGTGAGTTCGACGCCCTGGCCGGCCTGAACCAGAAGGCCGGACTCGACCATAAGGAAGCGGATAAGCCCGGCTGTCCCGGACACGGCTGCGGGCACAACCTTCTCGGCGTCGCCTCCATCGCGGCCGCCGCGGCCCTGAAAAAGTACATGGATGAGAACCATCTGCGCGGCACCGTGCGCTATTACGGCTGCCCCGCCGAAGAGGGCGGCAGCGGCAAGGCCTTTATGGCCCGCGACGGCGTGTTTAAGGACGTCGACGCGGCGATTACCTGGCATCCGTCAAGCGTCAACCGCGTTGTCAACACCTCCGCCCTGGCCAACAACCAGATCTATTACCGCTTCCGCGGCGTCAGCTCACATGCGGCGGCAGCTCCGCACCTCGGCCGCAGCGCCCTCGACGCCGTCGAGCTGATGAACGTGGGCGTGCAGTTCCTGCGCGAGCACGTCATTCAGGAGGCGAGAATGCACTACGCCATCACCGACACCGGCGGAGTTTCGCCCAACGTCGTGCAGCCCTACGCCGAAGTGCTGTACCTGCTGCGGGCGCCCAAGGCCAGCCAGGTGGCGGAAATTGTCGCGCGCGTTGACCGCATCGCCCAGGGCGCCGCGCTGATGACCGACACCACCCTTGAACGCGATTTCGTCAAGGCCTGTGCCGATCCCGTCAACAACGAGACGCTGGAGCGCTGCCTGAAGGCCAACCTCGACTTCTTCGGCGCCCCCGCCTGGGACGACGCCGACCGCGCCTTCGCGCAGAAGATCTTTGAGACGACGCCGGAAGCCGGCCGCTATGAGACCCTGACAAAGGACCTCGCCGGCACGGGACTCGAGGGGAAGAAGTTCTTCGAGCGCGCCAAGAAAGAACCCCTGGCCATGGAGATCATGCCGTACGTGCCTTCAGGAGTGCACATGGGCGGTTCCACCGACGTGGGCGACGTGTCCTGGCAGGCCCCCACGGCCCAGATCGAAATGGGCACCTGGCCGACCGGCACCCCCGGCCACTCGTGGCAGATCGTCTCCGTCGGCAAATCGCCGATGGCGCACAAGGCCATGCTGCAGGCCGCCAAGGTCATGGCCGGCGCAGGACTTGACCTGATGACCGACCCTGAGCTTCTGAAGAAGGCCCAGGACGAATTCAAGGAGCGCACCGCCGGTGAGAAGTACATTCCCATCCCCGACGGCGTCAAACCGCGCAGCCTCGTCAAAACGAAATAGTTTTCAGAAACGGCGTCACAGGGCTGGAGACAGTCAGTCTCCGGCCCTTTTTCGTGCAGACTGGCGCATTTTGCCCCGATCTGATATAATGTCCGCGAAAATTTCATAAGACAGTTCGAAACCATCCTGTCTCTAAACAAAACTACGGGCCTGCCGCTTTCATGATCTGCATGAAACGGTTCTGCTTCGTGCGGAAAAGGCGGCAGAAGGATGGAGAGCTGAAAAGGCTCTCTTTTTTTGTGCGCGTGAGTAAATCACGCCTTCTGAGAGGCTGTGTTTCCGTGAAAGAGCTTTCAATGGCGAAAAAACTGACCCTGTCGGCGCTGACAGTGGCGCTTTACACAGCGGTCATGATGGGCACGCGGGCGTTCGCGTTCGGCCAGTATCAGGTGAGAATTGCCACGGCGCTGTATGCCCTGAGCGGGATTTACCCGTTTCTCACAGTGCCCCTCGGCTTTGCCAATTTTCTCAGCAATGCGCTGATGGGCGGCCTTGGGCCGCTTGATATGGCCGGCGGCGTGACCGTCGGCCTGCTCACCGCCGGCGTCATCGCCGCGGCGCGGCACAGCCGCTGGAACGCCCTGACGGCGTTTCTGGCGATCACGCTGATTCCCGGCCTCGGGGTGCCGGTCTGGCTGTCGTGGATTCTGCACATTCCGTACTGGACGCTGGTCCCCGGCCTGCTGGCCGGGCAGGCTGTCTGCGGCCTGTGCGGGGCGCTGCTTCTTCTGGCGCTGCGCCGGCGGCTGCGCTGAGCCGTCTGCGGACAAACATTAAATTCAAGGAGGCTGTTTCTGATGTCCCGTTCTGCCGATGAGATGAAAGACCTGACGCTGCTGGGGAACAAAACTGTTTACCGCAGCGACTACGCGCCCGAGGTGCTTGAGTCGTTTCCCAACAAGCACCCTGAACACGATTACTTTGTGAAGTTCAACTGCCCGGAGTTCACCAGCCTGTGCCCGAAAACAGGCCAGCCGGACTTTGCCAATATCACCATCAGCTATGTGCCCGACATGTGCCTGGTGGAGAGCAAGTCGCTCAAGCTGTACCTTTTCAGCTTCCGCAATCACGGCGACTTTCACGAGGACTGCGTGAACATCATCATGAACGACCTGATCCGCCTGCTGGCCCCGAAGTACATCGAAGTGTGGGGGCGTTTCACGCCGCGTGGAGGAATCAGCATCGATCCCTACGTGAACTACGGAAAGAAGGGCACGCCGTGGGAACAGACGGCCCGTGAGCGTCTGCACTGGCACGATATGACGCCGGAACTGGTGCAGTACAGGCGGTAAAAAAACAGAACGCCGGAGTTCCCCCCGGGGGAATTCCGGCGTTCTTTCTGAATCTGGCCCGTATAAAAAATCAGTCTTTCGGGGTGAAGAGAATCAGCGCGATGGTTTCAAGCGTTTCAGAGCCTGTGTTTTCAAGGCTGTGCGATTCCCCGTCGCGGCAGACCATCAGGTCGCCGGGGCCGACGTCAACCCACTGTCCGGCGTCATAGCAGCGGCCTTTTCCGCGGATCACGTACCAGGCTTCGGAATCGCCGCGGTGGGTGTGAAGCCCGATCGAAGTTCCGGGAGGCAGGGTTGTGCGGCCGAACTTGCGCCCGTGGTGCATCATGCCGGACTCGTCGAGCAGGGTCCGCATGACAATGCGGCCTTTTCCGCCCTTGAACCCGTCGAGCTGGTCTTCTTTGATTTCTGACGCTTTGCGGATCATGGTTGTTCCTCCTTGTCTGAACAGCTTGCTTTGCAGCTTACTTTTTCCGCGCGCTTTTGCGCGAGTCGGGATCGACGCTGTGTTCGCGCAGAATGTCCCACACCATTTCCAGCGTTCCTGCCATCAGAGCAGGGCAGACTTTCCGGCGCTGAGCCGGGTCGTCGTGAATCAGGTCAGAGCACCGGTCGGATTTCCAGTATGCCCTGAACGTTTCGCACAGTTCGTCGGTGCAGTCGTGAATGACGGCGCTGCGCGGCTCAGAGGCCGTTCCCTTGCCGAAATAAAGCCCCAGCAGCGCGCAGCCGCCTGCAAGCGCGCCGCACATACCGCCGCAGCTGCCGCCGCAGAAGCCCTCCATGGCGCGCAGGAGGTCGGGATTCTCGATGCCGAGCCGCTCCATGCCGATGGAAAGCACGGTCTGCGAGCAGCAGAAATGCTGGCTGTCATGAAGCTCTTTCACCCGTGCGTCCAGTTTTGCCATCCACGGATCGTTTTCAGTGTTTTTTTCAGTCTGTGCAGAACCGGCCATTGTGTTTCATCATCCTCCGCGATAAAATTCTGTGTCACAGCACCATTATACATCACAGCAGACTGAGTGAACGAAGGAGGCTGTTTCCATGCCGTTTCTGGGATGTCATCTCTCGGTGTCGGGCGGCTTTGAAAAGATGGGACGGGACGCGCTGTCCATCGGCGCCGACACTTTTCAGTATTTTACGCGGAATCCGCGCGGCGGCGCGGTTAAAGAGGCTGAACCGGCAGACATCGCGGCGCTTCGTGTAATTCTTGCGGAAGGCCGTTTCGGCCCTCTTGTGGCCCACGGCCCCTACACGCTGAATCCCTGCTCGGCAGATGCAAAAACCCGCGACTTTGCCCTGATGGCCATGACTGACGATCTGAAACGGCTTGACGAGAACCTGCCGGGGAATCTTTACAACTTTCATCCCGGCAGCCATGTGGGGCAGGGCGTTGAAAAGGGCATCGAACTGATCGTCGCAGCGCTCAATGAAATTCTGCCCGGCGTGCGGCACACGCGGGTGCTTCTTGAGGCCATGTCGGGCAAGGGCAGTGAGGTGGGCTGCACTTTTGAACAGCTGGCGGAGATCATTTCCCGCGTCAGCTGTCCTGAGAAGATGGGCGTGTGCCTTGACACGTGCCATGTGTACTCCGCAGGGTACGACATTGTCGGGGATCTGGACGGCGTGCTTGAGCAGTTTGACCGGGTCATCGGGCTGAAAAGGCTCTGCGCGCTGCACCTCAACGACAGCATGACGCCTTTCGGCAGTCACAAGGACCGTCACGAAAAGCTCGGCTGCGGCAGTCTCGGCTGGGAGGCCTTCCGCCGGATAGTCACCCATCCGGCCCTGAAGGATCTGCCCATGTGCCTTGAAACGCCGCAGGAAAGCCTGTCGGGATGGGGCGCGGAAATTGCGCAGCTGAGAAGTTTTCTGGCAGGCGGCGGCGTGCCGGATGAATGCGGCGCTGCGCCGGCAAAAACAGCGGCCCGTACAAAGGGGCCTGATGCACCGGCGGCCGAAGCGCAGAAACGCCCGGCACCGGAGGAAAATTGCCAGCATGGCGTGGCAGAGGCGGAAAACGGCCGCCCCGCAGGGCAGAAAAAGCCCGCGCGTGCGCGGAAAAAGCCCGGCACAGCCGCAGCCGGAAAGACTTCTCGGAAGGCGGCGCGCAGACCGGCGGGGGCAGAAAAGCCTTCCGCGCCGGCGAAAGCAGGCACGCGCACCCGGAAAAAGAGCGGGGACGGAAACAGGTGAGCCGTAAGTTCTGCGCCTGTGCGCCCGCTGAACGTTGCATCAGGCGGCAGAATTGCCGGGGCTGATCCCGGCCGGTGCCGGCAGAAAAAAGGCCGCTCCAGCGGACTGGAGCGGCCTTTCTCTTTATTATGCGGAAAATCCGGGGCTGAAAACGCGTGCGGAATCCGCCGCAGTTTCTGCGCTGCGGCCGTGGGTGTGCGCGCTGTTTCCGGTGCCCGCCTCTGTGCGGTTATTTCGCTGCGTAGCGCTGAATCAGCTGCACGTAGAACTTCACGTTGTCGGCAAGGATGTCGCAGGCAATGCGCTCATCTGCCTTGTGGGCGCCGCCCCAGCGCGGATCGTAGCGGAGCCCGGTGAAACGGTAGACGCTGTGCGTCGGGCTGAGGCCGCAGTAGTACCGCGAGTCGGTGCCGCCGAGAAGCATTGAGGGAATCATGACGATGCCGGGATACATCTCTTCGACAGTTTCGCGGATCATCCTGTAGCCCTCCGTCTCATCCGACGAAACCGGTGCGGGGTCGCTGCCCTTGATCAGTCTGACAGTGACGCCCTTGGGCATGAGGCCTTCCAGGTATTTCTGAAGCCCTTCAAGCGTGTCGCCGGGCAGAAGGCGGCTGTTGGTTACGACTGTGGACACTGGCGGCAGAATATTGGCCTGCGGGCTGCCCTGGGCCATGGTGACGGCAGTGGTGGTGCGCATCATGCCGTTGAGCTGGCGGTCCGTTTCACACTGGGCTGCAAGCTGGGCGGCGTATTTTTCAGGATCGGCGTACCAGACGCGGGTGTCGTCCTTCATCAGCGGCGCGGAAGCCTTCATCTGCTTGATGACCGGCGCGGTAAGGCGGATCGGCATGGGATTGCTTTCAATCTGCCAGGCGGCCAGCGACACAAGGCCAAGGGTGCTGTGGCGCGGAGGCAGCGACGAATGCCCGCCTTCGTCCTCGGCGCGGAACTCAAAATCAGCGTAACCCTTCTCGCAGGTGTAGATTACGGCGGTTTTGTGTCCTTCCTTTTCTTCGATGCCGCCGCATTCGTCGAGCAGCAGCCCCAGCTTCACGCCGCGGCGCTCCAGTTCTGCGGCAATCATGGGCGCTGCGGCGTACTGGCCGCCCATGATCTCCTCGTTGTAGCCGAATCCCAGGTAAATGTCGCAGGAAGGGGTGAAACCGTCGGCAATGAGCAGCTCAAGCGCGTCCATATAGGCCTGGATGTTGCACTTCGAGTCGGTAGTGCCGCGTCCCCAGATGCAGCCGTCGTCAATATCGGCCGCGAAAGGCGGATGGTGCCACAGCGCCGGGTCTCCGGGAGGCACCACATCCTGATGGGCAATGAGCATCAGCGGCTCACGGACAGGCGTACCCGCGCACTTCCAGTGATAAAGAAGCCCGGCCCTGCCGATTGTCTCCCGTGTGAATGTGCGGTGAACCAGCGGCCAGTTCTTTTCAAGGCAGCGGTGGAGTTCCTCGAATTTCGGCCAGTCCATCTGCTCCGGGTCGGGATGGGAAACTGTCGGAATCCGAACCATGTCCTGAAGGTGCCTGACAAAAAGCTCTCTGCTGTACTCCATGTTTTCACCAATCCTTTCTTAGGTTCCGGCCTGCCGTGTGCGTTTGTGCGGAGCACCGGCAGATGTTGATACTATCTTAACCGATTCTGTTCCAGTTTCCAATCCTATCGAAACTATTGGAATTATTCACGTTCCGACTGGTCGGATGCGGCGGACTGCTGTGAATCAGAAACCGTGATGTCCATTTTTTTCAGTTCGCCGGGGTCAGGCGTCTCTGACACAAAAAAGGCGCCGGGAAACTTTCTGTAGAGAAACAGCGCGGCGGCAGCGAAAACAGTGCCGCCCAGAAGACCCCAGAAGATATAGTCGGTGTGGGTGCCCTTCACAAAGTACATGCCTGCGCCGGCCAGGGCATAGCCGTAGGCGAACACGGACGCGATGGAAAGCGCGGTGACAAGCAGTCTCATTTTTGAGCCTCTTTTCCTGAATGATCTTTATCTCTATTTTACCAGTTTCCGCGCCGCCGTGTTAAAATAGATCGGCTGTGAAAAAAGACCTTCTGAATGGGATAATATATAAAATGTCTGCCGAGATCCGACCTGAGGGCAGACAAACCTGCCGGGGCAACCGGCAAATTCTTCTGAGGTGAGACTGACGATGGAGAAAAGAACACTGCCGACGCTGGATTTAAAGCGGCATTATGTACAGATAAAGGATGAGATTGCCGAGGCGATCCGCAGCGTTGTGGAAAGCCAGCAGTTTATTCTCGGCCCTGAGGTAAAGGCCTTTGAATCCGAGGCAGCCGGTTATCTCGGCGTGAAACATGCCGTGGGCTGCGCGTCCGGTTCGGATGCGCTTCTGCTTGATCTGATGGCCCTTGACGTGAAGCCCGGCGACGAAGTGATCACCACGCCGTTCACGTTTTTTGCCACAGTCAGCGCCATCACTCGTCTCGGCGCGACGCCGGTCTTTGCCGACATTGACCCGAAAAGCTACAACATCGACCCTGAGCAGGCGCTGAATAAAGTCACGCCGCGCACCAGAGTCTTCATGCCGGTGCATCTTTTCGGCCAGATGGCTGAAATGGAAAAAATCGTGCCGCAGATGCAGGAAAAGGGAATCAAAATCGTCGAGGACTGCGCACAGGCCTTCGGCACATGGCGCAGCGCCGGCGGAAAGATGATCCGCTGCGGCGGCTGGGGCGGCCTGGGGGCGTTTTCATTTTTCCCGACGAAAAACCTCGGCGCCTACGGCGACGGCGGCATGGTGACCACCAATGACGACGCTCTGGCCGAAAGGCTGGCGCGTCTGCGGGTTCACGGCGCGGGCACGACCTATTACCACGAGGAAGTCGGTCTGAACAGCCGCCTCGACGCGATTCAGGCCGCGGTGCTGCGCGTGCATCTGCGCCACCTTGAGGAGTGCATTGAAGACCGCCGCCGCATTGCCGACCGGTACAAGATGCTGTTTGCCGAGCGCGAACTGCAGGAGTTCATCACCATTCCCTATGAAACACCCGGCAATTACCACACCTATCATCAGTATGTGATCCGCGCGCAGAAACGCGATGAGCTGATGCAGTTCCTTGCCGCCGAGGGGATTTCGTCGAGAATTTACTATCCTCTGCCGCTGCATCTGCAGAAATGCTTCGCTTTCCTTGGATATAAAGAGGGCGATTTCCCGGAGAGCGAGAAGCTCGCAGGGGAGTGTCTCGCACTGCCCGTCTTCCCCGGGCTGACAATGGAAGAACAGCAGTGGACTGCCGATACAATTGCGCGTTTCTACAGGAAATAACAGGTGATTTTACCAATATTGACCATTTGCGTTTTCTGTGGTTCAATAGAGATATGCAAGAGACGGCGCGTCAGTGCCGGTTCAAAGTTTTTCCGGAGGTGAACAGCTATGCTGCCAATGATGGGTCTTGACTGGACCATGATCGTTCTTATCCCCGCGATTCTGCTGAGCCTGTGGGCGCAGATGCGGGTGAAGAGCACGTTTGCCGAATATTCTCAGATTAATTCTCACAGCGGGCTTACAGCGTGTGAAGCGGCCCGCCGGATTCTTGACAGTTACGGGCTGAACGCGGTGCCTGTCCGCGAAATCAGCGGCTCCCTGACGGATCATTATGACCCGCGGGACCGCAGTCTGTCCCTTTCCCAGTCCGTGTACAACAGCACGTCAATCGCTGCGATCGGCGTGGCGGCCCACGAGGTGGGACATGCGGTGCAGCACGCCAAAGGATATGCCCCGCTGCAGTTCCGCAATGCCATTGTGCCGCTTGTGAACATCACGTCAAGCGCCTCGATGCCGCTGTTCTTCATCGGCCTGCTTTCAGCGTCGAGCACCATGATGAACCTGGGAATCCTGCTTTTCCTCGGCGTTCTGGTGTTTCATCTGGTCACCCTGCCTGTGGAGTTTGACGCCTCAAGACGGGCGCTCAATGTCCTTTCAAGCAGCGGCATGATGGACGCGGGGGAGGTCGCGGGCGCGCGCAAGGTGCTTTTTGCGGCGGCCATGACGTACGTTTCGGCGACACTGATGGCCGCGCTGCAGCTGGTGCGTCTGATCCTGCTGCGCAATCAGCGCAGCCGCGACTGATGCGGTTTCGGTCATAAACAACCGGGTGGTCTCCAGGAGGGCGGCCACCCGTTTTTTGAGTTTTCCCCCTGGGAGGTTCTGATGCGTTTCAATCCCCTGTGGTTTCTGGTGCTGCTTCTGCTGGTTCCGTGGCTGGCGGCGCCTCTGCTTCTGCTGATCCTGTTTCTGTTCGCGGCGCTGGCCTTTCTGTATTTCATGGGCGGGCTGGGGCCGTCGGCCAGCGGTTCCCCGGCGCATATTCCCGGCAGCGTGTGGAACCTTCTGTCGGACAGCAGATGCCGGGCCAACTTCGCACTGTTTCACGCCGCCGCGAATATTCTTGCCGGGCGGGGCAGCGCACCCGGCGGCTGCGCCGCAAAGGACGGCTTTTACCTGTACGGTGAAATCGCGCCTGCGCTGGCCTACGAAGTGTCCGTGCAGGCCCTGGCACGCCTGAAGAACGGCGAAAAGGACCTGGCGGTCTATGACGGCTGCAGCACGTCGCGCACGCTTGCCGGCGTGATTCTGGCCGTGCTGCTCATGATCTTTCTCTCGCCGGCCGGCGTGCCGGGAATTCTGGCTGCGGCGGCGGGCGGCTATTTCGGAGCGCCCTGGGCGTCGCCGTATCTTCAGAAACTGCTGACGAGAAGCGCGCCTGTGGAACGCCTCGCCGTTCAGGGAGTTTCCCGGGAGTTCAGGTCCGTGCGGGGCTTTTCCGGCGGCGCTGTGTCTGAGGGGGCTGTGAAGGTTTCCACGTCTGAAACGGCTTCCGATGTCATTGAAGCGGAGATTGTTCAGGAATGAAAAAGACTGTGAACCCTTCTTCCGGAGCTGCGGAGAAAATGCGCGGCGTCGAGGCGGCGCTGCACGTGTGGAGTCAGACCGTGAAAGGCGGCACGGTCAGCGAATCGATCCGGGCGCTGGGAAACCGTGTCAGCCCTGCTGACAGAACGCTTGCCGCGTCATTGTGCTATGCCATGGTGCGGCGCCTTTCGCTGTGGGAGCATCTGCGCGAACTGTACCTGCTGCCGCGCCCCCAGAAGTTCTCACGGACGGTGCAGACCGCCGTGCTGGCGGGTGCCGCCGGCCTCATGGAACTGAAGAACTTTGCGCCGGCTGTGCTGATTTCGTCGCTGATCGACTGGACAAAGGCGCGGGATCCCCGCGGCGCGCGCGTGGTCAACGCCGTGCTGCGGAAAGTCCTTGAAAACGGCCCGGCGGAACTGGAGCGGCTCGGTGCGGATTCGTCCGATGAGGCCCTGTGCCTCGTCTCCGGAGTTCCTCTTTGGGTCGGCCGGCGCTGGACTGCTCAGTACGGCACGGACGCGGGCCGGCGCATTATCGCCATGAATGCCGGTTCTGCTTCGCTGTCGCTGCGCCTGTCTCCCGGCGCGCCCCGGAACGCGGCTGAACAGATTGCGGCCGCAGGCGCAGCGCTGGTTCCTTCGCCGCTTTCCTGCGTTCTGCGCCTTGAAGGCACAGCGCTGCCGACGGCTCTGCCGGGATATAAGGAAGGCTGGTTTACTCCGCAGACAGAATCGTCTATTATGGTGGGCAGTGAGGCGGCCCGTTTCGACGGGAGCTTTCTGCTCGACATGTGCGCCGGCCGCGGCGTGAAAACCGGCCAGATCGCCCAGCTGCGCCCTGATATTTTCATTGAGGGCTGGGATCTGTCGAAGGGCAGAATTGCCGCCGGAATCCGTGAAATGCAGCGTCTCGGCCTGTCAGACAGGACAGCCCTGAAACAGGGCGATGCGCTGACTCTCTGCCCCGCCCGCGAACCTGACGCTGTCCTGACCGATGCGCCCTGTTCGGGGAGCGGAACATGGCGCCGTCATCCTGAGGGAAAGTGGCGCCTCACGCCTGAGTCACTTTCGGCGCTGTCCGGCCTGCAGACTGACCTTTTAGTCAGGGCGTTTGAACTGGTCAGAAAGGGCGGCCGGGTGATTTATTCCACGTGCAGCCTTCTGGCTGAGGAGAATGAAGAAACAGTCCGGCGCGCGCTGCAGCGCTGTCCCGGCATCCGTCCGGCAGAAATGCCGCTGCCCGCGGGCGCGGTGCGCCGCGGGGACGGCTGCCTGATACTCCCGGAGAACGAGTGGACAGACGGCTTTTTCGCTGCCGGGTTTGTCAAATAAAGTGTTGATGAGATGCGGAGGTTGAATTTATGAACAGGACTTTTCGAATCACGCTGACGCTGGTGCTTCTGTGCATAATCGGAAGCGCGCTCTATGTCAGCTATAAAGTTTTCTTTGCCAATCCCACCCGTTCCATTCCGCTGCTCAAGGGCAGCCCCGTGACCGAGGCTGTGCAGACCCTTGAGCAGATGGGCATCAAGGCGCGGATAGAAGAAGAGGAGTCGACGCTGCCGCGCGGCACGGTTATCGGCCAGTGGCCCGAAACCGGCGTGAAACTGCGCGCTGACAAGGCGGTCATTCTGAAAGTCAGCCGCGGGGCTGACAAAATCTCCCTGCCTGACATGCGCGGAATGACGCAGACCCAGGCAGTGCAGCGCCTTCAGGAGCTCGGCTTTGTCGTCGGCGAGATTCAGAAGATCTATCACGAACGCCCCGCCGGCGTAGTGATCGCCCAGAATCCCGCTTCGCCTGTTTCCATTCCGCCCGGACGGGAAGTGGGGCTGCTGGTCAGCCTCGGTCCGGCTGCGGCAAACGGCGGCGTGGTTGTTCCCGATCTGCTTGAACGCACCGAGGGCGACGCTGTCCAGATTGCGCGCGAAAGCTCGCTTCGCCCCACTGTTGAGTACGAGTACGCCCTGAGCGCTCCGCAGGGAATGGTGATCCGCATGACGCCCGCTGCAGGCAGCCGCGTTTCCGCCGGAACCACCGTGACGCTCCGCGTGGCCTCATGGGACCGGCGCTATGCGCCTAAGTCTGAGGATACGCCTCCGGCAGAAGCGCCCGCAGGCGAGAAAAGCCAGAGCGGTGCGCTCGTGAAAGTCGTCAGCCCGGACAGCGCTGGCAGCGGCCAGCTGGCCGCCGCAGACCAGAATGCAGACACGGCCCAGACGGCGTCAGGCGACAGGAGCGCTGACGCAGGACAGAAGCCCGCGGCCCAGAACAAAAAGAAAGTTGCTGCGATCCGCTATCAGGCGCCGCCGGTGAAGAACCAGACGCTGCGCATCGAGATGATCGACAAGGAGGGCGAACACATCCTGCTTGACCGCAAAGTTCAGGCCGGCGAATTTATAAAAATTGACGCTTCCTATGTGGGAGAAGCTGTTGTGACTATTTATCTGGGAGGCAATTTCGTATGGCAGGACCGTTATATGTAAAACCTCTTCTGATAGCGCCTTCGATCCTCTCGGCAGACCCGCTGGCGCTGGCAGATTCGGTGGATTCCCTGAACGGCGGCTTTGACTGGCTGCACCTTGACATCATGGACGGCCATTTCGTGCCCAACCTCTCCTACGGCCCCGCCGTGGTCAGGGCCATGCGCCGGCGCTGGCCGGACGCAGTGCTTGACGTGCACATCATGGCAGAACCCGGCGAAGATTTCATCGACATGTTTCTTGAGGCGAAGCCGGACTATCTGACCCTTCATCAGGAGGCGTGCCGCCACCTTCACCGCGCGCTGGCGAAAATCCGTTCTGCCGGCGTGAAAGCCGGCGTGGCGCTCAATCCGGCAACGCCGGTCTGCCTGATCGAGCCGGTGCTTCACATGGCAGATCTCGTGCTGCTCATGTCGGTCAACCCCGGTTTCGGCGGACAGTCTTTCATACCCGAAACGCTTGAAAAGAGCGTTCAGCTCTGCCGCCTGCGCGAAGCGCGCGGCGCTTCGTTCCTGATTGAAATGGACGGAGGCATCGGCGAAAAGAACATCGCCCTCGTAAGAAAGAGCGGCGTTGACGCGGCTGTCATGGGCAGCGCTGTGTTCGGCGCGCCCGATCCTGCCGCCGCAGTGAAAAAAATGCGTCTTCTGGCGGAAAACATCTGACCCGGCGCGTGGTTCCGGAGAAATTTCAGAGGAGGAACTGACATGAATGATGAAAAGGGGCAGAGCGCAGCAGAGCGCGAGACAAAACAGAGGTCTCTTGCCGAACTGGGCGCGGCCGTCAGAGAACTGAGAGAAACAAAGAACATCACGCTTGACGAGGTTTCGGCGGCCACATGCATCCGCAGAAACTTTCTGGAGGGCATCGAGACCGGCGATTTCAGCGGCTTCAAAGCGCTCACCTATGCGCGCGGCTTTGTGCGCAGCTATCTTGAGTATCTTGAGTCGCCCGAGCTGTGGGAGGAATACCGCCTGCAGCTGACGCTTGACAGCTTTGCCCGGGACGCTGCGGCCCAGGGAAAAGTCAGCGGCGTGAAACTGCCTGCACGCTCTGGCGCCCGTGCCATGGCCATGCAGGCCCGCGGGTTCCGCCACAGCAGCACGCGCCGCAATCTGATTCTGATACTCTGCGCCGCCGCAGCTGCCGCCGGCGTGCTGGTCTGGTACAACTGGAGCAGCATCGGCGGTGAAATCTCGCGGGTTCAGCAGCAGCAGGCCCTTGACCAGATGAAAACGCGCCAGGAAGAGCAGTCCCGCTACGATGAGCAGCGCGCGGCCGAGGAGCAGGAAGTGATCCGGCAGAACGCGGCGCAGAACGGCGGCACGGCGCCTGATGCCGCGGCGCCGGCCGAGTCCGTTTCCGCGGACGTGCCCGCCGCACCTGAGGCACCGGCACAGCCGACGGCTGCAGAAACGCCTGAGGCAGCCGTCCATGTGCCCGAACTGACTATCCGCGCAACCGGCTCCTGCTGGCTCCGCATAACCCGCGGAAAGACAGCGCTGTACGAGGGCGTGGCCGGCCGCGGCTGGGAAAAGACATTTTCTCTCAGCGAGAACATCGATGTGCGCTACGGTGCACCGCAGAACGTGAGCGTCACGCTCGACGGGAAAAAACTGCCGCCCGTGGGCCGGGGCGTGACGCATCTGGAATACCGCACTGACGGCAGCGTCCGGAAACTGGCGAAATAACCGTGAAGAACGTTCATATAATCAGTCTCGGCTGCCCGAAAAACTCAGTGGACAGCGAGCATCTTGCGGGCATTCTGAAAGCGTCGGGGCTGAACCTTGTCGACGCGCCCGAAAAAGCTGATGCGGTGATCATCAATACCTGCGGCTTCATACAGGCTGCAGTTGAAGAGGGAATTCAGGTGATCCTGAGCGCTGAAAAGCTCAAAAAAAAGGGCGTCATCAGCCAGATCGCTGTGGTCGGCTGCATGCTGAACCGCTACGGCAGCGACCTGAAAGCCGAATTTCCGACGGTCGATTTCTGGGCCAGGTCGGAGGAGTGGGGAACCCTGCTGCGCGAAATCGGCCGCAGCCTGCCTGCGCCTGAAAAGTCAGACACCCTGAGGGCAGATCTTTCGGGCAGGCCGTGGAGCCGTTTCCTTAAGATCAGCGAAGGCTGCAACAGTCACTGCTCCTACTGCGCCATTCCGGGAATCCGCGGGCGGCTCCGCAGCCAGCCGATCGGCGCCATTGTGGCCGAGGCGCACCGCCTTGTGGACGAAGGCGCCAGAGAACTGTGCCTTGTGGGACAGGAACTGAGCATCTACGGGCAGGATCTTTTCGGAAAACCCTCGCTGGGACTGCTCCTTGATGAGCTGGAGAAGGAACTGCCCCGCGGCCTGTGGCTGCGGCTGTTTTACCTTCACCCCTCGCTGGTCGACGTGAAGTTTCTCGAGCGCGCGGCGTCCAGCCCGCTGATTCTGCCGTGGCTCGACATTCCCATACAGCACATTGACGACGACATTCTGCGCCGCATGAACCGCCCGCCTGTTGAAAAGCACATCCGCGAGCTGTTCAGGGCCGGCCGCAGCATCAACCCTGATTTTGCGTTCCGCACCACGCTGATGGTGGGCTTCCCCGGCGAAACCCGCGCGCAGTTCGACAAGCTGCTCGACTTCGTCGAGGAAATCGGCTTTGACCGCCTCGGGGCGTTCACCTATTCGCCTGAGGACGGCACACCCGCGGCGTCGTTCCCTGACCAGATTCCCGAAGAGGAGAAGACCGCGCGGTACAACGAGCTGATGGAACTTCAGCAGGAAGTGTCGACGGCCCGTCAGGCGCTTTTTGTGGGCCGCACGATGGACGTGCTGATAGATGAAATTGACGGCACAACAGGGGAGCGCATCGGCCGCACATACCGCGACGCGCCCGAGATTGACGGCGAAGTGTCCGTTGCCGGCGCCGAAAGCGCCCGTCCCGGCGACATGATCAAAGTCAGAATCACCGCTTCGTCGGAATATGACCTGTCAGGAGAGATGATCCATGAGCAGTGATCCCGTAAAGACCCTTTCAGGGCAGATCGCCACGCTGTTCGGGCTGGGTCGGGCCGTGAAGAAGGCTCCCGGCACCGCGGGAAGCGCCGCAGCGGCAGCGGCGGCACTTTTTATCCCGTTCTGGCCGCGGATTGTACTGATTGCCGTGCTGTTCGCGGTCGGCATCTGGGCAGCCGGTGCTTACGAGAAGAATTCAGGCCGCCACGACCCCGGTGAAGTCATCATTGACGAGGCAGCGGGCCAGCTCATTGCTACACTGTGGCACGTTGCCGGAACCGGTTTTTCAGCGGCTTCAGAGGCAAACTTTGTGATTCCGGCGTTTATCCTGTTCCGCTTTTTTGACATTCTGAAGCCCTGGCCGGTCTGCGCCTGCGAAAAGGCGCCCGGCGGCCTCGGCATCATGCTTGACGATGCCGCTGCCGGCATTTTTGCGAACGCAGTCCTGTGGGGGCTGAGAAAAGTTTTCATTGAGGGCTGGTGGCCCTTTTAAATTGCCGAAAAGAGGTCTGGCTCATGTCACTGCCCGAAAACAGCTGTAAAACGGCAGAAGCCCTTGCGCAGGAACTGAAGCAGCTTGCCCTGCGCGCCGGCGTGAAAATCGGCACGGCCGAATCGTGCACCGGCGGTCTGATCGCCGGCGCCGTCACGGCAGTGCCCGGCAGCAGCGGATATTTTTACGGCGGCATTGTAAGCTATGACAATTCAGTGAAAATGCGCCTTCTGAGGGTTCCCGTCACGGTCCTTGAGACCGACGGCGCCGTCAGCTCCCGGTGCGCGGAGGCCATGGCCCGCGGCGCGGCAGAGCGGCTTGGCGTTGACCTCGCCGTTTCCGTCACGGGCATTGCCGGCCCCGACGGAGGCAGCGCCGCAAAGCCTGTGGGCACTGTGTGGTTCGGCCTGTACGACCGCGGCAGAAGCCGCACTGAACTGAAAGTCTTTTCCGGCGGCCGCGCCGAAGTGCGCGCCTGCACCGTCCGGCACGCCCTTGAGCTGCTGTGCTCAGCGCTGAGGCCCTGACGTGGAGCCGGTGCGCTGTTTTTTCTGCCTGCCTCTGCCTGATGCCCTTGCGGCAGACATGGCAGCGTGGATTCAGTCCGCGCGGAAAATTATGCCGCGCGCCCGGTGGGTGAGCCGCGGCAGCCTTCACGTGACGCTGAGGTTCTGCGGGGAAATACCGCAGCAGACTGTGCAGCGCCTGGCTTCAGAGGCAGAAGGCGAACTTGCTCGGGAGCTGACGCCGCCCGTTTCGCTGCGGATTGCCGGAACGGGCACATTCGGCCGCCCGCCGCGGGTTCTCTGGGCCGGCCTTGAAGGGGAAACAGACCGCCTTTCCAGATTGAACCGGCTTTTAGAGCAGCTCTGCCGCAGTGCGGGGCTTGATCCCGAATGCCGGGGCTTCGCACCTCACCTGACACTGGCCCGTTTCCCCGCGCCGCCGGCAAAAACGCCGCTGCCGGCCTGGAATCTGTCCGGCCGGCTGTGGCAGGCGGACAGGGTGATTTTCATGCGCAGCCGTCTGACTCCCGCCGGTCCGCGCTACAGTCCGATAAAAATTTACGGTGCGGATTAAAACTCAGAGATAAATAAATTGATTTATATGATACAATGAGTGATACAGATCGGAGGGATTGATTTGGCCGAATCAAAAAAAGGAAAAAAACTGACCCGCGAGGATGTGCTGGCGCAGGCCATTGATGATATCCGGGCCAAGTTCGGCGACGGGTCGATCATGCGTCTCGGCGACCGCAACATCACCAAGGTGGATGTGATTCCGACGGGAATCCTGCCCCTTGACGCGGCGCTGGGCATAGGCGGTCTTCCCCGCGGACGCATCATTGAAATTTTCGGGCCTGAAGGCACGGGCAAAACAACGCTGGCGCTGCATGCAATCGCCGAAGCGCAGAAAGCGGGCGGCACGGCGGCGTTCATCGACGCGGAACACGCACTTGACCCCCGTCTTGCCCAGGCTCTGGGCGTAAAAATCGAATCTCTGTACCTTTCGCAGCCCGACAGCGGCGAACAGGCTCTTTATATTCTCGAAACGCTTGTCCGCAGCGGCGCCGTGGACATTGTGGTCGTCGATTCCGTGGCGGCGCTGACGCCCCAGGCCGAAATCGACGGAACCATCGGCGAAAGCCAGGTGGGGCTTCAGGCGCGCCTGATGTCCTACGGGCTGCGCCGTCTCACCGCGTCCATTTCGCGCAGCAACTGCGTCGTCATTTTCATCAATCAGCTGCGCGCCACAATTCCGCAGGGCTATTCGAAGGGCCCCGTGGAAACGACCACCGGCGGCCGGGCGCTGAAGTTCTACACCTCGGTGCGCATTGAGGTACGCCGCGGAAAACAGATCACCCACGGCGACGACGTGATCGGCCACGAGCTGTTCATCAAAGTCGTGAAGAACAAGCAGGCGCCGCCTTTCCGCAGCGCCCACTGCTCGCTGATTTACGGCCGCGGGATCCCGCTCACCATGTCCATTGTCGACATGGCCATCGATTCCAACGTGGTCAAGCGCAAGGGATCATGGCTTACCTACAAGGGAGAGACGCTTGCGCAGGGCAAGGATCGCCTTGCCGATTACCTCGACAAGAATCCCGACCTGCTCGCTGAGATCCGCCAGACGGTGCTCGACCAGGCGGCGGAAGGCCTCGGCTTCTACAATACGCCCCAGGACACGGCCGATGACGGTTCCGGCGGCGATGAGGACAACGGCGTGGATCTGGACAGCGAAGTCATTGAGCTTGACATTTCCGACGACGCGATGAAAAGCCTGCCGGACGATAAAAAGAAATAAGAGCATTTCCCCCTGTCCGGTTTCAGATCTGGCAGGGGCTTTTTTGCCGGCGAGGAAAACAGGACGATGCGGAATGTGTCTGCCTCGGCGGCATCTGGCTGCGGAGGAGGCAGACAAAAGCGCGGCGGAAAATGCCGCCCCGGTGTGATGAAAAGGAGTGACCGAGATGTCAAAAGTTCTTGTGGCGTATTTCTCAGCCAGCGGTGTTACAGGGAAACTTGCCGCGCGTCTGGCCGGCCTGATCGGAGCCGATCTTTTTGAGATCATTCCTGAAAAGCCCTACACAGCGGCTGATCTTGACTGGACGAACAAAAACAGCCGCAGCACCCGCGAGATGAACGACCGTTCCTCCCGCCCCGCGATCAGCCGGCTGCCCGCGGACATCAGCGCCTATGACGCCGTGTTTGTCGGCTTCCCGGTGTGGTGGTACCGTGAGCCGTCGATTATTGACACGTTCATGGAATCCTGCAGCTTCTCAGGCAAAAAAGTGATTCCCTTTGCCACGTCGGGCGGCAGTCCCATCGGCGACGCCGGGAAAAACATGGCGGCTCTGGCTCCGGGCGCGGAAGTAGCTGCGGGAAAGCGTTTCAGCCCCGGAGTCAGCGACGCGGCCCTCAAACAGTGGGCTGAGGAAAACCTCTGACAGAGACTGACGCAGAAAACAGCGCCGGCCCGTTTGTCCCCGCCGGCGCGGTGAGACTTCTTCAGTACAGGGAACATACAGAACGGAGGCGTTTTGATTTGACATTTCTTGAACTGGCGGAACAGCGGTATTCAGTGAGAAAGTACAGCAGCAGAGCGGTTGAGCAGGAGAAGCTTGACAGAATCATCCGCGCGGCTCTGGCGGCCCCCACGGCGGTCAACGCTCAGCCGTGGAGAATGTACGTGCTTCGCACGCCCGAGGCGCTCGCGAAAGTTGACCAGACGACGCGCTGCCGTTTCGGCGCCGGAGTGGTGCTCCATTTTACCCGCAGAACTGATGAGGAGTGGAAGAACCCGCTCGAGCCGGGAATGAGAGCCGGCGTTGAGGACGCCTCCATCGCCGCGGTTCATGCGATGCTCGAGGCCCAGGAACTCGGGCTGGGAACCTGCTGGGTCAACTATTACGCTTATACAAAGCTGGAAAAGCTGTTCGGCCTGGATGAAAACGAAAAATCTGTGCTGCTCATGCCGCTGGGCTATCCGGCAGAAAATTCGGTGCCGGCGGTGCAGCACAAAATCCGCAGGAAGGCGGAAGAACTGGTCACGTATCTTTAAAGCCGCAGAGAGCCGGAGGGCGCACAGTCTTTGCTGCCTGAGCCGGAACGCAACCGGCAGAAAGCAGCGTCTGCAGAAACAAAAAACGCCGCGGGAGAATTTCCTCCCGCGGCGTTTTTCTGTTTCACGCGCTGACAGCAAAGCAGTGAGAAACAGTTTTATTCGTCAGTGCCGGCAAGGGCGGCAATGGCCGCTGCCATGATCTTTGTGTTGCGCATGATGCTGTCAATGCTCCAGCGCTCATCCACTTCGTGAATGTGAGTCTGTTCGCCGGGCATTACGTTGCCGAAAGCCACCATGTTGGGCATTTCCTTGGCATAGGTGCCGCCGCCGATGGCAAAAGGCTTTGAGACCGTGTCGCCGGTTTCCTCGCGGTACACCTTCATGAGCTTCTGCACCAGCGGGCTGTCCTCGGGGACATAGAGAGGATGACCGCCTGTCGGGACTTCAAACTCAAAGCCGCGGGAGCGCAGCGCCTTCACGAACATGCTGAGGACTTTGTCGCGGTCGCAGGTGACAGGGTAGCGGTAGTTGATCGAGAACATGATCCTGCCGTCCGGCTCCGTTTTCAGGAATCCCCAGCACAGCGAGGCAAAACCGGAAATGTCGTCATACAGCGCAAGTCCCAGATTCTCTCCGCGGGTCTGGGTGCCGATGCACTGGTCAATGGTGTCGAGGAACGCACCCTGTTCGCCGCCGATGCCCATCAGGCGCAGCACGCCGACGAGATTGGCAGCCGCGTTGGAGCCGAACTGCGGCGTGGAGCCGTGGAACGAAAGTCCCTCCATGGTCAGAGTGTATTCATCCGCACCGGTTTTTTCACAGGTCAGCTTTGCATCGCGCGGCGCCGCGAAATCCTTGAGAACACGCTCAAGACGGGGCTGTGCTTTGGGCGAAACCTTCAGCACCGCGACAGCCTTTGAGGGCACGGCGTTGGAAGCCACGCCCGCGTCGACGGAAAGCACCTGAACGTCGCCGCCGTCCGCTTTAAACGGCGCGTAGCATTTCACGGTGAAGATGCCTTTTTCGCCGTTGATCAGCGGATATTCCGCGTCGGGCGTGAAGCCCATGACAGGCAGTTCCTGCCCGGCCTCGACATAATGGGCGATAGCCCTGCTGCCAAGCTCTTCGTTGGTGCCCACGATCAGGCGGAAACGGCGGTTCAGCCTGACGCCGCAGTCCCTCAGTGCCTTCATGGCGTAGAGCACGCAGACAGCCGGTCCTTTGTCGTCAGCGACGCCGCGGCCGTAAAGCATGCCGTTTTCGATTTTGCCCTTCCACGGGTCGCAGCTCCAGCCGTCGCCTGTGGGGACAACGTCCATGTGGCTCAGCGCCGCGATCATCTCAGGAAGTTTCTCATCGCCCGTCTCGGCGATGCCGACCTGGTCGTCAAACGCCCAGGTGCGGAAGCCAAGACGTCTGCCCATTTCGACAAACTTATCGAGCGCGGCGCGGGGGCCTCTGCCGAACGGCGCCCCCGGTTCAGCCGGGCCGCCGACACTGGGAACCGCCACGATTTCACGGATATCGGCAATCAGATGATCCCTGTCACGGTCAATGGCGTCGCGAATCTGCTGCATGTTCATTGGAAACTCCTCCTTGTGTTTTTTAAGATAAAATCCAGTCATATTGTACCTCAAAAGAGAAAATTCTGCCGTACCTGACGGCGAACTTCTTCAGTTTTTATGAGAATAACCGTCAATGAGACGCGAAATAACCGGCTGCTTTTGTTTTGCCGCCGCTGTGCTGACTGCCGCATGCCGTGAGAAATTTACGGCGCGTTTTCTGCCGGCGGTGCTTTTTATAATTTTCAGCTGCTGATATTATGAAATAATGACAATTATTCATCGGTGCAGACAGAGACTTGACCTTTCGCAGTACATCGTTCATAATATCCCTGTTAAAGAGAAATGTTATTATAAATATTTGTAATTTAAAGGCTGGTATTTCCATGATCATTGACACTCATCTGCACACAGCCGAATATTCTCCTGACAGTTTCCTTCCCATTGCTGAGGCTGTGGCGCGGGCACGCGAAATGGGCATTGACGGTCTGTGCGTGACTGACCACGATTCCATGGGGGCGCGGAACGTTATTGACCGCTGGCGCCGGGAGCTTGATTTTCCGCTGTTTCTGGGCTGCGAGGTGCTGACTGCTGACGGCGATGTGGTGTGTTTCGGGCTGGATGAACCGCCTGCGCCGGCGTCAGTTTCAGCGGCAGAACTGGTCAGAAGGCTTCATGATCTGGGCGGCTGTGCCGTGGCGGCTCATCCGTTCAGAAACAACAACCGCGGCATGGAAGGCATGATTTCCACGCTTGCCGGCCTTGACGGCGTGGAATGCTTCAACGGCAGCACTGATCCCGCGGCCAATCTTCATGCTCTTGAGCTGGCTGAAAAAGCCGGCCGGGCGCTGCTCGGGGCGGCAGACGCCCACCGCCGTGAGCGCGTCGGCCTGTTCGTCACAGAATTTGAAGGCACGCTGCGCGACGAGCGCGACTTGATTGCCGCTGTGAAGGAAAGACGGTGCCGTCCGCTGGCGTGGAACGGCAGCGGGTTTGCCGACGCAGCGGCGTTCTGCCGCGCGCGGCTGGAAGCGTCTGAATGCGTCAGAGACGCGCAGGCGTCTTGCGGGCGCTGAAAAGCAGGGACGCAGCAGGCGATGTTTCATGGCTGCTTTTCCGGCGGCTCTTTTTACGGCAGAAGGTTCTGAAGCCGGCAGAGATGACACGGCCTGAAGCGGGGGATGCGGAATTGTCAGTTTATTCTCTTAAGGAGGGGTTTTCATGTTGAAGAAAGCAGGGATACTGCTGGCGGCACTGGCACTTTTTGCCATGCCTGCGGCAGCGGAGCAGAAGAAAGTCAGCATTTACATTGCCTATACGGGTGTTGACGGCATTCTCAGACAGTTCACCGAGGACACGGGCATTGAGGTGGAATACCTTGCCATGTCTTCCGGCGAGGTGCTGACACGTCTGCGCGCGGCAAAGGGCAAGGCGCAGGCTGACGTGTGGTTCGGCGGCGGCCTTGACAGTTATGTGGCGGCGGCCAATGAGGGTTTTCTTGAGCCCTATGTGTCGCCTGAACGCTCGGTTTATGATCCCATGTTCTACAATGCCGACGGATACTGGAGCGGCATTTCTCTCGGCGCGGTGGATTTTGTCGTGAACCGCGAGATCATGGCGAAGAAAAATCTCCCCATGCCGACCAGCTGGGAAGATCTGACTAAGCCTGTCTACAAGGGCGAAGTGCTGATGGCGACTCCGGCAGTGAGCGGCACGTTTTATGCCATGGTGTGGGCGCTGCTTTCGGCGAAGGGCGAGGAGGCCGGCTGGAAACTGCTTGAGGCCATGGACAAGAATGTTCCCTATTACTCAAAGCGCGGTGCCGAGCCGGCCAACAAGGTGAGTGCAGGTGAGGCGGCAATCGCTGTAGCGCCCTTCGATACAGGCGAAAAGCTGAAGGCCGAGGGGTACAAGGTCGACACGACGTTCCCCACCGATGGTGTGCCGTGGTATATTGCCCCTGTGGCTCTGTTCAGAGGCGCGAAGAATCCCGAAGCCGGAAGAGCGCTGATCGACTGGGTTCTGTCCGAAAAAGGGCAGGAAACTCTTGCGAAGTACAACACTCAGGCGCCGATCCGTCCCGGCGTGAAGCTTGCTCCGGCAGTCCAGGCCATGCGCGACTCCAATCTTGTCAAGACCGACGTGGTCAAAGGCGGACAGGAACGCAGACGCGTTCTGGAAGCCTGGCAGGAACGTTTTGGAAATAAATAACAATACGGCGTTGAACGGAGGGCGCAGGCTCTCCGGCACGGAATGGCTTCTCTGGTTCCTTGCCGGGAGCGGCATCCTCCTTTTTGTACTGTGGCCCGTCGGGGCCGTGCTGCGGGAAAGCGTGATGGCTGACGGAACATTTTCGCTTTCCGCATGGCGTGGCCTGCTGGGCGGAAACTGGCGCCTTGTGGCGCACAGCTTTGCCGTGGCGGCTGCAGTGACGGCAGTGACAGTGCCGCTCGCGGCGCTGCTGGCAGTGAAGCTGCTCTATTGTTCTTCCGCCGGGAAGAAACTTCTTCTGGCGGTGCTGGTGCTGTCAACCATTTCGCCTCCTTTCGTCGGCTCCATGGCGTATCTGATGCTTTTCGGGCGCCGCGGCCTTGTGACGTGGCGGCTTCTGGGAATTGAATGGAATCCCTACGGCTTTCACGGCATTGTGCTGATGGAATGCCTTTCCCAGCTTGGAACCGCGGCGCTGCTGGCAGCGGCTTCGTTTAGTCAGGCGGACGGCGCGCTTGAGCGCGCATCACAGGATCTGGGCGCTTCGCCGCTGGAAACGCTGGCCCGTGTGAGCATTCCTCTTGCATGGCAGGGGCTTGCTGCGGCGGCGCTGATGGTGTTTGTCCGCTCGCTCTCTGATTTCGGCACGCCGCTGTTTGTGGGCGGAGCGTTTCAGGTGCTGGCTTCGCGGGCTTATAACACCCTGATCGGCGTCGGTGACTTTCCGCGGGCCTGTGCCATGAATGCGCTGCTGGTGGTGCCTTCACTGTTCCTGCTGGCGCTGCGGCGTCATTCCGGCAGCCGCCGTTTTTCACTCCGCCTGGCCGGGGAACGCTCCCTGCGGCTGAGCGGTCTTCCGGCGCTGGCGCCTGAGTTGTGCGCATGCCTTTTCACCGTGATTGAGGTGCTTGTTTACGGGCTTATTTTCCTCGGCAGCGTTACGCGCACCTGGGGTGTGGATTTCACGCCGACTGCGGCTCATCTGCGCAGCCTGTGGAATTTCAGCGGCAACGGCTTTGCTCGGAGCCTTTGCTGCTCTGTCTCGGCAGGACTTGGCGGCGCAGTGTTCGGCGCGGTGCTTGCCCGGCTGATGAGCGGTGCGCCGCAGCTGGTGCGGCGCACCGCGGGAACTCTTGCTGAACTGCCCTACCTGGTGCCGGGAACTTTTTTCGGCGTGGGGTATCTTCTCGTCTCGTCGTCGCTGCCATGGGAGGTTCCGGCCGGTTTCCTGATCGCCATGAACTGCATGTTCCGGCAGCTTTCGCCGTCGCTGTGGGCAGCGCAGGCAGGGCTGTCGCAGGTCAATCCGGAACTTGAACTGGCCGTGCGCGACCTCGGGGGAGGCCCGCGGCGCGTGCTTACAGATATGCTGTTCCCGGCGCTGAGACCGTTCATGCGGGTTTCGTTTATTAACACCTTCAGTGCGTCCATGACCAGCACAGGGCCGGTTATTTTTCTCGTCAGCCCCTACGCGCGCGTGGCGTCGGTGGAACTGTTTGAATCGATCAGCAGCGGCAGATACGGCGACGCATCAGCCATGGCGTCACTGCTCATTGTGACTATCCTCGGCGTCAACGCACTGGCGTGGAAGCTCAGCGAAAGGAGAAGGCAGAATGCTGTCCTTTGAAAATGTGCGCTTCAGCTACGGCGGAAAAAACGCTCTCAGCGGACTGAGTCTTTCTCTTGTAAAAGGGGAACTGCTGACGCTCCTTGGCCCGTCGGGCTGCGGAAAAACAACAACGCTCAAAATTGCAGGCGGTTTCCTGACGCCCGACAGCGGGCGGGTGAGTATCGGCGGCGAGGACGTCACGTCTGTGCCGCCTGAAAAACGTCCGACAGCCACGGTTTTTCAGAGCCACGCCCTGTTTCCGCATATGAACGCGGCTGAAAACGTGGCCTACGGCCTGGCTGTGCGGCGGGTTCCCAGAAAGGAGCGTATGGAAAAAGCGGCTGAAATGCTTGGGCGCGTCGGGCTCAGCGGATACGAAGACTCACGCGTTCAGGAACTTTCCGGCGGGCAGCAGCAGCGCGTTGCCCTGGCGCGGGCGCTGATTCTCGAGCCGCAGGTGCTGCTGCTCGACGAGCCGCTTTCAAGCCTTGATGCGCGCCTGCGCGTAAAAATGCGCTCAGAGATCCGCAGCCTTCAGCAGTCGTTCGGCATCACAGCGCTGTATGTAACGCACGATCAGGAAGAGGCGCTGTCCATCTCTGACCGCGTGGCTGTAATGGACGGAGGCCGTCTGGTGCAGGTCGGCACGCCTGAACAGGTCTACTTTGAGCCGGCCTGTGAATTTGCCGCAGATTTTATCGGCAATGCGTTCCCTGTTGCGTTAAACGGAAAGCGGGTTCTGCTGCGTCCTGATCAGGTCCGCGTTTCAGCGGACGGTCCCCTGAGCGGCACGCTGATGTCCCGCAGTTTTCTCGGCGCCGAGGTGAACTGGATTGTTCAATGGAATGGGCAGAAACTGCGCGTTTCCATGCCCAGCGCGGCAGAGCCCCGTTCAGAACCGGGGCAGACAGTGTATTTTTCGCTGCCGGGACAGCTGTAAGCTGCGGCTTAAAGGGTAAAGATTAGTAATTTACTTGACATTGCGTTTTCTCAGGTATAAAATACAAAAATAGTATGTAAAGAGAACGCTGCTGAAATGGGCAGTGCAGCCGTTCATTTTTCATATTTGTTGATGCTTTTTGGCGGCGCGTTTCAGGTGGTCCGTCCGTGACGACAGACAGACCAGAAGTGTACAAATTATGTTTTTGTATTTTTATAATTAAGTTCAATCGGTGTCAAAATATTGATTTTATTTAGATAATACCTTATAATAGCATCATCAAGCTGCCAAAATGAACGTTGTCACGGATGCGGGCACAGATTACCGCATCCAGATGCCCATGAGCTGCGTATGCAGAGCTTCTCATGGGCACACTGTTTTCAGCGGAAATTCTGCGGCATCTGCTGCCCGGGTTCTCAGGGCGGGGGACGACGCGGCAATGAGCGCAGGTTTTTCCAGTTGCAGAAATTGACACGAAACATGAATACAGCAGCGGTCGAACTCCGTATGGCCATGAACGTGCGGAGCGGATTCTTTTCAGGAGATGGATAACGATGAATTCTGCAAGAAATATCATGGCGCTGATTGAAACACTTCTGTCTGACGGCGGTGAAATCGGGCTTCGCGAACTGAGTGCGCGTACCGGAGTGCCGAAAAGCACGGTGCAGCGTTTTCTCGCTGAAATGCAGGAAAACGGCTGGGTTGCACAGGACAAAAGAACGCAGGGCTATCGGATCGGCTATAAGCTGCTCAGCCAGTCAATGGGGTGGACGCAGCGCCTCAAGCTGGTCACGCAGTCAAGAGACATACTGCGCGAAGTATGCTCCCGTTCCGGGCAGTGCGTGTCGCTGTGCACTCTGGACGGGTATACCGGCATGGTGATCGGCTTTTCCAATTCTGAAAAGGTGACTGAATTGGGTTCAGCGCACCCCAAGACATTTCCCCTGTACTGCACGGCCTGCGGAAAGCTGCTGCTGGCCTACGCGCCCGAACCGCTTCGCAAATACATCCTTTACACGGCCGAACGAAAAAGCTATTCAGACGCGACCATCACTGATACTCAGACACTGCAGGCCGAGCTTGAAAAAATCCGCTGCAACAGTTACGCCACAAGCAGCGGCGAGCTTCTTTACGGCGCAGCCGAAATTGCCGTGCCTATGCTTTATCCCGACCAGACAGTCATGGCGGTGATGGGCATTGTCGGCCGGGCCGAATCAGTGGAGCCGAAGTTCGGGGAATACCGGGCGCTGCTGGTGGAAGGAGTTCGGGAACTTCAGGAACGCCTCGAGAATCTTTGAAGTGCAGCCTGAAACTGTCTGAAGAAGAGTCTGAAAATATCTGAGATGCAGTCTGATATTATCTGAAATAAATTCTGCAAATGCCTGAAATGAAGAAAGAAGGACGCTTTCCGCTTTAACTGCAGGAAAGCGTCCTTTATTGTTAAACGAAAACCCCCGGCACGGCCGGTGGTTATGATTTCTGCCATGTTCAGCTGCGCGGCTTCCGTATCAGGCGCCTGCTGCACGGGCTTCCACGCGCTTGAGCACACGGCGTGCCCGCGCCGGAAGATGGCGTTTCCAGAACGCCACAGCGCTTTCAATCCATCCCTCGGCTTCGGTCCCGATGCCGAGGCCGAACCCGTGCCCCAGATGGGGGTATTTGTGAAATTCCGTATCAATGCCGCAGGCGGCGAGTGCGTCATTGCGCTTTTTCATGACCTGCCAGTCGCACACCGTGTCGTTTTCACCCACGCAGACATACGTCGGCGGTTCCTGCCGGGTGTGGTTGGTATGCCCTGTATACTGCATAATCAGCGTTCCGGGACGCGGAAACTTGCCGCCGCCGAAGGCGTGCGCACCATAGGAACTCAGGTAGGCCGCCACATGGGCGCCAACTGAGCTGCCCCACAGGGAATAGCATTCTGTGTCAATGTTCATGTCGAAAGCGTTGTTGAATACAAAAGTGATAGCTGCGGCGAGATCCTCGCACGCCGCTTCAAGGCTGTCAGTACGGTAGCACAGCGCAAACGCATTGAAACCCTTCTGGCTCAGCAGCATGGCATGGGGAAGGCTTTCATGAAGCGAACCCACATAGGCAAAACTGCCGCCGGGGCAGATGACGGCAAAGGGTGCGGCCGGAATGCCGCGGAAGAAGAAAAGCCCTGTGTGCTGCTTTGAAGGGTCCTTTTTCTTTTCCTCATCAGTGTAGATGTCGTGGAAAATGCGGTCGCCGCGTTCTGCTCTCTCACGCATGAATTCGAGAACCTTCACAGTGACGCCGGTGTTTACGTGCCTGTGGTAGGGGAACAGCGGTGCTATTTCGCTCAGCGTCCTTTTAAGATCTGAACCGCTGAGCCTGCCGGGAAACAAAAAACTGCTGAAATTTCTGAAACATTCGCATTGAAGAACCTCACCAACTGTTGTATCGGCGTTCACTTTTCTCTGACCCCCTTTGCGTGAGAATTCAGTGAATTGATCCGGTGCCGGACAGAAGCGGCGCATCAAAAATTTACGCCTTTTCGTTTACTAAATTTATTCTATCATAAAACCGAAAATATTACCAACTATTTTTATTGAAGCTCGGATAAAAAAGTAATAAAATTATATTTTCGAATCTTTTTACACTCTGAAGCGTTTATTCAGCCGACTGATGAAAAAAATCAAGTCTTTGCAAAAACGTTGAAACAAGTGAATTTTCCGCTTAAGAACGGTCTGAAGCGTTACAGTAGGCTGTATTGCAGAAAATTTACGGTGCGGAATCTGTAGAGTGAAGGGCACGAACGGGTTAGTATACGATATGTTTTATTTTTAAAATAAAAAGTTTAATTTTCAGAACAGCGCTGCAGCTCATAATATACACGCCGCTGTTATTTATGTCAATGGCTATTTTAATTAGAGTTCATAAAGTATTCAGGATGAACCGGACACAGAATCAAATGTAGTATATGTTGATTTTCATGCATTACGATAAACACAAAAACGCTCAAAAACGAATGCACCAGAATGTACCGCAGAAAAGCGCGCATTTCTGTCCGGGCGGTGCCGTCTGTTCGCGCCGCCTGCCTTTTTGTTAAACGAAAAACACCGGCACAGTGCATAGCCGGTGGTTGTGATTCCGGGCTGTTTTGTGCCGTTTTGTGAACCCGGCGAAGAAAACAGTTCAGTTCACTGCGGCAGTCTGTGCGCGGAAAAATCAGGCCGCGGCTGTTTTGCACTTCCGGCAGGCGTGCCGAATGTGCGAATCTGCGG
>CAZDXA010000004.1:46243-47709 GCA_964509435.1 uncultured Synergistaceae bacterium | reverse complement strand
CGGCCGGCAGACGCGCGCCGTAAGTCTATTCAGCGCTGAAACAAACGTATAAGCCCGCAGGGCTGTGAACCGGCCGCTGCAGCGCCGCACTGCCCGCTGATGCAGAACTGCCGGCACGGCATTGCCGTGCCGGCAGCAGATCTCTTCTGCAGTGAGCGTTTGTTCAGCGCCGTTCTGCATCCCCGGAGACTGCGGGCTGCTGTTTTTTAAAGTCGGCCATGATGGCGGCGGCTGTTTCATCGTCAGTCAGAACCGTCAGAACGGCCTTTGCAAGAATTTTTGCCCCCGTGACGATTTTCGGGTGAACCGCCGGTGAAGTGCAGCAGCTGACGAATTCGCGCGTGTGGGCTGTCGTTGGCACGCCGTCTGTGATGTCCAGAAGCGGCTGCATGGCAGGGCAGCGCCACGAGGCGTTGCCCACGTCGGTGGACCCGCCGGCTTCCCTGCTTTTCAGCGTCGGAATGCCCATTTCATCGTAAATGGCCTGCACCATGCGCTCTCCGGCCGCGTTAGGCTTTATGGAGTCAAAGGGTTCCTCAAAGAGCTTCCAGCTGACCCGGGTTTCAGTGCAGAGCGCCGCCCCGCGGGCACTGTTCAGCGCTTTTTCAACAAGTTCGTCTTCCATGGCCTTGTCGGGCGCGCGCAGGTGAAAGCGCACGACGGCGCGCTCAGGCATGATGTTGGGATATGCCCCGCCCTCGGTGATGATGCCGTGAATCCTGGTTTCAGGGCGCATCTGAAGCCGCCACATGTCCATCGCATCCAGCAGAAGCCGCGCGCCGTTGAGCGCGCTGCGGCCGTTCCACGGCGAACCGGCGGCGTGGGCGGATTTCCCCTCGAACGTGAATTCATATCCGCGGCAGGCCAGCGCGCGGTCAGGCACATAGCTGTAGCCGCCCGCGCTGTGGATCATGATGGCGAAGTCGAGGCCGTCGAAGGCTCCGCGTTCAGCCATGACCACCTTGCCGCCGTAGGTTTCCTCGGCGGGAGTGCCGAGCACCTGCAGTTCCCCTGGGATTTCCGGCATGACGGCCGCAAGTCCCGCCGCAGCGAGAAGCGACATGGCGCCGTGAACATTATGGCCGCAGCCGTGCCCGAGCCCTTCCAGCGCATCGTATTCCACCATCAGCGCCGCTTTTCTGCCCGCGCCGCTGCCTTTCAGAACGCCCTTATAGGCTGTTTCAATGTTCCACGCCGGCAGTTCCACGGAAAATCCGCGCTGTTCCAGAAAATCCCTGTGATGCTGCACCGCGCTGCGCTCTTCGCCGCCGATTTCCGGATGAGCCGCTTCCCAGTCGCTGACTTCGAAGGCCGCCGGCGCCTGGCGTTCGATTTCTGCTTCTGCTTTTTTCCAAAGATCATCTCGTTTCATTGATACTGCCCCTTTCATAACTGTGCTTTAACGTATTATAACGCAGAAGTTTCGCCGCGCTGCACCTGCAGCATATTTTCCGTTTCAGACGCGG
>CAZDXA010000004.1:0-46143 GCA_964509435.1 uncultured Synergistaceae bacterium | reverse complement strand
GACGCGGGCAGGAATCCGGAAGAGGTTTCCCGACCGCCGCGGCCGGTGCATCGAGCGGAACAATCAGACGGACACGCCGCAGGTGCCGCGTTTGCCGCATTTATCCGCGAAAGGACAGAGCACCCGGGACGGTCAGGCGGTGAACGGCCATAAGGCTCACTTGTGTGAGGCGAATGCAGCACCGCGGGGCGGTCATTTTTCTGCCGCTTCAGTGCGCTCCCGGCACCTCCCAGGGCGGAAGGCTGCCGGTGTTCAGCTGCGTGCGCACACCGGGCGCGCTTTCCATGGCAGGCTATGCGTCCGGCCCTGACAGTACGCTGTAAAAACCATCAGACCGGCAGTGACGGACAAGGCCGTGCGGAACGGTTCCGCACGGCCTTGTCTGCGCCGCAGGAGCGTTTTATTTCTTCGGCTGCGGTTCAAGATCGCTGAATGCAGGCAGCACAGCGCCCTGATAGGTGTCGAGGATGAAGCGCTCAATCTTGTCAGTCTGAAGCGCTTTGACGAGCTCCTGAATTTCAGGCTTGTTCTCGTCTCCGGCTCTGACGGCGATCACATTGGCGTAAGGCGAATCGGCGCCTTCAACGATCAGCGCGTCCTTTGCCGGGTTGAAGCCGGCCGGAATGGCGTAGTTGCCGTTGATCACAGCGGCGTCCACGTCGTCAAGCGAACGGGGCAGCTGCGCGGCTTCAAGCGTGCGGAACTTGAAATTGTGGGGATTCTTTTCCACGTCCAGTTCGGTAGCAGAGAGGCCGCTGCCCTCAGCCAGAGTGATCAGTCCGGCAGACTGAAGCAGCAGCAGCGCGCGGCCGCCGTTGGTCGGGTCGTTGGGAATGGCAATGACCGCGCCGTCAGGCAGCTGGGCGCCCTTGGCGATTTTTTTGGAGAACAGGCCCATCGGCTCCACGTGGACAGTGGCCGCTGCGGCGAGGTTCAGCCCGCGGTCCTTGCAGAACGTGTCCAGGTAGGGGAGATGCTGAAAGTAGTTGGCGTCGAGATCGCCGTCGTTCAGGGCGATGTTGGGCGTCACGTAGTCGGTGAACTCGACAATCTGCAGATCGATGCCCCGGGCTTTCAGGTCGTCCTTCACCTGGGCGAGAATCTCGGCATGCGGCGTCGGTGTGGCGCCCACGCGGAGAACTGTGCCGGCCGATGCCTGCGAAGCAAGGCACAGTGCGGCGGCAATTGCGCAGAAAACTGTTTTTTTCATGCTGAAAACCTCCTGAAATGAATAGAATTATCTGTTCCGGCTCAAAGTCCGGACGATTTTATTACCTATCCACTGTATGGCCTGTACAATGGCGATAATAACAATGCATGACGCCAGCAGAACGTCGGTGCGGAACCTCTGGTAGCCGAAGCGGATTGCCACGTCGCCAAGGCCTCCGCCGCCGATGGCGCCTGCCATGGCAGAACTGCCGATGATGGCGATGACTGTCAGCGTTGCTCCGGCGACGAGAGAAGGCAGCGCCTCGGGAATCAGCACTCTGAACACAATGGTTTTCACGCCGGCGCCCATGGACAGGGCCGCTTCAACAACGCCCCTGTCAACTTCCTCAAGCGAGCTCTGCACGACGCGCGCCACAAAAGGCGCTGCCGATATGGAAAGCGGCACGATGGCGGCCGTGGTGCCGATGGTGGTTCCGGCGATAAGCCGCGTCAGCGGAAAGAGTATGATCATCAGAATGATGAACGGAAAAGAACGGAACACGTTGACAAACACGTCAAGAATCTTGCTGACGCCCGTATTTTCGCAGAGGCCGCCCTTTTCCGTGAGCACCAGCGCGATGCCCAGGGGCAGCCCCATGAGAAACGAGAAGAAGCTCGAGGCCCCTACCATGTAAAGAGTCTGCCACGTAGGGCCGGCAAGCAGTCTGATTATTTTATCCATTCCAGATCACATCTACTTTCACATGAGAATCGCGGATTTTGGAGAGGGCCGCGGCGATAATCTCCGGCGTTCCCTCAAGCTGGACCGTCAGGTTTCCGACGCGTGAGACGTACAGATTGTCGATGGCGCCGGCAAGAATGTTGATGTCTGCGCCCGTTTCCCTGACAGTGCGTGAAATCAGCGGCGAGGCCGCTGCGTCGCCGTCAAAGGTGAGAAGCGCCACGGGCTTTCCCGGTTCGCGGGGCAGATCTGCGTTTACGTCGTAGCCGGTGCGGGGCAGTTTTGTCAGAAATTCCCGCGCCGTGCGCGACTTCGGGTTGAGAAAGATGTCCTTCACGGCGCCCTGTTCGACAATGCGTCCCGATTCGAGAATGGCCACGCGCTGGCAGATCTCGCGGATCACGTTCATCTCGTGAGTGATCACAATGATCGTCAGCCCTATGCGCCGGTTGATGCTGGCCAGAAGACTGAGGATCGACTTTGTCGTTTTCGGGTCGAGGGCGCTTGTCGCTTCGTCCGAGAGCAGCACATGCGGATTGTTAGCCAGTGCCCGCGCAATGGCGACGCGCTGTTTCTGCCCGCCGGAAAGCTGTGACGGATAAGCGTGCGCCTTGTCAGAAAGCTCAACAAAGTCAAGGAGCTCGTCGATGCGCTCGCGGATGGCCCGAGGCTTCCAGTGCTCCAGTTCAAGGGGAAAGGCGATGTTCCCCGCCACATCGCGGGAGGCCAGAAGGTTGAAATGCTGAAAAATCATGCCTATTTTGCGCCGTGCCATGCGCAGCTCGCCGGGCGGCAGTGACGTAATGTCCCGTCCGTCGATGAAAACCTTTCCTGCGCTGGGTTCCTCAAGCCGGTTGATGGTGCGCAGCAGCGTCGACTTTCCTGCGCCCGAAAGCCCGATAATGCCGAAGATCTCACCGTCGTCAATATTCAGGTCAATTCCTGACAGCGCCTCGACTGGCGTGCCGTCAGGCGACTGGTACGTTTTTTTGATGCCGCAGAGCCGGATCATAAATCCACCACCTAAAAAGTCTTTTGCAGCAGACAGTATTGTCTGCCAGTCAGCGCGGACAGCTTCAGCGCTGTGCCATACAGTATACAAAAAGCTGTCCTGCGATGCAGGACAGCTTGTGTTTACCGCCGGGGCTCCCCCTCATCGCTGTCAGCAGGACCACCTTACCCTGCGGCAGGTTGGTGCAGGATCATCGAGCTGACTCTCTCCCCTGGCTCTTGATAAAAGTTGCGCTGTTTGATTTGCGGGAATCATAGCATGAATTTTTATTCAGTGCAAGACCGAAAAGAACAAAATGCTTAAAATTCACAGAATAAATAAAAAATGGCTGTGCATACGGAGAGTCCGGCCCGGCAGGCGGGTTTTCCGCGGCGCTGCAGAACCGGCATGTTTTTTGTTCCCTGTGCCCTTGACGAAAAGTGTTTTTACCGAAACGGAGCTGCGGAGATGAAATGACGCAGCAGGGAACGCATGTCCGGCTGAACGGTGCGGAAAGCTGCCGCCGGCGCTCAGGCAGACAAATAAGTGTCCTGCGGACGCTGAAGAATATCTCCGGAGCGCCGCCCCTGATAAGACGCTGTCCGCCGGTACGGGGCTGGGTCTGCACATGAGCCGGAAAAACCGGCGGGGGCAGGCGGCTGTGGTTTTTCTGAATATGTGCTTTCCCGCTGCCGGAAAAAATCTGTTCCTGCTGTATCTCCGCGCTCAGGCGGCGCTGATTTTAAAGCGGCTATGCAGCTCGGCACGCTTTTTGCGCCTGATATGCCTGCCTGAAAGGGGACGCTGCGGGCTGCCTTTTGCAAGGCGCGAAAGCGGCTGCGCGTATGCGGATGTGAAAATTTTGCCTGCGTCAGCTGAAAAAAGCAGCGGGTGCCGGGTTCATGCCCGCACCCGCTGCTGCAGTTTCCGGCTTTTTCCCGGCTGCCCGGCAGCAGAGGCAGCCGCGCGCATGTGAGCTGTTTTCCGGGAGACGCTAAAGTTCGACAGAAGCGCCGGGGTTCAGAATGACCACTTCAAGCGGGGCGCACAGCTTTCTGAACTGCTGCGGGTCCTGCCTGATGGGCGGGAACGTGTTGTAGTGCATGGGAATGGTGATTTCCGCGCCGATCATTTTTGCGGCGCGCGCCGCGTCGGCAGGGCCCATGGTGAAGAAATCCCCGATAGGCAGAAGCGCTGCGTCCGGTTTCTCGGCGGCAAGCAGCGCCATGTCGCTGTACAGCGCCGTGTCGCCGGCAAAATAAACTTTTCTGCCGCCTGTGCAGATCAGAAAGCCGCAGGCCAGCGCGCCCGGCAGTCCGCTGCCGTGAATGGCCTGCAGCAGCTTCACGCTGCCGAACGGCAGGTTCATAGTGCCGCCAATGTTGCCCAGGCACGAGTTCACCCCTGCGCTGTTCATCATTCCGGCCAGTTCTGCCACGCCGCACACTGTGGCGCCTGTGCGCTTGGCAATGGGAATGGCATCGCCGATATGGTCGCCGTGGCAGTGGCTTACAAGAATGAAATCGGCAGGCACGTCGTCAGCGCTGGCTGCGGCGAGATCGTTTCCCGTCAGATACGGGTCAGTCAGCACGTGATAATGGCCGTCGAACAGGTCAAAACAGGCATGACCCAGAAACGTCAGCTTCATTGTGCTCATTCCTTTCATACAGTCTGAAAATCAGTCGTCATACGTCTTTCTGCCGGCAATGGTGCGGGCAATCTGCGACGGCACCGGCGGGCATCCCTTGCAGAACGGGCAGGCGCTGCGGAACTTTGCGGTGCAGTTGCCCACCAGAACCACATCGCCGCCGCCGGCAAGGTCCTCTTCCTTCAGATCGCGCCCGCAGGCCAGCGTGATTTTTTCACGGTCGGGAAAATCGCCGTGATGATAACGGAAAAACTGCAGGATCGCCGCATGGCATGCGCTGCACGCGCCGCGGTCGACGACCTGGAAATTGGGATACGACAGGTGAAGGTCCTGTTCTGATGCGCGCAGAAACCGGCGCCCCCATTTCATGTAATCCGCCGGAAAAACGCGGATATCCTCAAGACGCACGCCCTTGTTCTCGCGCACCAGCATGATGTGCGGCGCGTCCTCATCCTTCATACCCATCAGGCGCAGGCACACCGTATCGGCAGCGGCCGGCGATGCACTTGCCACGATGATGCCCATTTCAACCGGAGTGCCGCCCGACGGCCCGAAGCCTTCCATGGCCACAGTGCCGTCAATCAGCGCGTAGTCCGCGTAGCAGATTTTTGCCAGATCCATAATACCATAATCAAGGCACTTGCCGCGGGCGTTTTCCGGCAGCGGTTTGAAAACGCGGTGAAGCCGCGTCTTGTCGCGCTGGTACAGACAGCCTTTCATGTTCTTGATGCTCAGCGTTGCGCCGGCATACATGTGCGTCTTCATCACCGGCACGGAAACCACGCGGTCCACCTCAAAGGCCAGACGCGACAGCTTCAGCTTTTCAACCATCACAGGGTCGGGAATTTCACGCTCGGAAATGCCTGAATCATCCAGATTCAAACATTCCACGCCCTCTTCGGCGCACACGTCCCAGATTCCGGCCGATTTCAGCGCCTCTATGCTGTCAGTGCCGACGATGGAACTGTCGCCCACATAGATTTTCTTTGTGCGGCGGTCCTTGAAAAAACGGATCAGGCCGCGCACCACCTCCGGGTGCGTGCACAGTCCGCTGGCCGCCGGCCCCCTGAAGCCGGTGTTCACTTTCAGCAGAACGGAAAGGTTCGAGGCGTCCTCGGTAAAGACTTTGCCCATTGCCTCGCAGGCGTTTTTCGCCGGATCGCTGCCCCTGACCACATAAACGTCATAAGACATCACTAATTCCCAGCTTTCAGTTCATCAACCATCTTCTGCACGCGCTCAGGCGGGGGGGACGTCAGCCAGCTGACCACAACAAGAAGCACAGCGGCCGTGAAAAACGCCACAAAAGTCAGATGCAGCCACTTGTAATAGCCAGCGGCAAACCACCAGGCCGAGCCGGCAAAGCCGCCGATCAGGGCCGCGATGGCACCCTCGCGGGTGGCCCGTTTCCAGTACAGCCCGATCAGAATGACCGGCGCGAACGTGGAAAGGCCGCCCCAGGCCCACCAGTTGACCCACAGAATGCCCTCGAAAGGATTAAAGGCAATCCATACCGCTGCGGCCCCCACAACCACCGCAGTCACGCGTCCCACAGCCACAATGCTGCTGTCGGGGGCTTTGCCGTTTTTAAGGAGCTTGTTGTAAAAGTCCTCGCACACCGCCGCGTTCACAACGTGAAGCAGCGCGTCGGCCGATGACATGACTGCGGCGAGAATAGCCGCCGTGACAATGCCCACGAGGAATTTCGGCGTATAAGTCATGATCAGCTGAATGAAATTCGTGTTCTTGTCAGCCGAATCAGGGAAAAGCACTGTGCAGGCCAGGTTGATGCCCAGCGTCACAAACAGCATGAAAACACCTGTGCAGCCCGCCACCATGGCTGATTTGCGCGAGTCGTCAGGATTGGCCATGCCCATGAACATCTGCACAAGCTGCGGCTGCCCCATGTAGCCCAGCAGCCCTGCCGACAGCAGCCCCGCGATTGTCCACGGATTGATCCAGATGTTCATTTTCGAAGGGTTGGCAGCGGCAACTGCCGCAAATACACGCCCCAGGCCGCCTGTCTGGCTGAACGCCGCCCACGCGCCGACCAGCACCGCGAAAATCATCAGACAGCCCTGAATGAAATCAGTCCACACCACCGCCAGCAGTCCGCCGGCAGAAGTGTACAGCACCACAATCAGCGTGGCCAGTATAACCGACCACTTGTAATCCCAGCCCAGAATCACTTTAAATGTTGTGCCCGCCGCCATCAGCTGCGAAGCCATGTAAACCGTGATGGAAATGACAATAATCACCGACGATATCAGCCGGATCAGCTTTTTTTCCTCATCGTAGTAACGGGCTTCAATCAGGTCAATAAAGCTTTTTGCCCCTGAAAGCGACGTAAAGCGGCTGACTTTTTTCGCAAGAGCGAAAAAGTTGACAAACGGCGCAAAGCCTGAGGATATAGCTGTCCACACGGCAGCAAGTCCCATCGAGGCCACCTGGCTTGACCAGGCGAGAAACAGCCAGCCGCTCAGCCCGGCTGCCTGGTGCGCCATGGCCGTAAGCAGCGGGCCGAACTTCTTTCCGCCGATCAGATAGTCGCCCGAGGACCTGACCTTTTTAGAAGCCGCCCAGCCGATGCAGAGCATGGCAGCCATGTAGACAATAATCACAGAAATTACAACACTCACAGCACCTCATCTCCCTGAAGACGCGGAAAACTCAGAACGCAGCGCGGACAGACCCGGCGCTTTTGCTCTGTACAGTGATATTACAACGAAGAAAATGAATTTGCAACTAAGTGGATGAAATAAACAAGTCAAAATAATTCATTTCAGGAGTAACACAGGAAAAAGAAGGAATAGCAAGTGAATAAAATAAATTTACTGACGAAAATTGCAGTATACACTGGTTTTGACAATTTTTTTAATTATTTTTGAATACTATTATGTACATAAGTTGAACTAAAATAATAAAATGATAGAATAAAAAAACATCAATTTGTGCAGTACAATATTACTTTTTTATCTTGATGAGAAAATTAATTGAGGCAGCAGTGTCAATAAGATTTTCTGCTGCCTCTGTTTAATTTAATACACAGGGAAAGGGGCAGGCAAAGGAAAGGTGCAGGGCAGAGCGCGGCCGGCAGAACAGCCGGCTGGGGAAAACCGGGCATTTATGCGGCACTGTCCGGCGGGGCAAACGGAGCAGCCGGCATTATTCGGCTGCGCAGCATCAAGGACGGAGGCACGATGAGAATATGAGTAAAAAAGAGAAATGCCGGAAAATTGCAGCGATTGGTCTGCTCCTTTCGGGAGCGGCGCTGGCGGGCACAGCATCGGCGGAAATCACGCCGGGATCCTCGACGTTTGACGGCATACAGTGTTCAATTGCTGTGGACGGAGACACAGTGACTCTTACCAACGTGGCAGTCAATGGTCTCGAAGGCATTCAGAGCCAATACAGCCATCTTGAGCTGTCACAGTTTGACGAACCAGATAAGAACCTTGTGATCAACTTCTAGGGCTATGCTGCAGTAACGCCTCACGTCGGAACGGGGCCTGTTTATAACACACACCTTGTCAACGCAAAAACCCTTACGATCAATGCCGCAAGCACCGGCAACGCGACCTACCGGAAGGGCATCATCCTTGACGACAACCTCAGCAATTATACTCACGTAAGCGCAGATAAGATCGATATCAAGTCATACTATAACGGCGTCTATGTCGACTACTCAAACGCCATGACAATTGATAATTTTGAAAGATTTTCTATTGTGAACACCGATCACCATGCTGCCATTGCCAGCAACCGCAGCGCGGGCACAACCATCACGGGCAATGCGGACAGCGTCTTTGAGATCACCGTGGTAAACAACGAAGCAGACAAGAGCAGAGCCGCCATAGAGGACTGCACCGCTGCAGATGCAGCTGGTACTTCTATCAAGGCCGGAACCATCAGGGTTACGACGCCCAACCAGTATGTAGTTTCAAATGCATACCGTACGGCTTTGGACGGCAATCCCACTCCCGGCAAAATTGTACTTGAAGGGAATAATGAAGTTGTCCTGAAGACGACCTATGAGGGCGGCTATGCCATTGCCAACCTCAACAACATGACTGACAGTTCTGTCAGAATCAACAAGACTGCCCGCGGCCGCGTTGACATCACCGGCAACATTGACGCCTCGCACGGCCTGGCCGACATCGATTTTGCCGGTGCCAACTCGCGGCTGGCCGGCAGCGTCACCACTGCAGGAGAGACCGGGAAAGCAGTGCTGAACTTCATCGGTGACAACTCAACGATGAACGGCAATATTACCGCTGCTGACGGCAGCACGGTCACTGAAACCCTGAGCGGTGCGAATACGACAATGACCGGCGACATCACTGCGGGGGGCACCAGTACGGTAACAGCCGAGCTTTCCGGTGAAAACAGCACTCTGACCGGCAATATCACAATCAACGACAACAGCACGGCATCTTTTAAAGCGACCGGCAGAAAGTCGCTGCTGAGAGGAAAAATCGCCGTCAACGGCGGCGCCGCTGACGCCCAGTTCACAGGTGACGGCTCCAGCTGGACAGGAGATCTTGAAGTCGCCAGCGGTACCGCCGACCTTAACCTGTCCGGCGCGGCGTGGAACGGAAATCTGAACGCCAGCGGCGGCACCACCACCCTTGCCCTTGCCGACGGCAGCACCTGGACCGGCGCCGCCGACACTGCCTCGGGCGCCCAGACTTCAGTCACGATTGCCAGCGGTGCCGTGTGGAACGTTGTTTCCGACAGCTCGCTGACAAATCTGACGCTGTCTTCCGGCGGACAACTTTCTATGGAAGGCACTGCCAACAGGCTGCACATCGAAAACCTCACTGCGCCCGAAGCAGTTTCCGGCACGCTGCACATGGATCTGGTCTATCACGACAACAGCCTTTCAACCTATGAGAATGCCGCAGACAGTGACTACCTCTACATAGGCTCCGGCAGCGGCGCCACATTCCTCGTCGAGCCCACATCCTCCTCGACGCTGAACGACATGAGCGACGGCGACAGACTGTACTTCGCCCAGACCGGCGTCGGTTCCTCGGCGTTCCTGGTCAACCAGGAAGTCCTGCTTGTGAACAGCAATAAACTGTACGACAAAAGCCTGCTGGTCGAAACCGCACAGGACAGCGCTCAGAGCAATTACGAAAACTGGTACCTGACCCCGAATCGCGCTGCCGAAGTTGACGGTGACACGCTGAACCCCAACGGACTCGTCCCCGGTTCCGCCTTCACCGCAGCACTGGCCATCTGGCGCGACGGCGATACCCTGCTCAAGCGCCTCGGCGAGCTGCGCTACAATCAAGGAGGCCAGGGCACCTGGGCCAGGTACAGCCGCAGAAAGCTCGAGAAAGAGTACACTCATGCTTTCTCGTCGAAGCTGAACGCCCTGCAGGTCGGCTATGACGCCAAACGCACCGGCGAAAAAGGCGACTGGTACTACGGCGCCGCCATCGAACACGTCTGGGGCGATACTGATTATGACTGCGGCTCTGGTTACGGCAGCGGCGACAGCAAGATGACCGACCTGACCCTGTACGGCAGCAGCCTTCGCAGAAGCGGCCATTACCTTGACCTGACCGCGCGCGTCGGCCGCGTTGATACCGACTATGACGTCACCTACAGCAAAGGCGGCGACTCGGGCGACTTTGACAACTGGGCGTTCAGCGTCGGCGCAGAATACGGGCGCAAGAGCGGCCTCGGCAGCGGCTGGTACTGGGAGTGGCAGACTCAGCTGACTTACAGCTATGTGTGGGGCGACGATTACACCACCGCCAACGGCGCGCAGATCAGTCAGGATAACTTCGACAGCCTCGTCGGACGCCTCGGCCTTGTGCTGAGCAGGGAGTTCAACACCGACAGCGCCACCCCCGGCCGCGTGTACGCCAAGGCGTCGCTGCAGCACGAATTTCTCGGCGACAGCAGTGAACGCCTGTACGACGATGTGATCTTCAGCGACAGCGAAGACCTGGACGACACCTGGTACACCGTAGGACTCGGCGCAGACCTGAAACTGAGCGGAAACTGCAGTCTTTACCTTGACGCTGAGCGCGACTTCGACGCCGAGATCAAAAACAAGTACCGCTTCGAGTGCGGCGTGAGATTTGAGTTCTGAGGCAGTTCAGACAGAACGGCATCAGGTCGCAAGAGCAGCATAGCAGAAGAGACAGCAGGAGGCACAGAACCCTTTTCATGCGGCACAGAAAGGGCTCAGCGCCTTCTGTCTTTTCAACCGGATTCCCGGTCTTTCAAGCATAGTTATAAAAACGGCTGAAATCTGCATCAAAAAAAGCTCCTGCCGGGAACAGACGTTCCTGACAGGAGCTTTTTCAGTTTTTCACATGTGAAATGCCGGCGGCACCGCGCAGTGTTCCGGTCTCTGCGTCTTTGAGGAAACATTCAGCCGCTTTGCAACTTTGCCCCGGACACACCCGGAATTAGTCAGTGCAGACAGTTCCGCCGCAATGCGCACAGCACCGCGTGATCAGGCGCGCGGGCTTTCGGAAGGAAACAGCCCCCGTGAGGGTGCTGCGGCTTGTCCGCATAACATTTCAAGTCAGATTAAGCCTTTGCGTCCAGGACATCCAGGCACGATTCGACCGGGATACCCTGATTCCTTTCGCCCAGTCCGACGGTGCGCGCAATCATTGACGCCACGGCATCCATGGCTGACTGCACGGCATTTCTGACGTTCCATCCGCTGAGCACGCGCCCCGCGAGGACGGCGGAGAAAATATCCCCTGTCCCGGGAAGTGACGCCGGCAGCAGGCTGAACGGCAGGAAAAAGGGCTGCCCGCTTTCATGGTCATAGCCGATGACGGCGTGCTGACCTTCCACAAATGCGCTGGTGATGATGACCGTTTTTGCGCCGAGAGCACGGACCCTGTCCACCAGTGCGGCTGCTTCGGCGCGCGTCAGCGGGGCGGTGCTGCACGGCGTGTCCGTGAGAAAGGCGGCCTCGGTGTAATTGGGGACGGTGTAATCCGAGACGGAAACAAGCTCTCTCATGGAAGCGATGATTTCACGGCTGATGCCGTTGTAGAGCTTTCCGTTGTCAGCCATGATGGGATCGGCGAAGATTTTTGCGCCGCGGGCCGATTCCCCGCGGCAGAGGCCGGCGATAAAATCCGCCTGGCCGGGAGATGCGATGAAGCCGGTTGAAACGGCGTCATATCTGAATCCCAGCTGCTGCCATACAGAAATGCATTCTTTCATGTAGTCTGTGGTGTCAAGGATGGTGAACTTTCCGTAATCCAGCTCATTGGAAACCAGCGCGGTAGGCAGGCTGTACGTGCGGTGCCCCAGGTGGCTCAGAATGGGGATCATGGCGGCCATGGCTATGCGGCCGCACCCCGGCATGTCATTGATGAGAAGAATGTTCTTGCCCATAAGATCAGCTCCGGATTCTGCAGTGTATTTGTTCCCGAGGGTACGTAAAACGGAGAAAGAACGCGCTCTGCGTCCTTTCTCCGCTCATTCTACTGTTCTTTGCCGATGCTGAGCCCCTCATTGCTCTTCAGCGACGTGGCCGAAAGCATGAGGTGCACTTTCATCAGCTGCTCGGCCCGGTCGGGCTCGTGAGCCAGGAGTGCCTTCAGCAGAGCACGGTGCTCATCGAGGCTGGGATTGGTCTTCATGTCGAAGAACGAATCGTAGAAAATCATGAACACGCTGGTGCGGGCCAGCAGATTGACGATGTACGAGGCCAGCACGGCGTTGCCTGAGCTTTCGGCCAGCGTGTGATGGAAGCGGTTGTTGATCTCGAGGTAGTCCTCGAAATTTTTCTGTTCGAAGATCTTCTCTTCCTCGTCAATGGCGCTCTGGAGCGCAGAAGCCTGGGCTTCTGTGATGTTGACGGCGGCTTTTCGCGCTGCAAGACATTCCAGATATTCCCTGACTTCATAGGTGTCGATGATTTCCCTGCGGCTGGGGTTTGCAAGCCGTGCCCCGGCATTGGGAATCAGCGTTACGAGACCCTCGGTGGCAAGGCGGCGGATTGCCTCGCGGACGGGAGTGCGGCTTACATCAAGCTCGCGTGCGATTGTTTCCTCGGGAAGGCGCTCGCCGGGGCGGCGTTTCTTTGCGATGATCTGCGCGCGCAGCTTGTGATAAACCAAATCTGATGCAGTCTGAATGTAGCTGTCTGTGTCTTTCATGACCTGTTCTCCATGGGCTCCTGTGACGCGGGCTGCCTGAATAAGCACTTCTCCGATTCGGTGCCCGCGGAATTAATATAAAACTAATCAGGTGTATTATACACCTTATTTTACAGGATTAAATATGATAAGTAAAAATTTATTTGTATACATTATTTTTTGATACGTCCTTGAAATGCCGAAAATAGTGCCGTAACTGTCAATCTGTTGTTGAATTTGCTGTTTTATCCGAAAAAAGGCCCTTGATTTTTTCAAATGCACGTGCTAAAAAGTGTATGCAATATGAATAAATCAGATAAAATGAAAATTAACAAATTCACAATGTGTCACTAAGATTATTCACTCCTCCAAAAATAAACGTATAATGAACCTGGCCGCACGTCGGTGCACTATTTCTGGGCATGAGGAGGATATTCAATGAAAACTTTAGGCTGGTACTGCGGAAAATACGGGACGCTCGATGAAATGACAGTGCCGATGAACGACAGGGCGCACTGGTTTGGCGACGGGGCATATGACGCGACTTCGTGCCATAATTACCATATTTTTGCCATAGACGAGCACATAGAGCGTTTTTTCAACAGCGCGTCGCTTCTTGAGATCAGAATGCCGATGGGAAAGGCAGAACTGAAGGATCTGCTGACAGATCTCGTAAAAAAACTTGATTCGGGCGATATTTTTGTGTATTTCCAGGTGACCCGCGGCGGGCTGACGGCCCGCAGCCATGACTACGACGAAACGGAACCGGGACACCTGTGGGTGATGCTGAAGCCTGCGAAAGTCAGCGACGGAAAAGCTCCCATCAGACTGATAACAGAGGAGGACAGGCGGTTTTTCCTGTGCAACATCAAGACGCTGAACCTGATCCCCTCGGTGCTGGCTTCACAGCACGCACGCCGGGCGGGCGCGCAGGAAACGGTCTTCTGGCGCCGCACGCCTCTGGGAAAGCGCATAACCGAATGCGCCCACAGCAACTGCCACATTATAAAAAACGGCATTCTGTACACGGCTCCGGCGGATGAGCTGATCCTGCCGGGAATCGCGCGGGCGCATCTGATCAGAATGTGCAAAAAGCTCGGCTATGCCGTCAGCGAGACTCCCTATTATCTTGACGACCTCATGTCGGCGCAGGAAGTCCTTGTGACAAGTTCAAGCAATTTCTGCCTGCACGCAGAAAGCGTTGACGGCCGGCCTGCCGGCGGCGGCGCACCTGAAATGCTTGAGGATATCAGAAAGCATCTGGTTGAGGAGTTCTATCAGGCAACTGAATAAACGGCCGGGCCGCTGAATCTGCCTGCAGTTCCAGCCCTGCCGCCTTGAAAATCAGTGTACCTGCCGCGGCGGAATTTGCGGAAAACCCGCGAAAATTCCCCTGCGGCTTTAAAACCTGAACTTGGTCTGCTGAGGAGGAAAAGAAGATGGAAGAAGGAAAAACGGACGAGAAAAAACAGGTGCGCAGGGCCACACTGGGAGTTGCGCTGTTTCTGATTGCGCTGATCACTCTTGTGGTGTCGGTGGCAACGCTGAAATACGGCGTTGACGTCCATGTGCCGATTGCCATGCTGGCAGTCGTGATTGCTGCTGTGGACTGCTTCTGGCTGAAGATGAAGTACGACGATGTCATGAAGGCGGCGCTTGACAGCATTATGTCGGCCATGCCCTCGTGCATGATCATCATGGTCGTCGGGATCCTGATCGGACTCTGGATCCGCACGGGAACCATACCCGGCCTGATTTATTACGGCCTGAACATTCTGAGTCCCGCCTACTTCCCGCTGGCGACCATGGTTGTATGCTCGATTATTTCGCTGAGCACCGGCTCGTCGTGGTCGACAGAGGCCACGATCGGCATGGCGCTGATGGGCATCGGCAACGGCCTCGGCGTGCCGCCGGCCATGACTGCCGGATGCGTCGTTTCCGGCGCCTACTTCGGCGACAAGATGTCGCCTCTTTCGGATACAACAAACCTGGCCCCGGCTGTGGCCGGCAACGATCTTTTCGACCATATCCGCGCCATGATGTGGACAACTGTGCCGACGCTGCTGATCTGCTTCTGCATCTATATTTTCTGGGGCAGGTCTTTTGCCGGACAGAGCATTGACACAGGCCGCATCACAGCCATTCAGACCATGATCTCCGCCGAGTTCAGCGTGAGCTGGCTCTGCATTGTGCCGCCCCTGATCGTCATTGTCGCCTCGATTATGAAAGTCCCGGCCCTGGCCGGCATTTTCCTGGGCATTATCGCGGGCATGGTCATCGCGCTGTTCCAGGGAGTTGACATCGGCACGATCTGGGCGATCGGACAGAGCGGCTACAAGCCTCAGCTGTCGGCACAGGTTGCGGCAGCGCCCGACTTGGCGGCGGTGGCGAAAATCCTCGCTGAGAAAAACATCTCCCTTGATCCCGCTCTGGCTCAGGACGTTTCTAAGATGATTTCCCGCCTCGTGGGCCGCGGCGGAATGTTCCCCATGATGTGGTCGGTCGAACTGGCAATCGCTGCCATGGCCATGGGCGGCTTCCTTGAAGTCGGCGGATTCCTCAAGGTCCTTCTTGACGCCATCACGAAAGGCGTGCGCACTGTCGGCGGACTTGTGGCGACGACAATCGGCTCGTGCTTTGTCAGCAACATCCTGACGGGCAGCCAGTACCTTTCCATTATCATTCCCGGACGCATGTTCAAGCCCAAATACGTTGAAAGCGGTCTGGCACCCCGTATGCTTTCCCGCACTCTTGAGGACTGCGGCACACTGACTTCCGTTCTGGTGCCGTGGAACGTGTGCGGCGGCTATGCGGCCGGAGTGCTCGGCGTCGCAACGCTTGACTATGTGCCCTATGCGGTTTTCAACTGGCTGTGCCCGCTGCTTGCCATCGTGATCACCTATCTCGGCATTGGCATTTTCTGGCGTCAGCCCGACGGATCCATCAAGCGCGAAAGCCGCCGCAGGATCAGCACCCCGTCAGACAGCTCGTCTGACTGATAAAAGTACAATCTTCTATTCCCCGCGGAATGCTGTCTGCGGATTTCTGTTCAGTTTCTGCGGGCGGCGGGCTTTATCTGCGGCAGTCTGCCGGAAAGGCACCACAGAATTCCATCAGAAATACGAACAGCGCCGCACAGTTTCAGGCTGATTTCCCTTGACAATCGACGCAGCGGCAGTTAAAATAACTTGTAAAGTTGTATGCAATTTTATGGCTGCGGCGTTCGGGTCTGCAGAAATCAGTTTTCATGAGAATGTGCGGTGACAAGTTGTAAAACGACTTTACATCTGCTTTTAAATGAAATACTTAAAATTCATATAAACTGATTTTTACAGGCTGGCAAAATAATATTGTATACTTCGAAACAGTCAAAGGAGTGCTGAAATATGCTGGACCTTAACAAACTGTGCGGCATGCAGGGCAAAAACGCTGTGATCACCGGAGCAGCGTCGGGACTGGGCGCGGGAATCGCGAAGTTTTTTGCCAGTGCCGGCGTCAAAGTGATGCTTCTTGACATCAACGAAGCGGGCGGACAGGCCGTGGCGGATGAAATCAGAGCCGCCGGCGGCGACGCTGTTTTCATGAAATGCAACGTGACCAGCCAGGCGGACTGCGCCGCCGCGGCTGAAGCGGCGTTTGTCCGCTGGGGCAGCATTGACAACCTTGTGAACTGCGCCGGCGCAACGCGCCGCCGCACTGTTGAGGACCTTGAGGAAAAAGACTGGGATCTGGTGCTGAACGTGACGCTGAAAAGCGTGTACCTGATGTGCCATAACGTGGTGCCCTACATGAAGAAACAGGGATACGGCAAGATTGTCAACATCGGCTCAGGCTGGGCGCTCAAGGGCGGCGATCATGCGGTTGCGTACTGCGCGTCAAAGGGCGGTGTGTGGAATATGACCCGCGCACTGGCCATCGACTGCGGCCCGCATAACATCAACGTGAACTGCGTCTGCCCCGGAGACAGCGACACCCCCATGCTGAAAAGCGAGTGCGAGCAGCTGGGCGGTGTTTACAACGACAGCTACAAGGCCTCGTGTGCGGCGCGCCCCATTGCGCGTCTCGGCCGTCCCGAGGACATTGCCATGTGCGTGTTCTTCCTGTGCAGCGACATGTCGCCCTGGGTGACCGGCTCGGCTCTGGTCGTGGACGGCGGCGGCATCGCCTAGTTTTCACGGTATTTCCCGCGTGAGGCGGAAATTTTTATAAAGTTCAGAGGAGGCATCACAGAATGTCTAAGAGGAATTACCCCTACATCCCCAATTCTGACCCGGCAATTCAGGCGGAGATGCTGAAGTTCATCGGTGCGAAATCGGTGGACGAGCTGATTGAGCAGAATATTCCCAAAGATCTGCTGATGAAGGAGCCGCTGAAGCTCCCCGATCCCTATCCGGCGGAATGCGACCTGGTGCGCCACGTGTCGTCAATTCTGGATAAGGATAAAACTGCCAATGAAATGACCTGTTTCCTTGGCGCCGGGTGCTATAACCGCTACGTTCCGGCCATGGTGGATGAGGTGGTAAACCGCTCTGAGTTCCTTTCAGCCTACGCAGGCGAGCCGTATGAGGATCACGGCCGCTTTCAGGCCTGCTTTGAATATGAAAGCATGATGGCCGAGCTGCTTGACTGTGAAGTGGTCAATGTGCCCAATTACGACGGCGCTCAGGCCGCGGGCACGACGCTCCGCATGGCAACGCGCGTTACAAAGCGCGACGAGGTGCTGATTCCCGCCACGCTGAACCCCGACGTGGCTGAAGCCGTGAAAACCTATCTTCATCCTGACGTAAAGGTCACCACGGTGAATTACAGTTCTGAAACAGGCCGCATGTGCCTGAAGGACCTGAAGTCAAAGCTCACTGACAAGACGGCGGCGGTGATGGTGATGAACCCCAACTTCTTCGGCATTGTCGAGGAAGAGTCGCAGCAGATCGCTGACATGGCCCATGCTGCCGGCGCACTGTTCATCGTTTATGCCGAGCCCTCGACGCTCGGCGTGATGAAGCCTCCCTTCCAGTACGGCGCCGATCTGGCCTGCGGCGACATCCAGGGCCTTGGAATTCACATGAACTACGGCGGCGGCGTCGGCGGCTACATGGCCGCAAAAGACCGTCCCGAACTGGTACGCGAGTATCCTTCGCGTCTGTTCGGCCTTGCGCCGACCAGCGCCGGCGAATGGGGATTCGGCGATGTGCTGTGGAACCGCACTTCTTTTGCGGTGCGCGACCACGCCAAAGAGTTTGTGGGCACCCATGCAGCGCTGTGGAGCATCGGCGCGGCGGTATACCTTGCAAGTCTTGGACCGCAGGGAATGAAAGAGCTGGGCACGACGATTCTCCAGCGCTGCGCGCTGCTGCGCCGCAAGCTGGCCGGCATCCCCGGGCTGACGGTGTGCCCGCTGAGCGGCGCTCCCTTTGAGGAGTTCATTGTCCGCTTTGACAAAAAAACTGTCGCTGAGGTCAACGAGGCTCTTCTGAAGAAAAACATTCTCGGCGGCTTCGATCTGAGCGCAAGCTATCCTGAGCTCGGACAGTGCGAGCTTCTGTGCGTCACTGAGCGCACTGCGCCTGAGGACATGGACAGGCTGGCCGCGGCGCTGAGAGAAATTCTCGCTTAACTGACGGAAAGGGGAGAATTCATCATGGATAAAATCGCGACTGAGAGAGACACGCGTCTGAGCCGTTTCCATCAGGCAAGCTGGAATGAGCCCATTATCTACGAACTGAGCGTCAAAGGCGAACGCGGTGTGCTTGTGCCGCAGCTTTCCGGCCGGGCCGCTGCGGAAGCCGGCGACGGCATTTCCGAACTTCCCGGGTGCATGAGAAGAGACGGGGCTCCCAATCTTCCCGAAATGGGGCAGCCTCAGGTGGCGCGCCATTTCAACCATCTTGCGCAGGAAAACCTCGGCGTTGACAGCAACATTGACATCGGCCAGGGCACCTGCACAATGAAATACAGTCCCAAGGTCAACGACCGTCTTGCCGGCAGCCCGAAGGTGGCCGACATGCATCCCCTCCAGCCTGAAAGCACGGCCCAGGGAATCCTTGAAGTGATCTACCGTCTCGGCGAACTGTTCAAGTCCATTTCCGGACTTGATTATTTCAGCATTCAGCCCGGCGGCGGCGCTCACGGCATCCTTGCTATGGCCAGCGTTGTGCGCGCCTACTGGGAAGCGAAGGGCGAGACTGACCGCGATACGGTGATCACCACGTTCTTCTCGCATCCTGCTGACGCAGCGTGCCCCATCGTCAAGGGATACAAGGCAATTGTTCTTCCGCCCGACGCCGAGGGGCTGCCTGATATTGAGGCGTTTAAAACTGCACTGAAGAACAACAAGGTAGCTGCCATCTTCATGACCAATCCGGAGGATACCGGCATTTTCAACCGCCGCATCCGTGAGTTCACGCGCCTTGCCCACGAGGCCGGAGCGATCTGCTGCTACGATCAGGCCAACGCCAACGGGCTTCTGGGAATCACGCGCACAGTGGAAGCCGGATTTGACATGTCGTTCTTCAACCTTCACAAGACCTTCTCGTCGCCGCACGGATGCGGCGGCCCGGCAGTCGGCATGGTCACCTGCCGCAGGGAACTGCGCGACTACATGCCTGTGCCGCTGGTGAACTACGACGAAAAGAAAGGCTACTTCCTTGACTTCAACGTGCCGCACACCTGCGGCAAGGTCAAGTCGTTCTGGGGCGTTGCGCCCGTTGCCGTGCGCGCCTATGCGTGGATCATGAACCTCGGCGCTGACGGCCTTCGTGAAGTCAGCCGCGTGGCGATTCTGAACAACAACTACTGCATGAAGAAAATTCTGGCCATCAGGGGCGCGTCCATCTGCTTCCCGAACCATAAGCCGCGCATTGAGCAGGCCCGTTACAGCTGGGAGCAGCTGAAGAAGGACACCGGGTTCGGTACGGCTGATTTCACCCGCCGCATTCCTGACTACGGCACTCATTACTGGTCAAGCCACGAGCCGTGGGTCATTCCCGAGCCGTTCACCATTGAGCCCAGCGAATCCTACAGCAAGAAGGACATTGACACCTACTGCGAGATCCTGGCCTCTATTGCGAAAGAATGCTATGAGCAGCCCGACATTATCCGCAATGCGCCTCTGAACAGCACAGTGCATCACATCAGCCACGATTACTTCGACGATCCCGATAAGTGGGTCCTGTCGTGGCGAGATTACAACATGAAATACACGGGCTACTTCCGGCCGAAGAAGAAGTAAATGGCTCTTCTCATAGGTCTTCTGGTTAATCCCGTGGCCGGACTGGGCGGCAGCGTTGCCCTGAAAGGCACCGACGGAGCGGAAACGGCGCGCCGTGCCCTTGCACTGGGCGCCGTTCCCCATGCCAGGATGCGCATGGGACAGGCTCTTGATGCGGCCATGCCTTTCCCCGGCGGCGTTGAGTTTCTGACGTGCGCCGGTGAGATGGGGGAGCTTCTGCTGAAGGAGAGAAATCTTCCGTACCGGGTGGTCTGCACGCCGAAGGCCGTCACCGACGCTGAGGACACAAAAGCCGCAGTCTCGGCCATGGCCGCGGCCGGCGCGCAGTTCATCTTCTTTGCCGGCGGCGACGGAACGGCGCGCGATATCTGTGCGGCCCTGAACGGCGCGGATATTCCTGCAGCCGGCGTGCCGGCAGGCGTTAAAATCCACTCGGCCGTCTACGGCATCAACCCCGTCAGGGCCGGCCAGCTGCTGCACAAGGTTGCCTGCGGCCAGATAAAGGATTACACTGAAGCCGAAGTGATGGACATCGACGAGGAGGCTTTCCGCCGCGGAAGCGTCAGGGCGAGGCTGTACGGCTACCTGAAAGTTCCTCTGGACAGGAGCTGCCTTCAGGACCGCAAATCGGGCGGCACGCAGAAGGATTCTTACGAACAGTCCGCCATCGGCGTCTGGTGTGCCGAAAACATGAAGCCCGGAAAGCTGTACCTCATCGGTTCGGGCACCACGACAAAAAGCGTTCTTGACGCACTGAATCTGGAAGGCACGCTGCTCGGCGTGGATGCGGTGAAAGACCGCCGGATCGTCGGACGGGATCTCACCGAAAAACAGATTCTGGCTCTGATTGAGCCGGGGCGCACCACGCTGATTGTCACTGTCATCGGCGGACAGGGGCATATCTTCGGACGCGGCAATCAGCAGCTCAGCCCTGCAGTGCTGAGGAAAATCGGCCCCGAAAACGTAACAGTCATCGCAACGCCTGCGAAGCTGGACGGACTTTTTCCCCGCCCGCTGCTTGTCGACACCGGCGACGAACAGCTTAACCGCGCATTCTGCGGTTATGTGCAGGTGATTACAGGGTACAACCGGAGCCAGATGTGGCGCGTTGAGTGCTGAGAAAAATTCACGGAGTCACGCACAGGCGTGCTTTTTGCGCTGTGCCGTCCGTTTTTTCAGGAGGAGTGAAAAGAATGGCTCACTATGAAGAACTGAAAGGCAAACGTGTGATGGTGACCGGAGCCGCAAGCGGCATCGGTCTGGCTACGGCCTGCCGCTTTGCTCAGGAAGGCGCAGAAGTCTTCATTGTTGACTACAACAAAAAGGCTCTTGAGGAAACACAGAAGGCTCATCCCGAGTTTGCGGGCTTTTCAGCAGCTGATGTTTCCAGCGAGGCAGATGTAAAGGCAGCGTTTGAGGAGATGGACAAAAAGCTGGGCGGCATTGACGTGCTGATCTCCAACGCCGGCATTTCCATCCGTTCCAACGCGCTTGACATTCCCTATTCGCAGTGGAAGAAAGTCATGGACATCAACCTCGGCGGCATGTTCCTGTGCGCGAAGGAAGCCGGAAAACGCATGATGGCGCAGGAAAAAGGCGGCGTCATCCTGATGACCGCCTCAACCAACGGCACAGAAGGCCACCGCTGGTATGCCGATTACAACGCCTCCAAAGCCGGCGTCATTCTGCTGACCAAGACCCTTGCCCTGGAGCTGGCGCCGAAGGTGCGCGTCAACTGCATCTGCCCCGGCTATGTGCTGACGCCGATGCAGCGCGCTGAATACACCGACGAGATGCTTGCCAAAGTCAACGAGGGCATCCCCATGAAACGCCACGCGACGCCCGAGGAGATCGGCGCGCTGTACGCGTTCCTTGCCAGCGACGACGCGCGCTATTTCACGGGTGCCGACATCCGCATTGACGGCGGCGAAACGGCCGGGCTGTACTCATAAAGACTGGACAATCCGCATAAAAGAAAGTTCCCCGGATCGTAAGGACAGAACCGTGACAGGCTGAGTCCTTGGCACGGTCCGGGGATTTTTTGCACGGCCGCGTGCCGCATGCGGCACAGAGGGAAAAGTTTCTGCTTTCCCGGCCGGCCGTCATCGATGTGAGAAAGAGGTGCATCATGTCAGAGTCATTCGTGCTTAAAGGAAATATATGGACCGGCGACTCGGGGAAACCGTACGTGGAGGCGCTGCGCGTCAGCGGCGGAAAAGTTCTTCAGACGGGCAGCGTCAGCGAAATTGTCCCGTCGGCGGGCGAAAAGGTTTACGATTACGGCCGCTGCCTTGTTACGCCCGGTTTTACCGACGCTCACCTTCATTTCGGGGCCTATGCGCGCGCGGGAATCTATCCTGACTGCGGCAGCGCGGAATCCCTTGAGGATCTCCTTGATTTTCTGCGCGGTCAGGTGAAAGACGCCGGCGCCGGGCGCTGGGTGCGCTGCATCAACTTCATTGAGCTGAACTGGAAGCACCCTGCAGTTCCCACGCGCCTGCAGCTTGACCGCATCGCGCCGGACACGCCGCTGGTGGTGAGCCACTACGGCGCGCACATGCATATTGCGAATACTGCGGCTTTTAAGAGCGCCGGGCTGTGGGACTCGTCAGATCCGGAAATTGAGCGCGGCAGCGACGGCCTTCCCACGGGAAAGCTGTTTGACAGCGGCGCCGACGCGATGATCCGAGCCATTCAGGCGCAGCATGAGACTGACGCAGCGCTGACAGCTTTTTTTGAAAAGGCGCTGCACAAGCTGACCTCGCTCGGCCTTACCGCTCTGCACGCGTGCGATGCACCGACCTATGCCCTCGGCGAGCGTCCTGACCTCATGCAGAACCTTGATGCCGGCGGCAGAATGCCGATGCACGTGTTTTTCTACCATGACCGGCTGCCGGACTTCAAAGTGCGCTCGCAGCGAAATTTCAAGAGCGGCCATCTGGCCTATGCGGGTCTGAAGGTCTTTGCCGACGGCTCGCTGGGCGCGAGGACGGCGGCGCTGAGCCGGCCTTATTCAGATGAGCCGGGCGAGAGCGGTCATTTGATCCATACTGATGAACAGATGATATCGCTGTTCCGCGCGGCGCAGATGCGCGGAATCCAGGTACAGACCCATGCAATCGGCGACGCGGCCTGCGAGCAGGTGGTGCGCTGCGTTGAGGCCGTGCAGAAAGAACTGGGGCGGCCGGAAGCGCCGTACCGCCTGAATCACGCGATAGTGCTGGGAGAAGGGATGCCTGAACGCATTGCCCGTGCGGGCATTGTGGTTGACCTGCAGCCCATTCAGATCTGGGATGACCGCAACATGGCACCGCTGCGCCTCGGCCCGCGTCTTTTCCGCATGGCCTACCAGCTGCGGCGTCTGGCTGACGCCGGCATTCTTCTTACCGGCTCAAGCGACGCGCCCTGCGACGACCCGAACCCGTGGTACGGCATCGGCGTTGCGGCGACGCATCTCGGCCTTGACGGTTCCGTTCCCGAAGGACACGACACTGCCCAGAAGCTGACGCTCGACGAGGCGCTGCGGCTCTACACAGTGAACCCATGGAAAGCTATGGCCTTTGACGGCCCGGCGGCAGGCACGCTGGTTCCCGGTGCTCCTGCTGACATTGCCGTGGCCGACCGCGACGTTTTCAAGGCAGCGCCTGCTGAAATCTGCCAGGTGAAAAATCAGGCAACCTTCTTTGAGGGCGAAAAAGTCTTCTGATTTCAGGAAAATGCGCTGCCGCGGGAAATCAGCCCCGCTGCGCACAGCAGAACTTTAAAAATGTCTTCTGCAGGTGCAGCCCGTGATTTACTAATCCGGACACTGCTGCTGCAGAAGGCATATTGCGTGCATTTTACACGAACAATACGTACAATTTATTTTTTATCTTTTATTTTAGAGCGACAACCGCTATAATAAAAACATTAAAAACCGAAGGGAGTGCCAATAATATGATTGCTTTGCTGAAACTGGTTCCCATTTTCATCATGGCCGGACTGATGCTTTCCGGCATGGACATACTGCTCGCGTCGCCCATTTCGTTCATCTGCGCCTGTGTAGTCGCGATGATCACGGATCATTACTCCTTCGACGAACTGCTCAACGCAGCGCTCGACAATCTGAAGAACTTCCTGATTGTGTTTCTGATCCTCGAAGCGGCGTATGCAGTGGCAGAGTGTTTCATGGCAACCGGTGTGGCGGCGGCGATCATCAATCTGGCACTGAGCCTCGGCATGACAGGAAAGTTTGTGGCAGTCGCGGCATTTCTGGTGACCGCCGTGCTTTCAGTTGCAACCGGAACCTCGTGGGGAACTGTGGCTGCGTGCGCGCCGATTTTTCTGTGGCTGAACCACATTGTCGGCGGCAGCGCCGTGCTGACCATCAGCGCCGTCATCGGCGGGTCGTGCTTCGGCGACAACATCGGCCTGATTTCCGACACCACGGTAGTCAGCTGCGGCATGCAGAACGTGCAGCTTGTCGACCGCATGCGCTATCAGGGTGTCTGGTCACTGCTGTGCCTGGCTCTGAGCGCCGTGGCGTTTTACGCTGCCGGAGCAGCCATGGACCTTCCTTCAACGGAAGCCTCTGCAGCCCTGGCTATTCAGCAGATTCCCCAGGGAGTCTGGGAAGTGCTGGCTGATAAACGTCCTGCCGCAGTGACTCTGCTGAAACAGGTGCAGAGCGGCGTGCCTTACTATCTGGTAATCCCGCTGCTTGTAGTGCTGGGGCTGGCGCTGCGCAACACAAGCACTCTGATCTGCCTCGGAGCGGGAATTTTCACGTCGGGGCTGCTGGGCTGGATTGCCGGCACGGTGACCAATATCAACGACTTTCTCCAGCTTATTTACAACGGCGCTTCAGACGCAGGCGGCTGGTCAATCGCCATGATGCTCTGGGTGGGGGCGTTCGGCGGCGTCATGCGCAAGATGAATGCCTTTGATTCTATCGCCGAACTGATCATGAAGATGGTCAGCAAGGTGCGCCAGCTGATGTTCTGCAACGCACTGCTCTGCCTGATCGGCAACGCGGCGCTGGCTGACGAGATGGCACAGATTGTCACGATCAGCCCGATCATCAGGAACATGACCGAAAAGGCCGTTGTGGGCGACAAAAAGGCCATGTACCGTCTGGCCCTGCGCAACGCAACCTATGCGGATGCCATGGGCGTTCTCGGCGCGCAGCTGATTCCGTGGCACTGCTACATGGGATTCTTCATGGGCATCGCCACGTCGGTTTACCCGCTTGCAGCTGATACTATGACCGTTGGCGCGGTGATTTCGCACAATTACTTTGCCATGATCGCTGTCGGATCAATTCTGCTGCTGACATGGACAGGGCTTGACCGCTATATTCCGTTCTTCTCGATTCCCCGCGAACCGGAAGTCATGCTCCGCAAAAACGTAGAAGCCGCAAAGGCCTGATTATTCAGGGACTTTCGGCGTTTGCAGAAATATTCGGGAGACCGCTCCGCACAGGGCGGCCTCCTATTTTTCTGCAGATGAAAAAACGCAGTCTCCCAGTTTCTGCAGAAAGTCCGGGCTGTGAACTGTGAACAGAACGGATATGCCCTTCTGCTGGCGGAGAGAGCGTTTGCGCAGCGGTGGGGAAAAGGCGGCACGGCCCTTTTGCCGTGCGGCTCAGAACTTCAGAGGGCAGCAGGCGGAGAGCAGGTTGGGATTGGATGGTATTGCCGAACGATTTGCGAATTTATCAGATATTAAATTATAATTATCTTGTTTTAATCTTTTAAAGGGGGGTAAAATATATAAATAAATCCTAAGCAGCTGAAGGAGTGTCACTATGACCGCATTGCTGAAACTGTCTCCTGTGTTTGTTATGGCCGGCCTGATGCTTTCAGGCATGGATATTCTGCTGGCAGCGCCCATAGCGTTTGTGTGCGCGTGCTGTGCAGCGATGATCACTGAACGCTGTACGTTTGACGAGCTGCTGAACGCGGCGCTTGACAACCTGAAAAACTTTCTGCTGGTCTTTCTGATCCTCGAGGCGGCTTATGCGGTGGCTGAATGCTTTATGGCAACGGGCGTGGCGGCGGCGATCATCAACATTGCCCTCAGTCTCGGCCTGACGGCCAAATTTGTGGCTGTTGCGGGCTTTCTGGTGACATCGCTGCTTTCCGTTGCGACGGGAACATCCTGGGGCACCTTTGCGGCCTGTGCGCCGATTTTTCTGTGGCTGAACCACATTGTCGGCGGCAGCACGATGCTGACCATCGGCGCGATTGCCGGCGGTTCGTGTTTCGGCGACAATATCGGCCTGATCTCAGACACCACGGTGGTCAGCTGCGGCATGCAGAATGTGCGCATTGTGGACCGTATGCGCACTCAGACTGCATGGGCGGCGCTGTGTCTGATGCTCAGCGTGGCGGCGTTTTACACGGCCGGCGTCCTGATGAAACTGCCCGATACTGAAGGTTCGGCGGCAGCGGCTATTCAGCAGATACCTCAGAGTGTCTGGGATGTGCTGGCGCAGAAACGTCCGGCCGCAGTGACCCTGCTGAGACAGGTGCAGAGCGGCGTGCCCTTCTATATGGTACTTCCGCTTCTGATTGTGCTTGTGCTTGCTGTCCGCGGCACCAATACGCTGATTTGCCTGGGTGCCGGCATTCTTTCGTCAGGCGTTATGGGGCTGGCAGCCGGCACGGTGGCAGGCACGGGCGAATTTCTGAAACTGGTTCGTGACGGCGCTTCCGCGGCGGGCAGCTGGACGATTGCCATGATGCTGTGGGTCGGCGCTTTCGGCGGCGTCATGCGCAGAATGAATGCCTTTGATCCCATTGCATCGGCCATAGTGAAAATGGTCGGCAAAGTGCGGCAGCTGCTGTTCTGCAACGCACTGCTGTGCCTTGCCGGCAATGCCGCCCTTGCTGACGAAATGGCTCAGATTGTCACTATCAGTCCCATTATCAGGGACATGACTGAAAAGGCTGTTGTGGGCAGCGAGAAGGACATGTACCGTCTGGCGCTGCGCAACGCAACCTATGCCGGCGCCATGGGCGTTCTCGGTTCACAGCTGATCCCGTGGCACTGCTATATGGGCTTTTTCACGGGCATTGCGGCCTCAGTTTACCCGCTCGCCGCCGGAACTGTGACAGTGAGTTCGATTATTTCCCATAACTACTTTGCGATGATCGCCGTCGGGTCGATTCTGTTCTTTACCTGGACGGGGCTTGACAGATATATTCCGTAGTTTGCCGTGCCGGAGGAACCTGAAGTCCGTCTCCGCAGAAGTGCGGCCGTCGGTGCTGCCGGCTGACGGCTGCCTTAAAAAACTTCTTCAGCAGCACAGAGAGGGCTGCCCCGAAAGTCCGCGGGGCAGCCCTCTCTGCCGTTTATGCTGAAAGTCTGCCGTAGCAGAAGCGCCTGCAAAAACCGGCGGAATACAGATGAAAAGGCTGAAGCATGGGGATAATTTTTTAAACGTCCGCTTAATGTTTTTCCGCGCATGTTTTTGTCCGGCCGTATTTATGGTAGACTTGTCTCTGTGCGCTGGAGGTGATCCGCATGACTATACGCAGAAAACTGCTGCTGTCAAATATACTGATGACGGCCGCACCGCTTCTGCTGTCGGCTGTTTTTGCAGTCGTCGCCTTTTTTACCTACGGCAGGAACTATGTCGAGCCGGTGATCGACATGTACGAGTCGGAAAACGGCGTCTATTCAGCGCAGAGCCTGATTTACGCCTGCAAGGAAGAACTCAGCACCCGCGAGTGGGAGCACTATGACTGGTATGAGGACAACGGTCTGGTCATGACAGAGCAGACTTCAAAAAAAATGCGCATGTTCGAGGAAAACCTGCACAGCATGGGCTATCATTTTGAAATCGCCATTCATGGAAAGCTGGTTTACAGCAACTTCACCGAAGCTGACCGGCAGTTTATTGCCGGGCATCTGGGCTCGGCGCTTGATTCAGTGCAGAGCATGACGCTGGCCGGCCGCGACGGGGCGGTGGTGCGCAATTTCTTCGGCCCGTCTGACGAGCGGGGCACAGTCACAGCCGTGTACCTGCCGGGACGGGGAATTAAAAGCGCAGGGTCTTATCTTGAAAAATACGTGATCGCGTTTGCAGTGATTCTTGTGCTGTTCCTGATTGCCGCCATCACTGCCGTGGACTATACGCTGAGCGGTTTTATCGCGCGCATGTTCCTGCGCCCGCTGGCGGCGCTCCGTTCCGGCGCCAGAAGAATCGCGGCAGGCAACCTGGATGTGAAGATCAATTACAACCGCGACGACGAGTTCGGCGAAGTCTGCCTGGAGTTTGACCAGATGCGCCGCCGGCTCAAAAGCTCCCTGGAAGAAAAAATCCAGTATGAGAACTACCGGCGGATGCTGATTTCAGGTATTTCGCACGATCTCCGCACGCCGCTGACGTCGATCCGCGGTTATGCCGAGGGGCTTCGCGACGGCGTGGCCTCCACGCCGGAAATGCAGAGCCGGTACTGCAGGGCCATTATCCAGAGCGCTGGCGACATGGAAATGCTGGCTGACTCGCTTTCAACGCTGACGCGGCTTGAAAATAACGAGTACCGCTATCATCTTGAACCGACGCCGCTTGACAGCTGGCTTCGGAATATTGCGGAGGAGCAGAGGCCGGTTCTCGCTGATAAGGCAGTGCTGGTGTACCGCGGAAGCGCCCGTGAGGATATGTGCGTTTCCTTTGACCGGAAGGAAATGCGGCGCGTGTTTATCAACATTTTTTCCAACAGCGTCAGATATGCAGGCGTGCGTCCCGTGAAGATCCTGATCTCGCTGCTCGAAAAAAACGGTACGGCCGTAATCCGTGTCTGCGATAACGGACGCGGTGCCGGCGAAGAAGACCTTCCTCATCTTTTCGAGGCTTTTTACCGCGGCGACAAGGCGCGCACTCATGCCGGCGAGGGAAGCGGACTCGGCCTGTCGATTGTACAGCATATTGTGGAGGGCTGCGGCGGCAGGATCAGAGCGTACAACGAGGGCGGCCTGTGCATAGAAATGACTTTCCCGTCCTGTGAAAATGACAAGGAGGCTGAAAACAGTGCAGACCGTACAGACAGTTCTCATCGTTGAAGATGACCGGCTGATTGCCGAACTGGAACGTGATTATCTTGAAGCGTCAGGTTATGCCGCTGAGATCACCGCATCCGGAAAAAGCGGGCTGGAGATGGCGCGTGCCAATGACTACGCGCTGGTGCTGCTTGACGTGATGCTGCCCGAAATGAGTGGTTTCGAAGTGTGCCGTCTGCTGCGCCGCGAGAAAAACGTGCCCATCATCATGGTGACGGCCAAAAAGGAGGATGTGGACAAAATCCGCGGACTCGGCCTCGGTGCCGATGACTACGTGGTCAAGCCCTTCAGTCCGTCAGAACTCATTGCCCGCGTCAGGGCGCACATAGAAATGCACCGGCGCCTGCTTGACGAAAAACACGAGGAAGCGCTGATTGTCAGGGACCTGAAAATTCTGCCCCTGTCGCGGCGTGTGTTCGTAAAGGACAAGGAGATCACGCTGACGAACAGAGAATATGAGCTTCTCCTGTTTCTTGCTTCGCGTCCCGACGTGGTGTTTTCCCGTGAAACGCTTTTTGAAAAGATCTGGGGCGAAGATTCCTACGGCGAAACTGCCACAGTGACGGTGCATATCAACCGCATCCGTGAGAAGATTGAAAGAGATCCGGCACACCCTGAATACATTGAAACGATCTGGGGAGTAGGGTATCGGTTCAGGGAAAATTAACCGGACAGGAAGGGAGCGGGCTTTATGGTCTTTTACTTTACCGGAACCGGAAACAGTCTTTACGCGGCAGCACAGCTTGATGCCAGAACCTGCAGCATTCCGCAGGCCATCCGCCGCGGCTGCCTGAAATTTTCTGACAGCGAAATCGGCATTGTGTGCCCGGTTTACGGCCATGAAATGCCGGTCATGGTTCAGGAGTTTCTGAAGAAGGCTGAATTGAAAACAGACTATCTTTATCTGATCCTGACGTATGGCAGTTTTCAGGGCAATGCGGCGGAACTGGCTGAGAAAGTGCTGGCCGCGGCCGGCAAAAAGGCGGACTACATCCGTACGCTGCTCATGCCTGACAACTTTCTTCCCGATTTTGACATGGAAATCGAGAAGAAGCTGGATAAGAACGTGGAAGGACAGCCTGCTGAAATCAGGGCCGACCTGGCGGCGCACCGCCGTTACAGAGAGCCTGTGACTGATGAGCAGCGCAGGCTTCACGCCGAATACGCAGAGGGAATGAACGGCGAGCCGGTGACACTCTGGGCAGATTTTGAAGTCGGCGATGCCTGCACGGGCTGCGGCGTGTGCACCAGAGTCTGCCCCGCAGGCTGCTTCCGCCTGGAAAACCGCCGCGCAGTGCGCAGCGCAGAAAACTGTCAGGCATGCTACTCCTGCATTCAGAACTGCCCGCAGAAAGCAATCGGAATTACCAGGTACGTCGGCTTTTCAGAGAAAAATCCCGGCTCGCGCTACCGCAACGAACACGTGACGCTTGAGGACATCATGGCCGCGAACGATCAGCATGTGTCTCAGAAAAAGGCCGACTGACAGGCCGGCCGAAAAAAATAACAGTAAATCAGGCAGCCCGGCCGCGGGGTTTTTAAATGCCGCGGATGCGGGATGAGCTATGAAAGGTGCAGCTGCAGACGGCGCCGGAAGGAAAACTTCCGGCGCCGTCTCTGTATTTTCAGGGCATACTCGGGTGGTCCGCCCCGCAAAGTGTTGTCTTTTTTTTTGATAAAGTTTATTTTCTGTTTATTTTTAGGGAACTGTGCTGTAGTACCATGAAACCGCTCTGCCGAAGTGAACTGAGTTTTTAAAACGCCGAAGGGTGCCGGGTTTCAGCGGCTTTATAAGTATACAGTATGCACTTTGATTTCGCAGTGGCATTTAGCCGGGCCCGGCCGCAGGCACCTGTGAATCAGTTCTGCGGCATCAGATATATGCCGGAAGGAGTTTTTTACATGTCCACCGACCATTCATGCAGCTGGATTCTGGCAGCCGCGGCAGTTCTGGCGGCTGTGCTGATTTATGTTGTTCCGCTGGGAAACTGGCATCTTATGGAGCCTGATGAGGGACGTTATGCTGAGATTCCGCGCGAAATGATTGAATCGGGGGATTATGTAACCCCGAGACTGAATTACGTCAAATACTTTGAAAAGCCTGCCTTGCTTTACTGGCTCAATGCGGCTGGCTACAGAGTGTTCGGGCAGAACGAATTTGCCGCTCGTTTCCCGTCGGCGCTGGCCGCGCTGGGCGGTGCGCTGGCTGCGGGACTGTTTGCCGGCAGAATCTACGGGCGCAGGGCGGGCGTGCTCTCAGGGATCATTACTGCTACATCAATGCTTTACTTCGCTGTCGGGCGGATCAACATCACAGACATGCCCATGTCTTTTTTCCTCACGCTGGCTCTGGCTGCCTTTTACGCTGGCTGCACGGGCGGAAACAGAAAATGGTACCTGCTGTTCTATGCGGCCATGGGACTGGGGGTTCTCACCAAGGGTCTGATCGGAGTTGTCCTGCCCGCCGGCGTCATTTTCTGGTATGCCGTTTTCACGCGCAAGTGGAGGCTTTTCCGCGAGGTGTTCTATCTTCCCGGAATTGTCCTGTTTCTGGTTATTGCCGTCCCGTGGTTCTATAAAGTCTGCAGCATCAACAGCGACTTTTTCCACTTTTTCTTTATCCGGGAACATTTTCTGCGCTACCTGACGAAGATGCACGGCCGCTATCAGCCCTTCTGGTTTTTCCTGCCGCTGATCCCCGCGGGAATGCTTCCGTGGACCGGGTTCCTGTTTTCCCTCTTCAGCAGAGAAAGCGTCGTCAGATCGCCGCAGAGCGGCGCAGAGAAGGATGCCTGCGTGTTTCTGCTTCTGTGGTTCGGCGTCATATTCCTGTTTTTCTCGTGCTCAGGCTCAAAGCTGATTCCCTATATTGTGCCCTGTCTGCCGCCTCTTGCCATTCTGATCGGCGCCGACATCAGCCGCATGGTTGAGAGCGGAAAGCTGCACGGAGGCGTCTTCTTCTGGAACGCAGCCATTGCTGTGGTATTTTCCGCAGCACTTGCCGGCTACGCCCTGACGAATCACCGCTTTTCGCTTTCGCAGACCGCTTTGCCCGCTGCCCTCATCTCTGCGGGAATCCTCACGATTCCCTGCGGGCTTTTTAAAATTCTCCGGCGCAGAACAGCCGGCGGAGAGAGTTCTCTTGAAAAGATGCCGGCGCTTCTCTGTCTTGCGGCGCTGATTTTCCTTCTGGGACTGCAGCCGATTTTTCCGCTGGTTGCTTCCACGCGATCAAGCTACGAAGTTTCCCGGACTGTGCTAAAGGAAAAGCAGGACGGCGACACCATTGCCGTTTACGGTGAGGTCCTTCAGGGCCTGCCGTTTTACACCCGCTCCCGGGTGATGCTGGTCGATTATCTGGGCGAGCTTGAATTCGGCGCGGGGCATGCCGAGGGAAAAGGGTGGTTTCCCGGCAGAGACGAGTTCCTTGCTGAGTGGAATGCCGGAAAACGGCCGTTTGTGTTGGTCGTGAGAAAAAAACGCCTGAAGGAGCTCTTTCCCGGAGGCCCCGGCAGCGGCGTTAAAATCGTCAGTTCCGGAAAATACGATGTGCTTATCAAAAGGGAGGCTGCAAAACAAAATGAGAGATAAGTTCCTGCCTTTTTCGACGCCCAGCATCGGCGAGGACGCCATTGCGGACATTGCCGACTCAATCCGTTCGGGCTGGGTTGCCATGGGGCCGAAGACCCTTCAGTTTGAGAAGACTTTCGGGCAGTACGTCGGTTCATCCTGGGCCATGTCCTGCAACTCAGGCACGGCAGGGCTGCATCTGGCTGTCATGGCGCTGGGACTCGGCCCGGGCGACGAGGTTATCACCACGCCCATGACATTTGCCTCAACCGTCAACGTGATTCTGTTTGCCGGCGCAACACCCGTCCTGGCTGACATTGACCGCAGAACGCTGAACATTTCCCCTGAAAATATTGAGGCGGCCGTCACGCCGGCTACAAAGGCCATCATGCCGGTCCATTTTGCCGGACGGCCCTGCGATATGGACGCCATTGAAGAAATTGCCGAAAAGCATCATCTTGCCATTATCGAGGACGCGGCCCACGCGATCGGGGCGTCGTATAAGGGACGGCGCATCGGTGCCGACCGCGGCCCGAGACACCTGACGGTATTCAGCTTTCATCCGACAAAAAACATCACGACAGCCGAGGGCGGCATGGTCTGTACCGCAGATGAGGCGCTCGCCGAGAAAATTCTCGTCCTGCGCCAGAACGGCATGTCAAAGGGCGCATGGAACCGCTATACGGCGTCCGGGTCGGCCAGTTATGACATTCCTTTCCCCGGCCTGAAATACACCATGACAGACATTCAGGCGGCCATCGGCAATTCCCAGATCAGACATCTTGACGAGTTCAACGCCCGCCGGCGTGAAATTGTGAATTTCTACATGAAGGAACTTGCCGGCGTGCCGGGGCTCATCCTGCCGCAGCCAGTTGAAAAGGGCAATGTGCACAGCTGGCATATTTTCACGCCTTTCATCGACATTGACAGGCTCGGCATCAGCCGCAGCGAGTTCATGGCCCGCCTGAAAAAGCTCAATATCGGCACGGCGCTTCACTATCAGGCGCTGCACCTTTTCAGCTACTACTCCAAGCGGCTCGGCCTGCACCGCGGCTCTTTCCCCGAGGCTGAGTACGTATCTGACAGAATACTGTCTCTGCCGCTGTTCCCGGCCATGACCGACCGGGACATGCGGGACGCCGCCGCGGCGGTAAGACAGGTTGCCTGCGAGGCGGCCGGACAGCATGGAAACTGAAATTTCAGTGGTTATCCCCGCCTATAACGAGGAAGAGTCGCTGCCGGTCCTTTTTGAACATCTTTATCCCGTCATGAAAAAGCTGGGCCGGCCTTTTGAAATCATCTTTGTCAACGACGGCAGCACTGACTCAACGCTGGAGATTCTCAGCGGCTTCTGCAGAGATTATCCCGGCGTGAAAGTCATAGACCTGAACGGCAATTTCGGCCAGCACATGGCCATTCTGGCCGGATTTGAACATGTGAGAGGACAAAAGATCATCACGCTGGACGCGGACATGCAGAATCCTCCTGAGGAGATTCCGAACATTCTGGCCCTGCTCGACGAGGGGCACGATGTGGTGGGAACGTACCGCGCCGGCCGCCATGACCCTCTTTTCAGGAAAGTCGCCTCGAAGATTGTCAACAAAATCACCAATAAAATTGCCCGGCTCCACATCAGAGACTACGGGTGCATGCTGCGCGGATACAGCCGTCATATTGTCGACATCATCAACGAAAGCCGCACGGCCACGACTTTTATCCCTGCACTTGCGCAGAAATACGCAGTGAACCCGGTGGAAATCCCCGTGGCGCACCAGGAACGCGAGCGGGGCAAGTCGAAGTACGGCCTCTTTCAGCTGATCCGCCTGAATTTTGACCTGATGACCAGCTTTTCTCTGGTGCCGCTGCAGCTTGTCACCATGACAGGCATGACCATTTCGGTTCTTTCCTTTATTCTGGTCTGCTACATGGGACTGCGGCGTCTGTTTCTGGGACCGGAAGTGGAAGGAGTATTCACGCTGATGGGCATCCAGTTTTTCCTTACAGGAATCACGCTTTTCTGTCTTGGGATCACGGGCGAGTACCTCGGGCGCATTTACAGGGAGGTCAGCCGCCGTCCCCGCTACTCCGTGAGAAAGATCATTGAGCATCATGAGCAGCCGTCCTAGGATTGTGGTTTTTGCCTACAGCGAAGTCGGCTATGTGTGCCTGAAATCCCTACTTGACGACGGCGCTGATGTGGTGCTGGTCTATACCCACGAGGACGACCCCGGGGAGGAGATCTGGTTTCATTCAGTCAGGGACCTTGCCAGAGAACGCGGCGTTCCGGTCAGGACGCCTAAAGTGCTGGGCGAGGCTGAAACTGAAGAAATCCGCGCAGCTGCGCCTGAACTGATCTTCTCATTTTATTACCGCGCCATGATTCCCGCGGCGGTTCTGGAGATTCCGCGCCTTGGCGCCTACAACATCCACGGCGCCCTCCTGCCCCGCTACAGGGGACGCGCCTGCGTCAACTGGGCTGTTCTCAACGGCGAGACAGAGACAGGGGCCACACTCCATGTGATGACGCAGTACGCCGACCGCGGCGACATCATTGCCCGGAAGGCGGTGCCGATTCTGTTCAAGGATACTGCCCTCGACGTGTTTCTCAAAGTGACCGGCGCCGCACGCAGCATTTTAATGTCCTCGCTGAAAGACCTGGAAGCCGGTACGGCGCAGAGAACGCCCCAGGATGAATCCCTGGCGACGAAATTCGGCCGCCGCCGCCCGGAGGACGGCCGCATTGACTGGAACAAGACGGCAGTGGAAATATACAACCTTGTCCGCGCCGTCACTCATCCGTTTCCCGGCGCTTTCACTGAAAGAAACGGAAAGAAGCTCTACATCTGGAAAGCGCTGCCGGAGGCAGGGACAGGAAAGCCGGGAATGCCTGTTTCGGAAAATCCGATGCTTTTCGGCACCGGCGCGGGACTTCTCAGAGTTCTGAACTGGCAGTACGAGGGAGAAGAAGAGCACTCTGCGCCTGAGAGCTGAAGTCGCAGACGGCCGGTTTCCGCCCCGCCGCGGCACCGGCGCCTTTTTCCCGAAAAACATCTGCGAAAGGACTGCACAGCACAAAAATGAAGATATTCGTTACCGGCATCAACGGTTTTATCGGCACGCATCTGACAAAGGCCGTGCTGGACCGGACCGATTGGGAAATTTCAGGTTTTGACATTGCCTCGGATCACATAAAGCAGTTTGAAGGGCGCAGAAACTTCTCGTTCCGTCAGGGCGACATGTTTAAGGAAGATAACTGGCTTGAAGAACAGGCTGCTGACTGTGATGCCGTGCTGCCCCTCGCGGGCGTTGCCAAACCGGCCTATTACATTGAAAAGCCGCTCTGGACTTTTGAACTGGATTTTGAACAGAACCTCAGGATTGTGCGCTACTGTGCGAAACACGGCACGCGGATCATTTTTCCGTCCACATCCGAGGTTTACGGCATGAGCAGCGGCGGCCTGCTTGAAGAGGACACCAGCCCCCTGGTCACCGGCCCGATCTGCAAGAGCCGCTGGATTTACAGCTGCAGCAAGCAGATGATGGACCGCGTGATTTCAGCCTACGGCCAGGAAGAAGGGCTGCGCTTCACGCTGTTCCGCCCGTTCAACTGGGTCGGACCGCTGCTTGACACGTTCAGCGACGCGGCGGAGCACAGGGCCCGTTCAATCACGCAGATGATCTATGACGTGCTTTACCGCGGCAGAATCTCTCTGGTCAACGGGGGAGAACAGCGCCGCAGCTTTACATGGGTCGGCGACGGCATTGACGCTCTGCTGGCGATCATTGAGAACAGAAACGGCAGAGCTGACGGGCAGATTTTCAACGTCGGCAACCCGTGCAACAACTGTTCGATAAAAGAACTGGCCGTGATGATTGTCGATGAGATGAAAAAGGTTCCTGCATTCCGCAGCGCCGCTGAAAAGGCAAAGCTCGAAATAATCCCTTCGGCTGAATATTACGGCAGAGCCTATGATGACATGCAGAACCGGCGTCCGTCTGTGGAAAAAATAAAGCATCTGCTGGGATGGACACCCTGCACCGGCATGCGTTCCATGATCAGCCGGACTGTCGCCTGGTATGCAGAAAGGATCGGTCGGGAAAAATGACGCGTCTTGCCGTGAAAGTTGACGTGGACACACTCCGCGGCTACAGAGAGGGGGTGCCGCATCTGCTTGATCTGTTTAAAAAGCACGGACTCAGGGCCTCCATTTTCTTCTCTTTCGGGCCTGACAACTCGGGCAGGGCGATCCGCCGCATCTTCCGCAGAGGCTTTATTTCAAAAATGATCCGCACCAGGGCGCCTTCCACGTACGGTCTGAAAACTCTGATGTACGGCACGCTGCTGCCGGCGCCGATGATTGTCCCATCGGCTCCGGACGTTTTCCGCCGCGCCGTGCGCGAAGGGCACGACTGCGGCGTCCACGCATGGGACCACGTGTATGTGCAGGATTGCCTGCAGAAAATATCAGCGCCAGAGTTCAGAGTGCTCTTTGAAAAGGCGGCCGGCATGTTTCAGGATCTTGCCGGGTATGCGCCCCGTGCCTATGCTGCGCCGGGCTGGCAGGTTTCTCAGGCCAGCTTTACCGTTCTTCAGGAACTGGGGCTTGACTACTGCAGCGACGTGCGCGGAACTTCGCCGTTTCTGCCTGTTTTCAGGGGGCACCGGTACGGTCCCGTCCAGATTCCGACGACACTGCCGACCATGGACGAGATCTGCGGCCTGCCGGGCATCGGCGACAGCACAATTCCCGAAATCTGGCTGAAAGGCCTGGTGAACGACTGGAACGTGGTGACTGTCCACGCTGAAATGGAAGGCATGTCAAAGCTCTGTGTTCTTGACCGCTTTCTGACCATGGCGCGGGAGCGCAGCATTCAGTTTTATACGCTGAGCGAATATGCCCGCATGGCTCCGGCCGTTCCGTGCGCAGTGACTGCGGGGCGGCTTGAAGGCCGGGCAGGAACGCTGGCGGTTCAGGAGCGGAATCATAATGGATAAAACCAGTTTTCTTCTTCTTGCGGCTTCGGCCGTCACAAACGCGATGGGGAGCACCATCATGAAGCACGCATACGGAGGCGCGCCGCTGGCCGGTTCAGGCATTATCGGCGCGGCGCTCAGAATACTTCTCAATCCGTGGACGATCGCCGGCATCGGCTGCTTCGGCATTTCGTTCTTTTTTATGGCCGCGGCGCTGTCCGGCACTGATCTGACACTTGCCTACCCGATGATGTCAGCCATGGTCTATCTGATCCTTCTTTTTGTGGGGGCCTTTGTCTTTCACGAGAAAATCACGCTGATGCGCATCGGCGGAATGGCCTGCATTCTGGCAGGCATTGCCATGCTCTCGGCATAACCTTGGCAGAGGAAGGACTGAAGCGATGAAAATATGCATTGTAGGAACAGGCTATGTGGGACTTGTCACAGGAACCTGCTTTGCCGAAAAAGGAAATGAAGTCTGCTGCGTGGACATTGACCGGGCGCGCATCGAAAGGCTGAAGCGCGGCAGCTGCCCTGTCTTCGAACCGGGACTGGCAGAGCTGATCACGAAAAACACTCAGGCCGGCCGGCTTTCCTTTGCAGCCGGCATCCGGGAAGGTCTGAAAGACGCACAGCTTTGCTTCATTGCCGTCGGAACGCCTCCCGCAGAGGACGGCAGCGCTGATCTGGCACAGGTACTCTCTGCCATTGACAGCATCGGCGCCAGCATTGACCACTCCTGCTATATTGTTGTCAAATCCACCGTGCCGGTTGGCACAGGCGCCCTGCTCTGGAAGAGAATACGAGCGCAGCTTCACAGCCGCGGGCTGGACCATCTGAACCTGGAAATTATTTCCAATCCGGAATTTCTTCAGGAAGGCATGGCTGTCCGGGACTGCCTTTCGCCCGAACGTGTGGTTGTCGGGGCGCAGTCAGAAAATGCCCGCGACGTCATGCGCAGGCTTTACAGCAATTTTGTGAGCAGCGACAGGATTCTGTTTATGGACCCCTCGTCGGCGGAAATCACTAAATATGCGGCAAATACCATGCTTGCGGCACGAATCAGCATGATGAACGAAATTGCCCTGCTGTGCGACCGGATCGGCGCCGATGTGGAATCTGTCAGAAAGGGAATTGCCTCCGACGGGCGCATCGGCACTCACTTTCTGAATGCCGGATGCGGCTACGGCGGGTCCTGTTTCCCCAAGGACGTGCAGGCCCTCTGCCACATCGGCACTGCACAGGGAGTGGACATGATCATGCCCGCGGCAATAGCGAAGGTGAACCGCCGCCAGAAGGAACAGCTGCAGCTTATGGTTCACAGGCGTTTCGGATGCGGCACGGAAAACATCACCGCGGCTGTGCTCGGGCTTGCCTTCAAACCCGGCACCGATGACATGCGGGAAGCGCCGTCAATTACGCTGATCCGCGGCCTGCTTGACTGCGGAGCCGAAGTCAGGGCTTACGACCCTGCCGCCATGCACAGTGCCGAATCCCTGTTCAGCGGCGCGGTAGATTTTGTTCCGGACGTGGAAAGCCTTCTGAAGGGCGCTGACTGCGCTGTTCTTGTCACTGAATGGCCTCATTTCAGAAAACTTGACTGGGAAAAGCTGGGCGCGCTGATGAAGCAGAGGATTGTTTTCGACGGGCGCAACATCTACGATCCGAAGAAAATGCGGGATCTGGGATTTGAATATTACTGCATCGGCCGCAGCTGCTGCCCTGCTGTGAAATAAAATGTCCCGCGGGGGAAAAGCCGGTGCAGATGCAGCACTTCCCCGGCGGCGTTTCTTCATCTCTGTAAATCAAAAGCAGACAAGGCCTGAAAAAAACGCCGTTTCTGTCCCGAACAGCTGTCCGGGAAAGAAACGGCGGTTTTTATATATACAGCCGGCGGCATCTGCGGAAATGCCGGCGCTGTTTCTGAAAATGAAAATTTTATATTCTGTCTGACTTACCGTGTTGTTTGGTGGTTTTCAGCTTTGATATCTCCTGCGTCATGGTGCCCATGGGACAGAAAACACACCAGCTGCGGCTGCGGAACAGGAACATAACCAGGAGCCCGAGCAGGGACGAAGTTGCCATGACGCTGAAGAGACCATAGGCGAACTGCGCTGTCCAGGCAGGAACCATGCTGACGTCGGCCCACTGCCAGGGCAGCCTGAACGTCCACAGCAATGTGACTGCCTGGCGCAGCGGGGCGCCTGTGAAAACCCTGTAGGTTCCGAAGAGCATCAGGCCGAACATGGTCATGAAAAACGTCAGGAATCCCAGTCTGAACACACTGGTCCTGAAAAAACGGGGAGTGGGGCGGTTCCGCGAGAGCTTCAGCCGGCTGCCCAGAAGCTGCAGAAGCTGACCGCGGCCGCAGAAGCGGCGGCAGTATGCCTTTCCCCAGCCGAAAACCGACATCAGAAGCGGAATAGTGAAGAAAATCAGTCCCAGCCACGCGAAGAGGATGTTTGTCAGACTCAGGGCCAGGTACAGCAGTTCCCCGAGCCAGAGATAGTCATACCAGTGCTTCTGTTTTTTCAGCGGAATGACTTTGAATGTTCTCCTGCTCTCTTCTCTCTGCCGCGGAACAAGGGTGATCACGCCGGCGGGGCAGTTCCGGGCACAGGTGCCGCAGCCCACGCATTTTGCGGGATCGACGGCTGCACGGATTCCGTCTTTAACGCTGACGGCGCCGAAAGGGCAGACGTTCTCACAGCTGCCGCAGGCGACGCATTCAGTTCCGATGCAGGCTGTTTTCTGTATAGCTGACATTTTTGACTTCCTCCTTTATTTCGGCTGGAAACTTTTTTCGCATGAAGCATAGAGTCATTGTAAACTGAGATTTTCTGATGTAAAGTGAGTTTGTCACAGATGTTTCAGCAGATCAGACCCTGCCGCCGGCCGCCACACAGTTCACTGCAGCAGAAAAGCAGGACAGCCGCAGCGGTTAATGAACTGCTGCGGCTGTCCTGCTTTATATGAATATATGGAGAAGTGCTGAAAGAGAATTAGCTAAGCGTTTTCGCCGAAATCCTCGACGTTCCCGCTGCCGTTTGAGATGTTCCCGTCGCGGCTGTCGTCGTTGTCACTGCCGTGGTCGTACTGAGCCACATCGGGAGCGGGGTCGACAGTGCGGAAATCGTACTGGGGAACCTGAATCATCGTGCCGTCGGCTCTCTGAACCTGAGTTGCGCCGAAATCAAGAGGCGAGTCGTTGTCGCTGGCAAGAGCAGCGCCGCTGACCGCAAACATGGAAACCGCACCAAGAACCGCCATAAGACCAAGTTTCTTCATCATATTTTTCATAGGAATCGCTCCTTTAAAAGTCGTTTTGTTTTAATCTATTGATAAACTGCAGATAAAATTCAAATTGAAAGCGATTTACGCGAAACTACGCGTTTTCGCCGAAATCCTCGACGTTCTCACTGCCGTTTGAGATGTTCCCGTCGCGGCTGTCGTCGTTGTCACTGCCGTGGTCGTACTGAGCCACATCGGGAGCGGGGTCGACAGTGCGGAAATCGTACTGGGGAACCTGAATCATCGTGCCGTCGGCTCTCTGAACCTGAGTTGCGCCGAAATCAAGAGGCGAGTCGTTGTCGCTGGCAAGAGCAGCGCCGCTGACCGCAAACATGGAAACCGCACCGATAACCGCCATAAGACCAAGTTTCTTCATCGAGTTTTTCATTGAAATCCATCCCTTTCAAATTCTTAAGGCCGGCCGTTCTTCCGACCGGCTCTTTTTCTTAACTGTGCATATGATAATCCGATTATGTGCCGTCTGCATCGGCAACATTACACATCTTTCAGTTGGTATTTTCTACAATGATATTCCTTTCACTGCACACGATGCGGCCGGGGACACGGCTGTACTGAGACGTGAATTTAGGAATTGTTTAGAGTTCTATTAGAACCAGCTTAGAAACGGCAGCTATACTGCGGGCATGAATTTCTGATTTGTATGATCGCGGAGGAGCTGATCGCATGAAATACCGCAGAATGGAATACCTGAAAGCGCAGTTTTTCTGCTACATGTCAGCGCAGACGGCGCTGCGCCTGTTTCTGATGGTTCTGTCGGCGGGCGCTGTGTCGTGGACGTTCTGGGATGTCGCAAAGACGCTGGCTTTCGGCATTCTCTTTGACGCAGCTGCGGGCGTCTGGTTTGTGCTGCCGCTGGCACTGCTGCTGTTCCTGATACCGGCATACTGGCTGAACCGCCGTGCCGGACGCTGGGCCGTCGGCACTGTGACGTTCATGATGGATTTTTTCATGGCCATGATGGCGGTTGCACAGTACCTGTTCTGGCAGGAATTCAACACCAACTTCAACTTCATTGCCGTGGATTATCTGGTGTACACAACGGAAGTCCTCGGCAACATCTGGGAGTCCTATAATGTGCCGCTGATTCTTGCTGTAGTGGTGCCCGTCTGCCTGATTGCCGCATGGCTGCAGATGAGTGCCCTTCAGCGCGGCGCAGTTCCCCTTTTCAGGCGCGGCAGGCTGCTGCACGCGGCAGGATATGCGGCCCTCGCAGTCTGTGTGCCCCTGGCTGCCACGTACTTTACTGATTCAGACTGGCGCATGAGAGTATCAGAGAACAACTATAACCGTGAGCTTGCGGGAAACGGCGCCTACGAACTGTTTCACTCCTTTTTCGAGAATGAACTGGATTACTCTTCCTTTTATCTGACCCGCAGCAGCAGTGACGTGATGAAAGAACTGAGAGAAACCCTGAAAACGGACAACGCCCGGTATCTTTCTGATAAAGGCATTCTCCGCCACGTGGAAAACAGGAACGCGCTGAGCGGGCGCAGCCTGAATCTGGTGATGATCGTTGTCGAAAGCCTCAGCGCCGATTTCTGCGGCGCATTCGGAGGTGAGCCGTCGTGGACGCCGCAGCTTGACCGTCTTGCGGAGCAGTCATATATTTTCACAAATATGTATGCCACCGGCACCCGTACAGTCCGCGGCCTGGAAGCACTGTCCCTTTCGGTGCCGCCGACGCCGGGGCAGTCCATTCTGCGCCGGCCCGACTGCGGCGGCATGAACACGCTGGGGCAGGCCATGAAGTCTGCCGGGTATAAATGTGATTTTCTGTACGGCGGCTATGGTTATTTTGACAACATGAACAGCTTTTTTTCTACAAACGGATTCTCGGTTCTGGACCGTACCGACATTCCCTCAGACGAGATTTTCAGTTCCACCGTATGGGGCGTTGCCGATGAAATTCTCTTTACCAGAGTTCTGAGGAGCCTTGACGGACACGATGCCCGCGGCGAAAAAGCCTTTGAACTGGTCATGACTACCAGCAATCACCGTCCGTATACTTTTCCGGAGGGCCGTGTGCGCGCGGAACAGCTGACCCGTGAGGGTGTCTGCCGTTATACCGACTGGGCCATTGCAGATTTTCTGAAACGCGCTTCCGCAAAGCCGTGGTTTGACCGGACTGTGTTTGTGATTGTAGCTGACCATCAGGCAAGCGCAGCCGGACATACCAGCGTTCCCGTGAGCCGTTACCGCATTCCCTGTCTGATCTACGCCCCGAAGCTGATTCAGCCCGGCGTGTGCAGCCGGCTGGCCAGTCAGATTGATCTGCCGCCGACGCTGCTTGGCATACTTGGCATTTCCTACGATTCGCAGTTCATGGGGTATGACATGGCTCACACCGATCCCGCGTCTGACAGGGCGTTTATCAGCACATACCAGAACCTCGGGCTGATCCGCGGCGACCGGCTGATCGTTCTTTCGCCGCGGCGCGGAGTTGAGGAATACCACATTGACGACTGGAAACGGAGCATCTACACGCCGACAGACAGCGACCCGTCTCTGGAACGGGAAGCAGTCATGTGGTATCAGGGCGCCTGCGGGCTCTATGGCAGCGGCATGCTGAAATACGCGGCCGGAACGGCTGCACGTACCGCCGGCCGGCAGGCACAGGCCGCTGAGGTAAAGAAGAACCCGTGATGCCTGCGGAGACTTCCGCCGGGCAGGCGTCGGAGACGGTAAAAATGCCGGCTGACATACTACCCAGACTTCTTCAGATATACTAAAATAAAATCAGAAATTCATGTTCAGTCTGGAGGCGCTGTAAAGATGGTTAAACCTGAAAAAACAGCCCGGGCGTTGCGCCGTTCCGCGCTGGCGTTTATTCTGCTGATGGGGATTGTGAGCCTGTTTTCCGACATGACTCACGAGGGAGGAAAAAGTATTCTCGGCGCCTATCTGAGCCTTGCCGGGGCGCCGGCTGCCGCAATCGGCTTTATTGCCGGACTGGGGGAGCTGATCGGATACTCTCTGCGGTATGCCACAGGCCGTCTGGCCGACCGTACACGGCAATACTGGGCACTGACAATTGCAGGATATGCCGTTGACCTTTTCGCAGTGCCGGCGCTGGCACTGATCCCTGAAAACGGATGGATGTGGGCTGCCGCGCTCATCGTGGCCGAGCGCACCGGAAAAGCAGTCAAGAAACCGGCCAAGGACACTCTTCTGTCGTTTGCCGCTACACAGAACGGCGTGGGGCGCAGCTTCGCACTGCAGGAATTCCTGGATCAGCTTGGCGCATTCGCCGGTCCCGTAATGCTTTTTGTCGTGATGTATTTCAAGGGCAGCGGCGACACCTTTGCGGATTACCGCCGGTGTTTTGCCCTGCTGGCAGTTCCGGCGGCCCTTACGCTGGGACTTCTGCTTGCTGCAAAGCACTTTTTCCCTCACCCTGAAAACTTTGAGCCCGAGGAGAAGAAAAAGGCTCCCCGTCCTGCGATGAACAGGGATTTCCGCCTCTACCTCGCGGGAACAAGCCTGTTTGCCCTGGGTTTTATGGATTTTTCAATGATTACCATGCATGTCTCACGCGTCTCGCTCATGAACTCACGTGATCTGCCGCTTCTTTATGCGGGAGCCATGGCGGTTGACGCTGCGGCGGCATTGTTTTTCGGCTGGCTGTATGACCGCCGCGGCATGAGGTCGCTGGTATGGTCAACATTGGCTGCAGCCCCGTTTGCCGCTCTTATATTCCTGACTCAGTCCCGCAGTGCCCTTTATCTCGGCGCGGCGCTGTGGGGAATCGGCATGGGTGCGCAGGAATCAACGCTGAAAGCTGCGGTGGCGACACTGGTGCCAAGACAGTATCGAAGTTCCGGCTATGGCATGTTCCAGACGGTGTTCGGCGTCTGCCTGTTTCTCGGAAGCTGGTTTACCGGCTGGCTGTACGACCGCTCTCTGTACGTGATGGTTCTGTTTTCCGCGGGAGTGCAGATACTAGCCGCGCTGGAGTTCCTGCGCATCGGCCGCATGAAATCCGCCGGGTAGAAAATAGATGCGTCCGCGCAGTGCGGTTTGCGCGGACATTGTCTTTTCTGAAAAGACAGATGTGGTATGATGATGCAGAAGTGTGAAACCGGAAGGAGGTTTTTACTGATGAAAGTATTCATGAGGGGCGCCGCGGCTGCGGCCTTTGCCGCGGCAGTGCTGTGCAGTTCGGCCTTTGCGGCTGCCGACAGCGTGGAGCTGAAGCTGCAGGTAAAAAAGGACCTTTTTGCCATTTCACGTGAGGCAGGCTACAAGGCTCTGCAGACTGTTCTCAGCGAAACTGCGCAGAAACTGGCAATGAAGTATGATGACGAAGACGATGTGGATGAAGACACAGTTGTCGTGCGCTATTACGACACAGCAGACAAGGCGCTGGCTGCAAAGAATTTTGTGGTGCGCGAAAAGTTCAAGGCGAAAAAGGGAACCATTTCCGATACCGGAACGCTGATGCTGAAACTGCGCCGCGGCGCCGAACTGAGCGCTGAGGAGCTGACGGCATTCCAGAACGGACTGGCGCACGGCGCCGAGTACAAGTACGAAGCTGACGTCCTCGGTCTCGTCGACGGCAGAACAGGGAACATCTCAACTTCCTATTCGGCCAGCGCGAAACTGAAAAAACAGCCCGACTTTTCCGGAAAAACCGTCGGCGACCTTGCCGCGCTGTATCCTGTGCTGAACGCTGCGGGAGCAGATCCGAAAGCTGTGCTGAATTCAACGCCTGACGTCCTGTCCTATGAGGCTGAAGTCGGCGAAGTGAAATTCGGCGAAGGAAAGGCTGAAATTGAAACGGCCGTGTGGTATGACGCGTCAGGCAAAAATCTGCGGCTTGTGGAGCTTTCCTGGAAATACCGTCCCGGCAGAGGTGACGAGCAGAACCGCGCACTGTTCCAGGCGCTTCAGGAGCGCACTGATGTCTTTGACGCGGGAAAGCTGAAATCAGCCAATTAAGCCGGAAAAAACAGCTGATAACTGAAAAAAGCAGAAGAACACACACAAAAATGAGGCTGCCCCGGACATTTGTCAGGGACAGCCTCATTGCTGTTCTGCAGTATAAAATATGCCGGGCTGAAAGCACGCACCGGAGTCGCCGAAACGCAGTGTGCCCGTCTTTCGGATCAGGAGACAGTTTCTGACAGCCGCCGTGTTTTCAGCATTTCATATTGCCCGGTATTTCAGCCAGACGCCGCTGCGGTAGTGTGGAACGAAGATGACAAGCCGCACCAGCCAGTCGAGGTACATGGCATACCACGTTCCGAGCATGCCCATGCCGAAGGTGACGGCGAGGAACCAGGCGGAAATGATCCTGATGAAGACCATGTCGGCGATGGCGACAATCATGGGAAAGCGCGCGTCGCCGGCGGCACGGA
>CAZDXA010000003.1:77842-134973 GCA_964509435.1 uncultured Synergistaceae bacterium | reverse complement strand
ACCTCCTCAGTCAGTGATTACGCGTAAATCATACCTGAAAACAGAGAAAATGAAATACCAAAAAGCATCAGTCTTCATAAATGTTTAATTTTTTATAAATGACGCTTGTAAGTGACACTGCTGAAAACCCTATTAATGGCATGGGGCCAAAAATCAAGAATATGGTTTTTCATCGATATACAGTGTGATTGATGCGTCGCAGTTAAGTTACAACCAAAATATTGTAAAATGCACGAAAAAAAACTGTTTGATTATTAAATACTAACTTTGTATGATGCAAATAAATGAAATATAAATAAATAACAAGTATTGTTATTTATTATTAAATATTACGGTAACTATGTGTTTTATGGGAGGTTTTATGGATATGAATATTCATGAAATAAAAGATGAATTGAAGAAATACGACCCACGTGGACTGCTTAAAGCAAAATATACAAAAGTGCAGAATAAAATGTCAGAACTTGGTCTTGACGGACTCGTCTGTTTTAAACCTCAGAATACTTTTTATCTTTCAGGTTTTAATCCAATTCTTTACAGCCATCCCGTTGTTGTGATACTTCCTGTGTCTGGTGAACCTGTACTTTTGTGTCACAGCCTTCGCGACCGTCATTCAAAAGATGAATGTGTTCTTAAGGACATTCGCCTTTTTGGTGCGTGGGGAAAATCTAAACCAATTGCTGCAGATGCTTATTCTGCTATAAAAATGACCTGTCATGATTTAGGACTTACAAGGAAAAAAATCGGTTATGAAGGCGATTATGTTTCTGTTGCGCAGTATAGAAAGCTGAATGAAGTGATTGCGCCTGCGGAATTTGTGAATTTTTCTGCACAAATGAATGGTCTGCGAATGCTAAAAGATGAATACGACATCAGTTTGATGCGTCTTTCTGCATATCTGGGTAACATTGGAATGAGAGCGGCAATTGATAATATTCGCAAATCTGAAGCAGAAGCCAGTATCGCATCTGATATTGCAATGCGCAAAGCGTGGGTTAAGGATCTTAGTGAATTTGAAGTGGGGGCATTTGGCAATACAGAAGGGGGCATCGTGAACGCACTTTGGACCTACTCCATGTCCGGCTATCGTGTTCCTTATGGATGTGACTGCCCAAAGGACAGGGTGCCTTTGGAAGGAGAGGTTTGTCTGCCGGTTGTCTGGAGTTCTATAGGGAGTCTTCAGACTGAAATTGAACGTACTGTAATTATTGGAAAACTTGATCCTGAACATGACCGTGCGTACGAGGCGATGCTTGAGGCCCGACGGCGCGCAAAGGCGGTTGCCAGGGCAGGACTGAGAATCGGAGATCTTTATGATGCCGCTGCTTCTGCACTTATCGAGTTCGGCTTCAGTGATTATTTGCCGGGGCGTATTGGCCATGGGGTGGGGGTAAGCCTGCATGAAGCACCTTCTTTAGATCGGGGAAGTGATGAATGTCTTGCGGAAGGTATGGTTATTACCATAGAGCCAGGATTAGTATTTCCGGGCTGGGGATCGGTGCGTGATTCCGACACCGTTGTGATTCGCAGGGATGGAATCGAAGTTCTGTCTGAATATCCAGAAGAAAAAATTATACGATAAATCTGATGCACGTTTTCCTTTTTCACGTACAGTCAGGTCGATTCCGGGTGAAGGGTTTTATTACAGTGACACCGCAGAAAAATATAAAAGGGGGTTTTTTTATGACAGCAGCAGCAAAAAAGAAAGGTGTTTTCGATCGGTTTCTGAACGGGATTGAATATGTCGGAAATAAGATACCGCACCCTATGCTGTTGTTTTTATATTTGAGTATTATTACAATTGTTTTGTCCTGGGTACTCTCATTAATAGGTTTCTCTGATGTTAACCCGGCGACAAAAAAGACAGTACAGGTATATAACCTGCTGTCCCGGGACGGCTTTATAAGAATGCTGACTACGGCAGTAAGCAATTTTACTGGACTTTCTGCCCTTGGTATGGTTCTTGTTTGTATGTTTGGCGTCGGTGTTTGTGATGACTCGGGTTTTTTTTCAGTCTGGCTCCGTGGTATGGTGGAAAAATCCAATGGGGCAGAGATTAAAATTATAGTGCTTTTTTCTTTTGCCTGTGTTATGGCAGACGCAGCTGCGGGAACCGGGTTTGTGGTGATGCCGCCGTTAGGTGCAATGATTTTTTCAGCAATGGGGCGTAACCCTCTTGCAGGAATGATGTGTGCCTACGCATCAGTAAGCGGTGCTTTTGCTTCAAATCTTTTAGTTACATCTATGGATGTTCTGAATCTGAGCTTTACAGAAGCTGCTGCAAAACTTGTAATTCCGGAAATGACAATGTCTCCAACGATTAATTACTATTTTTCAGCTTTTTCTGTTATTACACTGACTTTTGCTTCAGTTTATGTGACTTTGAAAATTGTTGAACCACGTCTGGGAAAATTTACCGGTGAAACGGAGATTCAAGCAGCTCATGCTGTGACGCAGCAGGAAAAGAAGGCCCTTCATAAGGCCGTTTTTGCAGCATTGATTTATATTGCTGTGATTATGCTGCTGACAGTCCCTGCAGGAGCAGTCCTGAGAGATCCGGTTTCGGGTTCTCCAATTGCGTCAAAAGCACCGCTGATGAGGGCATTACCACTGCTGATAGCATTGCTTTTTTTCATCCCCGGTGCGGTTTTTGGTTTTACGTCAGGAAAATATAAACGCTTTAACGATCTGGCAGCTGCGCTAGGGAAAAGTATGTCCGATATGGGCGGTTATATTGCACTGATGTTTTTTATTGCACAGTTTCTGAAATATTTCGGATGGTCAAATATTGGAATTATCCTTGCTATTAAAGGGGCCAATGCGCTGCAGTCATCAGGATTTCCGATTTGGGTTGTTTTACTTCTGTTTATCCTGATGTGCGCCTTAATAAATATTGTTATCGGCGGCGCTGCAACAAAGTGGGCCATACTATCTCCGGTCTTTGTCCCCATGTTTATGTTCCTCGGCTACCATCCTGCACTGCCGCAGATGGCATATCGCATTGGTGACTCTATTACAAATCCATTGTGCCCTACGTTTGCTTATTTTGGCATGTTGCTTGCTCTTGTTCAGAAATATCAAAAAGATGCAGGTATCGGTACACTTATGGCAAATATGCTGCCATACACAATAGCTTTTACAATCCTTATGGTTGTACAGCTGCTGGTCTGGTTTTTCTTCAAGATTCCGTTCGGCCCCAATGCACCTTTGTTTTTAGGTTAAACTTCAAGGAGGCATTATAATGAATCGTGGTGCAATAGTAAAAGTGTATGGTTCTCCGTACGAGCAGGGATTCCAGCAAGGCAAAGCATTAACAGAAACTATAGCGAAAAATGTGAAACTGATTAAAGAGCATTTTGAGCAGGCGAACTGTGATTATGAAAAATACAATCTTTTTGTGCAGAAAAATGTAACTTTCCTGCAAAAAAACTACCCCGAACAAATAGAAGAAATGGGCGGGATCGCTGATGGTTCTGGATTGGATTATAAAGACATATTGTTTATAAATATTCCAGCTTATTTTATGATGCAGTATTTTCCTCCCGAGTGCAGTATGATTTTGGCAAGAAAAAATGCAACTGCAGATGGCGGAACGTATTTAATCAAAAACCGTGATATGAGAATAGGACTCGAGCAGGTAGTTATTGAACGCCATTATAGTGATGGCTTGGTAATCAGTGAAGTAAGCGGGGCCGGAACTATTACTTATCCTGCCATTGGCATTAATAATTACGGCTTGGCCCTTACGACAACAGGATTTTGGTCTAAAAAGACGCATGTAGAATTAAATGATGTAAGCAGTCGGCATATTTTTGTGAATATTCATTTTCCCCTGACTGAATGCAAATCGGTGGCTGAGGTCGTAAAACATGTTGAGTACACACCAAGAATGAATGGCCTTAATATTATTGCAGCGGACAAAAATGATGCAGTGGTAATTGAGACCACAAGAGACAGCATGGCGCTTGCTCACGATGACGGAACAGGTGTTATTTACAGAACAAATCACTATGTATTTGAAGAAAACGTTAATTTGAATCCAGATAAACAGGAGTATCCATCCACATTTATGAGATATGAGCGGATAGGTGAACTTCTTTCAGAGTTGAAAAACAAAATTCGGTTCCAGGATCTTTTCAGAATACTTTCTGACCATAAAAACGAACCGTTAAATTCTATCTGTCGGCACCCGAATTCCTTAAGTTCTGCGCATACTGTTTCTACCTCTCTGGTGTCTCTTGAAGACGGCGAATTGTGGACGACTCTCGATAATCCCTGTCTGCAGCTGCCGTACTCCTGTGTAATGACTAAGAGTCAGTAGATTAAACAATAAGCTCTGAGTCGGGGTCAACTCAGAGCTTATTTGAATTATGGCGACAGGAAAACTGTTAATTTTCAGAACCTGAATAAGGACTGTGCGGAGCAAAGATTTCAGCGTCACTTGTAAGATGGCCGCCTGATGATTTGAATTCATCGCTTGCTATTTTAATAAATTCTCTTGTAAGTTCAGGTATGTAGCGACCGCGCGGTATTGTCAGCATGATCTGTGTCTGTACTGGCACGTCGGTAACAGGAAAAATTCTGATACTGTTGAATATGCGGGACTGTCTGCGCGCAAGCTCGAAATACACCTGCGGGAGCAATGTTACGCCTACGCCTGAGGCACAGAGATATAATAAGGTGTACATGTTTTTAGATTCGATAGCGATATTTGGAACAAATCCAGCTTCTTTGCAGGCAGTATGGAAAATCTTTCCGATGCGGAGTGATTTTTCAAAACAAACGAAAGGGCAGTTTTTAAAAACTTCAATTGAAGCACTTTTTGCCCCAGAACCTAACTGAAGAAGCTGAGCAGGGGAAAGGTATTTCTTCAGGACTCGTGTTGTTGTCATAATGGCGTATTTCTCCTCGCAAAGCGGGAATGAAGTAAAGCTGACACGGTCATGGGGCTCTATACCTATCACAAGATCAAGTTTTTTGTTCTGCAAGTCGTTGAAAATAACGTCGGAAACTTCTTCCTCAAGCTGAATTTTTGCATCTGGAAAAATCCGTCGGAACTTTGACAACAGCGGCGGCAGGTAAATAGGGCTTCGTGCATTGGTAATTCCTATGCGGATGTTTTTATTGTCGTGCTGACTTATATCCTTCAATTGTGAGATCATCTGAGATTTGAGATCTAAAATTTTTTCTGCATAAGTACTGAAACAGTATCCTGCTTCAGTTAAAGCAAGAAATTTCCCTCTTTTGAAGAGCTTGAGGTTTAATTCTTTTTCAACGTTGATAATATGCTTGCTTAACGCTTGCTGGGAGATATTAAGCTCCTTTGCAGTCTGCGTCATATTCATATTTTTTGTTAGTGCAAGGAAGTATTCAATATTGAGGAAATTCATGACCGTGTACGAACAGAAGGGACGTTCTTTTCTCCTTTCTGATTTATAAGCGTTTTCTGATATGTAGAACAGGAGGCTAAATATGAATAAGTACGAGCGTATTAAAACTGCTGTGGACAATGGAATACCCGATCAGGTTCCTTATGCTTTCTGGACTCATTTACCCGGCATTGATATGAATCCAGAAAAACTAGCGGAGGCAACATACGATTTTTATTGTGAATACGATCTTGATTTTATTAAAATGATGAATAACGGCATGTATGGGGCAGAATGTTACGGCTGTGAAATTGATAACTCTGAGGTGCTGAGCGGGGGAGTATCGAAGATTGTATCAACACCGGTGATGACACCCAAAGATTGGGGACAAATTGAACCGCTTTCATTAAATAATCCTGTTCTCATGAGAGAACAGCGCGCATTGGAGTTGGTTTTGAAAAAGATAAAAGGGAAAAACGTGCCTGTAATATTTACCGTATTCAGCCCATTAACAGTAGCTGATAAAATTTCAGGGAAAAAAGTTGTCGAACATATAAAAAGCGGCTATGTAAAAGAGGTAAAAAACGGGCTTGAAGCCATTGCACAAACGATGGCGCAGCTTACGCACCGTGTCATAGAAATGGGAGCCGACGGGGTATTTTTTGCAACGCAGTACGCATCATATGATAAAGTCAGCAGCGAATTCTATGCAGAATATGGGAAACCATGGGATCTTGAGGTCTTGGCGGCTGCAAAAGATGGATGGTTTAATACACTTCATGCGCATGGCAAAAATATAATGTTTGAACTGCTTAAAGATTATCCTGTCAGCGTTTTTAACTGGCATGTTGGGGAATCGTTGCCTACAATGCCTGAGGCCCATGATTTGACAGGAAAATGTCTTATGGGTGGGCTGGAACGTATGGATATTACTAACAGGCACAAAAATGAGCTTTATCACGAAATTTATAATGCGATTCTGAGTTCCGGAGGGCGTCATTTGATTCTGACGCCGGGCTGTGTTATGCGTTATCCTCTGGATAAAGAAATGCTTGCTTTTGTGAAAAAGGCGAAGGATGAAGTAGAAAGTGCATTAAGGAGAAATCATCGCATTTGATTTGCTGTTATTGTTTATTAAAAATAACAGGATATGACTTAATAATAGTATAGCATATTAAATAAAACGACAGCTTCCCAGAGATTAATAAGAATCTCTGACAGCTGTCGTTTTTTACTAATCTTCCCAGCTCTGAAACCCCTGTCCGTGGACTTCCGAGGCGATTGAGAGGCGCATGAACGCGCTCGGGTCGTTGAGATGCAGAAAGCGTTTCAGCTGGATTTCCTGCCGCGGCGCCAGCAGGGAGATCAGCACATGGCGGTTCTGGTTATCCCAGCCGCCGTGGGCGTCAAACATGGTCACGCCGCGGTGAAGCGTGTAGACAATGTAGTTGCGCACCAGTTCAGGGTTGTTGGTGATGATCATGGCCTCGCGGCGCTGGGCTGAGGCTCTGAGGTCGCCGTTGAGCACCAGTGAGGTGAGATAGGCCTGAAGAAAACCGTACACGGCGTTTTCAAAGGGGACGACGCGCAGGAACAAAAAGATGACGGCGAAGTTCAGGTACATGGTCATGTCGCCCAGTTCGACGCCGTATTTGCGGCGCACGGCGACGGAGATGATGTCCGTTCCGCCGGTTGAACCGCCTGTGGCGAAAACGCTGCCCAGTGCAATGCCCTGGAAAATTGCCGATACAATGACCAGCAGCATTTTATCGTGAAATACCGGCTTGGGGAACGATTCGAAAAACTCCATGAAGAATGAAATGGCCAGGACGGAATAGAGAGTCCACCAGAAAAAGCGCTTCGGCAGAAACCTGAAAGCGAATATAAACAGTCCCAGGTTGATCAGCGCGTTGCTGATGCCCAGCGGAATTCCGAAAACATAGTTGAGAAAAAGGCAGATTCCCATGATACCCGAGTTGGGCAGCATGGCAGGCTTGATGAAAAAGACCGTGCCGACGCAGTAAAGCGCTGAACCGAAGGTGATGACGAAGAAAGTGCGGATTTCCTCTTTCAGGCGGTCAGGCTGTATTTTCAGGCGGCCGGCCAATTTTTCCAGCATTACTGATCTCCTCCTGTGCTGAAATTTTCAGATTCAAGTGAATCATAACCGAAAGCCTGGAAAAAAGAAATGGCAGATGGCAGCGGCAGTGCATAAAGTTTAGGTTTTTTAATGAAAATTTCTGCTCAAAAAGACAGAAAGCAGAATACAGAGGGGGAGCAAAAAAAATCCTGCCGCGCCGGCGGCAGGATTCTGAACGTTCATCTGGAGCGGAAGACGGGATTTGAACCCGCGACCCCAACCTTGGCAAGGTTGTGCTCTACCCCTGAGCTACTTCCGCAATTTGTGCATGGCGGGGCTGAAGAGATTCGAACTCTCGACCTTCGGCGTGACAGGCCGACGCTCTAACCAATTGAGCTACAACCCCACTTGCGAATGCGCCTCGTAATATATCAAAATCAGGCCGCTTTGTCAAAGGGGAATTTGCGTTTTCTGCCCGGGCCGGGTGATTCAGTGGAAATTTCCCGGCGCGGGGCGGAAAAAGAGCTCTGCGTTCAGATCAGCGGCGGACCGCGGCGGCAGAGGTAATACTGCCTGCAATCCTGCTGAAGCTTCACGTTTTTATGGAAAAGCTGCCCAGAAATCCGGATTCCTGATGATCAGAGGGTGAGGAGTGAACAGTCAGTCCCTTCAGGATGTACGGGTACAAAAAGGCCCGCCGGGGCAGAGCCGGACGGTGCCGTCTGTCCGGAATCCGTGCCCGGGCGGGGCATGTACTGCATTATTATTCAGGGCGGCTCTGAATGTGTCAGCCAGTGCGGAGAAAATGGAACTTTCTAATGCTGCATTCACCGGCTGCCGGGCAGGAAGGGCCAATCTCCCCCGGCTCCGGCCGGTTCCTGATTCAGCAGGCGCAGACGTTACTTGTCGAAGGCGCTTTCCGGCTGCACAGAAAGGCCTGTGCTGCGCTCGCCGCCGAAAATATCCCAGTAGTACGTCAGCAGGGCGGCACCGACCAGTCCGCCGCCGGCATCAACCACGATAAAACAGGCCCACGCACCGTCAAGACCCATCATCTGGGGCAGAATGAGCAGCGCCGGAAGGAACAGCAGTCCCTGACGGCAGAAGTTGAGAAAAAGGCTCAGCCCGGATTTCCCGATGGCCAGAAAGGCGTTTGAAGCCACTATGCCGGCTGCGGCAAAGGGCATGCCGAGGTAGCCGATGCGCATGGCGTGTACAGTCATGTTCACCAGAGTTTCTTCTCCGGCGGCAAAGGCCGACACCATGGAGCGGGTGAGAAATTCGGCGCAGAAGAATGAAAGGACAAAATAGGCCGTGCACATGTACAGCGCGCACATCACTGTTTTTTTCACACGGTCGGACTTCTGGGCACCGTAGTTGTAGCCCACGATCGGCTGAAGTCCCTCACCGATGCCGAACACCGGCAGATAAATCAGGTTGTCGAGACAGAAGAAAATTCCCATGGCGGAAATAGCCATGTCGCCGCCGTACCGTTCAACAATGTTGTTGAAAAGCATCATGCTGAACGTGTAGAACAGCTCCATTAAAAAGGGTGATGCGCCGATGAGCAGCATCTCCCTGATGATTTCACGGTCAGGATACAGCGTGGCGGCCGTAGGTTTCAGACGGCCCCTGCGTCCCAGATAGAACAGCGCCACCCACAGAAATGAAGCGGCCTGTGCCAGCGAAGTGCCCAGCGCCGCGCCGGCGACGCCCATGGGGATGCGCACAATAAAGAGCCAGTCAAGAAACACATTCATTGCCGCGCCGATGAGCATAGTTCCCATTGCCCAGCGAGGAAAGCCTTCGGCCCGGATCAGGTAATTCAGCGAAAAGCCGAGAAGGTTGAACGGCAGTCCCCACAGGATGATTTTTGTGTAGAGCCGGGTCTGCGCAGCCAGACGCGCTGATGCGCCGAGGGCTTTCACAAGCTCGTCGAGGAACAGCAGGCTGAATGCCATGAAAAGTACAGAAAAAACCGTCATCAGCGCAGCCGCGCTGCCGATGACATTTTCCGCCCTGCGGGTGCGGCCCTCGCCGAGGAAGCGTGAGAGCTGCGAGGCCCCCCCGACGCCGACCAGAGATCCCGCGGCGATCACGAACACCGTGAGAGGAAAGGTCAGTCCGACCGCGCCGAGGCCGTCCGCACCGATGCAGCGGCCGATGAAAAGGCGGTCAACAATGTTATAAAGTGCATTTGCCACAAGACCAAGTGTTGCCGGAACAGAGTACCGTAAGAGCAGACGGGCGACAGAGCCCTGACTCATACTGGACAGAGTGGAAGTCTGAGTCATGATGAATCAACCTCATTTCAAAATCAGACCACAAAAGACAGACAGTTTTTTGTCTACATTCTTTTTTTCCTTCTCGAGGAGAGTATGGAGATTCCTCATGGAACCTCTAATGCGCATAAATTTATTATATATGAAAAACAAAGTAATTCAAAAGCGATAGGGCTGAATAGGGCCGGATAGGGGCGGATAGGACCGATTAGATCACAAAATTGCCGCTGAGTCGCACATTTACGAGGTAATGCGAATGAGTCTGACAAAGCATAAATTCAGTTATATTAAGGTATTGATGCCATTTGAAGCAGATTGTATACAATAAAACAAGCTCTTTAAATCTCGTTTTTTCGGTATGAAATCATATTTGCGTTTTTTGTAAAAATCATATTAAATTATCATTTTTGCCAGCGTAAAAACAGGGTGCAAAAACTGAACTTTATACAAAAAACACTGTCCGGAGAAGAAGCGTGCCTGAAAGCGCTGAAATAGCTGCAATTCAAGCACCGGCAGCGGAACCGGACGGAGCATGAAAAACATGTCTGTCCGTGACAGATGCGGTTCTGCAGCCGCCGGTTCTGGCGGCGTACAGAAAATCAGAACAGAAAAGTGTTTTGAGCAGGCCGATTGAATACCATTTTGAGCTGCCGCGCGGCACTTTCAGACGGCAGAAACGCATAGAGAAAAAAGTGCGCGGCGCCTGCCGTCAGGCGTATAATAGGAGTGCGCCGCCGACGGCCTCCGGCTGTCCGGCAGGCAGGGCACGCATTGCCGTGCTGCTGCCGGGGGGCGGACACTTTAATGCCGCAGGGGTGATTTTCTTGAATTCCGTGAAGACGCTGAACCGCACTCAGTCTGAACTGCTTCTGATTTCACTGATCATTGTCAGGTCAAGCACGTTCATGATGTCGAAGGTGCTTCTGCGCACCATGCAGCCGCTGAACATCCTTTCAGTGCGCTTTGTCATCACATTTGCGTTTCTGATGATCTTCTTCTGGAAAAAAGTGATCTCAGCCGACCGCAGAACGGTTTTCTGCGGCCTGATTCTCGGCGCGCTGTTTATTGCCACGATGTTTTCAGAGCTGATGGGACTGCGCACGTCGGACTCAACGCGAATCGCGTTTCTGGAAAATTCAGCGTTTGTGTTTGTGCCGCTTTATGAATCTGTCCTGAAGCGCCGCCTGCCGGGCGCGCGCTCCCTCGTGTGCGCCGCGGTGACGCTGGCCGGCGTCGCCTGTCTGACGCTGCGCGCGGGCTTCGGCGGTTTTGCCGCGGGCGACCTTTTCGGCCTGCTGGCGGCCATGCTCTATGCGTCCGCAATTGTGACCACAGACCGTTTTTCACGCCGTCATGACGCGCTGACTCTGGGGCTGATCCAGATGGGCGGAATGGCACTGTTCTCGTCTGCCGCCGCGTTTCTGTTCACTGACCCGCGTCTGCCTGTCACGGCTGCAGAGTGGAAAAACATCCTTGTCCTTGCCGTGATCTGCTCTGGCTTCGGGTTTACGTTTCAGCCCGTGGCGCAGCGCGGCACGACTTCAGAACGGGCCGGTTTCTTCTGCGCGCTGGCGCCTGTGAGTGCCGGGATTCTGGGACACATTTTTCTCCATGAATCACTGGGAGTTCAGGGAATCATCGGTGCGGCGCTGGTTCTGACCGGACTGCTGATTCCCCATTTCTGGAAGGACGCAGAACATTAAGACAGAACGAGGGCCGCGGAAACTGCCTCTGGAGGGTGTTTCCGCGGCCCTTTCCTTATGGGCCTTCTGTTTTCAGATTGCGTCAGCACGAAAAACGGCAGGGTGCGGGAAATTCCGGAGTGCTGCAGGATAGGGCGGAATTTCAGAAAACGGAAAACAGCCGACACAGACCGCAGAAAATTTTTCAGCGGCGGATGGCAAAGAGCGCATTTTGCTTTTTCACTGCGGGGTGCGGGGAAAACTTGATTCCTGCTAGCAGCGGCTTTATTATATGAGATAAAAATTAAGTACATGCTTTAAACATAATACATATGCAAAGGAGAGTGCAGAATGTGCCGGTGCATTACCTCAGAAAGCCTTGAAACGACAGGATTCAGTTATACTCTGTCGCTGATCAGTGGAAAGTATAAAATGACGATTCTCTACACGCTGATGGAGTTCGGCGTTGTCCGGTTCAACGAGATGAAGCGCTATATCGGCGGAATTTCGTATAAAACGCTGAGCCAGACGCTGAAAGAGCTTGAAGCCGACCGGCTGGTGCTGCGCCGGGAATACCCCCAGATACCGCCCAAAGTGGAGTACAGCCTGACAGAGAGGGGAAAATCGCTGATTCCCATTCTTGACGGCATGTGCGAATGGGGCGAAAAAAACAGACTGAAAGACAGCTGAGGCCGCAAAGCCCCGGCTGTCTGCATTTTCAGATGAACAGAAATCCGAGCGCGTTGAATGCGAAGCCGATCAGCATGATTCCCGCCGTGACGAGCGCGACAAACAGCGCAAGCAGCTTCGGCCGCACAGCCTGGCGCAGCATGATGACGGACGGCAGGGAAAGCGCCGTGACAGACATCATGAACGCTACAACGGTTCCCAGTCCGGCGCCTTTGGCATAAAGCGCTTCGGCGATGGGAATAGTGCCGAAGATGTCGGCGTACATGGGAATGCCGATCAGCGCGGCGGCGACGACCGCGAGGGGATTATGGCTGCCGAGGATGCGCTCGACGAACTCGCGCGGCAGCCAGTTGTGAATGAAAGCGCCGATGCCCACGCCGATGAGGATATAGGGAAAGACCTTTTTCAGCGTGAACAGCATCTGCCCTTTTGCGTACTGAAGACGGTCTGCCGCTGTCAGTTCGGGGGAGTCAAGTTCGGGCGGCCTCATGCTGCGCACAAAAGGCTCAATCTGATCCTCCATGTGCAGCCTGTCAATGACAGTGCCGCCGGCAACGGCCAGCACAATGCCGATAATCACATAGGCAGCGGCAATTTTCGGCCCGAAAATGCTCATAAGCAGCACCAGCGACCCGAGATCAACCAGCGGCGACGAGATCAGGAACGAAAACGTAACGCCCAGAGGCAGCCCGGCGCTTGTAAAGCCGATGAACAGCGGGATGGACGAACAGCTGCAGAACGGCGTTACTGTTCCGAGCAGGGCGCTGGCGAGATTGGCAGTGAACCCGCCCATGCGCCCCAGAATTTTCTTGGTGCGCTCCGGCGGAAAGTAACTCTGGATGTATGAAATGACGAAGATCAGCGTGGCCAGCAGAATGACGATCTTTATCACGTCAAAGATGAAAAACTGCAGGCTGCCGCCCAGCCGTGATGCGATGTCAATGCCGCAGGCCGTCAGCGCCTTTCCGGCCAGAACATTGAGCCATTTCATGGAAAGAACCTGGTTCTGAATAAAGTTCCACATGGACTGAAATCCTTTCAGCGCGATACTGAAAGCCGCGCTCCGTGAAACGCGGCTTCTGCGTTCATGCCAGCTTTGACAGCAGCCTGACCATCTGGTCGGCAGTCGGCACCTGGCCGGCGAGAATCACCTTTCCGTCAACTGCGACGGCGGGCATGCCCATAACGCCCATCGCCATGATCTTCTTCAGGTCGCTGACAAATTCAACGGGCACGTCAAGGCCCATCTTTGCTACAGCGTCCTTCACAGCTTTTTCTGTCTGATGGCAGCGGGAGCAGCCCGTGCCGAGAACCTGGATCAGTTTCATTGTTCAAGCCTCCCTGTGATTTTCCTTTTCCGCTGTGCAGCCGCAGTGTGAAGAAGCACAGCAGCCGTCTGCACTGAGCGAAGCACACACGCACCGCACCGCCTGCGACAGGCAGGTAAGGCGCAGCGAATAAAAGACATTGACGCCGCGCTTTTCCGCGTGCAGAACGCCTTTTTCAACCATCAGCGCCAGATGCTTGCTCACCGTCGTGCGGTCGCAGCCGTGAAACTCCTGAGCAATGCGGCAGGAGCACAGCTCGCCGTCTGCCAGCATGTCAACGATTCTGAGCCGCACGGGATGGGCAATGGCTTTGAAAACATCGACGCAGCGCGTTAAATCTTCCTGTTTCATGGCACCGTCCTTTCAAAATATGTGGCGAAAATTACACGTGGTTATTTCGCCACATATAGTAGCACTGAATCCCAAAAAGCGCAAGACAGAAAAGCTTCTGCAAAAAAAAATTCCGGCGGAAAAACCGCCGGAATTTTTTTGTCTGCAGCCGGATGCTGCTGAAAAACTACTGCTGTACGGCCGGTGCCGCTGCGGCTGCCGGTTTGACGGCAGGCTTTGCACCGGCATTGTCAATGGCATGGACAGGGCATTTGCTGGCACAGAGGCCGCAGCCCACGCATTTTGAAGAGTCGATTTCTGCAAGAGCGCCCTTCATGGCGATTGCCTGCTTCGGGCAGACCTTTACGCACATCTGGCAGCCGATGCAGCCGGTGGAACACACCTTGCGGACGAAGACGCCGGCCATCGGATTGGAGCAGGCCACGTGCACCTTTTTGCTCTTCGGCACCATGGTGATGATGCCGCGCGGGCAGGCTTCAGCGCAGGCTCTGCAGCCGACGCACTTATCGCGGTCCACTTTCGCGACGCCGTCAACGACGTGAATGGCGTCAAATTTACAGGCTTTGACGCAGGTTCCGAAGCCCATGCAGCCGAAGGAGCACGCTTCCGGCCCGCGGCCGGGAACCACGGAAGCGCTCTGGCAGTCGCTGACGCCGAGATAGATGCAGTCCTTCGACGTTTTTGCGAAGGATCCCTGACACCGCACAAACGCCACTTCAGGCTCTGATTCGCTGGCAGCCACGCCCATGATGGCGGCAATTTTGTCTGCCACAGGAGCGCCGCCCACAACGCATTTGTTCAGCGGGCATTTGCCGGAAGCGCAGGCTTCGGCATAGTTGTCGCAGCCCGGGTAGCCGCAGCCGCCGCAGTTGGCGCCGGGAAGCACGGCGCGGATCTGCGTCTGGCGCGGATCAACCTCCACGGCAAATTCGTTGGAGGCAAAGGCAAGCAGGCAGCCGAAAACAACACCGAGGCCGCCCAGAACAATTACGGCAAGCAGAATTCCGGTCATCGGGATCACCTACCTGATCAGACCGCTGAAGCCCATGAACGCGATGGACATCAGACCGGCGGTGATAAGAGCGATGGGCAGGCCGCGCATGCAGCGGGGCATGGAATCGTTCATTTCAATTTTCTCACGGATGCCCGCCATCAGCACAATGGCCAGCAGATAGCCTACGGCTGTGCCGAAAGCATTTACCGCGGCGGTGAGAAGGTCATAGTGTTCATTCATGTTGATGACGGCGACGCCGAGCACGGCGCAGTTTGTGGTGATCAGCGGCAGGAAGATTCCCAGAGCCTTGTACAGGCCGGGCATCATCTTTTTCATCACGATCTCCACGAACTGGACCAGCGCGGCAATGATCAGAATGAACGCCAGCGTGTAGAGGTATTCCAGTCCGAAGGGCACAAGCAGGTAATTGTAGGCAAGCCAGGTCATGACGGCTGCAAAAGTAGTGACGAAAATGACAGCCAGCCCCATGCCCTTGGCTGTTTCAAGCCTGCTTGAGACACCCAGGAACGGGCAGCAGCCCAGGAAGCGCACAAACACAATGTTGTTGACGAAAATGGAACTGATCAGCAGTGCAAGAAGGCTCACGGACTACCCCTCCTTCTTCGCGCCGACGGCGCACTGGGTTTTGTGGCATGACGAAGCCAGCGCACAGCCGCTGCATGAGCCGAGTTCTGCCCAGCCGTCATAGGTGCTCTGTGCGGGGGCGGGCGCGCGGCTCTTCATTTCTTTGCGGATTTTGTGCTGGTGCATTACAGCCATCATGATTCCGAGCGTGATGAAGCCGCCGGGGGCCAGTATGGCCAGCAGCATGGGCTGATACAGCCCGGGAGCGAAGACCTGAACGCCGAAGATCGTGCCGGCGCCGATCAGCTCGCGGATGGCGCCGATCACTGTCAGCGAAAGCGTGAAGCCGAGCCCCATGCCGAGACCGTCGCAGGCTGACGCAAATATGCCGTTTTTCGAGGCGAACGCCTCAGCCCGTGCAAGAATGATGCAGTTGACCACGATCAGGGGAATGAAGATTCCCAGTTTCGCGTCCAGTGCGGGCGTAAAGCCCGCGATGAGCAGCTGCAGAATTGTGACGAAACCGGCAATGACGACGATGAACGAGGGAATGCGGATTTCGTCGGGAATGATCTTGCGCAGCGCAGAAATCGCCATGTTCGAACCGATCAGCACAGCCGCGGCGGCAAGCCCCATGCTCAGGCCGTTTTCAGCGCTGGTCGTGACCGCGAGCGTCGGGCACATGCCGAGCACGAGGCCGAAAGTGGGATTTTCCTTGAAGATGCCGTTTGCGATGATTTTGAGAGGATTTGCCATTTACTTTGCCCCCTCGCTCTTAAAATGGGCTTTCCAGTAATCGCGGGCCGTATTGACAGCGCCGGTGACCGCGTTCGAAGTGATGGTCGCACCTGAGATTGCCTGAATCTGGCTGTCGTCCTGCGCAGGAGTCTTGACGACTTTAAGGGCGCCGTCGGTCAGACGCTCATGGAACTGTCCGGCAAAAGCCGGCTCCGAGGCCCGCTGTCCGAGGCCGGGCGTTTCGCCTGACTCAAGGATGGAAATATCCATAACGCGCCCCTCGCTGCTGATGCCGCAGACCATTGTAAGCACGCCGCCGAAACCCTTGGGCTTCAGTGTAAAGCAGTAGCCGGCTGTTTTTTCTCCGTCAAGGCCCTGATAGATCTCACTGATGATGCCGCCGTTTTCCACGGCCACTTCTTTAAAGCTCCTGGCGCCGGGAAGCGTGGCCTCAAGGGCATCTTCCTTCTGTCTGCGGCGCTGTTCTGCGATGGGGCCGCTGGTGATGTGCTGCACGATGCCAAGCAGAAGGCCCGTGACAGCGGTGATGCCGAAAAGAATGATTCCAAGACGGGCAATTTTATTTGACATGGTGTTTCACCTCGCCGAAAATGTGCGGCTTTGTTGCACGGTCAATCAGCGGAACCATGAGGTTCATGATCAGAATGGAGTAGGACACGCCTTCAGGATAGCCTCCCCAGCGGCGGATCACAGCCGTCAGGAAGCCGCAGCCCAGGGCAAAGATGATTTGTCCCTTTACCGTGATGGGCGACGTGGTGTAGTCAGTGGCCATGAAAACAGCGCCGAGGAACAGACCGCCGCTCAGGGCGTCAGCCACGGGCGCGCCGCGGCCGAACAGCGTGCAGAGCACAACGGCAGTGACCGTGTAAATGACCGGCACGTGCCATGTGATGATTTTCTTCCACAGCAGAATTCCGAAGCCGATCAGAATCGCGATTTTGCAGGTTTCGCCGATAGTGCCGCCCACGGCACCGGTCAGCATGTCCATCACCGGAGGCAGCGTGTTCAGCGAGCCGGTCTTGATCATCGAAAGCGGTGTTGCCGTGGAAACGCCGTCAAGCGTCCATGACGTCATGGGCACAGGCCAGCTGGCAAGCATCATTGCACGCCCTGCAAGCGCCGGGTTGACAATGTTGCAGCCAAGGCCGCCGAAGAACTGCTTGACCACAAGGATGGAGAACACAGAGCCTGTCGCGGCCATCCAGTAAGGGATAGTGGGAGGCAGGTTGTACGCCAGCAGCAGACCGGTCACAGCGGCTGAAAGGTCGCTTACAGTGACTTCGCGGCCCGTGCATTTCTGCCACAGAAACTCGGTGATCACGCAGGCGGCCATGCAGACAGCCATCACCGCCGCCGCGCGGATTCCATAGTGATACACGCCCATGATTCCCGCAGGAACAAGGGCGGCAAGCACCCACGCCATGATCTTCTGCGTTGTCAGCCCGGCGTGAGTGTGAGGTGAGCTGGAAACAACAAGCCGGTATTCCATTACTTAGCCGCCTCCTTTGCCTTCTGCTCCTGAGCTTTCTTTTTCCGGCGCTGCGCCGCGATATAGGTTTTGCCGTCGCGGCAGCTCTGCGTCAGAGGACGGCACGCGGGACACGAATAAGTGCAGCTGCCGCACTCAATGCAGTTCAGACCGCCTTCGGCCTCGAAACGGTCGTACTGTTTTGCCAGCACATAGGCATCAAGTACGCTCGGCACAAGGCCCATCGGGCAGGCTTTGACGCACCGGCCGCAGTGCAGGCATGCAGAGGCGCGTTTCAGCATTGTGGATTTTTCAGTCAGCGCCAGGATGCCGGAAGTGCCTTTCACCGCAGGAACGTCAAGAGTGCGCATGGACATGCCCATCATGGGGCCGCCGGCCAGCACCTTCACAGGCGGTTCCCTGAAGCCGCCGCAGAAGTCCACAAGTTCCTGAATGGAGGTGCCCAGAGGAATCTTCACGTTCTTAGGCTCTTTCACCGCATCGCCCGTCACAGTGACAATGCGTGTCGTCGAAGGCTCGCCCATGGCAATGGCGCGCCAGCACTGCTGAACCGTGCGCACGTTGGAAATAATGCAGCCCACGTCGGCGGGCAGCGCCGTGGCGACATATTCCTGTCCGGTCAGGGCTTCAATCAGCATCTTTTCAGCGCCCTGAGGATATTTCACCGTCATGGGCTGAACTGTCAGGTTTCTGACACCCAGCGCGGCGATGGATTTATTCATGGCCTCAATGGCCTCGGGTTTGTTGTTTTCAATGGCGATGATGCCCTTTGCCTCGGGGAAAAGCCGCAGAAGCAGCGCCATGCCTTTGACAATTTCGTCAGTGGCTTCAAGCATCAGGCGGAAATCGCAGTTCAGGTAAGGCTCGCATTCGGCGCCGTTGGCGATCAGCCATTTAATAGTGTCCTTGGGAGGCGGCGCAAACTTCACCGCCGCAGGGAACGTGGCGCCGCCGAAACCGACAATGCCTGCCTCGCGGATGCGCTGAAGGTACAGCTTGGGGTCGCAGTTCTCATAATCGGGAAGAGGCGCCCAGCGCGGGTCCTTTTCATATTTGCCGTCGTTCTCGACAATGACGCAGGTGTCGAAATTTCCGGCAACCGTACGGTGAGGCGCAATGTCCTTCACGGTGCCTGAAACGCTTGACAGAACCGGCGCCGAGACAAACGCATCGGTGCTGCCCAGCACTGTGCCGACCAGAACCCTGTCGCCTTTGGCAACAGCCGGTTTGTTCGGAGCGCCGATGTGCTGCGACATGGGGAAGATCAGCTCGCCTGCGGGAAGATAGGATTCAACTGCTTTGTTCCGCGTCAGATCCTTGTTTCCGGCGGGGTGCACGCCTCCCCAGAACGTAGGAAAACTCATGATTTTTCCTCCTTCTAAGCCGTCTTTAAACAGGAAAATCTGTCCTGCTGTGTTGTTGAGATGGGAGCTTCAGAAACAACACCTTATATAATATCATTTTTTAATAGACAAAAAAGACAGACGGCCGGAAAAAACGTAAATATAAATATATTAGTTTAAAAGCAACGTGAAAAAGAGAACTAAATATAATGTGCACTGTATACGAAAAGTTCTGCGCCGGAAGCCGGCATAAACACGGCGCGCGACGTTCAGGACAGCAGGGAGCACGTTTTTGTATGAAAGTAAAATTCACACAGGAAGCGGAAAAACAGTCAGAGTGTTTCTGTTTTTCTGCATGAACCGGCGGAACTTTTGTTTTTGTCAGAAGCGGGCCGACGGCCGGACAGCCTCTCTGCGGCAGGCAGCCCCGGCGGCTGCGGAAAGGACAGAAAAAGGCTCTGTCCTGCGGCAGCAGAGACAGAGCCGGATGGCGGGGAATACTTTTACTCTCCGGAGAAGATCTTTTCTGAGGCAGGCATGACGCCTGCCTGCAGTTCAAATAATCTCGCAGCTGATTTCCTTTAATTTTGCACTGACCCACGGGCGGATATAAGTGCCGTCCTCTGCAATATGAGCCTTGATGTCGGCTTCCTTTTTCTGGACGGCCCGGACAGCCGCGGCAAGATTTTCAGCGATTCCGGGGTCGATGAACAGCACCCCGTCGCCGTCGCCCACAACGATGTCGCCCGGCTTTACTGTCTTTCCGCCGATCACCACAGGCACGTTGATCTCCCCGGGTCCGTTTTTATAAGGCCCGTTGGGTGTTGCCGCGCGGGCATAAGTGGGGAAGTCCTTCATGGCGGCTAGTTCATCGCGGTCGCGGATCGCACCGTCGCATACAATTCCCTTAATGCCGCGGCTGCGGCAGTACGTTGCCATGAGTTCGCCGAAAATCGCCCTGTCTGTAAAGCCGCCCGCATCTATAACAATGACATCTCCCGGCTGCGCCAGATCCATTGCGGCATGGAACATTAAATTGTCTCCCTGGGGGACGCGCACTGTAAATGCCGGGCCTAAAAGCTGGCCGCTTCCCATGGGGACAATGGCAGCGTCTGCAGCGGCGATCCGTTCCATGCAGTCGTCAATGTTGGCGACAGGCATGCCTTTGAACAGCTCTACCAGTTCTTTTGAAGGACGCGGAAAATTGCGGATTATTCTGCAGCCTTGTGACATCAATGAGTCCTCCCTCGGATTTTCATCTGTTAAAGTAAAGCGCAGACAGCCGGTGCGGCTGCTGCAATTTTTGAATTATCCCGTGCTGCGCAGCTGTCAGGATCTGAGAAGAACGTCTCCGGTCCCGTCAGGCCGCCTTCGCAGCCTTTTGCTTTTCTGTCTGGTCAATAATTGCGGCGACGACATTGTCTCCGGTGACATTGCAGGTGGTTGTAATGGAGTCAATGATCGGGTAAATGCCCATAATGGACATGAAGTCAAGCGGAAGCCCGAAAGTGGAGAGCATTACCGGAACCATGATGAACATCGAGTTGGGAATGCCGGTATTTCCAAGTGTTACAAGCACGCCGACCAATGCCATCAGAAGCAGATTTGAAAAATGCATCTCCAGGCCCATGCTCTGTGCGACAAATGTAGCGGCAATTCCCAGGAAGAATGCAGCGCCGTCGCAGTTGACGCTTGCACCGAAGGGAATCACGAAATCGACGATGCTCGGGGATACGCCAATGCGGTTTTTGCTGTTGTCCAGCGATACAGGCAGCGTAGCGTTGGTGCTGCGCGTGCTGAAGGCAGTGATCCATACCGGCGGCAGAAGTTTCATGAGCCGCAGGGGGCTTTTTCTGGTCACAAGCAGATACAGCACAGGATATACTACCAGAAGCTGCAGCAGTCCTGCTGTGTACGATGTGATCAGCAGTTTGGCCAGCGGTTTGAGAACATCAAAGCCGTACTGAGCCATTGTGCTGCACCCCAGTGAGAAAATACCAATCGGGGCAGTGGTGAGAATGCCTTCAAGTATTTTCATCAGCCACTTGCTGACAGTCCTGAAACCGCTTTCCAGGGCGTCCTTGTATTTCTGCTCCATGTAAAGGACAGCAATTCCGCCGATGACCGAGAAGATGACGATCTGCAGCATGTTTCCTTCTGCAAGAGCCTGAAGAATGTTCACAGGCACCATATTCAGGATAAAGTCACGCCAGGTATTTCCCTTGGTGACAGCAGCATTCGCAGCGTTTGTATAGACGAAGCCGACGCCGGGTTTGAGCAGTGCCGCTGTCAGACAGCCCAGCAGCGCGGCGAAGAATGTCGTAATCAGAAAAAGACAGATCGTCTTGCCGCCGATTCTGGCAAAGTTCTTGGCATCACCAAGCCCGATGATAGCGTAAATCACGTTTACAAAGATCAGCGGCACAACGCCCATTCTGAGCAGTCTGATGAACAGAGCGCCGATAAAACCCTGAGCGGTGCCGAATCGAGGGAAAAAGAGTCCGGATACCATGCCGAGAATCAAAGCAATGAATATAGTCCACGGTGAACGCATGATTTTCAAAGTTCTGCTCATTTGAATTCCATCTCCCCCAGAGTGATTTAGTCCGGCAGCGAAAATTTAGTTTTTCGCTGCAATCCTGCTCTGCAGCTTGTGGTAGCCATACTTTTCGCGGGCTGCCTTCAGGCTGCTTCCCTGTGACGTTGCTTCAACAATGCGGCTTTCCACTTCATTGATCATTTCTGCAGCCTGGCATACCTTTTCGGCAAATTCAGCCGGAATGCACAGGGCTCCGTTATCGTCGCCCACAATGACGTCGCCGGGTTTGACCTGGATTCCGCAGATGCAGACAGGCTTCTGGACGTAATCGACTTCCACACGGTCCTTGCCCGTTCTCATGTAGACGTTTTTCGAGAACACCGCATACTGTGCTGCGTTGACTTCGTCAATGTCCCTGCAGACGCCGTCAATGAGAGTTCCGGCAATTTCCTTATGATGCGCCACATGAGCCATGATCCCGCCCCAGACCGTGCAGTTCAGCCGGCCGCTGTTGTCGATGACGATAACCTCACCGGGCTTTACATCGTCGAGAAAGTCGCCCACTGTTCCCTTTTTGACGCCGCAGGGGACGTAATGGACTGTATAAGCCTGCCCGCAGATTCTGTTTGCCTTTGTCTGTCCCTTGATGCCGAAAAGACATCCTTCAATGCCAAGACGGTCCATTGCATCGGAAATGCACGAAGTTGAAAGTGAATTCAGTTTCTTTAATGTCTCAGAAGATACCATTTTCATAATTCCTCCCGGCAGTTAAGATTAAAGTGTGTTTCTTTCATGTATTTACAATAAAGCATGGTAAAGATATAATCAAATACATATATTTATATATTAGTTATAACTTTAATTGTATGGAGGCGGCCGTCATGGAAAAAGACATGCTCTATGCTTATGAAGTATATAAGTGCGGAAGCTTCTCAAAAGCAGCTGAAAAGCTCTATATTTCCCAGCCGGCGCTGAGCGCCATCATCAAAAAACTGGAGCAGCGCCTGAACGCGCAGCTCTTTGACCGGCATAAGACCCCGGTGTCCCTGACTCCCAGCGGCGTTTACTTCATTGACTGCATTGAGAAAATCAGTGCGATTGAAAATTCCTATAAGTCGTATTTTGACGATCTGTCGCAGCTGAACAAAGGGTCCGTTAAAATCGGCACCTCTACGCATCTCTGCAGCAAAATACTGCCCGACATCGTGGCGCGGTTCTCAGCGCTTTATCCCGAACTGGAATTTTATATTGTGGAGGACAACTCAACCCCCAGCCTGAAAAAGATGCTGAGAAACGCCGAGATTGACCTGACGCTGTCAAGCAACAATTATCCGACCGATGAGTTCGCGGAATATCCGTTTTGTTATGAGGACATCATTCTCGCCGTCCGCGAGGACAACAGGATCAACAGAGGGCTGGAGCAGTACCGCATCGCGTTTGATGAAATAAGGGACAAGTCACCTTCAGACTGCCCGCAGAAACCGCTGCCCATCTCAGTTTTCAAGGATGAACCCTTTCTCACGATCAAGAAGACATCCGACCTGTACGGCCGTCTGATTGCGATGTTTGACGAGTGTCACGAGAAAGTGAGGATAATTCACGATCTGGAGCAGATGTCAACGTGCTACTTTCTCGCGGCGAGAGGCTACGGCGTGACTTTGATCAGAGCGTCGACGCTTGATTTTGTGCGGAAAATGCCTGAACTCTGTTTTTATAAGATAGACAGTCCGCTGGCAAGGCGGGTATGCCGTTTTTACGTGAAGAAGAACGTATACCGCACAAAAGCGGTGAGGACTTTTCTGGATTTTATTCAGAGTCAGAGCGAGGTGAAATAGTTTTTCTGCATTCGCAGGCCGTCTTTGCTGCGTTTCCGGCTGAGCATGCAAAAATACAGGCGGGAAAAGCTGTTCTGCAGCTTTTCCCGCCTGTATTCTGACTGACCGATTCTATTTTCTTCCCAGCCCCCACTTGCCGCGCATGGCGTCAAGCGTGCCGTCCTGTTCCATGGCGGCGATGGCGCCGTCGAGTTTCTGTTTCAGGGCAGTGTCGCCCAGCCTGACAGCCAGCGCCTTGCCGGCGCCGGTAAGCTGGAATGTAAGCCCCCGCACGGTTTTATCCCTGAAATTCGGGTTGGCCAGCAGCTTTTCTGCCACGGGGACATCCATCAGCGTAAAATCGCTCCGGCCGGTGACAATGTCCCACATGCACTCCTCGATTTTCGCAAATGTCTTGATGGTGTAGCCGTACTGCGCCGCGCGGGGGGTGAGGAACACGTCCTGCGTGGTGCCCACCGGCACAGCGCCGCGGAGGCCTTTAAGGTCCTCAAGCTTTCTGACAGTGAACGACGGCGCTGTGACAAAGCAGGCCATGGTCGGCACATACGGCGTGGAAAACAGCACGCGCCGCGCGCGGATCGGCGTGGCGCTCATGCCGGCGGCGATCACGTCGGCCCGGTTTGTGACCAGCGTCGGAATGACCATGTCGTAGTGTCCTGTATCGACCCACTGGATTTTTTCACCGATGCGGCGGCCGATTTCTTCCATCAGGTCATGGTCAAAACCGTCCAGCATGCCTTTTTCATTTAAAAACTCATAAGGCGGGTAGGTGCTTGCCGTGGCGACGCGGAGATCTGCCACGGCGGGCAGAGCAGAGCACAGCGCAAAAACGAGAACAGCAGAGAGAACAGCATTTTTCCTCATTTCACCAAGCCTCCTGAAAGGCGCCGGGAGGGCCGTATGCCGCCGGCGCCGCTCATTTTCAACTTCAGTATTATAGACAGGGTTCTTTTATCATGCAATCTTTAAATTGTATGTACGATGTTTGCAATAACTTTGCCGGCACTGCGTTTCCGAAGCCCGGCGCAGATTGCTGCGCATGCGGCGGCAGTGGACAGCAGCGCGTTTTCCGGCTATCCTATGGGCGGATGGTCTGACGCTGCTGCGTGTTTCGGGAACTGCAGCGCTGAGTCCGGAAAGGCGTGACATGACAATGGCGGAAAATCTGAAAGACAGGCCCGGGAAGATCGTTCTCGGCTGTTACCCGACGCCGCTTCAGGAGCTGAAGAATTTCAGCAGAAAGCTGGGCGGCGGGAGAAAACTCTACATAAAGCGCGACGATCTGGCAGGCATCGGCCTTGGCGGAAACAAAGTCAGAAAGATGGAGTACCTGCTTGCGGAAGCCCTGAATGAAGGCTGCGACTGCGTAGTGACCGGCGGAGGTTCACGGTCAAACCAGCCGCTGGCAGTTGCGGCCTGCGCCGCAAAGGCAGGGCTCAGAACGCATCTTGTCTATGCAAATGAAACTGAGACAATTTCAAGAAGTCTGGCCCGCATGATGGGTGTCACTGAACACTTTGCTGACAGCAGTGAAAAGCCGGATATGATGCGCGGCATCAGGAAAACGGCTGCGGAACTGAAAGCGCAGGGGCTGAAGCCCTATATTATTCCGCCCGGAGCGTCATCTCCGCTGGCGGCGCTCGGCTACGCGGATGCGGTGAAAGAACTTTCCGGACAGGCCGCGGCGGCGGGGCTGAAAATCGGCCACATTGTCTGCTGCGGCGCAACCGGGAACACCTATGCGGGAATTGTTCTGGGCGCGCACCTGTACTGTCCGGGCACGAAGACGGCAGCTGTTGCCATCGGAAGAAGGTTTACCCGCGCGGGCACGCTGTGCCGGCAGGCTATGGCTGCGGCTGAACTTGCCGGCTGTGCAGCCGCGCTCGCGGAGGACGATTTTCACGTGCATTTCTCGTGCGGGAAGGGCGCTTCCTTCCCGACTGTAAAGGGGCGCGAGGCGATGCTTGCGCTGGCCGCTTCAGAGGGCATTCTGCTTGATCCGTACTATACGGGAAAGGCATTCGGCGGCCTGCTGGAACTCAACAGCGAAGGCGCATTTGAAGAAGGCGAAACCATTGTTTTTATTCACACCGGCGGTTTGGCCGCGCTGCTGAACTGCCTCTGACAGATATGCCGGCCGCTGAACCTTGTTGGGAAAAAGCGCGAGAGCGCCCCGCGAACTTTCCGCTTTCCGCGCCGGCGCGGAAAGCGGGGAAGCGGCCGGCATAAATTCTCTGTGTTCTGCTGACGGCAAAAAAAGGAGCAGGAAGGTTCTCCCTTCCTGCTCCTTTTTTGCCGCGGCATCCTCATCGGTTCGGAATGACCTTACCGGGAGACGCTTTATTCAGCTTTTTAAGCTGTGGCGTGGGGTTCCTGTTTCTTTTCTGCGACAGTTCTGATTTCTCCCTCAATTATGCGCTTGCCTGTCATGTATTCAATTTTCAGTTCCAGCATCTGAGCAAGATGGCCTTCTCGGGCAACGTGGCTTTCCATTTCCTCGGGCGTCTCGAACTTCAGGTCGTACTTTTTAATGTACTCGAGCGATTTTTCAGGATCGTCAATAAACTCAATGCGCCCGAATATCACGACGCTCTTAAAATGTTTCTGCCACCAGCCGCCGTTGGTATATCCCTGGTCGTGAAGGCAGAAGCACACCTTGCTGCTTTTTTTCAGAGCGTCAATCTTGTAGCCGGTTCTTGCGCTGTGAAGGTAAAGCGAATTGTTTTTCTCGTCGAAATAGAAGTTCATCGGGATCACATAGGGATAACCGTCGTCGCCGTTCACGGCGAGCATGCCGCGGTCCTCCTGTTTGAGCAGCGCATTGCATTCCTCGGTTGTAAGCTGCTGCTTGAACCGCCTCATCTTTCTGAATTCTGTGGCCATATTCTCTCTTCCTCCTTCTTCCGGATCATTTTCAGCCAGGCCCGGCCTCCGCGCCTGATGCCGCTTTTTCCTGAAGCGCCTTTAATCCAGCATCGCGAATTTCTGCGCAAACGGACCGACAAAACCGGCGCTGCACAGTTCATCGCTGAGCCCTGCGTCATTCATCATCTGCTTAATCTGCACGAGGCTGTCAGTGTCCCAGTCGTAAACCTTCGAAGCTGTAAGCTGCTGATCAAAACCTGATGATTTTCTGTTTTCCTGTGTCATGGCCTTTTCCTCCTCATGTCTGATCTGCTTTTTCAGCGCCGGGCTGTTCATCTGTCATTCCCGGCCCGTGCACTGATTCCGGGCCAGATATTTCTGCGTGAAGGGGCAGACTGCAAAGCATCTGCCGCACAGGTCCACGCTGATTCCCGCATATTTCCGCATCCGCTCAACCTGCACGGGGTAGCACAGTTTCCAGTCGAAAAGCTCCGGCCGCGGCATGCCCGCTTTCCACAGCGTGCCTTTCAGCGCCCCTGCCGGACAGAAATCAACGCACCGGCGGCATGTGCCGCATCTGCTTTCGAGGACCGGACGGCTGCACGGAAGCGGGGCATCGGTGATGATGCTCGACAGCCGCACAGCGCTTCCGTACTGCGGCGTTACCAGCAGGCAGCTTTTGCCGATCCATCCCAGACCTGCCCTGGCTGCAACTGTTTTGTGCGGAAGAGGCGTGATATTGTCGGCCGTGCCCGTGACACGGTCTGTTGTCTGGGCGTGCGCGTGATATCCCTGTTCCTGTAAAAAACGTTCTCCTGCGAGTACGATTTCGTTCAGCTGCTTATTCATGGCGTTGTAGGCGTGATAGTATTCGAGCGTCGGCGCTGTTTTCAGGTCCTCAACGATGGATGCCGGCACGGGCAGAGCGACTGATACGCCAGTTTTCATCGTTTTGAACGCTTCTGTCAGCAGAGCGGTGTTCCGGCCGTCCCCGCCGGCCGGAACCGCTGCCTCACTCCCCGGATTCAGCTGTATGCTGCTCAGGTCGCCGACGCCGACGAGCTGCGCGCCTCTGTCCTTCAGCAGTGATGTCAGTTCTGAAATGAGTGACAATTTTATTCACCTGTCCCTGATATTCCGATATTGAGCACCCAGTTCTGGTCAAAGAATATTCTGCCGTTTTTCAGGTACGGTGAAAATCCGGTCTGTTCCTGACCGCGGATGTCTGCCGTCATCCGGTCTGTTATATCTCTGCACAGCGTCTCCGGGGTTTTTGTGAGCGAAAGCCATGTATCCAGGCTCTTCGGCATCACTGCTGTTTCTGACTTGACCAGTTTAAATCCATGTGCTGTGTACATCTGCTGCATTTCTGTGATGCTGAGGTTTTTCACGTGCGAGGGGTCACGCAGCCGTTCCAGCTCATCTCGTGTGTTTCTGCATTTTTCTGCGGGCGCTGCCATGTCGATCATGACCAGCTTTCCGCCGTCTTTCAGAACGCGCTCCATTTCAGAAAACACGGCGTCTGTGTCTGTAAAATGATGAAATGCGAGCCGGGAGAACACAATGTCGAAGCTCTTATCCGGAAATGGCAGTTCTTCTGCGGTGCCGCATACAAAAGACATATTCTGAAGATGCTCGCGCGAAGCGCCCTGTTTTCCGACCTCAAGCATTGCGGGCGTCGCGTCCAGACAGACGACGCTGCTGACATGAGGGGCGAAGGCCCGCCCGTTGACGCACGTTCCGGCCGCGACTTCCAGCATCACGTCGCTGATTCCGGGTGAAACTTCGTTTAGTGTGTAATTCAGATAGTCCACATTGGAAAAAATGTCATTTTTGTTCTCAAAATTTTCGGCCTGTACTGCGAAAGACTGATTGACGAGATCCAGATTCCGGGACTTCATTTTTTCCCCGCCCTTCGGCTGCGGCAGCCTGTCTGCTGCTCTGATCTTTTACGGTTATGATTTTATCGTCGTGTTAATGAAAAATCTATCAGAATATTGTCCGCTATTATCATTAAATTCTCATTCTGCCGCATGGCTGTATAAAACCGCGGCGCCCGTGCGCATCTGTCTGGTGAATTTGAGCGGCTGGCGTCCGGCGCGGCCGGCTCTGCTGCGGATGTCTCTGCAGCGCCGCTTTTCACTGCTGCGGGGACGCATAAAAACTGTCTGTCGGCCTGTGCGGCCGCCGCGTGTGCCGCTGTTCTGCAAAGCTGAATGAAAAAACGGCACGCACCGTCACTGGCGATGCGTGCCGTCTGTAAGCTGCGGGCAGGCAGGGCAGAAAACGTCCCTGCCTGTCCGCAGCTTTTTCTTCGGTTCTGAAAACATATCGGGGCAGAAAAGTTCCGGCAGCAGAAAAAAATCTGGCCGCTGAACGGCGCATCGGGACAGTGCGCCGGCTGCGCAGGAAGCAGGCAGTCCTGCCGGGTCAGGAATCCTCTCTGCTGAAAAAGCCTTTTTCAAGCCGCTCCTGGGTCTGCTGGGCAATCTGCCCTGTCAGAGCGCCGCACACAATGCCGGCTACAATCAGAAACGGCAGATAGGAAATCAGGTCAGGCGCTGAAGTTACAAGAATGGCTGCGGCAATCTGGCCGCAGTTGTGCAGCACGCCGCACAGCGCGCTTGTCAGCCACAGCCGCTTTTCCGGAACAGCTTTTTTCAGAAGCAGCCCGCCGGCCAGCGAGAGAAGCCCGCCGGAAAAGCTGAAAATCAGGGCGGCGGCATTTCCCGTTATCAGGGCACTCAGCAGTATGCGCGCCGTGAGCACCATCAGTGTCTGTCCGGCGGTGCAGTAATAAAGCGCCCATACGGTCACAACGTTGGCAAGTCCGAGTTTAACGCCGGGGACGGGCACGGGCGACGGCAGAGCCAGTTCGACGGCAAACAGAACGAGGGACAGAGCCGTGAGCAGTGCGAGACGCGTTAATACGCTGATTTTTTTCATGAAAACCCTCCTATTGAGAAATGCCATCCAGCGAATCCTTCACGCTGTCGGCAAAACGCACTGTCAGGCGGTGGGGAAGGCATACCAGAGGCAGCGCGGCTGAACGGAGCCAGCCCATTTTCACGCAGTTTCTGCCGCGGCAGTCGGCGCTTTCAACGCGGATTCTTCTGTCTTTGATGAGCAGCGTATTGCTCCCGCCGTCCGGCGCTTTTATGACAATACGGCGGGGTGCTTTTTCCAGGTCGAGGTCGATTTTCTCAATGACCCTGCCGTCCTGAACAATTTCAACGATGTGGCCCTGCGGCCGGCTGATCTGCCAGACCAGAAGCGCCGAGGCACAAATCAGCAGCGCGGCGGCGGCAGCGATGATCTTTTTCATCGGCGCACGGTTCTGACGGGTGATCCGGCAAAGGCCGGGTCGGCCGTGAACCGGCCTGCAGCCCCTTCGGTAAGCCAGATCTCACCGTTTTCAGTGAGGATGATAAAGTCAAAACCGCTGCTGTTTTTCCAGTATTCGGCCGCTTTTTCAGCGCCCATCACGAAAAATGCCGTTGAAAGAGCGTCGCACAGCTCTCCGGATGGGCCGGTGACCGTGGCAGAAACGACGCCGCTGCGGGCCGGCTTCCCTGTTGACGGGTCGAGAATGTGCCAGTAAACCTGTCCGTCCGGGCCGGTGAAAAAACGTTCGTAGCCGCCTGAAGTCACAACTGCAGCCTCGCCGGTTTCCAGCACGCCGAGCAGTCCGTCTTCCGGTGCGCGGATGCCGATGCGCCATGGGCCGCCGCCGGGCTTTCCGCCGAAGGTCTGCACGTTGCCGCCCAGGTTCGCGACGCCTGAGGCAGCGCCGCAGGCCCGCAGCACCGCCGCAGCCTCGCTGCCCGCAAAGCCCTTGGCGACGGCACCGAGATCGATCATGGCGCCGGGCGCAAGCCGCGCCGTGCTGCCGGAGAGAAACACCCTGCCGGCGCCGGTCAGCTTTTTCAGCGAGGCAAGTTCATCATCTGAGGGAACGCGCTGTTTTTCCGCGGTAAAACCCCATGCCCTCAGAAGCGGGTACAGAGTCGGATCCAGCGCCCCGGAAGTTTCAGCGTTCATTTTCAGGGCAAAAGCCAGAAGATGCGCCGTATCTGTGCTGATCTCAACAGGAGCGCCCGCAGCCGCATTCAGACGGCCGACATCGCTTTCCGGATCTGTCACGGAAAACTCGCTTTCCAGCTGTTTGATGCGCCTGCGCGCGGCCTGCAGCCCCTTTTCAGCCTTCGGCCCGTAAGCCGTCAGCGTCATCGGAGTGTCCATGGCAAAAAATGAGACACTGTGCGCGCGGCCATCCTGAGCGCGCCTCCACAGAAATGCGCCGGCCAGTACGACAGCAGCGAGAACTGCGGCTGTGATAAGAAACCGTTTCATCGTACCGCGCTTTCCTGCCGGGCGGTGCTGCGTTTCCGGGATGTCCGGCCGAAAAAGGCGTTTTGTCCTGCGCGCGCTGCGGTGCAGGCATTATCGGTATTTTCAGCGCCGCCGGCAGATTTCAGCGCGCGCGGCGTAATGATTTCTGTCTGAAAGTTCATGACGGCCTCCCAGTGCAGACAGCTTTTTCCGCTGCCTGCAGAAAATAAAGTCAGAAGCAAAGCGGTTCAGTCAAAAGATAAAATTCACCGGCCGTTTTGTCAACGGGGCGTTTTCCGCCCTGCGGGCGGCAGCAAAAAGCCGGCGGCGCCGGCCGGGCGTTTTTATATGCCCCCGGGTGCCTGCCGGTTTCTGACGGAGTCCGAGGCTGCTGAAAACTGTCTCCGGGGCGGACTTTTCATACAGCGGCTGTTTTTTCAGTTTTGCACGGGAAACTTCCGCGCCGCGGTCAGATTCTGAAGCTGGCGAGCGAGGCAAAACTGCACAGCAGCATGTCAATGCACCAGATTGTAATATAGCTTCCGGTCCGCGCAGCACAGATGCCGCCAAGCGATGCGCTGAGAAAAGCCCCGATCTGGTGGCACATGAAGAGGAAGCCCATCAGGGCAGCCGTCCACCTGAGCGGAAACTGCCGGTTTACAAGCCCGGAAGTCGGCGGCACTGTGGCAGCTCCGGTCAGCCCCAGTCCGATGCTGAACAGACAGGCTGTGAAGAAATTTTTCGGCATGGAAAACAGATAGGCGGCAGCCCATACTGCCCGGAACCCATAATAAATGCCCAGCATTTTTCCCCTGGGAAAGCGCGCCGAAAAGAAGCCCGAAATGAGGGATCCTGCGACAGTGGCAAGTCCGTAGACGCCGAAAGCCAGCGCAGTTGAACGCCTGTCGATTCCGTAGGACAGAAACTGGGAAAACAGATGGGCTTCGATGATGGCCATATGGAAGCCGCATGTCGAAAAGCCGCAGAGGAGAAGCCGGAAAGTCCGGTCAGCGAAAGCGGACCGGAAGATTTCCTGGGCAGAAAACGAGCTTTTTGCGTCAGAAGAGGACCGGGGTTGCGCGTTTCCGGCACTGAGGTGCGTCATATAGAGAGTAAAGGGCACAAGCAGCAGCAGTGAGAGCGAAAGCAGCGCCGAGGCGGAAGAAAGGCCGCCCCGCGACAGAGAACCCTGCATCAGCGCTGCCAGGACTGTGGATCCGATTCCTGCTGCGGCGTTGATCATTCCCGAAATGACAGCTCCGTATTCCGGTCCGGCCGCCGAGATGTAGGCGGACAGAATCACGCCGAAAGAGACAGCGCCGGCACCGGCACCGAGAAGCAGGCCGACGGCCGTCAGGAGCCCGGCCATGGATCTGATGAAAGGCAGGGCGGCAGTCCCCAGCAGATAGAGCACAATGCCGAGAATCAGGACGAAGCGGTCAGACCTGCGGACCGCCAGAATCCCGAAAAGCGGCTGAAAGACGCCGAATGCCAGCTGCATCACAGCGATCGCAAAGCTGACATTCTGATAGGGACACCCCGTCGACTGAGACAGGGGATTCAGAAGAATCCCGATGTCGCCGCGGATCCCTGCGCTGACGCCGTAAAGCAGCAGTGCCGCCAGCGCACACATCATGACGGCGGAACGCTTATTCTGCGCAGGAGGCATCGTCGTCACCCGGGCTTTCTGCAAGTTCAGCCTGCTGTCTGCTGTCTGACGCCGCAGCCTGCCCGTCTGCGTCAGCGTGCCTGGCAGGCTTCGCTGCGGCGTTCCGTCCTGACAGACGGCTTCTGCGGGCAAATTCCCTGCCGGTTTCAAGCCAGTCGCACCTGATATTGTTCTGAAGTCTTACTGCCATCTGCAGAAGCTGTTCGGCCTCCGCACGGGAAAATCCGCGCAGTCCGGCCGAAATTTCCCTGTTTTCTTCATGAATCAGTTTCTGGTACAGTTCAGTCCCTTTCGCCGTGGGGAAAAGGTTCCATGCCCGCCTGTCATTTTCATCGTGCAGGCGCTGGATAAAGCCCGAATCTTCCAGCTTCTGGACAGCCTTTGCCGTGGTGCCCTTGTCGAGGCTGCACGCAGCTGCAAGCTCTCCCTGGCGAATGCCGGGCGTCTCGCAGATGCGGGTCAGAAAGATGAACTGCCCGCGCTGCAGGCCGCTGTTTCTGAACCTGACGTCGATGGTGGACTGAATGCACCGGCACACGGAACCAAGATCGCGGAACAGATGATTTTTGAGTTTCATAGTCACGCTCCATGAACGTCGGATATATAGTTGAAATTTCAACCATATGTTTATTTTAAGCCGCCCAGCCTGCCTGTCAATATGGAATTTCTGCAGAAAAAATGCCGGACTGGCCAGACAGGCAGTGCGCATCTCTGCGGCGGAGACGGCGGAACCTGCGGCGGCCGTCTGTGCTGCTGCAGGTCTGCTGTTAAATTTTATAGAATTTTTAATAATCTAAGCCGTGAAGAATTTTGAATCTGCGGTTAGCATAAAATGCCGGGCCGGTTTCAGGGCCGGCCTCATGGAAAAGCCCCCGGAAAGCCGGGCGGCCGGAACATTATTTTTTTGCAAAGCAGGAAAGCAGGCGGGGTTCATGAATTTTTACAAGTGCACAGAGGCTGTTCTGTTTCTTTTTATGGTCTGCGGCGCATGCGATGAGCTTTTTGACGGACGTTTCGGACTGGGGCGGGAATTCCGGCGCGGCTTTGCCGCCGCGGGGCCGCTGCTGATGCTCATGGCGGGATATATCTGCCTGTCGCCGGTGCTGGCACGCGCGCTCCGTCCTCTGCTTTCGCCTGTTTTCAGTGCAGTCGGGGCAGATCCTTCTCTTTTTGCCGGGATGTTCTTCGGCGTTGATGCTGGAGGTGCGCCCTTTGCGGCAGAACTGGCCCGCGATCCACAGATCGGCGTGTTCAGCGGCTATATCGTCGGCTCAGTCCTCGGGCCGACACTGACGTTTACCATCCCTGTTGCCGTTGCCTCAGCCCGCGGCGAAAAGGCGCGGCGGTGCGTCATCTGCGGCCTTCTGGCTGGCATTATCTCCGCTCCCGTGGGGATTTTCGCCGGCGGTCTGGCGCTTGGCATCGGCATCGGCCCGCTGATGCGCAATCTGGCCCCCATTCTGTTTTTTGTAGCGCTTCTGTACGCAGGCCTGCGCTTTTTCACCGGTTTCATCATGAAGTTCTTTGCGGCTGTCGGCAAGATCAGCCTTGCAGGTGCTTTTGCCGGACTGGCCGCCGGCGCAGCGCAGAAGCTCTTCGGAATCACAGTGCTGCAGGGCATGACGCCGATCGACGAGGCCTTTCTTGTGGTGGGCGGCATTGCCGTTATTCTGGCGGGAACATTTCCTCTGATTGCGGTCATCACGCGGCTCCTTTCAAAAAAGGTTGACGCCGCCGCGCGCCGGCTGCGCATCTCGCCGCAGGCTGTTTCCGGCCTGCTGTCCACACTGGCGAACAGCATTGCCATGTTTGAATCGCTGGACGAAATGGATGATCGAGGCAAAATCATCAACGTCGCCTTTGCCGTGTCAGCCGCCTGGGTCTTTGGAGACCATCTCGGCTACGTCTCGCAGACCCGCCCTGATGTACTTCTTCCCGTGATTGCCGGCAAACTGGCTGCCGGTGCGGCCGCCATCGCAGCGGCTCTCCTGCTCTGCAGAAAGGCCCCCGCAGACGGGCAGAGAGCGGTGCCGCAGCGGTAATCCTGAAACTGCGCAGCGGCAGCGGTGGCCGCTGTTCCGGGAACACCTTAAAAGAATCTGTTCAATGACAGCCGGCAGGGCAGCATTGCCTGCCGGCTTTAAATGTGCCCGCGCACCGGCTTCATGCCGGCGGAACTGTGAGACGGTTCTGCGTCCTGATGCCGGGGGGCTGAATTTTATTTATATACAAATAGTTATCATATAGCTGTGATTTAGAAAAACATCGCGATACTTTAGAGAAACTGTCAGACGGCGGCTGTATTTTAAAAAATACGATGTTTAGATGAATAATAAAAAATCTATAAAATAATTATTGAAAATGAAAAATATAAAATTTGCAATAAAAAGCCATTTTGCACATAAGAGATAAATTGCATATGAAAGAACAGAAAAGTTCGCCTGTTTCACAAAGCATTGCGGCAAAATGGGCGAAATCGCTCATACGCCTGTTTTATGCGGCGGACTGTTAAAAATAGCATTGTGCTTTTTGTACTGCGAAGACTTTTATTCATGTATCTTTTCATCATTGTATAATTAACATTTGAACGTTATACTTCGAATCGAAGCATGTGAAGCAACAGAAGCAGGCCTGCAAAAAAACTGAAAAAACGTATTTCAGGGAACAGCGTCTCAGAAAAAAGCATACTTTGAGACTGCTGATGCATAATTTCTGCAAAAGTTAAGGGGCTGAAACCCCGGCTGAAAGGAAGGATTTCCATGTCAGAAGCAAATATCCTGAATCAGTACGGACTTTTTATCAACGGCGAATTTGTGCCTGCCTCAGACGGCGGCACATTTAAGAGCACAAACCCGGCGACCGGCGAAACGCTGGCCACGCTGGCCGAAGCCTCAAAGGAAGATGTGGACCGTGCGGTGAAGGCGGCCCGCGCGGCTTTTCCCGCGTGGTCAAAAACATCGCCCGTCGAGCGCCAGAACGTTCTTCTGAAAATCGCCGATATTATTGACGCCAATCTTGACCGTCTCGCCCTAATTGAGACACTTGACAACGGCAAGCCGATCCGTGAGACAAAAAGCGCCGATATTCCCCTCGGTTCAGATCATTTCCGCTATTTCGCCGGCTGCCTGCGCGCATGGGAAGGTTCAGCAGTCATGCTTGACGATCAGACACTTTCCATGATTCTGCATGAGCCGGTCGGTGTAGTCGGACAGGTGATTCCGTGGAACTTCCCGTTCACCATGGCGTGCTGGAAACTGGCTCCGGCCCTGGCGGCAGGAAACACCGTCGTCATCAAACCGTCATCGCACACGTCAATCTCCCTTCTGGAACTAATGCGCCTCATTCAGAACGTGCTGCCCGGAGGCGTCGTGAACGTCATTACCGGTGCCGGTTCCCGCTCCGGCCAGTGGCTGCTTGAGCATCCTGACATCGACAAGCTGGCATTCACAGGTTCAACCGAAGTCGGCCGCGGCGTTTACCAGCAGGCCTGCAACAAGATGATCCCCGTTACACTCGAACTCGGCGGCAAGTCAGCCAACATAGTCTTTGACGATGCTGATCTGAAGCAGGCCGTTGACGGGGCCTGCAAGGGGATCCTGTTCAATCAGGGACAGGTCTGCTGCGCCGGTTCGCGCCTCTTTGTGCAGGAAGGAATTTTCGACGAGTTCCTGAAGCACCTGAAAGACACTTTTGAACACGTGAAAATCGGCGATCCCACCGACCCTGCTACAGAGCTCGGCGCTGAAATTTACCAGAAGCAGCAGGAGAAAGTGCTGAATTACGTGAAGATCGGCATTGAAGAAGGCGCAAAGCTCATTACCGGAGGACATCGCTACACAGCGAACGGCTGTGACAGGGGCTGGTTCATCGAGCCCACGATCCTGGTCACTGATAAAAACTCTGACCGCGTGTGCCAGGAGGAGATCTTCGGCCCCGTAGTGGTTGTCCAGAAGTTTAAAACCGCCGATGAAGTTATCGCGCTGGCCAATGACAGCGTTTACGGACTGGGCGGCGCGGTGTTCACAAAGAACATCAACACGGCGCTGAAAGTCGCCAGAGGCGTGCGTACCGGCCGCATGTGGGTCAACACCTACAACGACCTTCCTGCCGGAGCGCCCTTCGGCGGATACAAGCAGTCAGGCATCGGCAGAGAGACCCACAAAGTCATTCTCGAACACTACAGCCAGCTTAAAAACATTTATATCAACCTCAGAGAAGGCGTCAGTGGCATGTATAATATCCGCTGAGGCAGAAAACATCAGGGGCCGGTTATCCGGCCTCTTTTTTAATACAGCAGAAAAGGAGGCACCCCGGGTGTAACGGGGTGCCTCCCTGTTGTCCTGCGGCTGCAGGGCCGGAAATGCTGTATATGCGGTGCGGAGTCTGTTGCGAACTGCCTGTCCGGCTATTTTACGAACACGTGAATGGCGTTTCCGCTTTTAACCAGCAGTGACAGGCCGTCTGTACCTGAAACTTCCTGAAGCCAGCGGTCGGCTTCCTGCATGGTACGGAAAACGCGGCCGGGGAAGGGGACGTTTTCCCGCTCTGTCACCAGTGCCATGGGGTGGCGCTGGGATTCGAGGACGGTCCGCAGTGCGATGTAGCCGGGAATTGTGAATGCTGTCTCCATGCGGCGTGCAAAAGCGGCCGGATCGTGCATCGCTGCGGGCAGATCGGCTGCAAAGCTGCCGGGGCCGAGGCTGTCCTCAACGCCTGCGGCAAGCACTACCGGCGCACCTGTGCGCAGCGCTGAAAGCGGAGAGAAAAGCGCTTTTGTGGCCTGGTACAGGTCGATGTCAAAGGGGTAGCCGCCGCAGGATGCTACGCACCGCGCGGCTTTTTCCGGAATATACAGTGAATCGAGCGAACGGCAGGTTTCGCATCCTGTCTCCCATGCTTTCCACAGGTCTCCGGCAACCCATGCTGCCGGTTTTCCCAGGCCGTCGGCGATGGTGTTGATGATGAAGCATTTTTTGCCGCGCAGCGCCAGTCCGGCATATTCCTTCTGATCCTGTGCCATAGGGTTATTTTCCAGCAGGCCGCTGTCAGTTGCGGGATTGAGCTGTCCGTTGATCAGACAGTGATTATGGTTGACCACAATGGAACGGCGTCCGGAGATGCCGGGCATGATCATTTTTCTGCCGCCGCTGAAGCCTGCCATGTCGTGATAGGTAATGCCGCCCACAAGCACTGCGAGGTCGGCGCCGGCAAACGCGGCGTTTAGCCACACGGGCGTTCCGGTGGAAGTTTTAAGTCCTGTGTTCACGGTGTCGTCGCAGTTATGGCTGAGCAGAGTGTCGCCCCAGACCGGTGCGCTGCCGTAAACCAGGGGCATTTCCTTTTCTGTGGCGGCACGGTGCTGTCCTGTTGCGGCAATCCACGTAACAGGGCATTTTGTGGCTGCTGAAATGCGGCGGCGCACTGCAGCGTTCATTTCAGGGGCGCGGCTCCACCCGCGGGTGATGTCGGGCACAACGATCACGATTTTTTTTGCACTGCGGGCCAGTTCCTCAAGGCCCGCTGAACCGATGGGATGGTCCAGAGCCTCTTCAATGGAGGAGTACGCTCCGCCCAGTCCGGGATTTTCAGGCTGCGGAACAGAATAGTCATAAGGGCTGTCCCAGCGCTGAACGCTGTGCCCTGTCCGTATCTCATAGCTTTTCATGTTAAAACTCCCTGTACAGAAAATTTTTTCTATTATACGTCTCAGAATAACCTAAAGTCAATTATAACAATATAAAATGAATTTTTGTGTATTTTAACGGTGCCGCTGTAAACTGCCGTACTCGTCCGAAGTTAAAGCAACAGGCAGAATGCCGGCCGCACAGAGAGGGCTGTCTGACTGATATTTTCCTGCAAAGTTCTGCGGCTGACTGCCGGGCGGATGATGCGGAAACTGTGTCTGCCGCCTGTGCGTTTTCTGACCTGTGCGGTCTGTGGTGCAGCGCAGGATCTGCCGGGATTTCGCTTTTTCTGCGCTGCGGCGGGGAGAGAAAAGCTTTTCAGGGCGGAAAAGCCCGGAAGGCCGTGCACGTGTGAGTTTCGCCGCTGTTTGTGATAATATATTCAAAATGTTCCAGTGAAAAAGCGGGTGAGATTTATGGAATACCGGATCAGCAGGGCACTTAAGGACACGCCGCGGCTCAGCTATGCCTCCGGCGAAAGCGAACAGCGTCCTGAGCTTGACTGCGGCGAGGGAATCAACACAGCACTTGTCTGCGAAGCGGCGCGCAGTGCTTTTGAGCGGCTGGAATTCGGCCTCTGCACTGACTATCCCCACGGGACGGAACTGAAAGACGCCATTGTGCGTCGCTGGGGCGGCTGTGTGGAAAAAAGCCAGGTGATTCTGACAGAAGGTTCAGCCGGTGCGCTGTATCTGGCGAACAGGATTTTTCTTGAGCCGGGCAGCGCCGTTCTGGGCGGCGCATCGCTCTTTTTCGAGTACGGCACGGATGTGCGGCTTCACGGCGCACGGTATGACGAGGTTCCTCTCAGGGCGGACGAAAACTGGAAATTCAGCATCAGCCGTTTTTTGGACGCAATGTCGCCTGAATACCGGCTGATCTATCTGGACAACCCCCACAACCCGACGGGGCAGGTAATTCCCCTTCAGGACGTCGAGCGCATTGTCAGCCGTGCGGCGGAACTGAACTGCTGTGTGCTGGTTGACGAAGCCTACGGCGGGTTCATGGACGATGAAAACTCTGCGGTCACTCTGATGAACCGTCATGACAATGTGCTGACAGCGCAGAGTTTTTCAAAGGCGTACGGCCTCGGCGGGCTGCGCGCTGGGTATCTGACGCTGCCGGCGTCTCTGCAGGGGTATGCAGAAAACCTGAGCAATCCTTATGTGGTCAGCTCTCTGTCACGCCGGGTTGCTGCAGCCGCGCTGCGGGATGCTGCGTTTCTGCCGCGGCTGAGGCAGTACACGCAGTCTGTAAAACAGAAACTTTTCCGCCCGTGGAAACGGCTCTCGCTGGCTGAGACCTGCGGAACATCGGACATCTGCATGATCACCCACTCCAGTGCGGAAACTGACCTGGAGCGTCTGTTTGCTGAACGCGGCGTGCGGGTCATTTCATGCCGGGGCTTTGCCGGCGCCAATTCGGTGCGCCTGCGTGTGCCGGCCGCCGGGGATGCGGACCGGCTGCTGGCCGTCATGGAACAGATTGATGAAGCAGAGTGACGTGTCCGCGGCTTGCGCCCTGCGGACAAAACTGGTATGCTTTCTGCATGCGGAAGGCCCGTAAGAGCCCTCAGCGGTGAGGCCGGGACCTTCCTGAAAGGACAGAAAAATGGAAAACAGCGAAAACAGCATCACAGCGTCTGCGCAGAAACGCAGCGCCTTTGAAATGAACCTTGCAGACTGGCAGGCCTTTGTGCAGGAAGACCTGAAACTTCCGCGCTATACGGCAGATCAGATCTGCCAGTGGATTTACCAGAAAAAAGTCTTTGACTTCAACGCTATGACAAACCTGTCGAAATCGCTGCGCGCCCAGCTGCCGTCCCTGGTGGACATCAGTCTGCCGGTCATGGCGCAGCGTCAGGTTTCGGAGGACGGAACGCGCAAATATCTGTGGAAGCTGGCCGACGGCGAATATATAGAATCGGTTCTGATGGACCACGGTAATCATTACACAGCGTGCATTTCGTCGCAGGTAGGCTGTCCGCTTCACTGTGCGTTCTGCGCCACAGGACAGCAGGGATTCACGCGGAACCTGACCGCCGGCGAAATCGTGTCGCACTTCATCGCCATGGAGGCTGATGCGGGACACGACATCAACAATGTGGTGTTCATGGGCATGGGCGAACCGCTGCTGAACTATGACAGCGTGATCCGCGCCGTGAAGATGCTGCTTGAGCCGAAAATGCGCGGGCTCAGCGTGCGTCACGTAACCATTTCCACATCAGGCATTCCTGAAGGCATCCGCCGGCTGGCCGACGAGGGGCTTGGCATCTATCTGTGCCTGTCGCTTCACGCGCCGAACAACGAGCTTCGCTCCCGTCTCATGCCCGTCAACGACAAGTTCCCTCTGCCGCAGGTGCTTGATGCTGTCAGATACTGGCAGGAAAAGACCGGCGTGCGTCTGACTGTTGAATACGTTCTGCTGAAAAACCAGAACGACGCGCCGGAGTATGCCTATGAGCTGGTAACCCTGTTCCAGGGACTTCAGGTCTACGTCAATCTGATTCCGTACAATCCGGTTGCCGGCACGAAGTTCAGCCGTCCCTCCGCAAGCCGCATCACTCCGTTTATGAATGTGCTGAAAAAACTCGGCATTGAGTGCGAGGTGCGCAAAGAGCACGGCACCGACATTGACGCCGCCTGCGGCCAGCTGCGCGCAAAACAGTGACCCGCTGAGCCGTTTTTCTGAGGCCGCAGAGAATTTTTATCAGGTCAGAAAATTACCTCTTGCATTTTGAGTGAAAGTGTGATAATATCCCTCAAATGGTGCCGGAATCACAGAAGTTCCGGATGCTTTTTGACCGGCCGTCTGCTCACGGGGCGGTGCCGGAAAAGGCATTTCGGCGGCACAGAAACCTGGAGGTACAGAAACATGTCTATGAAAGAAAGACTCAGAAAAGCGTCAAAATACTGTGAGAGCAACAGCGGTTACAGTGTAGTGCCAATGCGCGGCGAAAAGAAGCCCCTTCTTGTGCTGAACAGCACGGGCTATGTCAGAACCGCTCAGCTCAGCAACTGATTCCCTGCGGGGAACCTTTTTACGACTTTTCCGCTCCGGTCCGAAAGGGCCGGAGTTTTTTTTACGCTGATTTTACCGTTCCGGCATTTGTTTTTAAAGAACATAAGGCATAATAGCGTCAGCCGGTAAGGAAAAGACCGGAAATTCCAGGAGGGAGGTGGAAGAAGACAAAATGCCATACAGTGAACGCCTGAACAAAGCGGCTGAATACTGCGAGAACAACGAAGGCTACTGCGTTGTGGCCGACGGCCCGTCAGAGCTGGTGATTCTCGTACGCAACGCGACGGGGTATGTCCGTACAACGCAGGTCGCGTAAGAAGCCGCGCCCCGGAAGCGGGGTATTCCTTAAAAAATTCAGACCCTGGCAGATGCCCGGGTCTTTTTTTTATGCCGGGATTTTTCCCTGTAAAACTTCTTGCAAAAAAGCCGGATTTAGTTTAAAAATGTATTGCGGGAAGGTGAAAAAATGAATGACGACGACAGCCTGAACAGCATGAAGAACCTTGTGCGTGAGTTCTGTGAGGAGCGCGACTGGGACCAGTTCCATACGCCGAAGGATCTGGCAATAGGCATTGCGACTGAGGCGGGCGAGCTGCTTGAAATTTTCCGCTTCATGAACAGAGACCAGCAGGCTGCGATGCTGAGTGCCGCCGATTCACGGGAGCACATTGAGGACGAACTGGCCGACGTCTTCTATTTTGTGCTCCGCTTTGCCCAGATGAACCGCATCGATCTCGGCGCGGCGCTGGAGCATAAGACTGCAAAGAACGCGCTGAAGTATCCGGCCGCCCTGAGCCGGGGCGACAATCATAAACGCTGAAAATTCAGCAATACTGAAGGGGGAAGTGCAATGACAAAGAAGCTTGGCTTCGGCTGCATGCGTCTGCCGCTGAAAGATGCCGAAAATCCGGCGTCAATCGATCTTGAACAGTTCTGCAGAATGGTTGATCTGTTCCTTGAACGCGGCTTTACCTATTTTGACACGGCCTACATGTATCATAAACATGAAAGCGAGCGCGCCATAAAAGAGGCTCTGGTGAAGCGCCACCCCCGCAGCAGCTTTACCCTGGCCACGAAGCTGCCTCTTTCGATGGTGAAAACATCTGCCGACTTTCTGCCGAAGTTCGAAGAACAGCTTGAAAAAACAGGTGTTGATTATTTTGACTACTATCTGCTGCACAATGTCAATTCCGCTCATGTCAGACTGATCAGAGAAGAGGACCCATTCGGCTTCGCGATGAAGATGAAGGCCGAAGGCCGCATTAAAAAGTTCGGCTTTTCCTATCACGATGCGCCCGGACTGCTTGACGAAATTCTGACGGCTCATCCCGAAACAGAGTTTGTGCAGCTGCAGCTTAATTATCTTGACTGGGAGAGCGACACCATTCAGTCTCATGCCAATTACGAGGTGTGCGTGAAGCATCACAAGCCGGTTGTGGTAATGGAGCCCGTGAAGGGCGGACTTCTTGCGAATCTGCCGCCCGAGGCCGCCCGGATACTTCAGGCCCGCGATCCGGAAGCTTCAGCGCCGTCATGGGCAATCCGCTTTGCGGCGTCTCTGCCCGATGTGATGATGGTCCTTTCCGGCATGAGCTCACTGGAGCAGCTTGACGCCAACACCGCATTCATGAGCGATTTCAGGCCGCTTGATGACGGCGACCGCGCCGCACTGGCAAAAGTGGCTGAGATTCTGACGGCTGAAACTGCCATACCGTGCACCGGCTGTTCATACTGCACTGACGGCTGCCCGAAAAAGATTCCCATTCCAAAATACTTCTCGCTTTACAACAACTTCAAACGCTTCGGCAAAAAATCCAATTCCGGCCTGTACTACCGCAACCAGCTCAATATGGGGCGCACGCCGGCCTCGGCATGCATCAAATGCGGTTCCTGCGCGCGGCTCTGCCCGCAGCATCTTCATATTCCCGAACTGATGACCCAGGTCTCTGAGGCGTTTGACGAGCCTGAACAGTGAGCAGCTCTGCCGGAGAAAAAATAAAGAAAATGCTGCCGGTGCGGCAGAGGGCTTCTCTTTTTCCCCGTAGCAGAGTATGATATTTAAGTATTCGCAAAAATTTTATTTTCAGGGAGACCGCTATGCTTGATATATTTGCAAAAATGTCTTTTGATCCGGAGGAGCTCCGCAGAAAAAAGAGAAAGTTTTTCTGGATCGGGCTGCTGATGCTTCTGGTGGGAATCGGTGCAGTGATCATGCCGTGGGCCGCCTCGTTTGCCATCGAAACCGTGCTCGGCGTTTCGCTGATCATTGCTGCAGCTGCCCGTCTGTGGGCGGCATTCACAGAAAGATCGTGGATGCAGGTTCTGCTCATGATCCTGTGCGCTGTTTCGGGCTTTGTGATGCTGACGCGCCCGCTGGTGGGCATGATCACAATAGGCTCGATGCTGGCAGCTTATTTCCTGATCGGCGGCGTTGCCAAGTGCCTTGACTACTTCAGATTCCGCGGCGTGTTCTGCTCGTTCGGCGTGTTTCTCAGCGGGCTGATTGACGTTTTCCTTGCGTTTGCCATCTGGGACAATCTGTTCAGCGCCGCCAGCGCGCCCGGCGTGCTTCTGGGCGTAAACCTGATCATCACCGGCATTTCAATGATGGGGCTGTCATGGGGCTGCGGGCGTTTTGCCAGAATGCTGGATTCGTCGCACAACGATGCTGATTCGTCCATTGACGTGATGTAAGTTTGCACCGGATATCCGAATAAAGTGCGGGCCGCCTTTCAGAAAATGAAAGACGGCCCGTATTATATGCGTTTTGTCTTCTGCATGAGAATTTCCCGCGCGGCCTTGATAAAACGGTCGGTTTCAATCGGGACGCGCAGGCCGAGTGTGAAGCAGCGGCTGTCAATACACGGGTGAATCAGGATGTCTTTTCTTTTCAGCTGCTCGCTTAAAGCCGCCGCGTCGCAGTCCTGGCGCTCAAGACAGCACAGAACCCAGTTGGCGTCATGCGGCAGCGGTTTCAGCCCGGAGATGCGGCGCAGGCGCCCGACAAGACGCGACATCAGATGGGTGACGCATTCCACAGTCTGCCCCCGGAACGCTGTGAGATGTTCGAGAGCCGGGATCAGACAGTGTGCCAGCGGGCTGACTGCCGGCGCAAACTGATGCGCACGGACTGACTGAATCCACCCCGCGCCGCCGACTGCATAGCAGAGCGGACAGACCGTGAGCGCCAGAGAATCGCTGAAAGAACGGATCAATGCCGTCCGCGGCTCTCTGCGCAGGGCCGACCACAGCGAGTTTGTGACGCTGCCGTAGGTGAAGTCAATGCTGCGCTCGTCAAGAATCAGCCAGCCGCCGCTGCTGATCCACTGGTCAATTTCAGAGAGAAGATCGGCAGGCGGCATCAGCGCCGACGCCGGCCAGGAGGGATTGCCCATCAGAAGCATATCGCAGCCTTTCAGCGCCTCGGAAAGAGTCCCGCGGAGAATCCGGAAGCCATGTTTGTATTCGAGCTTCAGCTTTTTTACGGCGATACCGGCCAGGTTCAGGGCTTTTTCGTAGGACGGCGGACAGGGCACCGGCAGAAGCACCCGACTGCCCCGGCCCGCCGTCATGGCCAGCAGCGCAATCAGTTCGTCTTCGCTGGACGATACGGCAATGCGGTCCTCTGTGACGCCGTGACGCTGGGCAATGACAGTGCGCAGTGCAGTGAATTCCGGGTCAGCGGGCGGATCAGGCGGATTTTCGAGCGCCCCTGCCAGCGCGCTGCGCACGCTTTCAGGCATGCCAAGCGGGTTGAGGCGTTCGTCAAAGTCAAGAATTTTCATTTTGACGGAGAATCCTTTCAGAGAATATATCTCACAGTATACACTAAAGTCGGCGCTGACGCTCTGCGTTTTTTAATTTCCCGCAGATGTGCCGGCTGCAGTCGGCCCCACCGGGGAATACAGACGGCCGTCTGTGGTAGAATAGGTCAATCAATAAGATTGCACTTTGTCAGGAGAATGACACATGGAAAACTATCTGCCCTGGATCACGGCGGTCTGTTCTGCTGCTGCTGCGGCCGCCTGCGTGATTTTCATTTTTCTCCAGAAAAAAGGAAGAATAGCCACTGAAGACCTGCTGCTGGAACTGCTTCAGCAGGAACTTTCCGATCAGAGCGAGGAAGCCCTGCGCCGCAATTCCGAAATGCGCCGCGAGCTGAACGAAACGCTCCGCGCCAGTTCGATGAACCTCACTGAGTCAGTGCGCGCCATCGGCGACCTTCAGGCCGACCGCATCGAACGGCTTGAAAAGCGCAGCGGCGACCTGAACGCCGCTGTGGACAAGCGCCTTGAGTCAGTGCGCGGCGAACTGGCCGAACTGCGCAGGGAAAACACAGCACAGCTTGAGAAAATCCGCGAAGGCGTTGAGGAGCGGCTTCAGGAAACGCTGAACAAACGCCTCGGAAGCTCATTTTCTCTGGTGCAGCAGCAGCTCGACGCGGTGCAGAAAGGCCTCGGCGAAATGCGTGTCCTTGCCGGAAGCGTCGGCGATCTGAAACGCGTGCTGTCCAACGTAAAAGTGCGCGGCACCTGGGGTGAGGTGCAGCTCAGATCCATTCTTGAGCAGATTCTGGCTCCCGGGCAGTATGCTGCCAACGTGGCCGTGCGCCCCGGCTCGCAGGAACGGGTTGAGTTTGCCGTGCGCCTGCCCGGCGACGGGGACCGCCCCGTGTGGCTGCCCATAGACAGCAAATTTCCCCTGGAGGACTATCAGCGTCTCTGCTCCGCCGCCGATGACGGCGATGAAAAATCTGCGGCCGAAGCGCGGGCGTCCATGTTCAGAGTGCTGGAAAGCGAGGCGAAGGACGTTCGCGATAAATATATCGAACCGCCCTACAGCACCGATTTCGCCCTGATTTTTCTGCCTACTGAGGGGCTGTATGCCGAAGTGCTGCGCAGTCCGGACATGACTGAAAAACTTCAGAGAAAGTACCGCGTGACCGTCGCCGGGCCGGCAACGCTGGCTGCGCTGCTCAACAGCCTCAGGATGGGGTTCCGTACACTGGCAATCCAGCAGCGCAGCGCTGAAGTGTGGGAACTTCTGGCTTCTGTGCGCAGTGAGTTCATGAAGTTCGGCGACACCCTTGAAAAGGCGCACCGCCAGATTTCTGCTGCCGCGGTGACTATTGAGGAGACCGGCCGCCGCACCCGCGTCCTGCGCCGGAAACTCGACGCAGTTGAACAGCTTGGCGGTGATGATGCAGCCGGCGCAGACCGTGAAATAAGCCCGGACGGGGAAAACCAGGAAAAAAACTGCTGATTTCTGCGCCGGGCGCGTCACGGACTGCCTGAGCCTTTACGTTTGTCATTTTTTCTTCGGCGGTGGTATAATACTCACCGCAATGAGCCGTTGGAGTTGCCGACATAAGTCCGGTTGCTTCAGCGGCTCTTTATTTTCTGCCGGCCGTGCCGGAAGGGATGATTTTTAAGATGAACTCGAAATTTCAGGATCTGGTGTTTACTCTGATGATGATACCCGCCATGGTGATCTGGATGGTGCTGTACAACACGGCGCTTTCGCCGCAGGGACTGTCCGGGGTGTCAGTGCGCACTGCGGCCGAAGTGATTGAACTGTGCGTTGCGGCGCTTGTGGTTGAGTTTCCGCTTCTCTCGCCGGCTGCGCACCGCCTCGCCTTCAGGATCATTGACCGCACGGACTGTCCCGCGAGGTACCGTCCGGCAGTGGTGGGGCTGTGCATGGTGTCCATGATGTGCCCGTATATGAGTTTCATGGCGATGCTTCTGCTCGGCCGTTTTTCGGCCGGAAACTGGTATCTCACGTGGGGCGCCATGCTGGCGGTGAATTATCCGATGGCGCTGTGCTGGCAGATTTTTGCTGCCGGCCCGGCAGTGAGAGCAGCTTTTGCGCAGGTGAAGCGGCGCGTCTGGCCCGAAAACGCGGCTTAACCGGCCCCGAAAACGCGGGCGGCCATCTGCCTCTGCCCGGACAGTCAGGCCGCAGAGCACGGCCTTAAAGCCTCTGTTTTGAAGCGTGATTTTCTGTGCTTTGCTGCCGGTTGTGGGCGTTTTATGCCGGACGTGCCTTATGAAACAAACACAGCGGCTGCCTCAGGTGATTTCTGAGGCAGCCTTTTTTGTGCCCTGCCGCACTGCGCGGTTCTCCGCTCGGAAATAGAAACATGGGTACTGCAGGGCTGAGAAAGGCGGCCGGAATTTACGGGTACTGCTTTAATGAAAAGAAATTTTTGATCGTGATGACGTCGGCGCTGTAAAAGAGCATTTTCACGGGGCAAGGCATAATTTGCGATGTATAACAATGCATAAAGGTGCGAAGTGAATATGATATTTAAATCAGAAAGAAGAAATATGGTTAATATGACATTTACGGAGAAGATGAAAAAATTATCACATATGTTTAATATCCCCGCTCCTTGACAGGCAGTAACTACCGGTTGATATAACTGAACCGTTCAGAAACAGGCAGACGCGCAGATGTAGAGGAAAGGTGACGTCACAGTTATTCGTGATGTTCTGCAGCGAAGCTGCCGGGCGCGGTTAATTCAGGGCGTAAATTTAATTTTCTGTCATGAGCGGCTGTAAGTTTCCTGAACGCCAATTTTTTACAGACGGAGGTTTTAACATGAAAAAAGCAGCAAAGTGTGCGCTGGTTATGGGCACAATATGTGCCATGAACGTTGCGGGAGCCGGTTTTGCTTCCGCTCCTGCCGACAAGGGCGCCGGAGTTCCGGGTATCGCTTTTTACGGCGGCACCGGTCTGAAAGAGCTTTCACTGAGCGAGGTCAGAAGCCCCAACGACAATCCCTTCGGCCTTGTTTACAAAGGCGCGCTGACGAAGAACGAAGCGGGAAAGGTCAATATTCACCCGGTGACTTACAATCTGAATGGCAACACCATAGCGGCGAACATTTACACGCCGGCGGGATACGACAAAAATGGCAGCAGAAAATATCCTGCCATTGTGGTGGCTCATCCTAACGGCGGCGTCAAGGAGCAGGTTGCCGGACTGTACGCCCAGCGGCTCGCTGAAAACGGATACATTGCCATTGCAGCCGACGCCTCATTCCAGGGCGCAAGCGGCGGCACACCCCGCAATCTTGACAACCCGGCCTTCCGCGTTGAGGACGTGCACGGCATGGTCGACATCATTCCCTCGTTTCCCGGCGTAGACGCCAGCCGTATCGGGGCGCTCGGCATCTGCGGAGGCGGCGGCTACACGCTGAAAGCCTCGCAGACAGACAAACGCATTAAGGCAGTGGCGACTCTTTCAATGTTCAATTCAGGCATAGTCCGCCGCGACGGATTCCTCGGCGCCTCAAAGGACACTACCCTGAAACGTCTGGCAGAGGCTTCTGAGGAGCGCGCGAAGGAAGCAGCCGGCGGCGAAGTTGCACGCACTGTGGGTATGGAGACACAGGATATTTCAGAGGAAGAGCTTGCCAGGATGCCTGTCCTGTACAGCGAAGGCTACCTTTATTACGGCAAAACCCACAGTCACCCCAACTCCACGTTTATGTACACCGTCCGCAGCAATCTTGATCTGTTCACGTTTGACGCTGCCGACAACATGGCGCTGCTGAACCAGCCTCTTCTGATGATGGCCGGCAGCAAGGCGGACACGCTGTACATGACTCAGGATGCCTTCAGCAAGGCGAGCGGCACCAGCGACAAGGAGCTGTTCCTTATCGACGGCGCTTCGCACATTCAGACTTACTGGGTTCCCGAGTACGTTGACAAGGCGGCTGCAAAGCTTGTGTCGTTCTACGGCGAACACCTGTAATACTGAATGAAAGTCACAGATTCCTTATAAAAAGGCCGTGCGGGATATTCAGCCCGCACGGCCTTTTCGCATCTCTGTCCGGCAGGGGGTACACAGACGCCGAACCCTGAATGCAGAACAGGGCAGGCCCGTCTGACGGCGGGACTGCCCTGTCTGTACAAAAACGTTCTGCTTCGTTTTTATTTCTTTTTCATGAGCGGAGCGCCGACATTCCATGCCTGGGCGATTTTCTCGCCGATGGCGTAATAGCCGTTCTGGAACTGATCGAACACAAAGGCGTTCAGCTTGACCGGGTTCACTTTGCCATTGGCATCGAGCACTGACTCCTCGGCCAGCACGTTGAGGATTTCGCCGACGATGTGAAGGCAGTCATTTTCCTCTTCGATTTTGACGACTCTGCATTCCAGCGTCAGAGGGAATTCGTTCACCACGGGCGCATCGACGCGGGTGCTTTTTGCGGCAGTAAGGCCTGAGCGCTCAAACTTGTCCTTCATGACGTTGCCGCTGGCGGTGCCGAAAAAGTCAGCCGCCACGATGTGCGCGCGGTCGGCGATGCTCAGGGTGAAGGCCTTTCTGCTGCGGATGTTGGCCGAGGTCCTGTGGTTTGACGAGATGTTCAGGATCACCTGATTTTCGTCGCTGATGCCGCCCCAGGCCATGTTCATCACGTCAACTGTGCCGTCATCATTGTAAGTGCCGATCATCAGAACAGGCATCGGGAACAGGAAAGGTTTGACTCCAAGATCTTTTTTCATGTGCGCAGCCTCCATTTTATGATCCGGAAAATGCCGGAAGTGATATTTTCTGCAATACAGAATATTCCAGTACGGTCTGAAAAACAAGTACTTACATGTATGTAAGCTGCTGGCGCGGAGGTTATCGCCGGCATACGGCGGCACTGCACGGGCTAAACTTCAGCGTCGGCTGCAAGGTTTTCCCTGAATTCCTGCCGGATGGCAGCCAGTGTTTCGGGCTGCTCGATCATGTCGGCCGCGGTGTATGCCAGAATTTTGGCGGCGTAAATGACTGCATCGTGGGCTGCCTGAGTTTTGCCTGCGTCGAGAAATTCCTGCGAGTGGGCGGCGGATCCTTCGGGAACAAAGGCCACGCGGATGCAGCAGCCGGGAACGATGCGCATGACGTTGCCGAAATCGGTTGAGCCTGTTTTCTGGCGCGGCGGACGGATTCTGGGCGCGCCGGCCGCTTCGGCATTCTTCATGAAAAGGTCGTTGAGTCTGAGCACCGGAATTTTTGCGTCGAGCTCTTCCGACGCTTTCACGTCGTAAGTGGTGCCGGTCATGAGGGCGGCGCCTTTGAGAATATCCAGAAAGCGGCGGACGACTGTTTCAAGGTAGGCCGTGCTGTAGGATCTCAGGCCGAATGACCCTGAGGCCTCGGCCGGCACGGCGTTGTTTGCGCCGCCTCCGTTGACAATGGAGTAGTGCATGCGGGTATCTTCGCGGACATGTTCTCTGAGAAACTCCACGGCCTGGCAGGCAAGAAGCAGCGCGTCGAGGGCGCTTCGTCCCTTTTCGGGCGACATGGCGGCGTGGGCTCTCACGCCGTGGAATGTGACCGTGAAGCCGCGGCAGGCCATCGATTTGACGTCGACGCAGGTGGCCGGCGCTCCGTGTGTCATGAGCGCCACGTCGATGTCGCGGAAGCAGCCGTTTTTGAGCATGATGATTTTGCCGCCCCGTGTTTCCTCGGCAGGCGTGCCGTAGACGACGATTTTATAGGGAGTGTCGGTCAGGCATTTTTTCAGCGCCAGAGCGGCGCCGATAATGGCCGGCGGCTGAAGATGATGCCCGCAGGCGTGGCCGATGCCGGGCAGCGCATCGTACTCAGTGAGCAGACCGATGGAGGGACCTCCGGTTCCGTGCTGATAGACGGCGCGGAACGCTGTTTCCATGCCGCCGATTCCCTTTTCAGCGGCAAAGCCCTCGCTCTCAAGCCACTGAATAAGCTGTCCGCAGGCGCGCACCTCGTGCCCGTCGCACTCGGGATGGTCAAAAAGGTCATCGGCACGGGCGCAGAGATCGCTGCGCATCGAATCAATATAACGAGCCATTTCTTCTTTCAGTGTCATGGAATTCACCCCTGATCGCGCAAAAGATAAAATTTCCCCGGGGTATTTCACTCTGATTATAACTCACCCTTTTGGCAGGCGGCGTTGTTTTTCGAAAAACAGTCGTTTTTTGAGTTTAAAGTAATTGACTTTTACTGATCAATAAAGATTCTGCGCGATAATTTTTTTCAGACCTTTCTGCGCTTACGCTGTTTTCTGTTTTTTCAGACGGAGCAGAAACGGCTTTTCCGGCATGGCGGCCCCTCCTGCGTGTCCTGAAGAAAAAAATCAGGCGCCGCAGTCTGCGGCGCCTGACGGGCAATGCACTTTGAACTTCAGAGGCAGCGTATATCCGGGCAGGGAAAGACAGCCGGACTGAAACTCTTACAGGTGGCTGTCGAACCACGAGCAGATTTCGCGAAGCCGGGCCAGCCGGTTGCGCGGGCGTCCGGAACGGCTCAGTTCGTGGTTTTCGCCGTTGAACAGGCACATGCGGCATTCCACGCCGAGCACCTTCAGTGCGGTGAACATCTGGAATGACTGGTCGCGCTCGCAGCGGAAGTCCTCCTGTGACTGGATCAGCAGCAGCGGCGTCTTTACGTTGGCGGCGTGCTTCAGCGGCGATTCCTGCCATGCCTGTTCAGGATGGTCCCACGGGCGTCCGCCGTGCTGGTCTTCCACGTAGTAGTAGCCGATGTCGCAGCAGCCGTACTTTGAAACCCAGTTGCTGATGGGCCGCTGGGCGCATGCGGCCTTGAAATAATCGGTCTGTGTGATGATCCAGTTGGTCATGTAGCCGCCGTAGGACCCGCCTGTGACGCCGACGCGCTTTTCATCGATGAACGGCAGGCGTTCGGCGCACTCTTTCACGAATTTCATGATGTCGCTGTAATCCTTGATGCCGTAATAGCCGCGGATGTCGTCGAATCCGCCGGGACGGCCGTCGCCGCCGCGCGGGTTGCAGTAAATTACAGCGTAGCCTCTGGCTGCCCAGCACTGCATTTCGTGGAAATAATTTCCGCCGAAGGCGCTCTTGGGGCCGCCGTGAATATGGAGAATGGTAGGATATTTTCTGCCTTCGGTGAAGCCTGCGGGTTTCATGAACCAGCCGTCAAGCTCCCAGCCGTCGTTTTCATAGGTGATATGCTGCGGCACCGACAGTTCCACGCCGTCAAAGACCTTGTCATTGTGGACGGTCAGGCGTCTTTCTGTCCCGTCCTTATAGAGGAAGAGCTCCTGAAGGTTCAGACCGCGGAATCCCACAATGGCTGCTGCGCCGTTTTTCCAGTCCCAGCCGTCGATCGTGTCCAGCTCATGGGTCAGCTCGGCCGAGCTGCCATCGCGATTCAGAGCATACAGATGGCTTCTGAAGCGGTCAGTGGCGCAGTAAATCAGGCGCTCTCCGTCGGCGGCGAAATCGCCTTCCTGGTCTGCGCTGTTGTAGCGGCAGTCCGAACCGACTGAATTGCGGAGGCTGCTGTCAAGGTCAGGAGTCAGGCATTCAAGTTTCCCGCCGGCAAGACGGAAGAACTTGATGTTCTGATTGACGCCGCCCGTTTTGTGATCGCTGCCGGACACGATGATCTGCCCGTCTGCGCGGCCGAAGTTGTCGAAGCCGAAGGTGATTCCGCTGCTCAGGCATCTGATGCTGCCCGACGCAAGGTCAAGTTCGTACAGGGCGTTGGTCGAAGGCTTTACGTCAACATAATCGACTGCGGTAAAAAGCGCCGATTTACGCGAATCGTCCAGCTTGCAGCGCATTACGTCCATGTGCTCGGGCGTCAGACGCGTGAAGCTGCCGTCTGCCGTATCGTACACCGCAAGGGCGGTGCGGCGCTGGCAGATGAAGCCTTTGCCGTTTGAAGTAAACGGCAGCTGTTCAATGACGAGGTAGTCTGCGCCTTCAGGGTTGTCGTAGTGAGGTTCAAATACAGCAGTGACGAGATATTTCCCGCCGCCAAGATCGGCGATGGAGGAAGCGGATTTGTCAATTTCAAAAAGCTTCCGCGCTGCTGATCCGTCAGTGCGCTGAGCGTAAAACTGAGTGTGTCCCTTGGCAGGAACCGCGCGCCCTGAAGCGTAGATGATCTCGCTGCCGTCAAGGCTCCACGCGAAGAACTTTTCCGAGTGAGTGCCGGTCAGCAGCCGGTCTTCGCCGGTTTTGAGATTGTAAAACCAGATGTCGCTGTCATAGCCGTTCTTGTCAAGGTTGGCTGATGAAACAACGTAGGCGATTTCCGATCCGTCCGGTGAGAAGGTCGGGCGGGAAAGAAACTTGAATCTGAGCAGGTCGTCGTGCTGTACATGTCTCATTGCAGATGCTCCCCTTTTTTTGTGATGTTATGAACGGCCGCGCGGTTTTCCGCAGCGCCGCAGATACCGGTTTCAGCCAATGGTGCGCTCAAGAAAATTCAGCAGATTGCCGCCCATGACACCGCGGACTTCGTCTTCGGTGAATCCGCGGGCGAGAAGGCAGGCGGTCAGTTCCCATGCATGGTCATAGTAATCAACGGCATCGCTTTTCGGACGGCTGCCGGTGCGGAACTCGTCGCAGAAATCGAAGCCGAAGCACAGCCGGTTCGCGCCGATCAGCTCTTTGACGTGCTGGCCGTGGGCGCTCAGTTCTTCCGCTGCTGCAGGGCCGTCGGGCACAAGACGCACGAAGTTCTTTGAGCCGTTCATGCCCATAATGCCGCCGTGGTCTGCCAGCCGGCGGATCATATCATCAGTCAGATTGCGCATGACCGGCGTCAGGGCGCGGCAGTTTGAGTGCGACGCGATGAAGGGTTTTCTGGCAAACGTGCAGACATCATCAAATCCTTCGTCGTTGAGATGTGAGACGTCAATGTACATACCAAGCCGTTCCGCTTCTCTGACGACCTGAACGCCGAAATCGGTCAGGCCGCCTTTGCGCCCTTCTTCACGGGGGCTGAAGAACGCCCCGTCACCCGCTGCGTTGCGCCGCGACCAGACAAGCCCCACGCCGCGGACGCCCAGCTCGTAGAAAATGCGCAGAAGGCGAAGGTCAGTTCCGAGCGGGTCGACTCCCTCAAAAGAGAGGATCAGAGCAATTTTCCCGTCCGCAGCGGCCTTTTTGATTTCCGCAGTGCTGCGGCACAGAACAACGTCGGAGCAGCTGTCAAGTTCATCGTGCATGCAGGAAATCTGGTCAAGCGCTCTCCGCAGAGCCATTTCGGGCACGAACTTCGTCTCAAGATAAATTGAGCTGATCAGCAGATTGACGCCTCCGTCGCGCAGTTTCCTGAGATAGTCGGTGCTGATGACATTGCGGCGTCCGCCCTCAATGTGTTTGTCTGCCAGCAGACACAGCAGATCGTAATGGGCGTCTGCCACAAAATATTTTTTGTGAAGTTCCTTTGCCCGTTCCTCCAGTTCATGTGACAGAACCATGAAAACGCTCCTTTCCGGCGATGAGCCGTGGACAATAAAGTGCCGGCGCGGTTAAACGCCGGTTGCGGACCTGATGTAGTTCCTCGCGCTGCGGTAAATATTTTCGTCAGGACAGTAGACACGCAGCAGCATTCCCCGCTTTCCGCGCAGCACCAGCACGCCCAGTTCCGGCAGCTCAGTGATCTTTGTGACATCGCCCCAGCGGGCCTGACGTTCCACATTCTTTGAAAACTCCCTCTGCGGTTCGATGGGATAGCAGCGGAAGTGAATAAAGCAGCGCTTCAGGGCTTTCGGATAGGCACGCATGTTGTCGCAGTGAGCGCCGTTGACATCGAAGCGGTACAGGGCCGCGTAGCGGTTTCTCAGAACGACGAAACAGACTACAGCGTAGAAGATGCACAGCAGAAAGCACAGATCAAGCGAAACAATGGCGGCACCGCGCAGATGGCTCAGCCCGATATAGCCGTCAAAATAGAGCTGGGCAATGAGAATAACCAGCCAGCCCAGCAGAAATGTGACGATCAGAGCCGTGGCAAAATCCAGCAGAATCAGCGGATTTGAACCGACGGGAACGCCGACGTACCAGCGCAGCGACGGTTCTTCATCTTTTTTCTTTTTATCGTAAACGGACATTTTTTATTCAGGTGGCTCCTTAATTTTAAAAATCGCCTGCTTTATGTATTGTAGCATGGAACTCGCGCCCGGGATTTTCTGAAATTTGCCTTTCCGCACTGAAAAAGGAGAAAAAGAAAAGTTTTCTCAAAGTTCATTCTCTGATGTGAAAAAAAATGGCTCTGCTGAAAATAATTGGTTAAATAAAGTCAATTTCTTTCAACTCAAAAAATCCGTGAAATTGCCCGTCAATTCTGCAGATAAACGTCTGCGTGCACGGCCCGAACGCCGGCAGTTCAGATTTTCAACCGGACAGAACGGATGAACCGCGGCGCAGACAGAAGGGCCGCCGGGGTTTTTCCAGCCAGGTTCATCTTTCTGCAGCCTGACGGGCAGCTGCCCGCTGTGCCGGGGCCGCCCGCCTGTGAAAATAAAAATCCCTGAAAAAGTGCGCCCTGCTGTGTTAAGATTTAGTTTCAGACCGCGGCAGCGGTACTTTTCAGAAAGCGCAGATGAGAGATATGCTTAAATACTACGGCGCCGTCATGACGGCCATTGTCTTCTGGGGTGCATCCTACATTGTGACGGCGCTGGCTTACGAAACCATTGCGCCGCTTCAGCTGGGCTTTGTGCGGGCGGCGCTTGCGGCACTGCTGTTCTTTGTTTTCATGGCCCTGACCGGCGTCCGCGAAAAGCCGAGCCGCGGTGACCTGCCGTATTTCGCCGTCAGTGGGCTTTTCGGCGTGACGCTGTATTTTGCGTGCCAGAACGTAGGGCTTTCGCTGACCAGTTCAACCAATGCAGTGCTGATTGTGGCCTGCTACCCTGTGATCACGCTGGTCATGGAGTCAATCGGACACCGCGTCATGCCTTCGGCGCGCCAGCTGCTGGGCATCCTTATTGCGGTTGCCGGCGTCAGAATTCTCACCGGCACGGGCGGAACCGCGGGAAGCAACGTTCTGCTGGGCGACATTCTGCTTCTGGGATCGGGCGTCATGTGGGGATTCTACAGCCTGACGACCCAGAAAATTGCAGACAGGTATGCCACATCGACGCTGACAGCATGGCAGATGCTTTTCGGCGCGCTGTTCTTCATTCCCTTTGTGCTTTATGAAGGCCGCCCGTGGCTCATGCCGACAGTGAAATCAGGACTTTCAATCCTGTTTCTGGCGGTGTGCTGCTCGCTGACATCGTTTCTCTGCTACAACTACTCTCTGAGGGGAATTTCCGTGACCACAGCGACGTCGCTGCTCAATCTGATGCCGGTGGTCGGCCTGATCTGCGCAAATGCCGTGCTTCATGAAAGCGTGACAGCCATGCAGCTCCTCGGCGGTGCTGTCATCATTGCGGGAGTCCTGGTCAGCACCACAGGACCGGCAGCCGGAAAAAAGAACAGCAGTGAGTAAATAAAAAATCTGCGCCGGCAGAAATCGGCAGTGTGCCGTTTGTCCGCCGGCGCTTTTTTGTACGCTTTACTTGAAAAGCATGAGAACTCCGGAAAAAATCAGGCAGCTGTACACGGCAGCAGTCAGTTTCTTCTTATCAAAGGTATGGAACACCTTGTTCCCTGCCCAGGTGCCGATCACAAGAGCTGCAAGAACCAGCAGATAAGCGTGAACAGCAGGGGCCGAGAATGCACCGTGAGTCCGTCTTGTGTAAGCAGTCGCTGCAGGGGTGATGCAGAAATGAGTGTTCAGAGTGTCCCGGTACTCGTCATTGCTTTTTGTCGCTTCACGCAGATAGACAGCCATGGACGGACCGCCGACGGCAAACAGCCCTGAAAGAAAGCCGGCAAAGCCGCCGGCGATCGGGCCGTGGAGAAAAGCCGCCCTGATGCGGATCCTGCCGCGGAAGAAAATTGAGTAAATGCCCAGGGCGATGAGCGCAGCACCCTGGCAGTGCATCATAAAGGCGTCCCGGGCGCCGGCGGAAGTCTGCCGGCGATGATGCCGGCAGTCAGACTGCTGATTTCGCACGGAACCAGCATTTCCAGTTAGTGTGCCGCCAGCTGCTCAGGGCGACGACCAGCGAAGCTGCAGAGCTGCTCAGCCCGGAAAGTGCCACAGCTTTCAGATAAGGGCGCAGATAAGGAAAAAATGACGTGCTTATGGTGCCGTATCCGAAACCGCATACAGCCTGAACATGAACAGCGCTGACGATGCTCAGGGCGAACATGCCCGCAAAAATGGAGGGGGAGACAGCCGCGTCACTTCCTGTGGGTAAGTTTTTGTGGCAGATAATATGCGATATATTGGTTTCATGATATTTTTGCGCCGCTGCGTGTCTGGCGAGAAACGCAGCGGCTGCAGGGGAAAAGCGCCTGCGGTTCTGCCGGACTTTATGCCGCTGACTGTCTGCCGGAAATGTTTTGCAGAGTTTGAA
>CAZDXA010000003.1:62977-77742 GCA_964509435.1 uncultured Synergistaceae bacterium | reverse complement strand
TCTGCCGGACTTTATGCCGCTGACTGTCTGCCGGAAATGTTTTGCAGAGTTTGAAGAACCGGCATAAAAAGGGAGACTGCATCAGGCAGAACCTGAAGCAGCCTCCTTTTTTATGCGGACTGCGGAACCGCCGCTGCTGACGGCGGAATGTTCACTTAAAAAGCATAAGGGTGCCGGATACGATAAGATAACTGTACACTGCCGTGCGCAGAAGTTTTGCGTTCAGTCTGTGGAAGATTTTAGTGCCGATCCACGTGCCGATCACCAGCGCGGCAATCAGGGGCAGGTAGGCGTGGACAACCGGCGCTGTGAAGGCGCCGTTTCTCCAGCGCATGAAGGTTGTGCCGACAGTTGTGCAGCAGAAATAGGCGTCAAGCGTGGCGCGGTATTCGTCGTTGTCAGTTACGGCATCGAGCAGGTAAATGGCCATGGGCGGCCCGGCGACGGCGAAAAGGCCCGAGCACAGGCCGGCAATGACGCCGGCAATGGCGCCGTTGAGCGGAGTCGGTCTGATGCGGATTTTCCCCTTGAAGAACAGGGAATAGATGCCGAGGACAATCAGACCGGCGCCGAGACAGTGCATCATGAGGGCGTCCCGGGCGCCGGCAGAAATCTGCACGGCGGCCATTCCGGTGAGAACGCCTGTGACGGCGCAGGGCAGCAGGATTCTGAGGTTGACGTGGCGCCAGCTGGTCAGAACGACCATCAGCGAAGTGGTGGATCCGCAGAGCCCGGAAAGTGTCACGGCCTGCAGATAAGGCAGCAGATACGGCATGACGGACATGTTGACCGGACCGTATCCGAAACCGCAGACAGCCTGCACGAGCGACCCTGCGATGCTTGAGATGAACATGAGGGCGAAATGAGGCGGCATAAAAGCACTTCCTTTTCCTTGATGATGATATTCTGGCAGTCAGAAAGCGGAGAGGACCGCATAATTCTATTCTTTAAGCGCATTCAATTCAAATCTGAAAAAGATCATAAATTTCAGAGATCTGGCCTCATGGGCGGCACAGGTTGCCCGCGGGCGTTTCCTGCCGCTGCCACAGGATTACCAGCGTGCCTCGCTGAACGCAGACGGCCGCCGGCCGGCCGGTGAATTCGTTGCTGACTCCGAGGGCAACTGAGCTTTCAAGACAGCCCCGGTTCATTTCATATTTCAGCCCTTTCAGCGTGACGCCTTCGGCGCGGCCGCTCAGGCAGAAAACAGAAAGATAGCCGCTGCATCCGGCGGGGAAGTCAGCACTGCCGCCGGATACAGCTGTGATGTTTTCCCGTGCGCCGCGGAGGAATCCTGCCGCGCCGTGCTCTGCCAGGTACATCAGCGTCTGCAGGTTGGCCAGCGTGTGCGCCAGGCGCCCGCCGAGCCCGCCGAGCAGTTCAAAGCGGCGGAACCCACGTGCAAGTCCTTCTTTGACAGCAAGCATCATGTCAGTGTCGTCCTTGACTGCCGGAAAAACCCGCACATCAGGATGGTCGGGCCGTTCTCCCAGCGAATCGAAGTCGCCCATCACCAGATCAATGCCGGCGCCGTTTTTTTTAAGGGATTTATAGCCGGCATCAGCGGCAATGACGAAATCTCCCGGGCGGGGCGCGAACGCCGGGGCATAAAACTCACCGGCACCGGCGATCCAGCACACTGCCTGACTTCTGTTCATGACGCGGCCTCCTGTTCCTTTACGGCCGGAGCCTCGAGCTCAGGGTCGGAAACAGGGGCTTCAGACTGCTCCGCGGGTTTCAGCGATTTCATGTCTGTCCTGCCGTACAGCTTCTGATAAACCGCGTAATTGCGCAGCACGTTTTTCACGTAGCCCTGTGTTTCCCTGAAGGGGACGGCTTCCATCCACGCGTCGGCATCCCAGCCGGAACGGGTGCGGTTCCATTTGTTCACATTTCCCCCTCCGGCGTTGTACGCGGCGGCAGTCCAGTCAGGGCGGACATACCGTTTAAACAGGCCGCTGAGATGGGAAGCCCCCATGGCGATGTTGTCACTGACGCTGTAAAGCCGGTAGTTTTTCAGACCCATTTTTTTTGCCTCGCCGGCGGCAGTCGCGGGCATAAGCTGCATCAGTCCCGCCGCGCCCACCCAGCTTGAAACAGACGGGTTGAAGCCGCTTTCCTGTTTCATGACAGACCAGATGAAAAGAGGGTCAACGCCGTATTTCTTGGCGCTCTGTTCGACTTCTGCGCGGAAAGGACGGGGGTAGAGGATTTCAAGGATTTTGCGGGACACTTTGTTTCCGTCCGTCATTTTTTCGAGGGCAGGACGCAGATCCCGGTACTCTTCCCATTCCTGACCGAGCCACCGGGCAAGCTGTGCGCGCCGCATCACCGTCGGGAGATCATTTTTCCCCTCGAGGACCATGTGCGCATGGGTCATAAAGCCCCAGCGCTCCAGTTCGCCGGCAGGAGCCGGCTTCATGTTTTTCGGCAGAGGCGCGTCGGTGATTTCAAGAGATCCGCCGTCTTTTGCCATAAAACTGTAAACTGTCAGAGCATGCTGCTTCAGCAGCATATCTGTGTTTTTCTGTGCTTCAGCGTGATTTCCCAGCGCTTCAAGGGTTTTTCCGCGCCAGTAGAGAAGCTGTGCCGAACTGCTGCCGATGACGCTCCACTCCTTCAGGGCGCCCTCGTAATTGCCGTTCTGGTACTTTTTCCAGCCGAATTCCCAGCGCAGCGCATCAGCGCGGCTGCCTTCAGGAAAACTCCTCAGAAACGCTCTGCCGTATTCATCAGCGCCGGCAGTACTGCTCCGGGCCAGTGCGTACAGCGCTGCCGAAGCAACAGCCGCGCTGCTGTTTTCCGACATTTTCCTGAGATCGGCGAGAGCCGCTGCGTCGGCTTTGCCGCCCAGCATGAGCCGCAGGCGGTTGACGGCACGCTGGACGTAACTGCCGTTTCTGCGGTAGACCAGTTTTTTCATCAGAGGCTCGGCTTCGGGGCTGCGGTTCAGCCGCTGCAGCGAAATTCCGAGGTAGTAGGTGCCGCTTTCGCCGTACGGGCCATTGAATTTCAGCTGACTCAGCCATTTGACAGCAGTCCGGCTGTCACCGCGCAGATAGGCTGAGTAGCCGAGACGGTAGTATTTCCGGGGCGAAGCCGGAGCTTTTTCGGCGGCTTTCAGAGCGGCGGCGTTCTGCGGTTCAAAGTGCAGAAGCTCAAGGCCGTCGTCCGCAGTCAGCCTGCCGATGCGCTCAAGCTCATTGAGCACAGCTGCTTTCTGTGCCGGTGCGGTATCAGCCTTTACCATGCGCCGCAGCCATTTTTCCTTTTCATCGACGCTGCTTGTCAGCCGTTCCAGCAGGTACATGGCGTAATAGCGGACAAACTGCTCTGACGCCGTGGACTGATACAGTTCAAGCCCTGCGGAATACGCTTCCTTTGCCCGGCCTGTACGTTCCAGGGCAAGGGCCATCAGCAGCCGGGCGTACGGAAGAACGCCCTTCGGGTAGTTTTTTTCAATTTTTTCCATGACCGCCAGGGAATCAGCCCAGCGGCGCTGGTACCAGAACCCGTTGGCAATAAGCGACAGCGCGCGCGGCGTCAGTTTCCCGCCGCTTCCGGCCAGAGCGTTCAGATTTTTCCAGTCCCGGGCGGCGAAATATTTTTCAGCGGAAAGCTCTGCCGGGGCTGCTTTTTTCTCTGCAGCAGACGCGCCGAAAGGCAGCGTCTGGACGAGCAGGATCAGAGCCAGAATTTTCAGAATGCGGAACATAAAAAACCTCCAGTGCAGAATTTGCAGCGCCGGCAGGCACAGAAAAGAGCACTGCCCGCGGCGGCACATCTATTATAACCTTTCTGCGGCGCTGCTGTGAACTGCCGCAGCGCCGGCAAAGACACATTTTCAGGAATCGTATATAATAATATCAGTGGAGAAACGCACACAGCTCAGCACCGGAAGGGAATGAGGCAGAATGATTTCAAAGGGGCTTATGGAGCTTATCTTTTCTGCGTCAAGCATTGAACGCTGGAACGATCACCCGCGCACGAACCAGTTCACTGAGATGGACAAACAGGCGCACAAGGCGATGATCGCCTATTTTATTGCCAGGGCCGAAGAAGACCGCGGAACCCCGGTCAACTGGCAGCGGCTGATCCGCAACGGCATTTTCAGTTTTCTTCACAGAGTCCTGGTAACTGACATCAAGCCGCCTGTCTTTCACCGCCTCATGGCCGATCCGGTTCAGCATAAGCAGCTGAACAGCTGGGTTTATGAGCACCTTGAGCCGCTTCTGCAGCCTCTCAGGGGCGATCTGTGCGTTCAGTGCCGGGAATATCTTTCATCGGCGCAGGATACTTTTGAAGACCGTATCCTCGGCGCCGCTCACTATATCGCAACCCGCTGGGAGTTCGGCTTTATCTACTACTGGAGCAAGCCGCTGTACGGCATCGAGAAGACCCGCGCCGAGATCATGGGCGAAATTGAAAAGTACCGCGATCTCGCCGTGGTTGAAGACATTCTGTCCTCGCCTTCTGACACAGGGTTCAACGCGCTGTTCAGCCTGGTCGGGCAGCTGCAGTTTCAGAAGCGCTGGGCGCAGGTTCAGCGGCTTCCGGCAACTTCCGTGCTGGGGCATCTGCTGATGGTTGCGGTGCTGAGCTGGCTGATCTCCATTGAGATCGGCGCGGGCGAGAAGAGACGCCGCAATGATTTTTACGGCGGGCTTTTTCACGATCTGCCCGAAGTGCTGACGCGCGACATCATTTCACCCGTCAAGCGGTCCGTCAAAGGGCTTGAAGAGCTGATCAAGGAACTGGAGCGGCAGGTTATGGAGGAGAACTTCTTTCCGCTGCTGCCGCGGAAATGGCGTGCCGACATGCTCTACATGGTGATGGATGAGTTTGAAAACCGCGTGCGACCCGGCGGAAAAGTGTCCATTATCCCGCGCGACCTGACGGCTGAGGAAGGCCGCGACGAAATGGATCCTGTGGACGGGCGCATCATTGAAGTGTGCGACAAGCTGTCAGCTTACATAGAAGCCAAGGAATCAATCCGGCTCGGCATCCGGCCGGTGCAGCTTGAGGAGGCGGCAATCCGGCTTTCTGATTCATTTGCCGGCCGTGTTGTTGCAGGTTATGAGGCCAAGAGCCTGTTTGACTGTTTTAAGTAGAACCATGGAGGCAGAACGATGATTTACGCGCATATTGACGACGCAAGGAATTACAGCGGCCTCGGCGAGGCCATGGTATGGGCGCTTAATCAGCTGGCGCGCCCCGGGCTGAAAGATCTGCCCGCCGGAAAGACAGTGCTGGTTCCCGGCAGGGCGTGGTTTTCCATTGAGGACATTGAAACAAAGCCGGCCGGTGAGGTGCCCTTTGAGGCACACCGTGAATTTGTCGATGTGCAGATGACGCTGAAGGGCAGCGAGAGAATCGGTTATGCGCCGGTCAGCCGCCTTGTGCCGTCGGGCATCTACAGCAGCGATGAGGACATTCAGTATTTTCGCGGCGAGGGTCTGATGCTGGACTGCACACACGGCATGTTTGCCGTGTTTTTTCCCGGCGACGCGCATCAGCCGTGCACCGCGGCTGCAGAAAACGGCACAGCCAGGAAAATTGTGGTGAAGATTCACAAGTCCCTGATCACCCGCAGGACAGCTTCAGAGTAGGGTTTTCAGCAGTAAGCGGACAGAAAAAAATGCAGGGCAGGTGCCGGCGTCTGATTGTGCCCCGGCGGCCTGCCCCATTTTTTTTACTTGCTGTAAGGCCAGGGAACGTCATCAGTGATGGGGCACTGATAGACCGTCCCGTTCATGGACTTTTCGAATTCCGCCTTGGCTGCCTCAAGCAGGGCCGGATCGGACATGACTCTGAAAGTTCCGAGAGCCATGATCTTTCCTGCGCGGATCATGCCCTTCATGCCGATGGACGAGCCGGCGCAGGCTGTCATCATCCAGCTGTGCCCCGGCGTCAGCGAGGCGGCTGTGGCTTCCACAACCTGGACGCCCGGGACAATGTGCTCCACATCACCGTAGTCGGTTGAACCGAATGTGTTGAAATTCGCCACAGGCTTTGTCGCGTCGTCAACAGGCACCGTGACGCCCTTCCGGTAGCCCGGCACGTGGCTGTTGATGCGGTCGGCGAAGTCAAGCTCTTCCTGAGTGTAGACATTTCTGGGAATTTCCTCGCGCGCCTGCTGCATGGCGTCCATCAGCACATGGTTCTGCAGCGTGGGATAGATTCCGCCGAGGTGCTCGACAGTGTAGGAAGTGCCGGTCATGATTGCCGCCCCGCGGGCGCAGTCTTCAACGCGCTTGAAAACGTCAAGCAGCGTCTGGCGGTTCAGCGCCCGGACAAAATACTTTGAAGCCGCTGTGTCAGGCACGATGTTCGGCGCCAGCCCGCCGTCGATGATGGTATAGTGAATCCGCACATCGCTGGTCACATGCTCGCGCAGATATTCAACGCCGGTGTTCATCAGCTGCACTGCGTCAAGCGCGCTGCGCCCCTGCTCAGGAGCGCCCGCCGCATGGGCTGTGCGTCCCTTGAAATGGAAAATTGCGCCTTCGACGCCGGTGTGTTCGCCGTAAGTGTTCTGGCTGTTGCTTTTGGGGTGCCACGCCACAGTGAAGTCGCATTCTTTGAACGCGCCGGCCTTGGCCATGAAGCCTTTGCCTGTCAGCTGTTCCTCGGCAGGACAGCCGTAGAAGATCACTGTGCCGGGAATCCCGGCGGCCTCAAGTTCGGCTTTCAGGCCGACGCAGGCCGCGGCGCAGCCGGCGCCGAGCAGATTGTGTCCGCAGCCATGGCCGATGCCGCCCGGGACAACCGGATCCTGGTCGGGAGAGAGCTTCTGGCTCAGGCCGGGCAGGCAGTCGTATTCAGCGCAGAAGCCGACAACCGGGGAACCCTTTCCCCACACCGCGCGGATGGCTGTCGGCATGCCCCAGGCGCCGACTTCCACTTCAAAGCCCTGGGATTTCAGATAGTCAGCCGTCCATTTGACAGCGTTCTCCTCGTGCCAGCCCATTTCCGGATGGTTCCAGATTTTCCGGGCCAGCTCGACCAGATGGGGAGCTTCCCGGTCGATTGCCGTACAGCAGACTTTTTCAGACATGTTCAAGACCTCCTGAGAGTTATTTGAAAATCATGGTCAGCCCTGACACGGCCATATAGCCGTAAACGCAGATGCGCAGCTTCTTCGCGTCAAGGCGGTTGAAAATTTTATTCCCGAGGAAAATCCCCAGCGCCAGCGCCGCAAGCACCATCAGCCAGAGTTTCAGCGTCACGGGCGTGATGATGCCGTTCTGCCACCGCACGAATGTGGCGACGCCGGAAGTGAAGCAGAAGTGGGCGTTCAGCGTTGCGCGGTATTCCTGGTTTGACTGGGTGGAAGAGAGAAGATAAATGGCAACCGGCGGACCGCCGACAGCAAACAGTCCCGCACAGGTGCCGCCGATCAGACCGGCGATGATGCCGTTAAGCGGCGTTCCCCTGATGTGAATCCTGCCGCCGAAAAAAATGGAATAAGCGCTTACGGCAAGAAGCATGAAGCCCAGGGCGTGAACCATGATCTTTTCAGCGGCGCCTACAGAAAGCTGCACCGAAAGCGCTGATGCCGCCAGGCCGGAAAGCGCGCAGGGCAGAAGAATCTTGAAGTTGATGCTGCGCCAGTGGGGGATGGCGATAAAAACTGCCGTGCTTGCACCGCACAGTGCTGCGACCGCCGTTGACTGGGCGTAGGGCAGAAAATACGGCCATGCAGCCATCGCCACCGCGCCGAACCCGAACCCGCAGACGCTGGCCAGCACACCGCCGGCAACCGTTGTGGCCAGCATGCAGGCCACAATCGGGAGTGTGAGAGACACCAGAATCATTCCCTTCAGAAATTTATTGTACACAAAAATATTCTAAACCTTTTCTTCCTATTTGTAAAAACTCAAAAAAGTATATTTTCAGGTTTTCCAGTCCGGAACATACAAGCCGCAGATTTTCCCCGCTCACGGTGCCTCTTTGGGGATCTGCCCCGAATGTCCGCCTGTGCCGGATTGAAAAGTGCAGGCAGTGCCGCCGGCGGGGCAATTTTTATGAATCAATCTGATCACTGCCCTGCCTCTGCCCATTCCGGGGCCGGCTGCCGAAGTCCGTTTCTGTTCACAGGCCCGCCGCTGTGATAGAATCGTGTCGTGTCTCGTGTATGGACAGAAAGACCGGATGTTCCGCGGAAAAGGCCCCTGCGGCCGGCGCGGAAATCTGGAAAACGGAGGAATGGCTATGAAGAAAATCACACTGCATTCCATACTGAAGATGTGCGCGGGAATCCTGCTGATTGCCGCTGCCGTTGAAGGTCTAGAAGAGTTTAAGAAGCGCAGGTCGCCCGAGGCCGAGCCGGAAGTGATCCGCCCGGTCCGCACGATTGTGCTGAAAAGCACAGACAGCAGCAAAGTACGCCGCTACTTCGGCAACGTGCAGGGCTCACAGCGCGCAAATCTGAGTTTCAGAGTATCAGGCCCGCTGCTTGAGCTGCCGGCGGAAAAAGGCGTTTCTGTAAAAAAGGGCGCCCTTCTCGCCCGCATCGATCCGCGTGATTTCAGAACACGTCTTGAACAGGCCCGCGGCGTTCTCGCCCAGGCACAGGCAACTTACAGCGATGCGTCAAGCAACTTCAGGCGGTATGAGGAGCTGTACCGGCAGAAAGTTATTGCCGAGGCCAAATACGACGCTTACAAGGCCCAGCTGGACGTGTCGCGTTCAGCGGTACAGCAGGCGCAGGCGCAGGTGACCGCAGCGGCCGACGCTCTCCGCGATACAGAATTGAGAGCACCGTTCGACGGAATAGTCGTTGACCGCATAGCGGAAAACTTTCAGGATGTGGTGGCAAAGCAGCCCATCATCAATTTTCAGAATGTCGACATCCTTGAAATTGTTTTCAACGTTCCCGACAAAGACGTGGTTCTCGCGCCGGTTCCCGCCGGCGAAGACCTCAGCGGCCTGATCAGCAGCGTCGGCAGCAGGATAAAGATCAAGGCTGCCTTTGACGCGCTGCCGGGGCGTGAATTTATCCTGGCAGTGAAAGAATTCGGTGCGCAGGCCGACACCAGCACGCGCACCTACCCCGTGACAGCCGTCATGAAACAGCCTGAGGATGCCCGCGTGCTGCCCGGCATGGCAGTGACTGTGCTGGTGGATTATTCCGGCGGCGTTTCCGAGAGCAGCTACGAGGTGCCGGAATCTGCAGTGCTGACCGGTGAAAAAGACCAGAAATGGGTATGGCGCTTTGCGGACAACAGCGTGTCACGCGTTCCGGTGACCGTACTCGGCTGGCACGGCAGCTCACTGCGGGTTCAGTCTCCGGAACTGCATGAAAACGACGTGATCGTGACAGCAGGCGTCCATTTTCTGAAGGACGGACAGACAGTCCGTCTTATGAAAGCCGGTGACCAGTAAATGAATATTGCCCGAGCCAGTCTGAAGCGAAAAACCGTAGTGCTGTTCCTGTGCGCGCTGATGGCTATCGGCGGCCTGATGGCTTATTTCCAGATCGGCAAGCTGGAAGACCCCACCTTTACCATTAAGACGGCTGTGGTCACCGTCGTCTATCCCGGTTCAACAGCAGAGGAAGTGGAACGTGAAGTCACCGACCGCGTGGAAGACGCCATACAGACCATGGGCGAGATCAAGAGACTGCGTTCCTATTCAATGCCCGGAAGCGCCGTGATCTACGTGGACATTAAAGACAAATACCAGTCGGCTGATCTTCCCGAAATCTGGGACATTCTGCGCCAGAAACTGTACGACGTTCAGGTTTCCATGCCGCCCGGAAGCACCATCATGGTTGACAACGACTTCGGCGACGTGTACGGCCAGTATTACGCGCTTATCGGCGACGGCTACACCATGAAGCAGCTCTGGGACTACGCTGATTTTCTGAAAAAACAGCTTGTCCTGGTGCCGGAAGTGGCCAGCGTCAAAGTGATCGGCGAGCAGAAAGAGGGCATTTACGTCCAGTTCTCAATGAACCGCCTTTCATCTCTCGGCCTGCAGCCCAATGCCATTTTCCAGGTGCTGAACCAGCAGAACGAACTTTCAGCTATCGGCACGACGACACAGGGCGAGCGGTACGTGAGAATCTCGCCGACCAGCGGAATTTCATCGGTTGATGATGTGGCCGATCTGGTGATCGGCGGTGTCGGCGGACGGCTGATCCGCCTGCGCGAAGTCGCAGCAGTGCGCCGTGATTATATTGATCCTCAGACACTGATGATGCGCTTTAACGGCCGCCCGTCCCTCGGCATTGGAATTTCCACGGTTGACGGCGGCAACGTGGTTTCCATGGGAAACCGCGTGATCACACGCCTGCGTGCGCTTGAGGCGCACCGGCCCGTCGGCATGGAGCTTGAAGAAATTTACATGCAGTCCAAGAAAGTCACCGAGTCAATCAACGACTTCATCATCAATCTGATTGAATCCGTGGCAATCGTCGTCGGCGTGCTGCTTGTGTTCATGGGAATGCGCACAGGACTGACCATCGGCGTTGTCCTGCTTCTCACCATCTGCGCCACGTTTATTGTCATGAACTCCACAGGAATATTCCTGCAGATCGTGTCACTGGGCTCGCTCATCCTGGCCCTCGGGTCGCTGGTGGACAACGCCATTGTCGTTTCCGAAGGCATGCTGGTGGGCGTTGAGCGCGGGCTGCCCGCCGAGGACGCCGCCGACCAGGCGGTCGAGCCGTCCAAATGGGCCATGCTGGGCGGCACGTTCATCGCCGTGCTGGCCTTTGCACCGATCGGGCTTTCCGCTGACCAGACCGGTGAATACTGCCGTTCGCTTCTTCAGGTCGTCGGCATATCAATGATGCTCAGCTGGGTTCTGGCACTTACCGTGACGCCGGTGTTCGGCAAACTGATGCTGAAACCCAGCAAGGGACAGGAAGATCCCTACGACAAGCCGCTGTTCCGGGCATACAGGTCAATGCTCTGCGCCTGCCTGCGCCACAGGTGGCTCACCGTCGGGGCAACCATTGCCCTGTTTGCTGCTTCAGTGTTCATGTTTGTCCGCATGCCCCAGTCGTTCTTCCCCGATGCGAAAACTGAGTACATGACTGTCGACCTGTGGCGCGAAGAAGGATCGTCGATCAAGGCGACCCGTCAGTCTGCCATGGAGCTTGAAAAGTACCTGCGCTCCCTGCCGGAAGTGAGAAATGTCACCGAGTTCATCGGCGGCGCCAGCCTGAGATTCATGCTGACTTACTCTCCGCCCGTGCCCAACACGTCATATGCGTTTCTGCTGGTGCAGATGCACGATGAAAAACAGACCCGGCCCGTGCTGAGAAAAACACAGAAGTACATCGACGAGGAAATGCCCGGCGTGCAGGGCCTTGTCAAGACATTCTCCAAGGGAAGCGGCATGGCGCCGAAACTGGAAGCCCGCATCTACGGCGATGATTCTGCCACGCTGCGCCGGATTGCCGCACAGATCATGGAGATCGTCAGAAATGATCCTGTCAGCAACTTCGTGCGCATCGACTGGCGCAACCCCGTTGAAGTCATCCGCCCGCAGGTCATGAAGGACCAGATGCGCAGCCTCGGCCTGACGCGCCCGATGATCAACCAGGACATTCTGCTGGCAACCTCCGGCCTGCCGGTCGGCGCGTACCGCGACGGCGACCGCTCACTGCCCATCCTCGCTTCGCTTGTTCCCGACGAGCGCGACCGCATGGATCATCTCAGGTCGTTCCCCATCTGGGCCCCCACAGCCCGCGCCGCCGTGCCTCTGAGCACCGTCGTTTCGTCGCTTGAAATCGTGCATGAGGACAATATCATTATGCACCGCAACCGGAGCCGCGTGCTGACCGTTGCAAGCGACGTGAGACTTGGCGAAAATGCCGACGCGATGCTCAACCGCGTGCGGCCGCAGATCGAAGCCATCAAGCTGCCTCTTGGATACTCGCTTGAATGGGGCGGTGAGAAAGAGCTTTCCGACGACGCCATTGCCGGCATGGCCGTGGCCTTCGGCCCCGCTCTGCTGGTGATTTTCACAGTAATGGTATTCCTGTTCAACGATTTCAGGCAGCCGCTCATCATCTTCTGCTCGCTGCCCCTTGTCCTGATCGGCATGGTGTTGGGGCTGAAGGCCGCGAATATGTCAGTCAGCTTTATGTCCCTCGTCGGCCTGCTCAGCCTCGTGGGCATGCTTGCCAAGAACTCAATCGTCCTGCTTGACCAGGTCAGCGCGGATTTCAGAGCCGGACGCGATCAGTATGAAGCCATTATTGAGGACGGCGTCGGCAGACTGCGCCCCGTTGCCATGTCGGCGCTCACTACCGTGCTCGGCATGATCCCGCTGCTGTGGGATATCCTGTTCCAGTCCATGGCCGTCACGATTATGATGGGACTGACCGTCAGCACAGTTCTGACGCTGTTTGTCATTCCCGTGGCCACAGCCATGGTGTTTCATGTGCCCAACCCCGGTAAGGAAAAGAACGGAAACGGAAAAGCCGCGGACACTGCCGAAAAAGTACAAAAAGCATAACCAGAAGCTGCCGGATAGCAGATAAAAACACAGGAAGCCGCATTCTGTCGCTGACAGATATGCGGCTTCCTGCGTCAGCAGACCGCCCGCGGGGTGCTGATAGTTTTTCCGCTGAAGAAAAACGGCAAAAAGGGCAAAAGTTCTCAACGGAAGTTTTATGACGTGAATTTCAGTTATTACAATAATCTGAGCTGATTTACTGTTTTTTATCACTGAAGAAAAATGGTAGAAGTGGCAGAAATATTCAGCGTCGGTTCTGCCCCCCTGAATAACCGGGACAGCGCGCAGAAACCGCCTGAAGGAACCGCTTTCCGCCGCAGAACGCGCTGAAAAAAAGGTTCTGACGGTGCGCGAAAGCCGGCCGCAGCGCACGATGGCACGGTTTACGGGCGCCGGCGCGCAGAAACCACGGCTCCCCGCCGGACAACCTGCGGTTTTGCAGAGGTGTCCGGGCGGACGGCACGAAAAAAGCCCCGGAAGGCTTTCACGCCTTCCGGGGCTTCATTGCTGCTGATTTTCAGCGGCTAACGGCCGTTTTTAATGTCGTCTGCCATGGTGTTGCCGAAATCGACGGCTTTCAGCCATTCGGGGTTGTACCCGGGCTGCTTGATCTTGTTCTCGTCGATGTAGAAGGGCATCTGGCCGTACTTGGAGATCAGGTGGGTTGCGAACTGCCACCACTGAGTCTCAAGGCTGCGCATGTTGGTGCACACGTAGTTGGTCAGATAGGCCTTGGCTGCTGCGGGATCCTTGGCGTAGAGGTCAAGGGCGGTCTTTTCAACAGAAGGCTGGGCGGCGAAGTAACCGTCTTCGATCTTCTTCTGTACGCCCTGAATCTCGGGATACATCATGTCCCAGCGGTGCTGTGCCCACTGCTGGACAAAGTTGAACGCCCACCAGGGGTTGTTGGTGTTGAAGTTCACGCGGTCGTTCTCGCCCCAGTTGTAAGGAAGCTCTGTGACGCCGGAGTAAATGGGTGTGTAAACCGTGGTGTCAGGAGCGGCAAGGCCGAACCACAGCACTCCGCCGACGGCAGCGGGCATGTCGGCACGGGTCTGGCCGATGAAGCTGTAGGAGCACTGAGGCACTGCGATGGCGCGTTCCCATGAAGCCCAGGCCTTGCGGTCTTCCATGTCATGCTTGGGTTTCTGCGGACGCCAGCGTGCGGGTGAACCGAACGGGCCGGCGGCCAGTCCCTTTGTCATGTCATAGGGTGTGCCCTCAAGGTGATCGCGGTAGATGCGCTGAAGGTCCTGAACGGTCAGTTTGTGATCAGGCTTGACGGAGAACGGGTAATCCTGCAGGCCCGAGCCGGGGGTCAGCTTCAGAGAAGGAGCGACAAGGCTGAAGGCTCTCCATTCGCGGCGTGAGCTGCCGAAGCTGTTTTTCGCGGCTTCGCCGTAGCTGCCGTTGTCGAAGATGTGTGAGAAGTTGAAGGGCTCGCCTTTCTTCCACCAGCCCATCTGCTCGGCAAGGTCGGTGATATTGGAGCTGTACATGAAGTTTTCCTTGTCGTTGAAATCGATCACGCCGAGGCGCGAACGGTTGGCAGCCACAAAGAACTCGCCGGCGGGAATGCGGCGGGCAGCCCAGATGGCGCCCGGCTTGCCGCTGTCTTTGGTCCAGAGCAGTCCGGCGCCGCAGATCTCAAAGACCCAGGCTTCTTTGCCGTCGCCGATGACGAGGCCTTCGCCGCCGTCGCCGTAACCGTATTTCTCGGCAAGTTCGCCCATGACCTTGATGACTTCACGGGCGGTTTTGCCGCGCTGAAGTCCGAGGGCCTCAAGGTTCTCGATGTAGAACAGACCGGAAGTGCTCTGCACCTCGTCGCGGCCGGTCCAGGTGTGCTCGCCGATCATGACCTGATGCTCGTTCATGAAGGGATAGCCGATGTGGAAATAGGTGTAGGTGTGCTCTACCTGGGGAATCTGTCCTGCCACGGTCAGCGTGCGTCCGGGGCGGGAATCCATGCAGGAGATGATTTTAACGTCAACCATTTCGCCCGGTTTGTGGTCGCCGCCGGGAATAACCTTAACGCGCGCGTCATACCAGCTGTCGCAGGTATGAGCTACCATGACGGAACCGTCGGCGGTTGCCTCGGGACCGACTCCCATGGGAGTGCAGGACACTGCCGCTGTCGCGCCGGTCAACAGCGCTGCTGCGGCGAAAGCTGCGGAAATCTTTTTCATTTCTGAGTTTTCCTCCTTTGGATTTTATGGTACGGGCTCTGCCAGACCGCGGCTCCGCACTGCATTATGCCGCTCTGGCAGGTGGTGCGTCAAACTGCCTGT
>CAZDXA010000003.1:49826-62877 GCA_964509435.1 uncultured Synergistaceae bacterium | reverse complement strand
CCTAATCGTAATAGACCTTGTCTGCGGGAGCCTTTGAAGGGTCGTGGAACAGGAAGCCGAGGTCCTTTTCCATGATCTCTTTGTAGCCGGGAACGCCCTCGATCAGAATGGTCTGTTCGGGATGGACCATGTTGTTGACCTCAAGCAGTGTCAGCATGGTCTGCACATGGCGTGCCACGCGCTTTTTGGCGGGCCAGCCGTTTTCGTCGATCGGCGAGTAGAGCAGATGATGTTCGCCTGCCTTCATGACGAAGCGGTCCTTGCCCGACATAAGAAGTTCTTCGTCGGTGATGCCGCGGATGCGGTCAAGCATGGGCTCGGCCACCTCGCACAGATAGGACACGGCATCGGAAAAATCGCCGATCTCGCGGTGTGAAAGGCCGTGCAGCGCCTTGGGCGAGAACTCCATGCCGATGGGCACATCGAACATCTGCGACGTCAGCGTCATGCTGGTCATGGCGCCCACATCCTGTCCCTTTTCATGGACAACCATGGTGTTTTCGACAGGGTACTCAAGTTCGGCCTCATGGAAATCCATCGTCAGGTTGACGTGTTCTTTGCGGATCAGCTCCATGGCGGCATAGGCTGTGCGCTCAGTGAGAAGGCCGTTGGGACGTCCGGGCCAGTTGCGGTTGGCGTTGCGGATGTCCATGTAGGCCAGATTCTGTCCGCTGGGATAGTGAATGTACACTTCGGGATCGGGCCATGAATCAAGAGGGTTGCAGGAGCGGTCGCCGTAGCGCCATTTCTTCTCGCCCCAGTCGGTCTTGACGTGCCAGAAGCGCGGATAGGCCTCGCCGAGACGGGTTACTGTCGATCCGCTTGTGTTGATACGGTCGATGACAATGATGCGGCCCTGTGTGACCTTGACATTTTCCGTGAAAGTCTGGGCAGACATGACGCTGACCGGCTCCTCCGGGTGGGTGCCGCCGATCAGCAGCGCTGTTCCGCCGGGAACGCCGCTGTCGAAGAAGTACACATTAGCGTCGTTGATGGTGCCCTTCAGTCCGCCGTCAGGGAAATAATCGCTGAGTTTCTTCACCTGAGTCAGCGCAGCGCTGGGAACCACGGGTTCCTTATAGTCGCGGTGCTCCTTGAAAAGCATGCCTGCAGTGGCCGCAGCAGCGCCGGCAATCACTACGGTCAGGCATTTGACGGTTTTCAGGTTCATTTTGCCGTCCTCCTTTTACTTGAGACGCAGAAGACGGAGCACGAAGGGCATCATGATGATGCCGTACAGCATGGCTTTCTGCGCGTCTTTCGTTCTCACAAAATTGATGACCACGGCAATCAGGAAAAACGCGGCGATGCCGTAGTACAGCCACATAACGGCGTTGTTCAGCATGATCATCGGGATTAACCTCCAATCACAGCGGCAAGCTCTTTGCTGTACACCATGCAGATGGTGCAGAGAGCGAGAATGAACACCATGGGAACTGCGGCCGCCTTGACAAATCCGCGCCAGTAGTCGCCCTTATAGTTCAGCTCCATCACTGCAGCGCGGCCCACAACTGCGGTCGGCGGCAGAAAGTCGCCCACAGGCCACATGACCGACCAGGTGGCAAGGGATACGACCGGATCAAGGCCGAGCATGTTGAAAAGCATGATCAGCGGCACGCCGAAGAGCGGTGCGACGGCGTACTGAAGGAAGCCTTCGGACACGGGAAGAATCAGCCACAGCGAGGCATACAGCACAGTCAGAGGCAGAGTGACGACCATCAGGGACAGAAGTCCGCGTGCGCCGCTGAGGGCGAGAACCTGAATCAGAACGCCGACGACAACCATGGCGCCCACAAGGCCGAGCAGATTTTCAACTGTCTGGCATGCCACGTTCATGATGTGCAGCTTCACGGGGCTGAGAAGGATCACGGTGAGGGCCGAGATCATGAATACCAGCGGGAGCCCGAGAATCGGGAAATTGAACGGCAAAAGGCGTCCAGCGAGAATCAGGCCGATCAGCACTGCGAAGGGCAGAACGGCTTTAATCCAGTTCCAGCCGGCCGGCGCTTCAGGCAGGTCGGCAAGGGCCTTGTCAACGTCAATGGGTTTGCCGCGCCCGGCAAGCCAGAAGGTGGAAAACAGCGCGCCTGTAACTGACATCAGAGCCAGAGGGGCCGCAAAGCCCACATAAGGCATGTTGGCGCCGGCGGCAGCCATCATGGCCCACAGGTTGATGGGAGGGCAGGCGGCGCTCATGGCAGCCAGCAGAAAGATCAGCGCGACGCGTTTGTCCTCGTCAACGCCCATGGCCATCAGCACTGAGCCGACCAGCGAACCGACAGTGAGAACTGTAGTTGCCCCAGAGCCGGTGATGGCACCGGGAACGAGCATGAGCAGCGTCAGGAACAGCAGGCATACAAAGCGGTGCGCGTGGAAGCTGCGCACGATGCAGCGCACTATGTAGGCAACGCCGCCGGACTCCTTATAGAGCATCATGAAAAACGTGGCGGTCAGGAATGTAAGGCACACATCAAAGTAGGTGAAGGAACCTTCGACGATGTGGCGCACCATTTCAGCGAACGGCAGCGGTGAACGGGGATCCACTCCCTTGGGCAGCAGCACGTGAATTGCCAGTCCGATGAGCGCTGAGACGAACATGGAAAGCTCTGTGCTCAGCCTGTATTTCTTGCTGATGGCAAAGGCGATGACCACCGCCGCGAGCACCAGCGAAGAATGGGTAAACATAGTCATCAGGATACGTCCTTTCTGGGAAATAATAAGGCCTGGACGGCCCCATAAGAAACCCGCAGCTCAGCGCTGCGGGAATCGGTTTTTTTACTCAGAAGCGGTTTTCAGAGCCTGGCCGACGGCAAGCGCGTCTTTAACGACGATCAGCGGCTTGTTGTGCTCCTTGGCATATTTGGTGAAGAATCCGTCGCTGTCGCTGTCGGTGACCACAAGCATTGCATCGGCATCCTTCATGACAGCCTCGATGGAAGCGGCGTCGGAATTGTCGGTACGGCGGGCCATGCCTTCAATGTGAGCACCCACAACGGTCATGCCGAGTTTTTTCGCTTCGGCAATCAGGGCAGTGCAGCGGGCAATTTCGTTTTCAACGTTGGTGCCGGCGGCCCCCATGCCCTTCATGCTGGTGCCGGAAGTGACGATCAGTGTTTTTGCGCCGGAAGCGGCCAGCTTGTCAGCGGTCAGCTTGTTGTCATGCGAAGCGGCAACCTTAGCCTGCATGGCGGACATGTGAATCATAACGGCGCCGGGGCTCTGTCCGCAGGTGGTGACAATGAACGGAGCGTTCAGCTTGGGAGTTTCAACGGCAAAGGCAAAGCTGCTCATGACGCCGAGGGCGATCAGAGCGACAAACAGCGCGGTGATTTTTTTCATGGAAATCTCCTCCTCGAAAAAAAGAAAAATTTATGACAGTTTCCGGGAAACCGCCAGAACTCTGACTTTCCGCGTCAGAGGATTCTGCAATTTTAGTATGAAGCGCATGAGAAGACGGGTGCTGCCGCGGAAAACTTCTGTCCGCGGCCCGGTGCTTTCCGCGCACGGCAGCGCGGCGTGCGGAACTGGTACCGTGAGGGGCGGAAGCAGGATCGTTCCGCCCCTCAGATTCAAACTGCGTGTGAACCGTTATTTCTTCTTCTTGCTGGTTGCTTTCAGATCGCGCTCGGTCATGTCGCCGAAGCCGACAGACTCAAGCCATTCAGTGGGATACCCCGGGGTCAGCTGCTTTCCTTCGGGGGTCATGATGCCGCCGTCGCAGTACTTTCCGATCAGCTCGAAGGCGAAGTTCCACCAGCCGTCGTTGACAGTGTTCATGGCCTTGGTGGTGTAGCTGGTCAGATACTTGACAGCTTCCTTGGGATTCTTCTTGTAAAGTTCCATGGCATGCTCTTCAACGGACTTCTGATCGGCGAAGAACTTGTCCTCGAAGCTGGCCTTTTTCGCACGGATCTCAGGATACATGGCATCCCATCTCAGCATCGCCCAGTTGTTGACCAGGTTGAAAGCCCACCAGGCGCTGTCGCGGTCAAAGACATGACGCTTTGTCTCGCTCCAGGCCTTCGGGATGGAGGTGACGCCGCAGTAAATGGGCACGTACACCGTTGTGTCAGGCGAATCCTCGCCGAACCAGAGCACGCCGCCCACAGGGTTGGGCATGTCGGCACGGCTCTGTGAAACAAAGCTGTAGGAGCAGCGGAACAGAGCAATGGGACGCTCCCAGTCGTCGCCCTTGCGGCCTTCAGGACGGACGCTGCCGGGAGTCTGCCAGCGGGTGGGGCAGCCGAAGGGACCGGCGGCCAGACCCTTGGTAAGGTCGTAATCAGTGCCTTCAAGGTGGTCGCTGTAGACATTCATGATGTCCTTCACGCTGAGTTTCTTGTCAGGCTTGACTGAGAAGGGGTACATCTCCCATTTTGCCAGAACAGGGAACTTTTTGGAAGGGGCCACAAGGTTGAAGGCTCTCCACTCGCGGCGTGCCGCGTAGTAAGGATAGCCGTAGGGTTCAGGATTGAAAATCGTGGAGAAGTCGAACGGCTCGCCCTGTTTCCACCAGCCCATGGCTTCGGGAAGCTTGGTGATGTCAGTGGAGTGCATGGTGTTGACCGTGTCGTTCAGGTCGATCACGCCGAGGCGCGAACGGTTGGCGCCGACAAAGACCTCATCGTCGGGAATGCGCTTTGCAGCCCAGTGCGCGCCCGGGTTGCCGGATTCCTTGTTCCAGAGCCCGCCGCCGCAGATCTCAAAGACCCATGCCTCATGAGGATCGCCGACAATCAGCGTTTCGCCGCCGTCAGCATAGCCGTATTTCTCGGCAAGGCTGCCCATCACCTGAATGGCTTCACGGGCAGTTTTTGCACGGGCAAGGCCGAGTGCCTCAAGGTTTTCGATGTAGAAAAGTCCTTCGGTGGAAGCCAGCTCGTCACGGCCGCTCCAGGTGAACTCGCCCATCATGACCTGCTGATCGTTCATGAAGGGATAACCGATCTGGAAGTAGGTGTAAGTATGCTCGGCCTCAGGGATCTCGCCGACCTTGCGGATAGGCTGGTCAGGACGGGTGCCGTGGCACATCACATTGTAAATGGGCACCATGGTGCCTTTTTTGTGCTTTCCGCCGGGAATGATCTTGATGCGGTTGTCATACCAGCCGTCGCAGGTGTGGCTTACCATGACAGAACCGTCAACCGATGCCTTCGCGCCGACGCCCATGGGAGTGCAGGCCATGGATGCTGCCGCCGTGAAGAGCAGAGCGGCACCGGCAAATGCCGCTGCTGAAAAACGTTTTGCGTTCATTGCTGCTGTGCCTCCTTCAGAATTGAACCGGAAAAAATATCCGGCTGTCTATAAACACCGTCAGAAGAAGCGACGGGTGAAGCCCCGGAAATAGCAGGTGAGAAGGAACCGAAACAATGCAGAGAACGAAAATGCAAAGATTGTGAAAAAATACGCCATTCCGCGATATTAAAAGCCGGCAGCGCCGCCGGCTGATTCTTTACACTTAATATAGCATTGACAGGCCTGAGCTTAAAGTTTACGTCAGATACTTTCAACTTGTGTTCATAGAGTTTAAACTGATTTAAAAACAATACAAAAATGATGGAATAAGAAAATTGTGTGTAAATGACTGGAAATACAGAACAAATTTCAGTCTTTGTATTTATTGACTGAAAGTTTGTATATGTTTTGTAATGTTCATACTGCCCATCTGTGACACAGTGAGCGTTCCCGGCGGATTTTCCCTGATGGAGCGCGCTTCATGATACAATAAAGCTGAAGTGCTCACAGACTGACGTTTTTTACAGCGCGCCCGGCGTCGGGACGGGGCGGAGTTTTCTTTTCAGGAGGTCTGCCATGTATATTTCCCTGCTTGAAACGTTCATCAAAGCTGCGGAGTCGGGGAGCTTCAACAAAACCGCCGAACTTCTCTTTGTGACTCCGCCGGCGGTCGTGAAACAGATCAATCTTCTGGAAGACACGCTGAACCTGAAACTCTTTGAACGGTCGCACCGCGGCCTGACGCTGACTCCGGCCGGCAGGTCGCTGTACAGGGATTCGGTTTATATCGTGGCGTACCTGAACGATGCCGTGGAACGTGCCAGGACTGCAGACGGACAGCCTGTGATCCGCGTCGGGGTTTCGCAGCTGACGCCGCTGGAACCCTTTATGAAATACTGGCCTGACGTGCAGAAGGTTATGCCCGGCGTGCGCTTTATGATTGTCCCCTTTGAGAATACGCCGGAAAATGCCCGGGAGATACTGCAGTATCTTGGCGCCCGGGTTGACGTCGTCCCCGGAATTTTTGATGACACCATGCTCAGCCTGCGTCAGTGCGGCGGCATGGAACTTGAGAAAATGCCTCTGCGCGTGGCGGTGCCGCTGCAGAATCCCCTTGTCCGCCGCAGCCCTCTGTCCATTGAGGACCTTGAGGGGCAGACGCTTCTGATTATGCGGCAGGGATGGAGCCGTGCCGTTGACCGTCTGCGCGCCGACATCCTGAAAAATCACCCCTCTATAACGCTCAGGGATTTTGATTTTTATGACATCAGCGTTTTCAACCGCTGCGAAAACAACGAAGGGCTGCTGCTGACCGTTGACAGCTGGAAAGCGGTGCACCCCATGCTCAGAATCCTGCCGGTCAGATGGAATTATGAAATTTCCTTCGGGCTGCTGCATTCCCTGAAGCCACTGCCCGAGGTGCAGAGCTTTCTCAGCGCGCTGAGAAAAGTGCCGCAGCCGGACGGCAGGAAAAACTCCCCGCAGGTGTAAACGGAAAATTAACAGGCTTAAAACACAGGGAACTACACGAAAGGGCGCCGTTCAGCTATAGTACAGCCGAGCAGGAAAAGTTTTGCCCGGCGGATCTTCAGGCAGAAAATAGATCACAGAGAGCAGAGAAGAAAGGAAGAGGATTTCAATGAAAATACTTTTCATCAACGGCAGTCCAAGGGCAGAAGGAAACACCGCAAAACTGGCGGCCGTCCTTCTCAAGGGGCATGAATACGAAACAGTGCAGCTCGGCACAACAAAAGTCTACGGCTACGGCCAGCATTTTGCCGATGACCAGTTCGATGAAGTGCTGGCGAAAATAAAAGCCGCTGACGTGGTTGTCATGGGTTCGCCCGTTTACTGGCACAATATGAGCGGCATTCTGCGCAATCTGCTGGATCACTTCTACGGCGCCGTGGAAAACGGCGGGCTGAAGGGCAGAAAACTGTATTTTGTCTATCAGGGCGCCGCACCTGAACAGTGGATGATCGACGCCGGAAAATTCACCATGAACCGCTTTGCGAACCTGTACGGCATGGAATTCGGCGGAATGGCCGTGACCCGTGCCGACGCCGAGGCGCTGAACAGAACGCTCTGAACAGCGGGTCAGAACTTGAAAACTCAGGGATGAGAAAGGAGATGTTCCCGGTGAAGCACAGAAAAATGGTTCTTTTAGCAGCTGCAGCGCTGCTGGTCACTGCCGCACTGAGCGCGGCCGCCTTTGCGGCCGATCCCGTTCAGGCAGGCCCCGGCATCGCTGTGACGCAGACAGTCAAGGGAAAAGTCCAGGGTTATATTGACCGCGGCGTGCGCGTGTACAAAGGCATTCCCTACGCGCGGGCCGAGCGTTTCATGCCGCCTGAAGAGGTGCCGGCGTGGCAGGGCATCCGTCCTGCGCTTGACTACGGCCCCGTTGTGCCGCAGGGCAGCTTTCCGGCGCCGTCGCAGTTTTACTGGCCGAGACTTCCGGCCGTGATGAGCGAGGAAGGCTCTCTGAACCTTAACGTCTGGGCACCGGCGGACGCTTCGGAGAAAAACAGAAAGGCCGTCATGGTCTGGCTGCACGGCGGCGGTTTTTCCACCGGGTCTTCCATCGACCTTGCTGCCTACGACGGCCGCGAGCTGGCGAGAAAGCATGACGTTGTCCTTGTCAGCGTGAATCACCGCCTGAATGTGCTCGGCTATCTGAACCTTTCAGCGTACGGCGAAAAATACCGCTATTCCGCCAACGTGGGCATCATGGACCTGACAGCAGCGCTCACATGGGTGCACGACAACATCGCGAACTTTGGCGGAGATCCTCAGAACGTGACTATTTTCGGACAGTCCGGCGGCGGCGCCAAAGTTCTTACGCTGATGGCCGTTCCCGCGGCGCGCGGACTGTTCCAGAAAGCCATAGAGCAGAGCGGCGCGCTGGAAGGCATGGGCATGACTCTTTTCCCTGTGAAAATGGGACAGCGCATTGCCCGCTGTGTATTTAAAAATCTGGGGCTGAAAGACGGCGATGTGGCCGCGCTTCAGAAAACTGATTACCAGAAACTCCGCCTTGCCGGAGAAAGGGCACTCCAGCAGGTGGCCGACGAGTTTCAGATTCCTGAGATCATGGGTTCCGGCAGAATGGGACTGTCATGGGCGCCGACCATGGACGGCGACTATATTCCCGCTGAGCCTGTGGGCGAATCCTATCCCGCAATGGCAAAGGATATTCCGCTCCTGATCGGCTCGAATCTGACCGAGTGGGAAACCGTGCCCGGTATGAGAGACATTCTGCGTTCTGCCGCTGACAACCCCGGCACCTGGGATCAGACCCGCACTGAGCAGAAGATGAAGGAGAAATACGGCGACAAAGCCGCATCCATCGCTGCGGCGTTCAGCAGGGCCTATCCCTGGCGGAAACCCGGCGACGCCGTATTTGTCGACACCTTCCTGCGTCTGCCCGCGCTGAAAACTGCGCGCCTGAAGGCCGATCAGCAGGGAGCGCCGGTTTATAACTACATTTTTGCGTGGGACGCGCCTGTCATGGGCGGTTTTGCCATGTCCTACCACACTGCCGAAATCCCGTTTGTGTTTGATGACCTCGAAACCGAAGAAACCATCACCGGCGGCGGCAGACAGGCGAAAAAGCTGGCCTCTGTGATTAGCACCGCCTGGACCAACTTTGCCAAAACAGGCAGCCCGAACGGCAAAGGCGTGCCGAAATGGGAGGCCTTCACCCGCGAAAACGGCGCCGTCATGATTTTTGACACCCGCAGCCGCATGGCATACCATCACGATGACGAACTGATGGAGCTGATCGGCCCCAAGGGCGGCAACGTGCCCGTGACCGAGCGCATGAATGCGGCGGCGAAATAGCTGACGGAAGCAGAGAAACAGCCGCTTCTGCCCCGGCGCAGGCCGAAAGGCGGAAAACTGAAAGCGCAGCCGTCGGGGTAAGATCTGTATAAAAAAAGGGGGCGTCCCGAAAAGACGCCTCCTTTTTTACAAGGCTGTTATAATGAAGAAAACGGGTTTACGCAAGCCGCCGCTCTTTTCTGCCGGGGCCGCACATGCTCTGCAGGGTGCGTCAGGCGTGGTTTTTCAGCCAGTCCATCGCGCTCTTTGCGTAAACGGCAGCGCCGAGAGACAGACATTCTTCGCTGAAACGCACTTTCGGGTTATGGTGCCCCACCCACTGCGCACGGTCCGGCAGTCCGGCTCCGATGCAGAAATAGCTTGACGGAACTTTTTCGGAAATAAAGGCGAAATCCTCTGACCCCATGACGTGATACACGGGCAGCAGACGGACAGAGCTGTCCACGCTGCTGACAGACGCTGTGATTTCCCCGTTCAGCTTTTCGTCGCAGATCACGGCCGGCACGTCGCTCATGACATCGAGGCTGATTCCTGTGCGGTAAGCCCTGGCTGTGCACTCCGCTGCGTCGTGAATGCGTTTGATCAGACTGGCGCGCAGCTCGGGTTTGAACGTCCGCAGCGTTCCTTCCAGAACGGCCCGTTCCGGGATCACGTTGCCCACTTTTCCGGCTTCAAAACGCCCGATTGTCAGAGCCGCTTCGTCTGTCGGCGAAACTTCCCTCGAAATCAGTTCCTGCAGGGCCAGATAGATATGAACGCCGGTATTGATCGGGTCAATGCCGAGCTGCGGCATGGAGCCGTGAGCCCCCTTACCTGTCAGGGTGAATCTGAACCCGTAGACCGATGCCATGGGTGCCGGCCCGTAAATAATTGTGTTCACGGGAGTAATGGAAGAGACGTGCATGGCAAAAGCCGCGTCAACGTGCGGATTTTCCAGAATGCCGGCGCTGACAGCCGTGCGGGCGCCCTCAAATGTTTCCTCGCCGGACTGGAACAGCAGCTTTACCTGGCCGCTGAGTTCAGATTCGTGACGTTTGAGTATTTTCGCCGCACCGAGCAGAATTGATGTGTGCAGGTCATGGCCGCAGGCATGCATGAAGCCGTTATGAGACGCAAAGGGTTCTCCGGACTCTTCCTGCATGGGCAGGGCGTCCATGTCGCTTCTCAGAAGAAAGCACCTGCTGCCCGTGCCGATGACGGCTGTGACGTATGAGAATGATGGATATTCCCTGCACTCAATGCCCATTTCAGACAGTTTTTTCTTTACAAATGACGCGGTCCGGGGAAGCTGCATCCCGATTTCCGGCATCTGGTGAAGCTCTCTGCGCCAGGCTGAAAGCTCATTCTGCAGCTGACGCGCTTCCTGTAGAATCTGACTGATCACTGTGCTTCTTCCTCCTTGACTGTGCACTTTGCGCCGGATGTTTTCAGTCCGGGCAGTTCCATTTTCAGCAGGCCTGTGCGGTACAGCGCCAGATAGCACATAAAGCTGACCACAATAAATCCGAGCATGAAATAGCTGTAGCGGCGCGAGATGAAGCTGTATCCCAGGCCGAGATAGAGCAGGCAGCCGGCGATTACTGTCGGAATGCCGAGTTTTTTGTTTTTCATGAAATACGGGGCGGCAAGCGCTCCCGTAAGGGCAGGCGTTACATTATTGAAAGCAGGGGCAAGCTTCGGTCCTGTGATGATCGGCACGAGAAGCCGTCCCAGAAACAGCATGCCGAGAAAAAGAATGACTGTCGTGACAACTGAAGAAGCGCCGATGGCCAGGGTTGTGAGCACTTCGGCTTCGTCGCTGTCGCGGTCGACATTGTTGACTCTGAGGGCGTTCATGGCGGCCGGCAGCTTCATATTCATGATGTTGCCCGTGATGAAGGACAGATAGGTTCCCGCTGTTCCCAGAAAAGGCGAGTAGGAAACCACCTCGACTATGCTGACCACGCCGTAAATGACCGTGAGAGTGATAATCGCGCTGACCGTGTTTGACATATCAATCGGAACATCGTTATAAACTGCGGTGATGACAGCCGGCACCATCAGAATCAGAAATATGGCAATGGCCGTGCTGATCTTTCCCAGGCGGTGAGTTTTTTCAAGGTAATTCTGGCGCAGATCCTGATTTTCCTGTTTCATCTTTTTCTCCCTTTCTGACTTTCAGAGTCAAGTCTACAGAAGCATATTTGCCAGAAACGCGCACAGCATCCCGAAAAGCATGCCGCCGGGAAATGACATCTCATTCAGAAAATGAATGCCCGTCTTTTTGGCAAGCCCTGTGAATACAAGCGCCGCACCTGCCGCTGTTACAAGCGCCACGAGCGAGAGAATCTGAGACGAATATTCAGTCCAGACCGTCAGATAAGGCGCGCAGAACCACCCCATCAGGGCGATGAAAATCCCGTCGATCAGCAGATTATAGACAATCGGCTTTTTCTGCCTCAGACGCGCCATCCCCTTGTCCAGGCTTTTCTTGCCCAGCATCACCAGAAGCGGCTCATAGAGAATGCAGATGGACATGGCCCACATGGAGCTGATGAAGATCGAGGCGTTGTAGCCCTTGTCCGTATAGGACAGAAGGCCGTACGAACGGGCTGCAACATTGGCGGCCACATTTTCGTAGGAGCTGGACCCGATCACAGAAAGACGAAGCCAGGGGAAATAATTTCCCATTACCGACATCAGCATGATCAGGATGATCAGAATCGGAATGCTCGGAACCACAGAGAAAAGGGCGCTTCCTGTAATAGTGCTTTTCATGATTTTGACATCAAGGCCGATTTCCTTTCCGCGCTTCCAGGCACGGCGCATGAAGACGAACGACTGACCCAGCACATAGACAATGACAATGCCGCACAGAGTAAACATAAGAGGCGAATTGGCGATTGACAGATAGCTTATCATGATTTCAGTCCCCCTTTTTATTTCCTGTTTACAGCATAGCTGAAAAAACCGAATCTGCATTATCCCGAAAAATATGAAAGGCTATAACAATTTAAGTATAGCCCTGCCGAACGGAGCCGATGAAAATGAATTTCAATCACATTGAGTACGCCGTCGAAGTGGCCAATGCCGGTTCAATCAGGAAAGCAGCCCAGAACCTCTATCTCTCGCAGCCCTATCTGAGCAGCGCCGTCAAGGCGCTGGAGACCGAACTGGGATACATGATATTCTGGCGCACCGCCGCCGGCGTGACACTGACGCGCGAAGGCGAAGTTTTTATCAGAAGCGCACGGATCATACTCAGAGAATACAAAAAAATCAGGAACGTCAGCGCAGGCGGCGGCGAATGTCAGATGAACATAGCCAGCTACTATTCCACCTATATCATGAAGAAGTTTCTGTCGTTTCACAACAGCGGCAGATACCGCCTTTCCGATAAAATCAAGGAAATGGGCAACATTGAAGTCCTTGAGACAGTCGCGTCCGGCGACAGCCGCATCGGGATCATCTTTTTCGCCGAGGAAAAAAAGCGGAAATATGAAAACCTTCTGAAGAACTATGACCTGACGGCACATGAACTTCTGGAGCCTCTGAACGCGTATGTGCTGATCCATAAAACCCATCCCCTGGCCGGCATAAAGACCATGAAGTTTGCCAGCCTGTACGATTACCCCTACGTCACCTACAACGATGCCAGCTCAAAAAGCTATCTTGATCTTCTCGGCATCAGAGAGCATCCCAACCTGCTGGAAGTTTCGGACAGAGGCAGCTTTTACGACGCGCTCAGAAGCGGGGAGTACCTGACTGTGATGGGCTTTTCAGCCCCGCCGGAGGACGGGGACTTTTTAACGCTGACCTTTGAAGATAAGAGAATACTTTTGTTTTCCCGGTACGTCACTTCCAGAAACTATCAGCTGAACCGGCGCGAGAAAGCCTTTATTGCGTTTCTCAGAAAGCAGGGCAGCGCACCCGACGAAGGCCCGGCAGAGCAGGACAGAGATCAGCAGCCTTCTTCCGGGCATGACCGTGAAAG
>CAZDXA010000003.1:0-49726 GCA_964509435.1 uncultured Synergistaceae bacterium | reverse complement strand
CCGGCAGAATTGCCGGCATCTGTGTACTTTGCGTCCGGCAGGGCATTTTATTTTTCAACGGCAGGAACAGATTTTCCTGATATTTTGTTTCTCCGTATAAACTCTGAAAGAAACGTGATTCTATGAACAGCAGAAAATCAAAGAAACTGATTCTGACACTGGCGTTTTCGGCTGCATTCATTTTTTCCGCCGGCAGCGCGCTGGCAGTTTTCGGCACCGGCAGCAACATGCAGGTGCTGCACAGTGCCTCAAGGTACAATCCCCATTTAAACGACGCTGCTGCACCGGCTGATGCTTCTGTCGTGGAGATAACAGGCGGCAGAATCCGCGGCTCGGTTCACGACGGAGTTTACCAGTATCTGGGCGTTCCCTACGCCGAAGCAGGAGAACGCTTCGTAAAAGCCGGTCCGGTAACACCCTGGAAGACAGTGAAGGACGCAACAGCGTACGGGCCGGTTTGCCCGCAGTATCTTTTCGGCACCGACAGGCCCGTTGCAGACGTGCCTGTTTCCAACAACTGCCAGAATCTGAACATCTGGACTGACACACTGGATGAAAACGCGAAAAAACCGGTGATGGTGTGGCTTCACGGCGGCGGTTTTGTCAGCGGCAGCGGCAATGAAGGCTGGTACGACGGAGAAAATCTGTGCCTCCGGGGAGACGTCGTTGTGGTGACCATCAATCACCGGCTGAACGTGCTGGGACATCTTGATTTATCCGCTTACGGAGAAAAATATAAGGATTCGGCCAACGCAGGCAGCATGGATATGGTAGACGCCCTGCGCTGGATTCAGTCGAACATCTCCAGGTTCGGCGGCGACCCCGGGAACGTCACCCTCTTCGGTCAGTCCGGCGGCGGCGCAAAAGTGTTGGAGCTGATGAGCGTGCCCTCTGCCAGAGGACTGTTTCACAAAGGCATTGTGCAGAGCGGCACGGCCAGAACGACAGGCGGCCGTTTTACTCCGGCGGCAGTCAGCCGCGAGGTTGCCGGAGAAACGCTGAAAAATCTGAACCTGAAGCCCGGGCAGATTGAAGAACTGCAGACCATGCCGATTGAAAAAATCTGGGCGGCGTCCGATAAAGCCCTGAAGACCGTGGCCGTCAGACATAAAATCCCAGATTCTCTGGGAAATGGTTACAGCCTTTTGATGCAGCCCGTGTCCGGCACGGATTTCCTGCCCCTGGATCCCGTCCAGAAACAGGGTTTTGCCCCCGCGGGGAAAGACGTGCCTCTCCTGATCGGCAGCAATCTTAACGAATGGACAACCATTTTCCCCTTCACTGCCCATGAGAAAATGACACAGCGTCAGAAAAGCCTGTACGCAAAGGCCTATCCTTTTGAGGACCCAGCGGATGCACGTCTTGTGGACACCCAGTTCCGCCTGACAACCCTGATGGTTATGAACCATAAGGCCGACCAGAACGGCGCGCCCGTGTATGCCTATGTATTCACCAGACAGGCGGACAATGCCGGCGTGTATCATACAGCGGAAATTCCCTTCGTGTTCAGCAATACCATGTCACCCTCGCGTTTAGCCGATACCATGACTGAACTGTGGAGCAGCTTTGCCCGTACCGGGGTGCCCGCCGCCGCAGGCGTGCCGGAATGGCAGCCCTATACAAGGCAGAACGGGTATACCATGATTCTGGACAACATGAGCTATCTGACGAAGCACCACGACAAAGCCCTGATGCAGTCCATGGAGCCGGATGACCCGCTGTGGAAGGATTAACCGCACTGAAGAACAGAGGCGCAGCTTTCGTTCACATGAAAAGCTGGCTGCGGTGCAGGGTAGTCCGCCAAGGCAGACAGACACAGAGGCAGTTCCAGCTCACGCGCCTTTTTCTGCGGGCAGCTTTTCCCTGCTGCGGCGGAAAACACAGGTTCTGCCTGCCGCAGGCCGTTCTGCCTGACAGATCGGCCGTGCTGGGCAATGAGTCTGTCCGACGGAGTTTTCACACCGTGCCGCGGCCGGCATGATACAATCAGACAGAATAAAACTGCCCGAAAGGAGCGATTGTCATGCCCGAACTGCCCGAAGTGGAAACTGTCAGACGCCTGCTTGAACCGTGTCTGCGCGGACGGCTGATTGAAAAAGTCACAGTGCTCCGGCAGGTAATTGCCCATCCGGGCGCTGAGGAATTCATCCGCCGTGTGACGGGACGGCGCTTTGACATCATGAAACGCCGCGGCAAATTTCTCGGTTTCCTGCTTGACGACGGGCAGAAAATGGTCCTGCACCTGCGCATGACAGGCTGTCTGCTGATCGAGCCGGCCGGCGTTCCCGCGGAGAAACACACCCACGTTGTTTTCAGCCTTGACGACGGCAGAGAACTGCGCTTTTCCGACATGCGCCGCTTCGGACGTTTCTGGCTGTTTGCTCCCGGCGAAGCTGACAGCAGCGGGGCGGAGAAACTCGGTCCTGAACCGTCCGACCCTGCGCTGACCGGCGATTATCTGCGTGCAAAATGCGGCAAAAGCAGCCGCGCTGTCAAAGAGTGCCTTCTCGATCAAAGCGTCGTTGCCGGCATCGGCAATATTTATTCTGACGAAATTCTGTTTGCTGCCCGCCTGATGCCCTCATGCCCGGCCAGCCGTCTCACCCGCCGCAGCTGGCAGCAGCTCGCCCGGCTGATCGGCGAGCGTATCAGCTATTTCACAGAGAAAAACAAAATCAGCCTTGAAGATTATCTCCGCTCAAAAGGCGGGGATTACCGCAACACGCCGTATCTGCAGGTTTACGGACACGCCGGGCAGCCATGTCCGGTATGCGGCACAGCGCTGCGCCGTACGGTCATCGGCGGCAGAAGCAGCGTTTACTGCCCGCACTGTCAGAAACTGCCGCGGACGAAAAAGACGCAGTAAGCCCTATGCCGCTTTCCCTGCCCGCGTCCTGAAGGCAGTCACTGTGGGCGGCAGAATTGAAAAACACAGGAGGGGGAACAGCCTGACGGCAGTTCCCCCTCCTGTGTTTCTGCGCTTATTTTCCCATCTTCTGTGCTATGAGAATGGTTCTCATCAGCCGCTCTGCGGCGCCTGACAGAAGTTCGGGCGCGCGGCGGATGGATTCGTCAAGGCTCATGGGGCCGGTGGCGGCGGGACAGATCACATCGATGCCGTACTTGTAGACTTTGGCGGCGTCGGGTTTCATGTTTCCGACAATGGCGGCCACGGGAATGTCTTTCTGTTTCTTTGTGCGGGCTGCGATGCCGACGGGAACCTTGCCGTACACTGACTGTCCGTCGATGCTGCCCTCGCCGGTGATGACGAGTGAACTGTCCTTTACGTGCCTGTCAAAGCCGATCAGGTCAAGAATGGTGTTGATGCCTGACCTGATTTCCGCACCGCAGAACACGGCTAGTCCTGCGCCGAGGCCGCCGGCGGCTCCGTACCCTTTTTCCGTGAGAATGTTCCTGCCGAGATCGCGGCGCACTGCTTCGGCATAATGTGCCAGCGCGCTGTCGAGAATTTTGACCATTTCGGGCGTGGCACCTTTCTGCGGTCCGTAGACGGCTGATGCGCCTGCGGGGCCGCACAGGAGGTTGGTCACATCACAGGCTGCGGTGAAACGGCTTTCTCGGATGCGCGGATCGAGGCCTGAAATGTCGATGTGCTCAAGCCGAGCGAGAGCAGCACCGCCCGGCGGCAGGCTGTGTCCGTCCCGGTCTGTGAATTTCACGCCGAGGGCACGGGCCATGCCGGCGCCGCCGTCGTTTGTTGCCGAACCGCCGATGCCGATGATGAAATCACGGCACCCGGCGTCCAGTCCGGCGCGGATGAGTTCGCCGGTGCCGAAGCTGTCGGCCGTCAGGGGGGTGAGCTGACTGCGCGGAATCAGCGTAAGGCCTGACGCGGCGGCCATTTCAATGGCACAGCGTCTGCCGGGAAGAATGCCGAAGAAACTGTCTGCGGGGCTGCCCTGCGGTCCGCGGACGGTCAGGTGTTCTATTGTGCCTCCCAGTGCGGCGCTGAGCGCCTCTACGGTGCCCTCTCCGCCGTCAGCCGCCGGAAGTTCGGCGATTTCAGCGTCAGGATATACTGCGGCAGCACCAGAAGCCATATACCGGGCTGCCTGCGCGGCAGTGCAGCATCCTTTGAATGAATCTGGCGCAATCAGAATCTTCATGATTCCGTCTTCCCTTCGTCTTGTGCATTTTGTGCTGTCCGATGCTGTGTTTCAGCGTGCTGACGGCACAGAACTGCAGCGGCGGGACTTCCATCTGTCATGTCCGGCAGCCGCCTAAAATACGGGCGTCCGGCGGGCGGCCGCCGAACGCCTGCGTTTGCTTCACTGATGAACTCTTAATAATTACTTGAACAGAACGACATTGGCTGCTTTGTCGCTGACGCCTTCGGGGTCGGCAAAGCTGACGCCGGGGCCGGGGACGACTTTGTGCAGTTCGCTGAACACGTTCTTCATACCCCTGGCGATGTTCCAGCTCTTGTCGCAGTAGGTCTGGACGAAATCGCTGATGAGCTTTCTGGCCTCATCGTCCTTGCCGTCCCTGAAGAGTTTGACGGCCTGTTTCTCCATCATCTGGTTCTCGCGGAACATGCGGGCTTCATAAGGCTTCCAGACGGCTTTCAGCACGTCGAAGTAGCAGTCTTCGTTGGTGCGCGCCATACGGTCGAGCAGGTCGAAGCACCACCACGGCGACTTTTCGTCATAGGTGCTCTCGCCGACGGAAAGTTCCTCAGGAACCTTGGCGCAGAAGTAGAACGGGCGGTAGCCGGAGCAGTCGGGTGAGGCCATGGCTGCCCAGACGCGGATGCGCATTGCCTCAGGAATTTCAGGGTTGGTGCGCAGTTCGGCGACGGCGCTGCCGGCGATGCTGTTGTGGATTCTGTGCTCGGTCAGAACGCGGGAGCCGTTCTGCACGCCGAAGCGGGATTCAAGGAATGTGCCGGCGAGCTTGTTGTCGCGCCAGGCTTCCATGACGTCGGCGGGGGTGATTCTGCCCATTTTCTTTGCCAGCAGGTCATAGGCACGGGCGCCTTTGCTCTCTGAGGCAAGGCCCTTGGTGTAATCGGTGTAGCACATATAGAAGTTGAACTCGTCGCCGTCCTTGTACCAGCCTTTTTCCTTGGCGTGTTCAATCAGATCGGGGCTGCACTCATCGTACACGGCGCCGATTGAGGGCACGTTGGTCAGGGCAAAGACGCCTTCGTTGGGATCGACTCTGCGGGCGATCCAGCGGCGGTCGGAAGTCTCAAGAATCCAGGCTTCGTGCGGGTCGACGATCAGGAAGGAGTTCCAGTAGACGTACAGGTCGGATTTGCTGGGAGGGTTGGCGTTGCCGCCCTGGCCGTATTTCTCGATCATGTCGATGATGACGTGCATGGCTTCGTAAGCGGTGGCGCCGCGCTCAACAGCGAGGCGGTTCAGGTCATGGCCGTTCAGGCCGTTCTCTTCGTGATGGATGGGGTCTTTGGTGTTGATCAGTTCGTTGCCGCAGCAGACGCCCTTTTCGTTCATCTCAATTTCTCCGCCCCATGCCCAGTAGGGTTCGCCGCCCATGCAGGAGTAGGTTACAGGAGCCTGAGGAATTTCAGTGTGGCTCACTTTGACAGTTTCACCCTCGGCGTGCTTGCCGCCCTGGTGATAGCGGAAAGTCATGCACTCTTCGTTGTCACGGTTGCTGTTTTTGCCCCACATCATGGTACCGTCGACGCTGCCTTTTGGCGTGACGACGACCATGTCGCAGGCGGCTGCTGCGTTTGCAAACAGTGAAAGCAGTGTTACGGCGACACTCAGTTTCTTCAGACTATTGCGCATTTTCTGTTGCTCTCCTTTCAGATTTTTGAAGCTCTGGTACAAAAATCTGTCTGACAGGTCAGGCAGTATTTCCCTGTGAGAGTTTTGAAACTTGCCGGCTATTTGCCGGGGAAAAGAGGAACCAGCGTTTTTGCAAGCAGTGCGGCTTTGGGAATGGTGATCAGGGTGATGTTGTGTTCTTTGCAGTAATCCGTGAACCATCCGTCTTCATTGCCGGCGTCGTACACGATGCAGCACGAAGCGTACTGAATGGCTGCTTCGATGAAGGGCTGTGAGTTGACGCCGCGGCGGGCCTTGCCGCCGATGTGAATGCACAGAATCGGAATGTTCTTTTCATGAGCGGCTGCCGTCAGGTTTTTCACGCGCTCCAGCTCGGAAGCTTCGTCAATGCCGGCGCTGCCAAGTCCTTTCAGGCTGTGTCCGGGCACAACGACAAGCGTTTTGATTCCTTCCAGCTTATCGGAGCGGGCGAGGGCGTCAAGTTTGGCGTTGATGCCGTCCTTTTCAAAGTGGAACGCGGCTGTGGATGCTTCGATGCTCTGTCCTGCCGATGTGATCAGCGCAGGCGTTTCAAACACGGGGTCAGCGGACGCCGCCGCTGCGCAGGCAAACGCGGCAGCGAAAACGAGGCCGAGAACTTTCAGAGTCTTATTCATTGAAGTTCCTCCTTAAACTTTTCTGCATTTATTTTTCAGGCGCGTGGAGAAATGCCCCGACGCCCTTTTCCACAAGATCCGTGTAGGAAGGGATTCCCTCCGCAGTCACGGTATGATCGGGATGTAGCTCATTGTAAGCGTTCATGATCTCCTGAATGCTTTTGATCTGCCTGGCAACGCGGAGCGACAGCGGCCAGCCGTTCTCATCCATATCGACGAACAGACGTCCGAGTTTTCCTGCCTTGATGTAGTTTGAGTCTTTTCCGGTGACAATCAGGTCGTTGGTCATTTTTCCGTGAAAACGCCCCTGAGAGGGGTTGGGCGTTTCCATCAGGAACGGCATGGTTGTTTCAGAATAGTCGCCGACCTCACGATGGAAAAAGCCGTGCAGGTTCTCGGGCGAAGCCTCCATGGTGTATTCAAGGTCTTCCATGGAAAGGTTGAACTCGGCTCCCATGGCGACTTTGCTGCTCTTTTCCGGATAGCAGATGGCATTGATCAGGAAATATTCCAGCGGTGCCTCATGAAAATCGGCGGCAATGTCTATTTTTTCCTTCCGCATCAGTTCCATGTAGGCGTAGGCCATCTTCTCGGTGAACGTGCCGTTGGGACGTCCCGGCCAACAGCGGTTCAGATTCCGCGACTCCTCGCCGGCCATGCGCTGTCCTGACTGGTAATGCACAAAAATATCAGGGTCCGGCCACTGGTACACGGGATTGGTATAGCGCGAACCGAACTTGAACCATCTCGGGCCGCCGGGCGTGTTCACAGAATAGCGGTCAAGAAAACCCTCAAGCGGGGTATTGTGGGTCATACCGCTGGCATTGGCGCGCGGCGCGATGAAAATTCTGCCCGATGTGGCACGGATGTTTTCAATCAGCGTGACCGCGGCGACATGGCCTGAAGGCTCATCGTTGTGCGTGCCGCCGAGAATCAGCACAGAAGCGCCGGGCCTGCCGCTGTCGTACAGATAAACTTCGCAGTCGGCGGCTGTGCCTCTGACGCCGTCAAAATAATCGCTCAGACGGACTGTTTTTGTCAGTCCGCTGCTGGGATAGATGGGAAACTGTTTCCGCGAGCTGATAAATATTTCAGAGCAGCCGGCGTACAGCGCTCCCAGAAGCGCAAAGGCGCAGACTGAACAGATCAGATTTCTGCGGCTGAAAATTCCGGAATCCATGACCGCCGCCTCCTACTTTACGCTGAACAGCCGCAGGAGCAGCGGCAGCAGGACAATGACGCCCAGCAGTTTTTTCGTGATCTCGGCATGGCGCACCACATTGACAGCAAACAAGAATGTCAACAGGGCAAAAATGGCCCTGTAGCACCACGTGATTACATCGTAGACACCCATGAGATCGCCCCTTACACGAGAACGCGGGCAGCCGCGTTGGAAAAAATGATAAAGACCAGTGAGAACAGGGCAGTCAGAACCATGTAGGGCATCGTTTCGCGCAGCACACGGCGGAAGTCGTCTACGCCAAGCACCTCGCAGGCAACCTTGTTGACAATGGCAGTGGGCGGAATGAGCTGGCTCAGTGCACAGAGCACCGAACACCCTGCAGTGACGACAACTGTGTTGTGCCCGAGCAGCGCCAGCACCAGCGGCAGGCCGAACAGCGCCGCACCGCCCAGCATGGAGACAGCGCCCCCCAGCAGCGGCAGCACGACGAGAAGCACAAGATAAATTCCTGCTTTCGGCAGACTCATGCACGCCGTGATGATTGTTCCCTTAACGCCTGTCAGCGTGGCTATCTGCACGAGAACGCCCACTGACAGCAGCAGCGCCGCCGTATCAAGCACAGGATTGTCAATGGATCTGAGCAGCACAGAAAAAAGTTTTTTCACATGCCCTGTCAGAATGGAGCAGACCATGGCCGCCATAAAGGCCAGCGGCGTGCCGAAATCAGGAATGAATTTCGGAAACAGTCTGGGCAGTCCGATCATCAGCACAAGAACAAGAATCGGCAGCATCACCGGCAGCGTGAGTATTTTTTCAGATGCTCCGCTGCCGGAAGGGGTGCCGTGAAAACGGCGGGCCGGAGACAGCCCCATGCAGAGAACAGTGATGATTCCCAGCGGCACAGTGATTGCCGGAAGCACAAGTCCGAAGCCCTCGTAGGGCATGTTGATCGCGCAGGCAATGATCATGACAGGAATGTTCAGAGGCCCTGTCACGCTGCCGAGCATGGCGCCCATGGTAATGAACGTTACTGCCTTTGTCGGCGTGAAGCCCATTTTCAGCAGCAGGGGATAGGCCAGGCCGCCGATGATCAGTACTGCGGGAACGCCAAGTCCGGTGAACATGCCCGGCACATAAAGCAGTGCCATGACGGTGAACAGGAAAATCAGCGGATGACGGTTCATCATGCAGGCAAGCCTGCTCATCAGTGCGGCAATGGCGCCGCTGGCTTCATAGACCCGCAGGAACATGACTCCTGTCAGAATGACAATTACGATGTTGAGGTAGCCGAATTCACCCTCAGCAAACTGCCCCAGAGGCAGGCCGCACCCCATGGCCAGCGAGAGCAGAACGCTTGCTGCAAGCAGCCAGAAGGCTACCGGCACCCGGATTTTACCGCGATGACTCAACGCAACTCACCCCATTTTAAAACTGCGCCGGCTGAGGCCGGATCTTTTCTGATAATTTCATTTCTTTTTACACAATAATTATAAGTTTATGAAAAAAGAACTTCTATGGTCTGCAAGACAATAAAAAGTGTATAATTATGGTATTGAAAATAATATTCGATACCGGGGAAGTATGTAAATGCTGATTTCACATGAAAGTGCCATGCGCATTGTCACTGAAATGAGTTCTATACTGAAGCACGATGTCAACATGATGGACGAAAAGGGGCTTATCATTGCCAGCACTGATCCGCACCGCATCGGGACGGTTCACGGCGGCGCACTGGCGCTGCTGGAGAGCGGCGGCGAAGAACTGGTGATAGCCGGTGAGAACGAATATCCCGGTGCAAAGCCGGGCATCAATCTGCCGGTTGTCTTTGAGGGTGCTACAGTCGGCGTCATCGGCATCACGGGCAGAAAGGAAGAAATACAGCAGTACAGCCGCATCATCAAGAAAATGACTGAAATTCTGCTTCTTGAATCGTGGGGTGAGCGGCAGAAACAGATCCGCGCGGCGCAGTGGAGTCATTTCATGGAACAATGGCTTTTTTCGCCGTCCGAAGTGATTGACGAAACGTTTGTTGAAAGGGGAATGCAGCTTGGAATAGATATCCGCCAGCCGCGGCTTGTTTTCATTGCCGCTCTGGCAGGCGGCCGGAACGACAGCGGGGCAGGGCCTGAGGTGCTTGAGCGCGTCGAGACGGCAATACATTCTCTGGTACGCGGCGAAAGCGGTGGTTTTTATTACAAACTGCCCTTCAAATATGTCTGTTTTGTGCCGTCAGGCAGCCCAGAAAAGTTCAGAAGTCTTCTTCAGAAAGCCGTGAAAATTGTTTCGGCGTTCGGCGTGCGTCTTTTTATCGGCGCTGACGCCGAAACTGACAGCCCGCAGTTTGTGAGGCAGGCGTACGATCATGCGGACAAGGCTCTGCGGACGGCTCTTCAGAGCGGCACGCCTGTTGTTTTTTATGATGACGTTGACTTTGAGCTGCTCATAAGCCAGATCCCGCTTGAAGCTCGCCGCAGCTTTATCGGCCGGCTCTTCAGAAGCTGTACCGAGGCTGAACAGGGAGAAATTGTCAGCTTTCTGCGCGTGTATTTCAGCCGGGGCGGTTCTCTGCAGGCTGCCGCCGATGCTCTTTTTCTGCATAAAAACACAGTTCAGTACAAGCTGCGCAAGATAGCGAAGCTGACGCGCTTTGATCCGCGGGATCCGAAGAACGCCGCCGTCTTTCAGGCGGCCATTGCAATATATACGGCGCTGAGCGGACACTCTGCGTCAGAGGTCCTGCAGCTTCGCGCCCAGTAAGCCTGCAGGCGGACACAAAAAAAGCCGGCGGAACGGCCTGTTTTCAGGCTGCGTTCCGCCGGCTTCATCCTGCATTCAGTTTTTCAGAGTTTCAGCGGCCGGACTTACTGTTCAAAGAAGACGCCTCTGAAGTCATAGGTTTCATTGGAACCAACGTCAAACCCCTTGACGTATTTCTGCGCGCCGACGCAGATGTCGTCGCAGTGCAGGAACACCATGGGAGCCTGGTCATTGATGATTTCCTGAGCTTTGCGGTACACGGCAGCGCGTTCGGGGCCGTCAGGGGTCTTGCGGCCCTTGTCCATGGTTGCGTCGAACTCGGGGTTGTTGAAGAAGGTGTAGTTCGAACCGGCAGTGCTCTCAATCAGGTTGGCCATGCAGTAGTTGGGATCGGGGATTGAGGTGGACCAGCCGAGAATGAACATGTCGTGCTGCTTCTCTTTCAGTCCGCTCAGATAGGCGCCCCACTCAAGAACCTTGATCTCAGCGTTGAGGCCGACTTCGGCGAGCTGGGCCTTGATGATCTGGGCCATATCCATGCGTTCCTTGCGCTCGTTGGTCCACAGCTGGACAGTGGTGCCTTCCTTGATGCCGGCTTCCTTCAGAAGCTTCTTTGCCAGTTCCTGATCCTGCTTGTGCTCGGGGATGGTGTCGTTGATGCTGTAGGGAATTGCAGCGGGAACAAGGCAGCGCGGCACGGTGCCGTTCTTGCCGAGACGCTCGAAAACGGCCTTATGGATCGTAATAGTGTCAAGCGCGGCGTTGACGGCGCGGCGGGCCCTTAAATCGCTGAACGGGGCTTTCTGGGTGTTGAAGCCGAGGTAGCAGACGTTCGTGGCCGGTTTCTGGTAAAGTACCAGTTTTTCGTTTTCCTTGACGCGGTTGAGGTCGTTGACGACGATGGGATAGGCGATGTCGACGCCGCCGGTCTCAAGCTCGATGGTGCGGTTGCTTGCCTCGGGAATTGAGCGGACTTCGATGTACTTGTAGGCCGGTTTCTTGCCCCAGAAGTCGTCAAAGCGCTCAAGCTCGTACTTGTTGTTCTTGCTCCAGCTCAGGAACTTGAACGGGCCTGTGCCGACGGGAGGATTGGCGAGGGTGCCGTAATCGTCGCCGGCCTCTTCAACGGCTTTCTTGTTCAGAATGGAAGCCCACGGACTTGACAGAGAGCTGAAGAAAGCGTAGTTGGGCACTTTCAGCTCAAGGATGCAGGTATAGTCGTCGAGGACCTTGACGTCCTTGACGTCCTTGGCATAGGCGCGGATCTTGGCGCCCTTGTCGGTGGTGGCGCGCATGAGCGTGAATTTGACGTCTTCAGCGGTGAAAGGCTCTCCGTTATGGAACTTCACGCCTTTGCGCAGATGGAATTTAAACTCCGTAGGTGACAGGAACTCCCAGCTTTCAGCGAGGCCGGGCTGGATTTTGTTGTTGATGTCAAGGAACACCAGCGTATCATACAGGGCAAAGCAGCAGCGTGAACTGGGCACGTCGTTGTGGGCAATGGGATCCATGCTGGTGACGTCGTACTGATCGGCGATGATCAGACGGTCCTTTGCTGCCAGAGCCGGACTGCATGCTATGGCAACAGCTGCGGCTGCGAGAATGAAATAAGCGCTTTTCTTCATAACTGCATCTCCTTTGCACACAATGCGCTGAAAACCGTTTTTCTGCGGACGGACAGCGCTTTTCCGTTCCGCGGAGGCGGCAGAACCGCCGTGCACATATTTTCAACCCCGGTTTAAAAACGTTTTTAGATGAGCGGTACGCTTTTTTTGCCGGTCTTAAACAGCCGGTTACTTTTGAAAGAATTTGGAGTTGTGACGGATGGCTGTATCGAAAATGCTGTTTTGTTTTCAAAAAGGTTACTAAAAAATATTTTTTAGTAAAGTTATTGTAGTGCTATTATGACGCATAATTATATGACCGTCAAGTGAATATATTTTATTTATCAATGTTAAAGCATAGATTCAGAACAATGAGAATTTGCCCCGAAAACAAATTTGAAGCCGGCCATCAGAATGCGGCCATGAAGAAGCCGGCGGAACGGCCTGTTTTCAGGCTGCGTTCCGCCGGCTTTATCCTTATTCAGTTTTTCAGAATTTCAGCGGCAGGGCTTACTGTTCAAAAAAGATGCCTCTGAAATCATAAGTTTCGCTGGCACCGACATCAAACCCTTTAACGTATTTCTGAGCGCCGACGCAGATGTCGTCGCAGTGCAGATAGACCATGGGCACCTGGTCGTTGATGATTTCCTGAGCTTTGCGGTACACGGCAGCGCGTTCGGGGCCGTCAGGGGTCTTGCGGCCTTTGTCCATGGTGGCATCGAATTCGGGATTGTTGAAGAAGGTGTAGTTCGCACCGGCGCCGCCTTCAAGCAGGTTACTCATGGAGTAGTTAGGATCCGGAATTGAATTGGACCAGCCGAGAATGAACATGTCGTGCTGTTTTTCCTGAAGTCCGTTGAGGTATGCTCCCCACTCAAGCACCTTGATTTCAGCAACGAGGCCGACTTCGGCAAGCTGGGCCTTGATGATCTGAGCCATGTCCATGCGTTCCTTGCGCTCATTGGTCCACAGCTGGACAACGGTGCCCTCCTTAACCCCTGCTTCTTTCAGAAGTTTTTTCGCCAGTTCCTGATCCTGCTTGTGCTCAGGGCATGTGTCGTTGATGCTGTAAGGAATTTTGGGAGGAACAACTGCGCGCGGCACGGTACCGTTCTTGCCGAGACGCTCGTAGACAGCCTTATGGATCAAAATTGTATCAAGCGCTGCGCTGACCGCACGGCGGGCTCTTACGTCGCTGAACGGGGCTTTCTGGGTGTTGAAGCCAAGATATGTGGTGTTCATTGCCGGTTTCTGATACAAAACGAGCCGCGGGTTTTCCTTGACGCGGTTAAGGTCGTTGACGACGATGGGATAGGCGATATCGACGCCGCCGGTCTCGAGCTCGATGGTGCGGTTGCTTGCTTCGGGAATTGAGCGGACTTCGATGTACTTGTAGGCCGGTTTCTTGCCCCAGAAGTCGTCGAAGCGCTCCAGCTCATACTTGTTGTTCTTGCTCCAGCTCAGGAACTTGAACGGACCTGTGCCGACGGGAGGCTTGGCGAGGGTGCCGTAATCGTCGCCGGCTTCTTCAACAGCTTTTTTATTCAAAATTGTTGCCCAGTAATGACTCAGAGAATTGAAGAAGGCGTAGTTCGGTGCTTTGAGTTCGATAACGCAGGTATAATCGTCAAGAACCTTGACGTCCTTGACGTCTTTGGCGTAGGCGCGGATCTTGGCGCCCTTGTCAGTGGTGGCGCGCATGAGGCTGTATTTGACGTCTTCAGCAGTGAAGGGTTCTCCGTTGTGGAACTTTACGCCTTTGCGCAGATGAAATTTATACTCAGTAGGTGATAGAATTTCCCAGCTTACGGCAAGCCCTGGCTGAATGTCATTGTTCACATCACGCAGAATCAGCGTGTCGTAAAGCTCAAAGCAGCAGCGTCCGCTTGGCACATCATTATGACCAATGGGATCCATGCTGGTAACGTCATACTGATCGGCGATGATCAGACGATCCTTTGCTGCCAGAGCCGGACTGCATGCCATGGCAACAGCTGCGGCTGCGAGAATGAAACAAGCGCTTTTCTTCATAACTGCATCTCCTTTGCCCACAATGCGCTGTAATACGTTTTCCCGTGGGATGAACAGCGCTTTTCCTCTCCGCGGGGGCGGTAAATCTGCCGTGCGCCTGAATGAACCATAATTCTGCCGTAAGGGGGGACATAGTGCATCTGATCAGGAGTTCTGTCAAATAGTTACTAAAAAACATATTTTCCACTTAAGTTCTATTTTAGCTCATTATCGCGCGTAAATATACAATCGTCAAGTATGAATATTTTATTTATTGTGATTAAATATTCATTAAATCCATATCAGTTAAATTCCAGCACTGTTTCTGCCCAGCAAAAGCGCTGCCGGTGAGGGGAGAGAAGTCCGCTGCGGGGCTGCCCGGGCAGGAACACAGCGGGTGGTTTTTCCGGAATATAAAAAGGCGGCCCAGTCCGATTTCGAACTGAGCCGCCGCGGGTTTATTTTTTTCCTTTTTTCTTTTTCTGTGCCGCCGATCCGGCATCTGCCCTGCCTGCTGTTTCAGCAGTCCGGCTGTCTGCAGAGGCTGACAGAAAGTTCACAGCCGTACCGTTCTTTTTGCTGCTTTCGGACGGAACGGGATCATCCTTCAGCCGTTCTGAAGTGACTGGCAGTGCCCTTGCAGGGCGTCCGGGCTCAACGCGCTCCAGCTGGTCGCCCACGCGGATATCCTCCGGCCCGCCCTTGTGGGGAACGTAGCGGCAGATGCTGTAATTTGGCTCGGTCTTAATGACCTTGATCAGCGCGTGGTACACCTGTTCTGTGCCGAGCACGGCGCCTTTGATGTCCACAAGGGGCTCGCCTTCTTCGTACACGCCGAACAGGTCGCCGACAGAGGCGCCTTTCAGCCGTCCCATGTCAATGTAGACCTGTTTGGGTTCGATCTTTATGACATGGTATTCTACGCCGCCGATGCGGCGCTCAAGCTCTCTGACGGCGCGTTTCACGGCCTTCATTGCCGCCTGCGCCGGAAGACCCTTGAAATCTCCGGTGGCGATGACTGTGTCGTCATATACACCGCCGAGGATGTTCAGCGCGGCCTTGCCTATTTCACGAAAAGCGTACTTCACTTCGCCGGTGGTAGTGTCGATGGCACGAAGGTCGAGAGTCAGCGTGCCGACGCCGTTGCCGAGGGCGATGCCGAAGTCGCCGATCGGGATGACGCCGCCGGTTGCCTGGGTTTCGTACTGCGTGATGTTTCCGGTGATGATCCATTCGACGCCGGCAAGGTGCCCTGCCCTGACTAGCGTTTTTTCTGAAACCAGACCTTCCGCGGAAAGACGCTGTTCGCGGGCGATTTTTTCAAGCTGGGATCTTTCATATACCTGAAAGGTGCCTGTATTGGTCAGTTCGGTGGTGAACATTTCTGTCAGCGCGGCGGCAGTTTCGGCAGGCACATTGTCTGTGCTGCAGCGGAACGTGTCGACGCCGACGCGGATGGCCGCGTTCAGCGGCAGTGCTGCGGAACAGAGAAGGGCTATTGTGCAGGACAGTCGCCACAGATAACGCATTTTAATCTCCTTTGATTTTGCCTTCTGATGGGAAATCAGCCTGCGTGCTGTGCAGGCTTCAGTTGCTGAGCTTCACATCAGTGACTTTCCGGATGTGTTCGGCTCCGTCGCCGCGCTGGATTCCGCCGCCGCGGACGACGACGCCCTTTGAATATTTCGGGCGCACTTCAGTGATCTTGATGACGGCGATGTAATTCTTCTGCATGTCAAGCACATTGCCGTGCATGTCGCGCAGCACGTCGGCCTCGCGGTAAACCGCGTAGAGCTGGCCTTTCACAGCGTTGCCGCTGGTGCTGCCTGCGTCGATATAAACTGCAGAGTCGGCTTTCAGAACGTGTATGCCCTCGCCTGAGCCGGGCACTGACCCTGAATCGACGGCAGAGCGCAGGTCTTCCACTATTTTTGTGATTGCCTTATATGAGGCCGTTGCCATCTGGCCTCCGAATCGCCCGGCGCCGAAGCCCACATATCTGTTGAGCAGGCCGCCCATGACGTTTGTTCCCGCACCTTCAGCCCGGCCGGCGTACACAATGGCGCCTGTCGTGGTGTCCACAACGCGGGCGTCAAGAGTTACCCATGCTGTGTTGGAGTTGATCAGTCCGCCGGTGCGCGATTTTCCGCCGCCCAGCACTCCGCCGCCCAGTGCGTCGCTCATTGTATATTTTGTGACGGCGCCTGTCATCATGTACTGCGCGCCGGACAGGCGGCCGGTCTGAGGCGCTGTTTTCGGATCAAGCAGCCCTTCCTCGCCGAGCCGCTGCTCGCGGCTGATCACATCGAGCCGGCTGCGCTCCACCACCTGAAACAGGCCGGAATTGGTCAGCTCGGTTGTCATCATTTCCATGATCGCATCGACAGGCACGTCATGATCCGTCGCGTTGCGGAAGGTCTCGACCGAAATGGTATAGGCTGCGTCTGCGGCCGCCGCGGCAAACAGAGTTAGGGCGGCCGCTGCGGCGAAAACTGATGATTTTTTCATTTCAGGCTCTCCCTTCAGTGCAGATCAATGTAAATGGTGCCGTCTCTGACCTCACGGACTGTTGAATACTCAACCTTGTCTGTGATGGCGTTTTTCAGCTCCTCGGGTTTGCAGGAGCCGTAAACAGCAATCAGCGCGGTGCCGTTCTTGTATTCCATGGTTTTGACTGAGCTGACCCCGTACACGGTGCGGCATGCCGTGACGACGCTCTGCACGTTTCTGTAGCCTGAAGCACCGCTGACTGATACATATATGCTGCCAGGATTTCCGTCCGGCGTGTCTCCGCCGGTGATCCTCCCGGCGATCTGCGAAGCCGCTTTCTGAACCGCCTTGATCTGCGACTCGTCCTCAGTGATGCCGACGCCTTTTGCTATGACAGAATCGGAATACAGCGTACGTCCTGTGCTGTCATAGGCATTGACTGTGACGACCGCGGAGCCGGTGTACATGCCGAAACTGTTTTTCTCAGCGTCAAGCAGGGAAACAGTGCCGTCAATATACTGGCCGATTTTGTAAGCTTTGCTCAGCTGCCGGACCTCGGAGGAATCAGGCTGGCTGTTTTCCTTTATACGGGCTTTCAGGATCCGGCGGGTAACGCCGTCGCCAAGAACATTATAGCCGCTGCGTGCAAGTGCACCGCGGATTGTTTCCGCTGCCAGAGCGGCCCCCTTTACGGAACCCTTTGCGCGCGTGTAGGACGCTCCGCTGAAATAGCTCCACACCGACACAGACTTGATGCCTGAAGTTTCGTTCTGGTCGTACAGCACAATGGCTGTCGCCTTTTTTCTGCTGAGCGGCGCGGCGCCAGCAGGAAGAGAAACAGCCATGACACACAGAAGAACAAGCAGAAACGCGGCAAATGAACGTTTCAAGAAAAACACCCCCGTTTAAGATTCCGCAGTGATTTTTTTACATTGAGAATCCGATGCCGCTGATGGTGCCTATGATGGCGCAGAAAAGAACAAGAGTCAGCAAAATCAGGAAAAAAGACGAAGTGCGGCTGATTTTTCTCAAAGTTTTCACTTCCTTAGCTGATTATGTTTCAAGCATAGACGAAGTGAAGCAGAAATACATCTGAGAAATCAACAATTTTCATTTTATGTCAGAATGGCTTTTCTACAGGTGAAACCAGTCTGAAACAGCGTCTGCACTGTCTTTCGCTTTTCCCGGCAAAACGGTTTTCAGCCGGTTCAGCTTATTTTGTGCGTCCGGACAGCACGGCGGCGAGCCAGCCGGCAGCTGCAAAGATCACCCAGCTGAAGCCGTTGGCTGCGAGGGGAACATGCTGCCTGACGCATTCGGCCAGAGCGGCGCAGAGCGCAGAAGAGAGAGGCATGGTGCAGAATGTGTCCAGCACAGCGCCGGCAAAAGTGAACGCCATCAGAATGCCCATGGAACGGCGCCCGTAAAGGCGCCCGCGCGTGACGAGAGACACGGCGATCAGCGCGACTGCCAGCGGGTAAAGCGCTGTCAGCACCGGCACGGCAAATTTAATAATAGCTGTCAGCCCGGTATTGGCAAGCACAAAGGCGGTTACGCTGAACAGCACGGCCCACACTTTGTAGGAAAACAGTCTGGGAAACATCAGACAGAACGTTTCAGAGCAGCTGACCACCAGTCCGACCGCAGTTTTCAGGCATGCAAGCAGGACAGTGAGCGCCAGAAAAACACTGCCGAAGCCGGTGAAATAGTGCTTTGAAATCAGACCGAGGGCGGCGCCGCCGTTGGGGCTGATGCCGAAAAGGTTCCGGCTCTGGGCGCCGATCACTGCAAGAGCCGTGTAAATGACGCCCATCAGCAGACAACTGAAAATGCCTGTTTCCACAGTGTGCAGCGCAATTTCTTCAGGGGCGAGTACGTTCAGTTCTTTGAGGACATTGATGACGACAATGCCGAATGCCAGACCGGCCAGGGCGTCCATTGTGTTATAGCCTTCAAGGATTCCCCTGAGAAACGCACCGGAAGCGTATTCTGCCTGCGGTTCGAACTGTAAGGTTTCGCCCATCGGGCTGGCAAGCGCTTTGAAAGTCAGCAGTGCCAGCATTGCCAGCAGCAGCGGGTTAAGGATTTTTCCCACCCAGACGAGGATTTTTGCCGGCCGCAGGGAAAACCACAGAATGGCCGCGAACATGCAGAACGAAAAAACTGCCAGCGCGGCATGCGTGCCGGTGCCCGCCGGCAGCATCGGCACAAGTCCGACTTCATAAGGAACTGTGATGCAGCGGGGAATTGCAAAAAGCGGACCGATGCACAGATACAGCGCGCATGAAAAAAGGTAGCCGTAGGTTTTCCCGGCCCGTGAACTCAGCTCCAGAACACCGCTACTCTGCGTGATTCCAAGGGCTGTGACAGCCAGCAGCGGCATCCCGACTGCTGACAGCAGAAAGCCCGCAAGAGCCTTCCAGACTTCATGCCCTGCCGCCTGCCCGAGAGAAACAGGAAAAATGAGGTTGCCTGCGCCGAAAAACAGCCCGAACAGCATACTCGTCATTGCCAGAGACTCAGCAAAACTTAAACGCCTTTTCACAGCAAAGCCCTTCTTTCAGCCTGCAGACTGCCTGCAGAGGACAACACAGGAGATGAGTGTTACATATCAGTCATTTTATCATGAAATCTGAGGTTTAGAAAGTTCTGCGGCGTCTGAAGGCGGCTGGAAGTATATGAAAAATATCCCTGCCTGCCTTTGAAAGCGTGAAAGCCGGCAGCCTTTTAACAGACGGAGTACGGAAAGATACCTGCGGAAACTGTCTGTCGGAAATGACAGAGAAAAACATAAAAGTCAAAAAATGAATATATTACAAAACACTATAATACTGACATGTTGTCTGATATGAATATGCCGCGCTGAACGTTCTTTTAATGTTAAAACGCTATTAAAGTCATTTGTTTTGTACTTTTTTGACACTGATAAGGCAGTAATGATATAATCCCATACTGAACAGGGGTTTATAATTTTTCAATTTTATACATAATAATTATTTTTATGTGTTTTGATGGGGGCATGAACGCGATGAACATGAAGGAAATGAATTTTGCCGATTACCGTGAAGCTGTTTCGAAAACTCACGCAATCATTCTGCCGGTCGGCGCGTTTGAAGTGTGGGGACCGCATCTCCCAGTAGGCGCTGACACCATTGCGGCCGAAGAGATTGCGGCCAGAGTGTCGGAACGCGTCGGCTGGGTTGTGGGGCCGACGGTGCCGGTGGGATATTCTGAGAGCCTCTTTGCAAAGGAAGGCGGCACAGTGACGGTGCGTCCCCAGTCGCTGTACGATTATCTCTATGATATTGTTGACAGCTTTGTCGAAACGGGCATTACACGCTTCTGCTTCATTGCCCCTCATATGGGCAACGTGGCCGTCATCACGCAGATTGCAACCCATCTGCGCCGCACCAGGGGCGTGAAGTGCTGCCTGATCGACTGGTGGCGTTTCATTCAGCCGCTGTGCAAGGGCATACTCAAGTACGAGGGGCGCCCGGCACATGCTCATGCGGCCGAAGCGGGAACTTCCACGTTCATGTACCTGCGCCCTGATCTGGTGAAAAAAGACCGTCTGAAGGATGTGGGGCTGCACGACTCGAAATACTCTGACATCCAGCAGTTCAACCCCCTTGTGGAGATGTATCCCGAAGCCCATGTGGGCGATCCCACGCCGGCGACAGCCGAGAAGGGCGAGCAGATTGTGCGCCGCGCCGTAGACCGCATTGTGGAATTTCTGAATCAGTGGAACTGACAGTTTATAAAACCGAAGGGGTGGAAAAAAGTGAGAAAGTATCTGATGGCTGTCGTGCAGATGAACACGCAGGGCAATAAGGATGAAAACCTGAAGGCGGCGTGCGATTTCATCGATGAGGCTGCCGCAAGGGGAGCGAAGTTCGTTTCCTTCCCGGAAGTATTCAATGTCATTGATGAGGGCGAAGAGCCTCCCGAACTGGTGCCGCAGGGCCGGACGATTTCGCTGATGGCCGAAAAGGCCCGCCAGCATAATATCTGGATTCACTGCGGCAGCATCGCCGAAGTGAACCCGGAAGGCGACCGCAAGTTCAACACGACGGCAGTTCTGAATCCGAAAGGCGAAATGGTGGCAAAATACCGCAAGCTGCACACGTTTGACATCACGCTTCCTGATGGAACCGTGGCAGATGAATCGGCCCGCATCAAGCCGGGCAGCGAGATGGTGACGGCTGATACTGAAATGGGCTGCCTCGGTCTTTCAATCTGCTATGACATCCGTTTCCCCGAACTGTACCGCTATCTTGCGCTGCAGGGAGCACAGATTCTGTTTACGCCGGCGAACTTCCAGCTGGCGACAGGCAAGGACCACTGGGAAGCCATTCTGCGCACCCGTGCCATTGAAAATACCTGCTACGTTGTGGCAGCTGCCCAGATCGGCAAGAAGCACGGCGGACGCGCCACCTCATTCGGCGACAGCATGATCATCGACCCGTGGGGAATGATCATCGCCTGCGCGTCCGAACGTCCCGGCATCGCTGTCGGCGAAATCGACCTTGATTATCTGGATAAAATCCGTGCATCGCTGCCGTCGCTGAAGAACCGCCGCGGCGATGTGTACGACACAATCAGAAAGTAGGCGCGTAAAATGGAATGGACTTCTGAACTGGTTCAGCGTTTTATGGGTACTGATCCTGCCACTTACGGGCATTTTCCCGGCGTCAGCTTTATGATGCCCCGCATCAAACCCATCAGCCGCACCATGAAAATGGTCGGCCCCGCATATACAGTGCGCATTCTTGGCAAGGATTCATGCGCCATGTACAAGGCAATTCAGGAAGCCCCCAAAGGCTCAGTGCTTGTCATCGACCGTGCGGGCGATGAAGTTTATGCCTGCGTCGGCGAAATGGTGGCCCGCAACGCCCAGGCCCGCGGCATCGCGGGCATTGTGATCGACGGCCCCGCTACCGACTCTGTGTGGATTGAGAAAATGGGATACCCCGTGTTCTGCGCCGGCATTTCCGTGGCAACCACCAACGTCTGGGGGCTTTCCGGCCAGTATAATCTGCCGGTGAGCTGCGGAGGCGCGGCAGTTCATCCCGGCGACATCGTATTCGGCGACGCCGACGGCGTCATTGTCATGCCGCCCGATAATTACGAAGCCTACCTTGAAAAGGCCGAGGCTGCGGTGCAGAGAGAAAAGAAGATGCGCGAAGATTTCGCAGCCGGTAAATTTGCCCTTCGCAGCGTCGACCCGCTGCTCGAGACAGACATGCAGCAGCTGGTGGCAGATATCCGGAACGGCGTCAGAAAGATCTGAAAAACGGCCGCTCAGCCGGCCGTAATTTTTAAAAAAATTTTAGGAGGTACAGTGCATGAAAAAGTTTTTTGCGGCGGTACTCTGTGCGGCAGTCCTGACAGGCGTCTGTGCAGCTTCAGGAACGGCAGCGTTCAAGGACACGATCACCATGGTGAACGAGCTGGAGCCGACCACCCTTGATCCCCGGCGCGGCAACGGCGTTTCCAACAACATCGCGATGAACCTTATTTATGATGCACTGGTGGAAATTGACAACAGCGGCAATGTAGTTCCCCGTCTGGCGGAGAGCTGGGAGTTTATCGACAACACACATCTGAGAATGCACCTGCGCAAGGATGTGAAGTTCTCAAACGGCTATCCGTTTACCGCTGAAGACGTGCTGTTCTCTCTGGCCCGTACCAAAGATGATTCCACTTCTATTTCAACCATGCTCTGGTACGATGAGAAGGCCTCCTATGCCGAGGATCCGTACACTGTTGTGCTTGCCATGCACCAGCCCTATGCACCGGTATTCTATGTGCTGACCGGCGGCCGTACCTGGATCGGCTGCAAGAAGGCCATGCAGGAAATGGGCGAGGAGAACTATGCCCGCGCGCCTATCGGCTCCGGCCCCTACAAGATTGTGAAGTGGACCGACGGTGCCAGTATTCTGTTTGAACGCAACGATCTGTACTGGGGCGAGCCGGCCAAGACAAAGAACGTTCTGCTGAAGTTCGTTCCCGAGCCGGCGTCGCGTGTGATTGAGCTTGAGACCGGCGCTGCTGATTTTTCGTTCTACATCAACGGCTCTGACATTGAGCGTGTCAATGCTATTCCCGGCTGTCACGTCGAAACGACCCGTTCGGAAAAGTATTATCTGATCACCATGGCGATGAATCATCCCATTCTTTCCAATCAGAAGGTGCGCTACGCGCTTTCCTACGCCATTGACATTCCGGCGCTGGCCGACGCGGCGTTTGATGGTCATGCCCATGCCATGACAGGCGTCTATCCTTCAATTGTTGAAGGCTGGAAGGACAAAGGCGGCTGGCCCTATGATCCGGAAAAGGCGAAGGCGCTTCTTGCCGAGGCCGGCTACCCGAACGGCTTCGACATTGAACTGCACCTGCTTCCTGAGTCAATGTATCAGCAGATGGGTGAAATCGTGCAGGCCTACTGGGCTGCAATCGGCGTCAACGCCCACATCGAGCAGAGCGCGCTGGCAACCCGTGAGGCGCAAGGGCCCTGGGAGGCTTCAATCCGCACGGCCACAGCCACAGAAATTTCCAACATCCTGATCATCTACGAGAAGGAGTTCGGCTCGCGCATGGCGCCCAACGACATGAAACTCGACGGCATGCTCAAGAAGCTGAAGACTCTGTACGGCCGTGACGAACGCAAGGCGCTGCTGAGCGACATTCAGGATTACCTGTATGAAAAACGCTATTCCATTCCGTTTGCTGAGGTTGACACGATCTACGGCATCAGCGATAAGCTCAAGAACTTTGTTATGCCCCGTTCCATTGACCGCGTTAACGTGAAGGACTGGCAGGTAGAAGAGTAATCAGTTTATTAGCTTAATTTATATTTACGGTTCGATGCACAGGGAGACCGTCTTTAAAAACAGTTAAGGCGGTCTCCCAGCTGTATCAAATAATCGCATTTCACACGCTTCAGTTTGCAGAGGCAGAGTTTTAGCGGACGTTAAAAAAGGAATATGCAGCAGAGCATGCGCAGTGGCACCAGGAAGGCAGCAGAGAAAGGCACAGGAACCGGGTTCTGAAATTTAAATTTTCGCTGACAGGAGGAATTGTGGATGAAAAAGCTCTTTGCGGCAGCACTCTGTGCGGCAGTTCTGACAGGCGTCTGTGCAGCTTCAGGAACGGCAGCGTTCAAGGACACGATCACTATGGTGAACGAGCTGGAGCCGACCACACTTGATCCGAGAGTCGGCAACTCAGCTTCAAACATTATCGCAATGAATCTTGTTTATGACACACTGGTTGACCTCGATCAGGACGGCAAAGAAATTCCGCGTCTGGCGACCAGCTGGGAGTTCCTTGATAATACGCACCTGAGAATGCACCTGCGCAAGGATGTGAAGTTTTCGAACGGCTATCCCCTTACTGCCGATGACGTGCTTTTCTGCCTGGCGCGCACCAAGGAAGACTCCACTTCCTACTCAACGATGCTGTGGTACGATGAGAAGGCCTCCTATGCCGAGGACCCGTACACTGTTGTGCTTGCCATGCACCAGCCCTACGCGCCGGTATTTTATGTTCTTTCGGCCGGCCGCTGCTATATCGGCTGCAAGAAGGCCATGCAGGAAATGGGCGAGGAGAACTATGCCCGCGCGCCTATCGGCTCCGGCCCCTACAAGATTGTGAAGTGGACCGACGGTGCCAGTATTCTGTTTGAACGCAACGATCTGTACTGGGGCGAGCCGGCCAAGACAAAGAACGTTCTGCTGAAGTTCGTTCCCGAGCCGGCGTCGCGTGTGATTGAGCTTGAGACCGGCGCTGCTGATTTTTCGTTCTACATCAACGGCTCTGACATTGAGCGTGTCAATGCTATTCCCGGCTGTCACGTCGAAACGACCCGTTCGGAAAAGTATTATCTGATCACCATGGCGATGAATCATCCCATTCTTTCCAATCAGAAGGTGCGCTACGCGCTTTCCTACGCCATTGACATTCCGGCGCTGGCCGACGCGGCGTTTGATGGTCATGCCCATGCCATGACAGGCGTCTATCCTTCAATTGTTGAAGGCTGGAAGGACAAAGGCGGCTGGCCCTATGATCCGGAAAAGGCGAAGGCGCTTCTTGCCGAGGCCGGCTACCCGAACGGCTTCGACATTGAACTGCACCTGCTTCCTGAGTCAATGTATCAGCAGATGGGTGAAATCGTGCAGGCCTACTGGGCTGCAATCGGCGTCAACGCCCACATCGAGCAGAGCGCGCTGGCAACCCGTGAGGCGCAGGGGCCCTGGGAAGCGTCGATCCGCACGGCGACCGCAAGCGAGATCTCAAACATTCTGATCATTTACGAAAAAGAGTTTGGCTCGCGTATGGCGCCCAACGACATGAAGCTCGACGGCATGCTCAAGAAGCTGAAAACTCTGTACGGCCGTGACGAACGCAACGCGCTGCTGAGCGATATTCAGGACTATCTGTATGAAAAACGCTATTCTATTCCGTTTGCTGAAGTTGACACAATTTACGGCGTCAGCGATAAACTCAGAAATTTCGTCCTGCCCAGAACAATCTCGCATGTTAATGTGAAAGACTGGCAGGTAGAAGAGTAATGAACTCTTTATAGTTTTCCCTGTCCGACAGAAAGGCAGCCGGCTGAGGCAGACCGGCTGCCCTGTCTGAAAAAAGATCTGCCATTAAGGAAGGAGAAGTCTGCGTATGCTCAAATTCATCGGCAAACGCATCCTGATGATGATTCCTGTCATGCTGGGCGTGGTGCTTCTCGTGTTCAGCATGATGTACTTCTCTCCGGGCAAGCCGGAGGACTACATTCTCGGCGACATGGCCACGATTGAGGATAAGGAGAAGTTCCGCGAGGAAAACGGACTGAATGCGCCCTTTCTTATTCAGTATTTCAACTACGTCAAAAAAGCGCTGCAGGGCGACCTGGGAATTTCCTACACCACAAAGCTCCCTGTGGTCACGGAGATCATGAGGCGTTTTCCCACAACGTTCCAGCTGGCTTTATACAGTACCCTCATTGCCGTGGCGCTGGGAATTGCGACCGGAATTGTGTCGGCCGTAAAGCAGTACACCATATGGGACAACATCTGCCGTGTGGTCGCGATGATCGGCGTGTCCATGCCGAACTTCTGGCAGGGACTGCTGCTGATCATTCTGTTTTCCGTTATTCTCGGGTGGCTGCCGTCCTCGGGCTTCAGCTCGTGGAAACATGTGATTCTGCCGGCAGTGACGATCGGCACTTCATCGGCGGCTGTCGTCATGAGAATGACCCGCTCCAGCATGCTTGAAGCCATCCGTCAGGATTACATCAGAACAGCCCGTGCAAAAGGGCAGAGCGAATTCAAGGTCGTGTGGCATCACGCGTTCCGCAACGCAATTATCCCCGTCATGACGGTGGTCGGCGTCAATTTCGGCAGAATGCTCGGCGGCGCCGCGCTGAGCGAGGTGGTCTTCGCAATTCCCGGACTCGGCAACCTGATTATCGGCGCGATAAAAGTCAAGAACGCGCCGCTGGTGCAGGGCGGCATTATGTTCATCGCCCTTGCCATGTCCATAGTGAACCTGATTGTCGACGTGCTGTACGCTTACGTTGACCCGCGGATCAGGTCGCAGTACCTGAAGCCGCGGAGGACGCAGTACCGGCGGCCGGCAAAGGAGGCTGCGTAAATGGACGAGCTGAAAAACAACACCATGCCTGCCACTGAAAACGAAGAAGAAATATCCATCGGCAGCCGCGGCCAGATGAAGGACATCCTGAAACGGTTCCTCAAGAACCGCGCTGCCATCCTCGGCATGATCATCATTCTGATTCTCGTCGTCTGCGCGCTGTTCCCCGGCCAGGTCAGCGGCCCGGACTTCGCCAAGCCCAACCTTCGTGCCCGCTATCTGCCGATTTCCGCGGAGCACTGGATGGGCACCGACGAACTGGGGCGCGATATTTTCACGCGCATTGTCTGGGGCTGCCGCACGTCGCTGGTTATCGGACTCAGTGCTGTGGCAATCGGCTGCGTGTTCGGCACGACCATCGGCTGTATTGCGGGGTTTTACGGCGGCTGGGTTGACAATGTGCTGATGCGCTGCGTCGACGTGCTGATGGCTGTGCCGAACCTGATGCTCGGCATTTCCATTGTGGCCGCACTCGGCAACAGCATTTTCAATCTGATTCTGGCCATCGGCCTCGGGCAGATGGCGGGATTCGCGCGGGTGACCCGTTCGTCGGTCATCACGGTGCGGGCTGAGCAGTACATTGAAGCGGCCCGTTCCACCGGCGCGTCCAACCTGCGGATCATCTGGAAATACGTGCTTCCCAACTCGCTGGCGCCGATCATCGTGCAGGTTTCCATGGGAATTGCCTCGGCGATTCTGACCACTTCCGGACTGAGCTTCATCGGTCTCGGCGTTCCCGCTCCGACGCCGGAGTGGGGCGGCATGCTCTCCAACAGCCGGCAGTTCATCCGTGACCACTGGAACCTTGTGACGTTTCCCGGCGTGGCAATCATGATCACTGTGTTTGCCTTCAATCTTTTCGGCGACGGACTGCGCGATGCCCTTGACCCGCGCCTTAAACAGTAGGAGGCCGGCATGAGCGATCACATTCTTGAAGTGAAGGATCTGACGATCCATTATTTTGTCGATAAATCGGTGATCAAAGCCGTGAACGGCATCAGCTTTGAACTGAGCCAGGGCGAGTCCCTCGGGCTGGTCGGCGAAACCGGTGCCGGAAAGACAACGACGGCGCTGGGCATCATGCGCCTGGTGCCGAATCCGCCCGGACGCATTGTCAGCGGCTCCATTCTGTATCACGGCGAAGACCTGTGCGCGAAGTCCGAGGAAGAAATGCGCAGAATCCGCGGACATGAGATTTCCATGATTTTCCAGGATCCCATGACGGCTCTTAACCCTGTTCTGACCGTGGGCGACCAGATTGCCGAAGTGATTATGCTGCATCAGAAAGTTACAAAGCATGAGGCCATGCGCAAAGCCATGGACATGATGGAAACCGTCGGCATTGAGGGGGAACGCTGCAATGAATATCCCCATCAGTTTTCCGGCGGCATGCAGCAGCGCATTGTCATTGCCATCGCGCTGGCCTGCAACCCCTCGCTGCTCCTGGCTGACGAACCGACGACCGCTCTTGACGTGACCATTCAGGAACAGGTGCTGTATCTGATCGAGACGCTGAAAAAGAAGTTCGGCACATCGCTGGTGCTGATCACCCATGATCTGGGCGTTGTCGCCGAAGTCTGCGACCGCGTCGGCATTGTGTACGCCGGCAAAGTTGTGGAATACGGCACACTGGAGCATATCTACAATCACACGGCACACCCCTACACACTCGGCCTGTTCGGCTCAATTCCCGATTTCAGCAAAAAAGTCCGCCGCCTGAAGCCCATTCCCGGACTCATGCCTGACCCTGCCAATCTGCCTGACGGATGCGTTTTTGCCGAACGCTGTCCCGAGGCGCGCGAAGCGTGCCGGCACGGAGTGATTCCCAACACTGAAATTGCTCCCGGCCACTGGGTCCGCTGCCTGAACTTTGTGAAGGGGGAACGGGTATGACAAAGATTCTTGAAGTCACAGATCTTAAAAAATACTTTGAAACACCCCGCGGACTGCTTCACGCCGTGGACGGCATCACGTTTTCCATTGAAAGAGGAAAGACGCTCGGTGTCGTTGGCGAGTCAGGCTGCGGCAAGTCTACCCTCGGGCGGACCATCATTCACCTGCAGGAGCCGACATCAGGAAAAATCATCTTCGAAGGCCGTGACATCAGCATTGTTGATGAAAAGCAGCTGAAAGACCTGCGCGAGGACATGCAGATGATCTTTCAGGACCCCTTTTCGTCGCTGAATCCGCGAATGTCAGTCGGCCAGCTGATTGCCGAGCCGCTGCGCATCTATAAGAAACATAAGACAGAGCACGAGCTGGCTCACCACGTGGCCCAGCTTATGGATACCGTCGGGCTGGCACGGCGCCTGGCCAACTCCTACCCTCACGAACTGGACGGCGGCCGGCGCCAGCGCATCGGCGTGGCCCGAGCACTGGCACTGGAGCCGAAATTCATCGTCTGCGACGAACCGGTTTCAGCCCTTGATGTGTCCATTCAGGCTCAGATCATCAACCTGATGCAGGATCTGCAGGAAGCCATGAACCTCACCTATATGTTCATCACCCATGATATGTCAGTCGTCCGGCATGTCTCTGACGACATCATGGTGATGTACCTCGGCAGCATGGTGGAGTTTGCTGATTCCGAGGAGATGTTCAACATCAGGCTTCATCCCTATACCCAGGCGCTGCTGGCGGCTGTCCCGATTCCCGTGATCGGGGCGAAGAAAAAGCGCTCGCTGCTCAAGGGAGAAATCACGTCTCCCATCGGTCTGGGCGACGAATGCCGCTTTGCCAAGCGCTGCGCCTATGCAAAAGACCGCTGCTTCCACGAGACGCCCAGACTCGAGGAGGTGCGCCCGCACCACTTTGTGGCGTGCCATTACGTCAGGGAGATCAACTCGCTCGATTCATCTGAAAAGTGCGTATCCTGACAAAGCAGAATCAGGTGTCCTGCCGGCCGGTGCGCTGCAGCCGGCCGAACGTAAAATCAGGGGGCAGAGCCGGCTCATTTATACGCTGCAGTCTGAGATAACCGGAGCCGGAAACAGTCCGGCACAGTGATATCCGGACAGAACAGGCGGGACCGGGGAATGAAGTTTTCCCCGGCCCCGCCTGCTGTATGTCTGCACAGCGCGCCGCTGCCAGAAAATCAGATCAGAGCGCTTTAAATAATGTCGAAATCCTCATCAAAGTAGCTTACGAGAACATCGGCCATGTCCTGCCCGTAATTCTGCGCAAAACGGCGCAGAACCTCTGCTGCTGCGGCCTGGCCTTCGGCGCCGAAAATCGCAGTGACAACCGAGCTGAACGTCTTGTAAATATGGCCGCAGTGATAGTCAAATCCGCGCACATACTCAGGGTGCTTCTGAGGCATGCGGTTCTTGTCCAGATTCGCATTTCTTGCGATCTGAATGCAGTATCCGTGCTCATGCATGCTCTGGGGAACTTCATAGACAAGATCCGGGTTAAACCCTCTGACGATCGACCGGTCCACATGAGTGCAGTAAACCGTTCCCGCACGCTGCATTCCCATTTCCTTAAACTGGGCAGCCCACGGACAGCGGGTGATTTTCATTTCAAAATCAGGGCTGAAACTGACAGCCTCAACCTGGTTGGCGCAGCCTTCATCCTTTGCAGCCTGAGTGCTGACCCACTCGCCGTACGCGAGATAAGTCTTAAAATCCAGCGGCTGCCCGTCACGGATGGCCCGCTGCGCCATCCGTGCGCCGCGCTGTTCCGCATAGCGCTGAGTGGCGTGGATAAACGCCGCCTCGCCGCGGTCCTGAAAACGTTCTGTCAGAACCTCGTAGAAAGCAGCAGCAATAAAAGCATGATGTTTTTCAGTAAATTCCTTCACGAACATTCCCCCTTCTTATTATTTGCTGATAAGCATGATAGTACTGTCTGCTAAGCGTGTTGTAATTTTATTTTACAGTTTTTACAGAAAAATAACAGCCTTTGCAGATGGTATAAAGGTTTCCAGTAAGGGAGTTTAGAGTGTTCAATTCAGAAATTCATGACATTAAAATTTAAAAACATAAATATTACGTTTGGGGTTAAAAAATACGGCAGATCTGAAAAAAATGTTTCCTGCAGGTATTATGGCAGGCGTTGGAAAATTAGAACAGATTCCCCTCTGCATCGAAGCTCAGCTCGTAAGGGGTGCTTAAGATCTCCATATCAGGATCAGCCTGCACTTCAGGCACCAGTGATTCTGAAACTTCTATCTCATTGAGCGACAGGGTGTTTTTAATGTGGATGATTCTGACTTTTGAGCAGTCAAGAACATTGCACGTTTTAATGCAGCACTGAAACACCTGCCGGTCGTTTTTCAGCACCATGGGAATCTTGACTGTGACCGGTGTTGTTGAGGTGATGCAGTTGGGGTAGGTCTGTTCCATGTCAAATTTCTTATAAGCGCGCATGGTGGTCATATCGAGCATTCCCAGTCCATTCCCGTTGCCATGTGACGCTTCGGTAATATCAAGGGCGGCTGCGCGCCGGATTTTCGGTCCGCCTGATGCGCAGTCGGAGTTGTAACGGCCGACCACGTTTGTGTCAAAACCGGTGCCGGAGATGTTTTTGCCGATTTCATCCATCACCAGAACTTCAAACTCCGGAATGCGGATTTTTGCCATCAGATCCCAGGCCCGTTTCAGCAGCGCGGGTTCTTTTTCGAGAATTTCGTCCTTACGCATCACCGCTATCTGCGCTGTTTCATGATAAGCGTTTTCAATCAGAGCGACGCCGCACAGAATGTTTTCTTTCGCCAGAGTCACAGCAGCGATGGCGGGAATGTTTTCTGCCATGTGGTCAAACCCCTCGGCGTGACAGAATGCCGCTCCCTTCTGTTTGCCCATGCCGATAGTGCACATTTTGCAGATGCCGCTTTCGACTCTGCCGCGGAACCCTGTATGAGGTTTGACCCGGTTGATCACAATGATGCCGTCAGCCTCATGGGCGTATTTGTCGATATAAACGGGGCGTCCGTTGGCAGAGGTGCCGATCTGCACCGTTTCCATAGTCGCTCTGACTGGGCATCCCATCGTCTCTTCCGAAATGCCAAGGCCGGCAAGCATGGCACGCTGGCCTTCAGCGGTTGCCCCGCCGTGGCTGCCCATGGCGGGGAAAATAAATGGCTTCCCGCCGTGTTTTTTTACCTCATCTGCCAGGGTTCTGATAAGCAGTGGGTAATTGACAATGCCGCGGCTGCCGGCAGTGATGGCCACAGACATGCCTGGCTTTACCGAATCAAGGCAGTGTCCTGAGCTGAGCTGTGAAATCAGTTCCTGAGCGGGATCATCGACCCGCGGCCGGGCAAATTTCTGGCGCACTTTCACAAATTTGGGAATGGGTACAGTGCTGAGAGTATCGTCGATAAAGGACATAGTGCATTTTCCCCTTCATGGCTGCCGTATAAGCGGCATGTAATTTAGACGACAAAGCTGCTACCCGTATTATACTTCATGGCAGTGATTCATGATTTCTTCGTTGTTTTTACGGTGATAGCCATGGCGCCGGGCTATGCACATCAAGCTGTCATCGCCGAGTCGTTCAGCCGCAGTTTGTTCTCCGTTAGCCACGCGAATTACCAGTTCAAAAAGTTTTTCTCCTGTTTCCTTAAGAGAATCGCCCCGAGTGATGATACCGGATGCATCGAAATCGAACATTTCGGACATAGCGGCATATGTCTTCGCGTTCCCCGTGACTTTAATTACCGGTGCTATCGGATGTCCTGTGGGGGTTCCGCGTCCTGTGGTAAATGCTATGATTTGCGCACCGCAGCCAATTTCGCCGGTTGTGACTTCTCCGTCATGGCTTTCGTATTCCATAAGAAAAAGACCCTTTTCGCCCTTTGGCGGACGTACGGCGTAATCAATTACATCCACTATGGGACTTGTCCCTGATTTATGTACGCCTCCTAATGCTTTTTCGACGATTGAACTGACTCCTCCATCTGCATTGCCTGGGGAGATAAGCTGATTGCGCTTTTTGCCGAGGCTTATGTCAAGGCCGCTTCGGAGCACGTCTTCAATCTCGTAAATAGCATGGTAAATCTTATCTGCCACTTTTTTGTTGACGGCGCGTTTGGCAAGAATATCCTCTGTTCCAAGCAGTTCGTTCATTTCGCTCAAAATGGCGCTTCCCCCATCGGCAATAAGACGGTCAACCATTTCGCCTACTGCCGGGTTTGATGCAAGACCGCTTGTAGCGTCAGTACCGCCGCATTTTGTGCCTATGAACAGGTCACTAATAGAGCAAGGAACGCGGTTGATTCTGCCGAGATATTCCAGCATCTGCTTTCCTGCGTCAACAGCGCGCCGAACTGTGTTTGAAGGACCGCCTTCTTCTTGAATGATAAAGCATTTGACAGGACGTCCACTTAACTGCACAGCTTCTTCCAGTTCATGAGGAGAAAAGCGTTCGCATCCTAAACCTATTACAATTACAGCTCCGACATTGGGATGAGTTCCTATCGCCTTTAATGTACGCGCTGTCAATTCAAGGTCCAGGCCGACCTGTGAACAGCCAACTGCATGGCGGATGGGCACCGCTCCGGGAAGCTGCGCTGTAATTCGATCTACTGTATGATTTGCACAGAAAACTGAAGGTATCACGGCAAGATAATTGCGCACACCAACTGTGCCGTCGCTTCGGCGGTAGCCATTAAAAGTTTGTCCCATATTGGCCTCCTAGCGTGTCCCGCGCTGGCATGACATATTGTGTGTGTGTACCCATGTGCCCTTAGGTGTATTTGCCGTAACACGGCCGATTTCCTCCCCGTATTTAATTACGGGTTCACCGTTTTTCAGATCACGGATTAACACTTTATGCCCGAACTGTACATTATCGCGCAGAGTCAGTAAGCCGTCCGGCGTTTCAATAACATCACCTTTGCAACAGTCTTCAAGCACGGTTTTAACATTGTCCCGCGGGGAAATCTGTAAGCTTCGTCTCAGCATTAATGGTTCCTCACTTTCAGAATCGCTGGTAAAAATAAAACGCGGCCGGCCAATCAAACTAAAGCTGGTTCTGCAGTCAGCCTACCGGTGGCAGCTGTGATGCTGCAGTTTATAAAGATTTTTTATCCTGTCTTGATTGTTTCCACCGGGCATACCACGGAGTTGCCTGAATCAACGAAAGCAGTGCAAGAACGAGAAGTACGGCTGAAATTGGATTCGTGATGAACACTGACCATCTGCCGCCGCTGATAAGCAATGACTGATGCAAACTGACGTCAAGCATGTGTCCAAGAATCAGACCAACCACAAGAGGAGCAACTGGGATTTTCAGTTTGTCCATAAAATAGCCAAGAATACCGAATGCGAACATCAGACCGACGTCGAAGAAATTGTTGTTGATGGCAAATGCCCCAATAACACACAGAATTGTAATGGCTACAGCCAGAATACGGTTTGGAATTTTTGTTACAGTAATGCACATGCGGGTAAAAATAAGCCCTTCTGCGTACATCGCAAAGCACGAAAATAAAATAGCCCAGAGAAGTGTGTATGTTACGCCTGCATATTCGGTCATCAGAGTGGGACCTGGCATAATGCCATGAATCATCAGACCGCCGAGCAGAACAGCTGTAGCTGAGCTTCCTGGGATTCCTAGCGTAATTGTGGGTACAAGCGCTCCACCGACAACGGCATTGTTGGCGGATTCCGGCGCGGCGATGCCGTACTCATTTCCATCGCCAAATTCGTGAGTGCTACTGCCAAGTTTATAGAACCTTTTTGCTTCATTATAGGCGAACCAACAGGCGGTGTCGCCGCCCGTGCCTGGGATAATGCCGGTGAACACTCCGATAAGGCTTGAGCGTACAATTGTTGGAAGCAGCGACTTCAACTCAAACCATGGACGGAGGACCCTGTCTTTGATAGTAGCGATACGCTCTACTTTCTCATCATCTTTTTCAATGAGGCGGAAAACCTGGGGAATAGAGAATAACCCAATCAATGCAACAGTGAATGGAATTCCTGAGAATAGATTGATATTGCCCATTGTAAAACGAGGAATGCCAGTGATTGGATCCATGCCAACTGTGGAAAGAATCAGCCCGAGACACCCGGAAAGCAGTCCTTTAATCACAGAGCCTTGGGACAGTGACGCAATGATTGTCATTCCAAGGACAGCAACTGAGGTAAGTTCAACCGGCCCGAACATCACGGCAACTTTTCCAAGCAGAGGTGCTACAGTGAGCAGCACAATGCTGCTTATGACGCCCCCGACAAACGATGAGAACAGTGAAATTCCCAGTGCATGTCCTGCTTCGCCGCGGGCTGCCATAGGATAGCCATCCATTATGGTGGCTGCAGCAGAAGGTGTTCCCGGCGTCCGGATCAGAATTGCTGCAATGGAACCGCCATACATAGATCCCATGTAAAGCGAAGCGAGCATTGTGATCCCAGCTTCGGGCGTCATAGCAAAAGTGATGGGCACCAAAAGAGCAATTGCCATAGTTGCCGACAGCCCCGGCATTGCGCCGACAAAAAGTCCGAGTGCAGTTCCGCAGAGCATAGCCAGCATATTTGTTGGCTGAAAAATATTCCCCAGGCCGATAAGAATGTTTTCAAACATTTTATTTCAACTCCTGTTTTAAGCACCAAGCAGAGGTTCAAGCAGTCCAAGAGGTACTGGCAGATTCAGAAATTTAACGAAAAGCAGATAAATGAAAAACGAAAAAGCTGCTGAAATCAGAAAAGCCTTGAAAAAACCTGTTGCTTTCAAATAGAGATAACTGACGATCATAAACAGGGGAGTTGTAATGAAATAGCCGACATAATCAGTGGCGGCGATGTAAACAGCGATAAGTGCAGCGTAAATTACTACGCGTTTCACATTAACAGGAGCCTTTTTCGTTCCCGGAACTGCTTTAGTGGAGCTGTAAACCATAAGAGCACTTAAAATAAAAATCAGTATTGAGATAATCTGTGGGAACAGACTTGCTGCGGAGGGCATAGACTGAGCTGAAATAAAGAAAAACAGCCCTACCGATATTGTGAAGGTCGCAAAAAGAAGATGTTTGGCAAAGTATGACATGAGGATAGAAACTCCTTTGTTCTAACGGCGGATGCTTTTATATTAAATGCGCTGGAGAAGTGTGCTGAAAAAGGCGGTTCCACGTAAATGAAACCGCCAGAACTCACAAGAGAAATTTAATTAATGAAGAAGTTTAATGCTTTTGAAACTGATCTTTCACTTCGTTCCAGATTTCTGTAAAAGCTTTTTCCTGATTTTTCAGCATTGCTTTGTAATCGTCGCCGTACTTCATGTCAATGATAGAAGCGCGGTCTGCACAGCCTTTGATAAAATCGGGATTTTCAGCCATTTTCTTGAACGCATCAATTAAAGTCTGACGAGCTTCTGCGGGAATTCCTGCAGGAGCGCTGTACCCGCGTGAAGACCCTGATACGACGTCGATGCCTTTTTCGCGCATGGTCGGCACATCTGGAAGCAATTCGTAGCGCTTTTCAGCCATAATCGCAAGGGCTCGAAGATTGCCCGCCTTAATCTGAGGATAGACGATGCCCACATTGTTGAAACTTACATCGACCTTGTTTCCCATTGCAGCCTGCCACGATGGGCCGTCTCCTTCAAACGGAACCATCTGTACCTTCACTCCTGCCGCTTTTTCAAAAATCAGGGTTGTGAAGAAATCATCTCCGCCAACGCCGGAATTTCCAACGGTAACTTTGCCTGGGTTGCCCTTAATGGCCGTCATGAAATCCTCAAATGTTTTGAAGGGACTGTCGGCAGCAACCACGACAATTCCAGGGTCAGTGATAATATTTGCAATAGGAGTCAGCTCATCGACGTTATATGTTACAGATGGAGTCATAATATAGTTCGTGAGGAGCATAGGTGTATTGGTAATACTCAGGGTGTAACCGTCTTTCCGCGCTGTTTTGGCCAGTTGAGTCCATGCAATAGCACCGGTTGCACCGGGAATATACTGATTAACCATTGATTTTCCAAGGATTTTCTCAAGATAAGGTTGGGTCAGCTGTGCGAGCGTGTCGCTGCCGCCTCCAGCCTTAAATCCCTGAAGAACGGTAATCTGTTTTGTCGGGTAAGCCGCTAAAGCTACCGAACCGACCATCATTCCTGCAACGCTTAATGCCAGAAAAGCCTTCTTACTGAAATTCATTTTCAAGCCTCCTTACAGACTTTATAAATGAGCTGCTTAAGAACTTTCGGACACGTTTAACATGAAAGATTTCAGCGCAGGGTAAGTTTTAAATCCTGTTTTCCCTGCAATGCAGGTTGGTGTTTTTGTAGCTGGTAAACCATGCTATACCTGAACAAAGAAAAGTTTAGCAGATTCTCATTTAAAAATCAAGAAGAACCAAAGTTCTGGGTTCGCGAGGCGGCGGTAATTCGTTTTGTTTCCTGTAAAATGTATGGCTGCAGAACAAGGTGATAAGTGAAAAAAGCGCGTTGTCCTGTATTTTCCTATTTTTGTAATTGTTGACGCAGAGGTAGAAAAACAAAGGAAATATAAAATGGACAATGGGTCTATCCGATGCCTTTCTGGCCTTTTTACAGTTAGGTCTGTATGTTTGCTTGCTTCTATGCAAAGCTGGACAGCAATAAAGAGGCCGCCTAAACGTTATAAAGGGCGGCCTTGTTGCAATTTTATAATGAACTGTTCGAGTGAGAACGATAAATTTAGTTTTCACTGTTCATCTTGTGATGTCAGAATCGGCGGGCGAACTTTTCTCCAAACTGGTGGTATAGGTTAGTTTATAGCGGTAATAAGTCCTTATCAGGTGCAGGTCCATAACTTTTGCTGCTGCCGTACTGTCCTGTTTTAAAATTGCCTCAGCAAGTTGGTCATGCTCTTCACCAATTTGATCAGGCCATTCATCCTGGGGGAGGCGGGAAATGTTTCCGAGAACCAGTGCATTAATCGTGTTCTGGGACAAGGTGATCACACATTCGTACATTCTCTGCAGGACACTGTTATGTGCTGCTGACGCGATGAGGTTATGGAAAATAGCATTCCATTTTGCCCCCTGAATTCCACGCTCAGGAGGTACCAGTTTCAGAATTTTATGAAGCATATTGAGGGCATAATTTAAATGTTCAAGATCCCGTTCGTTACGTCGTTCAGCTGCCAGACGTGCCGCTGGAACCTCTATTAGACGCCGCACTTCTGAAATCTCATCATACAGGCCTACTGGCCACGCAGATTGAAAAGAATCAAGAGAACGAAAAGCATTGTCAACATCATGACGGGCGACAAAAATACCCTGTCTTTCACGGATATCAAGGACGCCGTAGGCTTCAAGAATGTTCAGGCACTCTCTGATATGCAGGCGAGACATGTGAAGGCTGGTTTCCAAATCACGCTCGGAAAGCAGCTTCCCGTCTTTTACAATTGTTCCATTTTCAATAGCCTGAAGCATTTCTTTTAGCTGTTTTTCTTTTCTCGGATTCATTTTATTGCTCCTTTACTTAATATATCCATTTCAAAGGGTATAATTAGCTGTAAACAATTGTAATTATAACCAATTTATTTATGACTTGCCATTGTGCATGATTTGGTTGTAAGATTACATTAACCATGATTAACCAGAAAGTTTTAATTATAGAACCACAGAATTTTACTCTGGCTTGCTTGCTGCAATAACCTGTTGGGCAGTTTGTGAATAAGCTGTAAATCAGCGCGAATAGTTTTTTAGGATTGATATTTTTGGGGGAGGGCTGAACATGGTAAAGCACAGAGGAAATGTTGAGGATACGACAGAAGCCTATTACATCGGGCTAATGAATTCATGCGGCTACCGCAACAAGGATTTGAAAAAACCGACAATAGCCATTGTCAATTCGTGGACAGATGCGAACCCAGGGCATAAACCCTTTAAAGAACTTGCTCAGTATGTTAAAGAAGGAATTTGGGCAGGCGGCGGAACACCTGTAGAATTCTGCGTGCCTGCTCCGTGTGATGGAATTGCTCAGGGGGCAGGCATGCATGCTGTTCTGCCGCAGCGTGATCTGATCTGTCGCTCTGTTGAAGCGATGTGCATAGCACATGGTTTTGAAGGCATGGTAATGTTCTGTTCCTGCGATAAAATTGTACCTGGCATGCTTCTTGCTGCTGCGCAGCTGAATCTCCCGACAATTTTCCTTTCAGCCGGAACTATGATGCCTTATCACGACAACGGCAATGTTTATGTAACCTGCGACCTGAAAGAGGCGATCGGGCGGTTCAACAGCGGAAAAATCACGGAAGAAACGTTTCACCGCTGGGAACAGTGTATGTGTTCTTCAACAGGCACATGTTCAATGATGGGAACGGCCAACACGATGGGGACCTTCCTGGAAGCCACTGGTGTTGCACCCTATGGTTCTGCTACAATGCTTGCATGTGATGCGGGCAAGGCGCGTCAGGCGCGTGATATGGGTGAGCGTATTGTGGAGCTTGTGAAGAAAAACGTCTGCTTCCGCGATATTATGACAAAAGAAAATTTCGAAAACGGCATTAAATATATTTCAGCCGTCGGCGGTTCAACCAATGCTGTCCTGCACACTCTGGCACTTTCGCGCATGCTTGATATGCCTATTTCCCTTGAAGATTTTGACCGCATTCAGAAATCTGTTCCTACGGTCAGCAAATACAAACCATCCAGTAAATTTAATATTACGGATTTTCACAATGCAGGCGGTGTACCGGCCGTTTTGAAAACAATCCGGGAGTATCTGAATCTTGACGTGAAAACGATCAACGGGTGGACGCTCAGAGAATTTCTGGATCAGGCTTCTATTCATTGTGATCCGTCTGTGATTGGCACTGTGGATAAGCCTCTTTCACCAAATGGATGTTTTTCAATTCTGAAAGGCAATCTTGCACCTTTGGGAGCTGTTGTTAAAAAGACGGGCGTTGACCCGAAAATGTACTATCACAGGGGACCTGCTGTAGTTTTCGATTCTGAAGAAGATGTCCGTGATTTTATGCTTCAGGGAAAAGTGAACCCCGGCTGCGTTCTGGTAATCCGTTATGAGGGCCCAAAAGGCGGTCCAGGCATGCGCGAGCTGTCGATTCCTGCTGCTATGCTTGTCGGTATGGGGCTGCATACTTCAGTCGCGATGATAACAGACGGCCGTTTTTCCGGTGCAACCCGCGGTCCCTGCGTGGGACATATTACCCCTGAGGCTTATGTTGGCGGCCTTCTGGCCTATGTTGAAGATGGTGATGAGATCGAAATAGATCTGAATAAGTGTACAATTAACCTTCTAGTTGATGAAAAGACGCTGGAAGAACGAAAAAGGAATTGTCACCACAAAGACATTCATTCCGTAAATGGGCTGCTTAAATCATACCGGGAAAAAGTCAGCGGTGCAGATGAAGGAGCTCTCTGGCTGTAAAAATACTTCTCGTTAAAATTGTTTATTATGGAAAACTCTCTGCTGCTTAAAAGCAGCAGAGAGTTTTTTGTGCTTCGGCCGGATCTGAAATACAGCACGGCAATGTCTGCAGCCAATGAGAGCAGGTGCTGAATACGGTAAATTTATTTCATCATTTTGAATAAAGTTTGCCATGCATACTTTTTAAAGAAAAAAGTCTTTGCTGATTCATTTTAGTTAATGATGCTGTAAATGTCTAAATTTGATTTGAATGTTAATGGAATGCGATCATTTTCACATTGTAAGTATACATTATACTTACAATATTTTGAACAAAAGTGTGACGTTAGTTTTTAAATACCGTTAAATAACTTATTGACAGTTTATAATTTCGTGGTATTCTTTATTTGTGCTCAATAAAAGAACATTGTTCTTAAATAGAGAACAAAATATCCCTTCGCTGTTGGTGTAAAATATAACGCAGTATTGAATGACCGTAAAATGGAGCGGGAATTTTTTCGAAGGGATTGAGAGCTAATGAGCAGTCTGCACAAAGCGCTTCTAATTTTGAAATATATGGGTGAAGCGCCATATGAATTCGGCGTTACTGAAATCGCAGATAAAATCGGTATGGTAAAAAGCGGGGTTTACAAGCTTCTTGCAGATATGTCCTCAATGGGTTTTGTTGTGAAAGACCAGAAGTCACGGCTTTACCGTCTGGGGCCGGCTGTCTTCCGCCTGGGAGCGGTTTACAGTGATTTTAAAGGCATTGAAGAAGTTGCTGAAAACGTAATGCGGGCAATTGTCTCGGTGACGCACACAAGCTCTCTTGTTGGGCTGCTGGAAGGTGATGTTCCCTTTTTGGCCTATAAAGTTGATGCCCCCGGTTCGTTTTTATACCACGGACGTGTGGGGCGGAGTTTTCCGCTGTACGCCGGCGCATTGGGCAAAATATTCGGCGCTTATATGGAGCGGAACCATGTGCTGGAAATTCTTGAACGTACAGGCATGAAGAAACAGACGCCGCTGACAGTACAGGATAAGGAAACGCTGTTGAAACAATATGATGAGATTCGAAAGAATGGCTATGCACTAAGCCTGGGTGAAAACATTGAAGGGGCCTTTGGCCTTTCGGTGCCCATCACAGATGCTCGAAGTGGCAGCATTACGGCTGATTTGTGCCTTGCCGGTCCGTTAGAGCTCTATAAGCCGGAATGTTTGAACGATTGGCTCAGACTTTTACGGGAAGGTGCAAATGAAATAGCCTATAAAATGGCGCGCCGCTGATTTACGAGCCGCAGGCTGGCAGCAGAGGCCTGCGGCAGTATTATTAAAAAAAATTTTACATTGATTATCGAATTATTTTTTTGTGAAACAACAAAGGGGGTATGTACATGGCGGTAGAAATTGTGATGCCGCAGATCACGATGACGATGGTCGAGGGGGTTATCGCTGAATGGCATAAAAAAGAAGGAGACCGGATCGCTGAGGGAGAACCGCTGGTTGATATTGAAACTGATAAGGTTGTTCAGACCCTGAATGCGGCTGCCTCGGGAACTCTGCTGAAAATTCTTGCCAAAGAAGGGGACGCTGTCCCTGTCGGCAAGGCATTTTATATAGTCGGTGAGGCTGGCGGAACCGAAGCCTGCGCGGCAGTTACAGCTGAGGCGGCTGCGCCTTCTCATGCTGAAACGGAAAAGACTTTTTTGGAAAAGAGCAATACTGGCAGTAAAAACGCTGTAGAAGTCGTCATGCCGCAGATTACGATGACCATGGTCGAAGGTGTCATTGCCGGATGGCATAAGAAAAAAGGCGATGCGATCAAAGAGGGAGAACCTCTTGTTGATATAGAAACTGATAAAGTTGTTCAGACTTTGAACGCTTCAGCAAGCGGCATTCTACTTGAAGTACGAGCACAGGAAGGAGACGTAGTTCCTGTCGGTAAAGTGTTTTGTGTGATTGGCAGTCCTGATTCGCCAGTTCTGCCTTCAACCGGTGAAAGCAGGAAAGGCTTTTCATCTGTAAATACTTCGGGCGGCGGCGCATCAACAGCTCAGTTCGTTCCTGTTTCGCAGCCGGGTGAAAGAATAATTGCCATGCCACGGCTTTCTGCCCGGATGAAAGATGCCGTAGTAGTGCGCTGGCTTCGTTCAGAAGGCGAAGAGGCAGAGAAAGATGAACCGCTTTTCGATGCAGAAGTAGATGATATCTGTCAGGTTGTAAAAGCACCTGAGAGCGGCACCATTTTAAGAATCATCGCACATTCCGGACAGACGGTCCGTCCCGGTGACCCGATTTATGCTGTGGAATCAGAAGCGGCAGCTTCTTGCTCCGCTGTTCAGGGATATATTCCGGCAACGCCGATGGCGAAAAGACTGGCAGGAAAAATCGGTCTCAACCTGGCTCAGGTTGCTCCGGGCGGTCCTGACGGACTGATTGTAGAAAGCGATGTAAAGCGCACCATGGTAACACCGCAGACCAATCCCGCACAATCGGCAGTCAAGCCCGCTGCAGCGGCCGTGTCAGAAGAAGACGTGGAGCTGATTCCTTTCCGCGGGATCCGCAGACGCATTGCCGAAAACCTGATGGTGACAAAACAGACCATGGCAGATGTGACGACTTTTGCCGAGATAAACATGTCCCGCGTCAAGGCGTTCCGCGAGAATCTGCACCTTTCCTATAACGTGTTCATCTTAAAAGCCGCAGCGCTTGCCTTGCAAGACTACCCGATTATGAATTCTTCGATTGTGGGTGACAACATTGCTGTAAAGAAGTCCGTGGGACTCTGCGTGGCTGTGGCGACAAAACGGGGACTTGTAACGCCGGTGATGCATCATGCTGAAAAGATGAATCTTATCAGCATCGCTGAACAACTTGAAGATTATGCTGAGCGCGGCAGAGACGGAAAGCTCACGGCAGAAGATTTTGCCGACGGTACGTTCACAGTGACGAATTCGGGCACTTATGGAGCTCTGTTCTTTACTCCCATTATCAATTCGCCGCAGAGTGCGATTCTCGGTGTCGGCAAAATCATGATGACGCCGGTCGTCAATCAGGATGGCCAGATTACGGCAGCTCCGATGATGATTGGCTGCCTGTCCTATGACCATCGTGTCGTTGACGGTGAAACCGCCGTGAAGTTCCTACAGAAAATCAAATTCTATCTTGAAAATCCTGACCAGATGACAGTTATAAGGAGGAGATAAAGTGCCTTTTTTTAAAGATGGGGCAGTGAGAACAGATTGTTTCCCAGCTAGACACGGAAGAGTTGTGCTGGCCCGTATCCGCCGCGATACTGATCTTGTGAGCGGCATCATTGATGTGTGCCGTAAGAGCGGATTCCGCATGTCCATCGTGGAGGTCGCGATTGGAAGTCTCCGGCAGGCCACATTCTGCTGGGCCCGTCCTGCCGATACAAAGCGTGGCTCTGAAAGAACGCCGCTTGTAACCATACCAGGTCCCATTGAGTTTATCTCAGGAAACGGTTTTGTGAGTCTTCAGGACCCTGATAACCCGGTCTATCACTTCCATGCTGTTTTCTGCGACGGTGAAGGCAAAGTTGAAGGCGGGCACTTCTTTGCGGGCGGCAATCCCGTTCATTCAACAATGGACGTGGTTATTCAGGAACTTCTTGATGTCAGGATGGATAAAAAATACGACGAAGAAATTGACATTGAAATTCCTATCGCCAGTCAGGACAAGTAATGCAGGCAGAAAGGATCTTAAGAATGCTTGATAAAGAGCTCATTATGAAAATGTACCGGTTGATGGTGCTTTCCCGCGTCACCGAGGAACAGATGGTGGAATATCATCATCACACTCCTCTGACTGAACTGCCTCACACGGGAATCGGACAGGAAGCCATCGGTGTTGGGAGTGTCTGCGCCCTGCGTTCTGATGATCAGATTCTGCCTTCACTCCGTACCCGTGCGGCCTATTTTGCTAAGGGCGTCTCCTCGCGGGTTATGATGGCGGGCGCTTTTGCAAAGGCGGCGACTAAAACAAGAGGGCATAACACTTCGCATCACTATGGCGATCCGGAACATGGAGTAATTACCGGTACAGCTGTTGTAGCAGGGCATGTGCCGGTTGCAGTTGGCATTTCCCTGGCTGCAAAACTTCAGCACAGGGATTACGTCGCAGTAGCATATTTCGGAGACGGCGCCTGCAATCGCGGCGATGTGCATGAAGCCATGAACATGGCGGCAGCCATGTCTCTGGGGACGATTTTTATCTGCGAAAATAACCTTTATGCAATTTCAACGCCCGTTTCCTATGCAACTCATATCAAAGATTTTGCGAGCCGCGCAGTCGGGTACGGCATGCCGGGAGTTATTGTGGACGGAAATGATGTAATTGCTGTTTATGAGGCCACTAAGACAGCATGCGAACGGGCCCGAAGAGGTGACGGGCCTACATTCATCGAATGTAAGACATACCGCTGGCGCGGGCACTCTGAAAGGGATCCCCGCGATTCCCGCCCGCCCGAGGAAATTGCGGCATGGAAAAAGAAATGTCCGATCCTGAAGCTGGAAAAGTACATTGCGGAAAATAAAATCGCGTCTCAGAAAGAGCTCGATGACATCAGATCCTCGGTGAATGCTGAAGTCCAGGATGCCATTAAGTTTGCAGAGGACAGTCCCTTCCCTGCGCCTGAAGAGACTCTGCTTCACGTGTACGCAGATTAGGAGGCTTTTTCAATGGCACAGAAACCTATTACGATGAGAGAAGCCATCAAAACGGCACTTGCAGAAGAAATGCGCCGTGACCCATCAGTGTTCCTTCTGGGTGAAGATATCGGCGCTTACGGCGGAACTCTGCAGATCACTGCTGGTTTGTATGACGAGTTCGGCGGCGAGCGGGTCATTGACACGCCGTTATCGGAAGTTGCCATTACAGGCGCAGCTATCGGCGCAGCCCTGATGGGAATGCGTCCTGTCATGGAGCTGATGTTTGCCGATTTCCTGCCTCTTGCCAGCGACCAGCTGGTCAATAATGCCGCGAAAATGTGCTACGCCTATTACGGAGAAAAAAGTGTGCCAATGGTTGTCCGTGCACCTTTCGGCGCCGGTTCGCGGTCGGGCATGCATCACAGCCAGAATCTGGAGGCATGGTTTGCCGGCGTTCCTGGGTTGAAAGTGCTGATGCCGTCAACGCCTGCTGATGCAAAAGGTCTTCTGAAGTCTGCCATCAGAGACAACAATCCTGTCATTTTTCTTGAGCACAAAATGCTTTTGGGAGTCCGCGGAATTGTTCCGGAAGGTGATTATGTCGTTCCTATCGGCAAGGCAAACATTGTCCGTGAAGGAACCGATCTTACAGTAGTAACCTGCGGTGCCATGCTCGGCAAGTCACTGAAAGCCGCAGTAGAACTTGAAAAAGAAAATATCAGTACTGAAGTGGTAGATCTGCGCAGCATCAGACCTCTTGACGAAGAGACAATTATTAATTCTGTCAAGAAGACCCATCGTCTTCTGATTGTTCATGAAGCCTGCAAGACAGGCGGAATCGGCGGAGAAATTGCCGCAATTGTTTCCGAGAAAGCCATAGGCTATCTGGATGCCCCGATTGAGAGAGTCGGCGCACCTGACACTCCTGTACCTTTCAGTCCGACCCTTGAAGATTACTTTATCCCTAGCCCAGAACGCGTCGTTGCCGCAGCAAAGAGCATGCTCGGAAAAAATTTCCAGAGTTTCAAGACGGCCGGCGACTAAAGGGCGGCGAAGAGAAGATGGCACAGAAAAAAGTTATTGTTATCGGCAGCGGTCCGGGCGGATATGTCTGTGCGGCCCGTCTGGCACAGCTCGGATCATCTGTGACGCTGATTGAAAAACGGGACCTTGGCGGTACATGCCTGAACCGCGGCTGCATTCCCACAAAATCGCTTCTTCGCAGTGCGGATCTGTGGAGTCAGCTTCATGAGATGCCTCTTTCCGGAATCCGTGTGGATACCTACGAGTACAGCTGGGAAACCATGCAGCGCCGTAAGAACCATACCGTAGCAAAACTTCGCGGCGGTGTGGAGCGGATGCTGAAAAAAGCCGGCGTGGAAATCCTATACGGAACGGCCGTGCCCGCACCGGAACACAGCGTTGTCTTTACCGCGCCCGATGGTTCAGAAAAGGACATGAAGGCAGATGCAGTTGTGGTTGCCACAGGCACGGAACCGACGATGGTCCCGCTGCCGCTGCACGAAGGCTACAGTCCAATGACGACCGATGAACTGCTTGACATTGACCACGTTCCTTCAAGGCTGGCAATTATCGGCGGCGGGGTGATCGGCGTTGAGATGGCCTCAGTATTTGCACGCCTGGGCACACATGTGGAGATCATTGAGCTGCTGCCTGAGATTCTGGCCCAGCTTGACAGCGATCTTGGCAAGTTTGCCGAGCAGGAGTTTATCAAAGCGGGAATTGGCGTTAATAAGGCAGTGAAGACGACGTCGATAACCGGCGGCAGAGGAAACTTGAAGATTACTCTCGATTCCGACAAAGTGATAGAGGCCGACGACATTTTGGTGGCAGTCGGGCGCCGTCCTCAGACGAAAGGACTCGATAAGGTCGGAATCACCCTTGACCGCCGCGGCTTCATCCAGGTTGACGAGCTCCTTAAAACCACGGCCGACGGTGTTTATGCAATCGGCGACGCAACAGGAAAAGTTCAGCTTGCACATGTAGCTTCTGCACAGGGGCTCTGCTGCGCCGAGGCTATAGCCGGAAAACCATATGCAATGAATTATGACGTGGTGCCTTCATGTGTGTTTTCATCGCCTGAACTTGCCTCAGTCGGCCTGACGGAAAAACAATGCCATGACAGAGGGCTCAAGATTAAGACGTCAATAGCGCCCTTTATGTTTAATGGAAAGGCTCTGACTGAAGGTGACGTCAGTGGATTTGTAAAGATCATTGCCGAAGCAGACAGTGGAAAAGTAGTTGGGATGCATATTGCCGGCGGAAGCGCAGATACGCTGATTCACGAAGGCGCGCTTGCTGTATACATGGGCACGACGGCGGAACAGCTGGCGCGGATGATTCACGCTCATCCTACCCGCAGCGAAACCATCGGGGACACGGCCAGAGCATTAGTGGATGGATTATAAAAGTCAATGGAATTTTCCATTATTAAACAGTTTTAAAAAAGGGGTTGAGTATTTTGCAGCGTGTTGCTGTCGTTTCCGGCGGGGTTGACGGCATTGGCAAAGAAGTAAGTCTGGAATTGCTTGATGCAGGCTATGCTGTAGTTGCATTTGACATAAAAGATGAAAAAATTGCGCAGATGAATCAGGTGCTGAAGGGTAAGAAATTTACAGCAATAAACTGTAACGCTGTTGACGAAAATTCCGTACGAACAAGTTTTAAAAAAGTTATGGAAAACTTTGGCCGTATTGATGTATTAGTCAATGTAGTTGGAGGCTCAATGGGAATTTCTCAGCCAGTTGATCAAATTGATGCTGCAGCATGGGATAAAGTTATTTCGCTTAATTTGCGCAGTCTTTTTTTATGTACAAGAGAAGCTGTAAAAATAATGCGTAACCAAAAATATGGTCGTATCGTAAATTTTTCTTCGCTAGCAGGTCGAAGCAGAAGTGTTTTTGGAGGAGCACCTTACGCAACTGCTAAAGCAGGTGTTATCGGTTTTACGCGTCAATGTTCTAAAGATTTAGGAGCCTTAGGCATTACTATAAATGCAATTGCTCCAGGCACTGTGATGAGCGGAGACAGAATTGGTGCTTTTTGGAATAAAAAGACTGATTTGGAGAAACAGGCAATTTTAGATAGCATTCCTGTCCACCGCTTAGGGGTTCCGAAAGATATTGCGAGGGCTGTACTTTTTCTTTGCCATGAGGATGCGTCACTCATTAATGGTGCCGTGTTGGATATAAACGGGGGCATGTGGGTAGGTTAAAGGTTCAATCAAGTCCAAAATATGATATGAGAATATATTAAAACCATGGAGACATAAAGATGAATCACAGAGAAGAATCGGCATACCGAAAAACCGTGATTTTATTAGTCTGTACTGTTTTTGTTTTATTTCATTTGTATACGGCGACTTTTGGCACATTGGATGGTTTGAGTCAACGTAATATTCACCTTACGTTGGCATTGGTTATGGCGACTCTATTTAATCCATGTAAAAAAAAATATATTGGGAGATTGTATGATATTCTTCTCATCGGACTAACTTTACTTACAGGTGCTTACCTATTTTCGGCGGCGCCAGATATGGCTTATCGTGCTGGTTCAGTATTCTGGCAGGATAAAGCATGCTGTTTAATATTAATAGCTTTGATTCTTATTAATGTCAAACGTGTTATGGGATGGGCAATGCCGGTTATTGCTTTCGTGATGCTATTATATGTGTTTTATGGGCAGTACCTGCCGCAGCCTTTTGGGCATTCTCCTTATACACTAAAAAAAGTAACTTCACTGCTTTATATGGGAACGGAGGGTATATGGAGCTCGCCAATCGCGGCCTCTGCTACGTTTATCCCGATGTTTATTTTTTTTGGTTGCCTATTGGAAGCCTTTGGTGGAAGTAAATTTTTTATGGATTTTTCCACGGCTCTTTTTGGTAAATATCGTGGAGGTCCAGCCAAAATCTCTGTAATTTCGAGCGGGTTGATGGGAAGCATATCTGGTTCTGCCGTTGCAAATGTTACCACAACAGGAGCCTTTACCATTCCGCTGATGGAAAAGATGGGATATGACAAAAATTTTGCTGGTGCTGTAGAAGCAGTAGCATCTACAGGAGGGCAGTTGGCACCGCCGATTATGGGAGCAACCGCATTTTTAATGTCGGAAATACTTGCTGTGCCATATAGTGTAATTGTAAGGGCAGCTATAATTCCGGCACTGCTTTATTATTGCGGATGTTTTTTCGTAGTAGATCTTGAAGCTCGTCGGTTGAATTTACCTGTTATGAAAAAGGAAGATCTGCCAGATATAAAAGAAGTCTTAAAAAAAGGCTGGTATCAGCTTTTACCGCTTCTAATGCTGATTTACATGCTGGTTTTCCTTGGCACCAGCGCGTTAAAAGCCTCATTATGGGCAGTTATGGCTACTTTGTTAACAGGAACCGTTGGAACTATATGCAATGGTAAGTTTAATTTAAAAGAATATATTAGTAAAATAAAAGCTGCAATTGTAAATACAGGGCGTTCTTGTGTAACAGTTGCTATGGCAACTTCATGTGCAGGTGTCATTGTAGGATCGTTTGCAGTAACAGGGTTGGGAACAAAGCTTTCCACATTAGTGATAACAATGGCAGGCGGAAAGTTGTTTGTTGTACTTTTCTTTACTGCGGTGGCTTCCATAATCTTGGGAATGGGGTTGCCGACTGTTGCTGCATACAGCATACTGGTAACTTTGGTAGTGTCGTCGCTGGTTAAAATGGGCGTTGATGCACTAGCTGCGCATATGTTTATTTTTTATTTTGGGATAATTTCAAATGTAACACCTCCAGTTGCGCTAGCCGCTTATGCAGCTGCAGGGTTATCAGGTGGGTCTGTATTAATAACCGGAGTGAAAGCCACAAAGCTGGCATTGGCAGGTTTTTTAATTCCCTTTCTGTTCATTTATGGGCCTGGTGTATTATTGATAGGAAATGTAGAAAATATTATTATAGTCAGTATTACAGCATTATTAGGTATTTATTCGTTGGCAATTGCGTCAATTGGGTATCTTTTTACGCATTGTAACTGGCTAGAAAGATTGGGCTGCATGCTAGGAGGAATATTGTTGGTTATTCCCGATACAAGATTAAGTATATTAGGGTTGGCTAGCGTCCTGCTGTTAGGATTTTTGAACAAGATCAAAGCAGCTAAATATAATGTTGGCATAAGCAGTAAGCGGTAAAAATATAATCTCAATATTCTAAGGAGGAAGTATGATGAAAAAAGGTTTGGCATTGGCAATTTGTGTTTTAAGCGTTTCAATTCTTGTAACTGCAGCATGTGCACAGGATAAAAAGAAAGAAGAACCGCAGTCAAAGCTTACGTACGTGGCCGTTGGAGCCGGAGCTACTGGCGGAAACTTTTATATGACAACTGCAACATTTTGTCAGACTTTTAACGAAAAATATAAGGGTACCACATGTAACGCAGAAACAACTTCCGGATCAACTGAAAATAATAAAATGCTAATTGACGGTGATTTGCAGATGGCAATAAGTAATGTTGATATTGCCTATTGTGCTTCTAAAGGAACACGTGAATTTGCAAAAGATTATTCAGAGGGAGGCAATATTGTTGCCGTACTTCCCAGTAAATGGACGAATTTTATGAATATAATTGTTCGT
>CAZDXA010000002.1:120528-149166 GCA_964509435.1 uncultured Synergistaceae bacterium | reverse complement strand
TGGTTATCCTGCACTAGATCCGATTGCAAGTGTTGTGATTTGTTTGTTTATCATGAAAGTAGCTTATGATATTTTCAAAGAATCAGTTGATAGAATGGTTGACGAATCGTGTGGTGTTGAGGAAGAGAAAGCATTTCGTCAAATTATTATGAAGCAAAGTGGAGTGCTCTCCATAGATGACCTTAAAACACGCTTATTTGGTTCAAAAATTTATGTTGATCTGGAAATTGCTGTTGATGGAAACTTAAGTGTATTTCAAGGACATCGTATAGCAGAAAATGTGCACTCGGCGATTGAGAGGACATTCCCTGCAGTGAAACATATAACTGTTCATGTTAACCCTGTTAAGACGGGCATTTAAACTTCATGTATGCAGTATAAAGTTAAAATTTTTACATGTTGGTGTTTATAGCCCGACTTTATTATTTAGACTTGTTTAATTGCTGAGTGTGCCGCATATATGCCTGAAGATCTTTTGAAGTGTTGATCAGATGGTTTTCCAGCGCTTTAATGGTGCGCGGCAGATCATGTGCTTTTACTCCCTCCAGAATTTCCCGGTGCTGTTCTTCAGATTCCTTGCGCATAGAATCAAGGTGGTTGCGGATGTATCGGTCAACCTGACGGCGGAGTTTTGCCATGGTGTCAAGAGTGAGCGGACGGTCAGCCGGCTCATAGAGGGAGGAGTGAAACAGAACGTTCATGTCGCGCCACTTAACAGGATCTTCTTCGCTTTCCATTTTATCAAGCAGTTTTTCTTCTTCCTGGATCAGGGCATTGGAAATAAGGTCAAAGGACACCTTCATCGAACCGCATTCAAGCCAGGTGAGCATGTCATAGATTTCACGGGCATCTTCCAGCGTGAGGCCGGAAACAATGGCTCCTCTGCGTCCTCGGAATTCCACAAGTCCTTCGGTTTCAAGCTGTTTCAGGGCCTCCCGAAGAGGAATAGGACTGACACCCATTCTTGCTGCCAGCTGATTCTGCAGTAACTGTTCATTATCCTGAAGGATGCCGCGGTAAATCGCCTCGCGCAGTACGTTTGCGATATAATAAGATGCAGCCTTGTCTCCGCTGATACGCGGCATAAGTTCTTCCAATGTCATATTTTGAAAATCTCCTTCCAGTAAGATCCCATTACATCAGATTATATATATTTTAGCTTCTTTTTTCTAAAAAGCTATACACGCATTTTTTTGTAACTTTATGATATATAAAATACAAGATCCTTGTATATTCATTTGACAAACAAAGTATTACAGATTTATACTGTTAAAGGTAAGTAAAATAAAAACACAGGAGAGTGCTGGCATGAAAAAGATAATGGTTTCAGGGTGCCTTGGGCAGATTGGGACGGAACTTGTTGCCAAACTGCGCCACGATTATGGGGCAGACAACGTTTTTGCTACTGATGTGCGTCCGGACGAGAAACATGTTCTGCCAGACGGGCCGTTCGCCCTGCTTGACGCCCGCGACGGCGAGAAATATGCCGAACTTGTGAAGGAGTTCAAGCCTGACACGATTTATCACCTTGCCGGACTGCTGTCAGCGGTGGCGGAAAAAAAACCTCAGCTTGCCTGGGACATCAACGTGCATGGTCTGTACAACGCGCTTGAAGCAGCTCGCGAATACCACTGCGCGCTGTTTTTCCCCAGCTCTATAGCTGCTTTTGGACCCGATACTCCTCATGACAAAACTCCCCAGGATACGCTTCAGCGTCCCAACACGATGTATGGCGTCACAAAAGTTACAGGCGAACTGCTTGCAGAGTATTACCATAAAAAATGGGGTGTGGATACTAGAGGCGTTCGTTTTCCCGGGTTGATCTCCTATAAGACGCTTCCCGGCGGCGGTACAACCGATTATGCAGTTGACATTTATTATCAGGCTGTGCAGCATGCCCATTATACGAGTTACATTGCTGCCGGTACTTACATGGATATGATGTATATTCCGGATGCTATAAACGGAATGATTCAGATTATGGAAGCAGATCCCACTAAACTGAAACACCGCTGCTGCTTCAATATTACGAGTCTCAGCTTTGAGCCCGAGCAGATTGCAGCTTCAATTCGGGAAAGAATTCCTTCGTTTACGATTGACTATGACGTTGATCCGGTGCGCCAGGGTATTGCTGACAGCTGGCCGAATTCGCTTGATGATTCAGCAGCCCGTACTGAATGGGGCTGGAGTCCGAAATATGATATGGCAGCAATGACTGATGATATGCTGAAGAATCTTCGCATTAAACTTGGAGACAAAGCAAAATATTAGAAAATAAAGTCTGACATTGGGGAGGAAAAACAATGAAAAAACTTGAAGCAGTTCTTGCAGCGGACCTTGAGAAGCTGAAAGCAGAAGGACGTCTGAAGGGCAAGGAAGAAATTATTGTCGGAATTAAAAAAGCCTCCGGTAAGAAAGGTCCGCGTTATCTTCTTAGAGGACACGGAAATCAGGAATTTATCCGCATGAATTCCAACTCCTATCTTGGACTTTCTCTCCGCGATGACATGATTAAAGCGGAGGAAGAAGGAACTCGTGAATTCGGCGTAGGACCCGGAGCAGTCCGCTTTATTTCCGGAACTTTCAAAGCGCATCGTGATCTTGAGCATAAACTTGCGGCATTTCACGGCCGTGAGGACGCCATGATCTTCAGCGCTGCGTATGTGACGGTGGGCGGCGTCATCACATCGCTGATCAGCAAGGAAACCTATGTAATCAGTGATGAGCTGAACCATAACAGCATCATCAACGCCATTAAACTTGGGCTGGGAAAGTCAACTCTTCGCTCGGTTTATAAACATAATTCCCTTGAAGATTTAAAACACAGTCTGGATGAAGCCGTAAAAAGCGGGGCAAAACGCGCACTTGTGGTAACTGATGGTATTTTCAGCATGCGCGGCGACCATGCTCCTTTGAAGGAAATTGTTGAGCTGGTGCACAGCTACGATGATAAATTCCCGGAGGACGCGTTTGTTGTGGTCGATGATTCCCACGGTGTCGGCGCCTGCGGTCTGACGGGGCGCGGGACTGAAGAGCTTACCGGTGCGCGTGTGGATGTACTGATCGGCACGCTTGGCAAGGCATACGGCGTCAACGGAGGCTATGTAGTCGGTTCCCGCGGACTGATCACCTATCTTCGTGAACATGCTGCCATGTATATTTACTCAAATCCGATTACTGTCGGCGAAGCTTATGCCGCATCAAAGGCTCTCGACATTCTTGAAAGCGACGAAGGAAAAGCAATTCTTGCCCATCTCCGCGCAGTGACAAAACGCTTTGAAGACGGGATTGTCAAACTGGGGTATGAAACAATTCCCGGCGAGCACCCTGTAACGCCGCTTGTCCTTCATGATACAGCAAAAACAAAAGCGCTTGTGGCTTTCCTTCTTGAGCATGGCGTGCTGGCAACCGGCATGACTTTCCCCGTAGTTCCCCGCGGGGCTGAAGAGATCCGTTTCCAGATAAACGCTGACCACACTGAAGCAGATATTGATGAGGTTCTTAATATTATTGCCGGATTCAAAGCCTGAAAGCGGTGCAATGGCTGAACCGATGTGCGAATGTTGCTTCTTGCGCATTTCGTTCAGCAATGATACAATTCCTTTTGACCTGTTACTCCGTTGTTCCCGATAAAGTTCTGCGTGCCGCATGGAGCGCACGCAGAAGCGGACTTCGTAGTTTCAGGATTCCAGCCCCATGAGGTGATTCAATATGTTGGAAAAATCGGTGAAAAACGAGATTATTGAGAAGTATCGTGTGCATCCTAATGATACTGGTTCGCCTGAAGTGCAGGTTGCTGTTCTGACTCAGAGAATCCGTGATCTTACGGCGCACCTTCAGGTGCATGTGCATGACTATCATTCAAAGAAGGGCCTGCTGACCCTTGTCGGGAAACGCCGCAAGCTGCTTCGTTATCTCAGCGAGAAGGATTTCAATCGTTATAAAAAGCTGATTGAAAGCCTTGGACTTCGTCATTAGGAAGGCGCAAAGGACTCTGCTCCGGCAGGGTCCTTTTTTATTTTGCATCTGGTGAAACAGTGGCACAAGCATCATAGCGGTGTTTGCTGAGAAAGTAATTTTTAACATTATTATCAAAATATTAATTTTTTTATTAATAATCTAGTTTTTCAACCTTTCGATTCTGTTTTTTCATTATTGATGGAGCTGATTTTTAAATTTCACTATCGCTTTTATATAAAATTGTGATATTCTAACACTGTTTACATGTTGAGATGAAAGAATAAGAGGAGGAGTCTTTGATATGGAAAAGACCTACACGCTGAAGGTCGGCGGAGATGAACTTGTCTTTAAGACAGGAAAAGTCGCAAAACAGGCTAATGCGGCAATTGTCGCGCAGCATGGTGAGACAACAGTACTGACAACAGTCTGCATGTCTGATAAACCCAGGGAAGGACTTGATTTTTTCCCGCTTCTTGTTGATTTTGAAGAGCGTTATTATGCTGCTGGAAAAATTCCGGGAGGCTATATAAAGCGCGAAGGGCGTCCTTCACAGACTGCGATTTTGAGCGCCCGCGTTGTTGACCGTTCTATTCGTTCTCTTTTTGACGAATCAATGCGCAATGACGTACATGTGGTTGCTACAGTCCTTTCAGTGGATCAGCAGCATCCATGCAATATTCTGGCAATCAACGCAGCATCACTGGCATTGACTATCTCTGATGTTCCCTGGAATGGCCCTGTTGGTGCTGTCCGTATGGGGTGTGTTGGCGGGCGGCTTGTGGTGAATCCCACTGAAGATCAGATGAAATCAAGCACGCTTGATCTTACTGTGGCCGGTCATGCCGGCGGAATCACAATGGTTGAGGCAGGCGCAAAAGAAGTTTCTGAAGAATTGCTGGTCGACGCTCTGCAGATGGCACAGGATGAGATCAAGAAAATTGTGGATTTTCAGCTTCAGATTCGCAGTGAAATCGGCCTTCCCAAAGCTGTTCTTCCTGCGCCTGTAACATTCCCTGAGATCGACGACTGGGTGAAAGAGAATCTTGCCGGGGAAACAGCTGAAGCAGTAATGATCCATGGGAAAAAGGAGCGCAGTGAGGCAATCTCAAAGCTCGTTGAAAAGACAGCAGAGCATTTCAAGGATACGTATGCCGATGCGGAGCTTTATATTGCGGGCGCAGTTGAATCTCTTGTGAAAAAAACCATGAGAACAATCACTGCACACGATAAAGTCCGCGCTGACGGCCGTGCTACCGATGAGATCAGACCTATCACATGCGAAGTCAACGTGCTTCCCAGAGTCCACGGATCAGCGCTGTTTACGCGCGGTGAAACTCAGGCCCTGGTTGTGACGACTCTTGGCATGCTCGGCGAAGACGACCAGATCATGGACGGTCTGAAAGTTGATGAACCCAATAAGAGATTTATGCTTCACTATAACTTCCCGCCTTTTTCTGTGGGAGAAATTAAGCCGATGCGCGGTCCCGGACGCCGTGAAATTGGACACGGCGCACTGGCTGAGCGTGCTCTTGCACCGCTGGTGCCCTCTGAAGAAGAATTTCCCTATGTGATCCGTGTTGTTTCCGATATTCTTGAATCGAACGGCTCCAGTTCCCAGGCCTCGATCTGCGGCGGCAGCCTTTCCCTGATGTCCGCCGGAGTGCCTATGAAAAAGCATGTTGCCGGCATTGCCATGGGACTGATTAAGGAAGGGGACGACATGGTGATTCTGACCGATATTCAGGGCCTTGAAGATCACTATGGCGACATGGACTTCAAAGTTGCCGGCACCCGCGACGGTGTGACTGCCCTTCAGATGGACAACAAGGCTGGCGGAATAACCCGTGAAGTTCTGTCAACTGCTCTGATGCAGGCACATAAAGCACGAATGCAGATTCTTGACAAGATGGAAGCCTGCATTCCTGAACCTGCGCCCCTTTCACCGAACGCGCCCCGCATCTTTACGATGAATATCGACGTAGATAAAATTCGCGATGTTATCGGCCCCGGCGGAAAGGTAATCCGCGGCATTGTTCAGGAAAGTGGCGCCAAGGTGAACATCGAAGACGACGGCAGCGTTTACATCTCTGCTGTGTCTCCCGATGCAGTGGAAAAGGCCCGTAAGATGATTTACGATCTGGTTCGCGAGGTTGAGGCTGGTGAAGCGTTTTACGGCACAGTAACGCGTCTCATGGCATTCGGCGCTTTCGTGGAAATCCTTCCGGGCAAAGAAGGCCTTCTGCATATCAGCGAAATCAGCACAAGGCATATCGGGAAAGTTGAGGATGTGTTCCAGCCTGGCGATCACGTGATTGTTATGGTTAAAGAGATTGATGACCAGAACCGCATCAATCTTTCACGCCGGCGGCTTCTGGCTGATCCTGAGCTTATTAAAAGTGCGGGACTTGAACCCTACCTGCCGGGCGAGATGGAACGCGAGCGCATGATTGAATCACTGCCTGACAGCAGTCCCGCACAAGGCCGCGATCACGACCATGATGTGAGACATGGCGACCGTCATGGATCTTTTGACCGTCATGGTTCAGGCCGGTTTGACCGCGGGCGCCGCTGAAAATGAGCGTGAGAATAAAAATTTTACGTGACAGCCCTGAAATTCCCCTGCCTGCATATGCAACGCCGCAGTCGTCAGGCATGGACGTACGCGCCTGGGAGAATCTGACACTTGCTCCTGGAGAAATTAAAAGTGTTGGCACAGGGCTTCACATTGAACTTCCAGATGGATATGAAGCACAGATTCGTCCCCGCAGCGGTCTGGCGCTGAAAAAAGGTATTTCGCTGCCGAACGCGCCAGGTACGATTGATGCCGATTACCGGGGCGAAATCCGGGTTATTCTTGTGAACCTCGGCAGAGAACCGTTTGAAATCCGCCGGGGAGATCGTATAGCCCAGATGGTGATAGCTCCGGTTGCAAAAGCTGAATGGTCGGCTGTTGAATCATTGAATCATAGCGAGCGCGGCAGCGGCGGATTCGGCAGTACAGGTACAAAGTAGATCTGATGAGTATTCGAAGCTCGGGATGCTCGTAAAGGAGGAAGCAATATGTTTAAATACAGCGGTCCGGACGGACAGCTTTTTGAGAGTAATGCTCAGGAAGCCGGCAGAATTCTTGCCGGAATGAAACTTGATAAAGGCGCAATTGCCGCACTCGTTGACGGCAAGCCGGTTGACCTTGACGTCGTGGTTGATCATGATGCAAAAGTTGAACCGATTGTGACGTCAAGTGAAATCGGAATCGATATTGTGCGCCATTCAACGGCACATCTTATGGCGGAAGCCGTGGAGCATCTTTATCCCGGCGCCAAGGTTGCCATCGGCCCTACTATCAAGGATGGCTTTTACTATGATATTCAGTTCCCGGCACCCATTTCAGATGCAGATCTCCCGGGTATTGAAAAGGAAATGCACCGTATTGCAAAACGCAATGTCCCGCTGCGCCGTGAAAGACTTGCCAAAGAAGAGGCCATAAAGCTTTTTAAGGATCGCGATGATCCTTATAAGCTTGAAATCCTTGACGGAATTACAGACCCGACAGTGAATGTGTACTGGCAGGATGATTATGTTGACCTCTGCCGCGGTCCTCACGTTCCCAACACCTCATACCTTAAACATTTTAAGCTGATGTCAGTCGCCGGCGCTTATTGGCGCGGCGATGAGCACAACATCATGCTGACCAGAATTTACGGCACGGCCTTCAACACGCAGGAAGAGCTTGATGCGTACATCACTAAAATGGAAGAGGCCCGCCGCCGTGATCACCGCAAGATCGGCAAAGACCTTGACCTGTTCAGCCTTCATAATGAAGGTGTGGGGTTCCCGTTCTTCCATCCTAAGGGAATGGTCATCATGAACAAGCTGATGTCCTTCTGGCGCCATCTCCATTTCCTGAACGGCTATACTGAAGTACGCACACCTCAGATACTGAACCGTGAACTTTGGATCAGATCAGGGCACTGGGATCATTATCGTGAGAACATGTATTTCACGACAATCGATGATATGCCTTATGCAATTAAGCCTATGAACTGCCCCGGCGGCATTATCATTTACAAGAACAGCAAGCACAGCTACCGCGAACTTCCTATCCGCATGGGAGAACTGGGAATTGTGCACCGCCACGAGCTTTCCGGTGCTCTGCACGGTCTGATGCGCGTTCGCTGCTTTACTCAGGACGATGCTCACCATTTCTGCACCCCTGAGCAGATTAAAGATGAAGTAAAACTGATTATGAAGCTTGATGATTACGTGTACAGTCACGTTTTCGGCTTCAAATATCATGTGGAGCTTTCAACACGGCCGGAAAATTCGATGGGCTCAGACGAACTTTGGGAGACGGCAGAAAAAGCACTTCGCGAGACGCTGGAAGAAACAAAAACGCCCTATGTTGTTAATCCGGGCGATGGTGCATTCTACGGACCGAAGATTGATTTCCACCTTGAGGACTGCATCGGGCGCACCTGGCAGTGCGGCACGATTCAGCTTGACTTCACGATGCCTGAAAAATTTGAAATGACTTATGTGGGTGCAGACGGCAAAGAGCATCGGCCTGTCATGCTGCATCGTACAATTCTGGGAAGCATCGAGCGCTTTATGGGCATCCTGATAGAGAACTATGCTGGTTCTTTCCCGTTCTGGCTTGCACCTGTCCAGGCAAAAATCCTGCCTGTCAGTGCGGATCACGTGGAGTATGCCATGCAGACAGCGGAAAAACTGCAGAATCTCGGTATCAGAACTGAAATTGATGACCGTGATGAGAAACTTGGCCGCAAGATCCGCGATGCCCAGCTTGAAAAAGTGCCCTATATGCTCGTAATCGGGGACAAGGAAGTCAGCAGCAATACTATTGCTGTGCGTGACCGCTCGAAAGGTGATCTCGGCAGCATGAATCTTGAATCGCTCAGCAGTCTTTTTGCCGAACAGTACGATCCTGAAAAGGAAAATTTCCGCGTAATCAGCCATTGCAGCAAGTAGTCATCTTAGAGAAAATAATCTTCCCTCTGCAGGGAAGATTATTTTCTCATCCGCTGACGGCGGGCAGCTCATACAATATGGCCGGCGGCTGATAATGTCAGAAGTGCCTTTTAATGTTATTCCTGTATTTTCTCCTCTGAAATTAGTGCAGCGGATGGCCGCAGAACGCGGAAACATCAGCCAAAACGGCTGTTGCAATGATGCACATTTATGGTATAATGAACGGGTTTGAAAACACACATTGTGCGAGGGCTGAGGGTGGTGCTTCTGACAGTCAGAAGTCCCAGGCCTGCTGGAACACAATGGAGGATAACCAGGGAGGAATAAGTATGTCAGTAGTAAGCATGAAGCAGCTTCTTGAATGCGGCGTCCATTTCGGACATCAGACGCGCCGTTGGAACCCGAAGATGAGGCCTTATATCTTCACGGAGCGTAATGGCGTGTATATCATTGACCTTCAGAAAACAGTCAAAGGTCTTGAAAAAGCTTACGATTTTGTGCGCTCTGTAGCCAAAGACGGCGGAACGGTGCTTTTTGTCGGCACCAAACGTCAGGCGCAGGATACAATCCGTGAAGAAGCACAGCGCTGCGGAATGTTTTATATCAACCAGCGCTGGCTAGGCGGTCTGATGACGAACTTTACCACAATCCGCAAGCGCGTTCAGCGCATGGTAGAGCTTGAAAAGCATGAGGCTGACAACGATTGGGGAACATATACCAAGAAAGAAGTCTCGCTTTTCCGTAAAGAGCTTGCAAAACTTGAGAAATACCTGCTGGGCATCAAGGAAATGCGTTCTCTGCCTGATGCGCTTTTTGTCATTGACCCGCGCCGTGAGAACATTGCTGTTATGGAAGCCCGTAAGCTTCACATTCCAGTGATTTCGATCGTGGACACCAACTGCGATCCTGAAGTGATTGATTATCCCATTCCTGGTAACGACGACGCTATCCGTGCAATCAAGCTGATCTGCGGGCTTATGGCAAATGCCGTGATCGAGGGACGCGGCGGCGTTGACGGAGTCGTTCCTGAAGCGCAGTCTGCTGAGATTGAGGACAGCACTGCAGCTGATGATGCCTCGATTCTTGACATGAAGGAAAAACTGACTGAAGCCTATGGCGAAGTAACCGCTGAAGGCGACGAACATTAACCCGGGGAGGTATGACTATGCAGATTACTGCTGCTGCTGTTAAGGAACTTCGCGATCGCACGGGCTGCGGAATGATGGACTGCAAAAAGGCCCTTGTGGAATGCAACGGCGATGCTGATAAAGCCATTGATTATCTTCGTGAAAAAGGCCTGGCAAAAGCTGCTAAAAAGGCTGACCGCAATGCAAAAGACGGCTATATTTTTTCCTATATCCACAACACAGGCAAAGTTGGCGTCCTTGTGGAACTTGACTGCGAAACCGACTTTGTAGCAAAGACCGACGAGTTTCAGAAACTGGGGCATGAGATTGCTATGCACATTGCGGCTGCTAATCCGCAGTATATTGCACCAGAAGATGTGCCTGCCGATGTTGTTGAGCATGAGAAAAGCGTCTATCGTGAGCAGCTCATTGCAGAGGGCAAACCTGCTGATCGTCTTGATAAAATTCTTGAAGGCAAAGTCCGCAAGTATTATGAACAGGTGTGCCTTCTTGAACAGCCTTGGATCCGCGACAGCGATAAGAAAATCAATGATCTCATCGTTGAACTGATTGCCAAAATGGGCGAAAACATGAAAGTGCGCCATTTTGCACGTTTTGCTATTGGTGAATAAGAATTATAATAAGCGGCACAGAGTTTCGTTTGAGCTCTGTGCCTTTTTTATGAAAAATCCTTCTGAAAGTTTTAAGCTTTTGTGATATTATGTAAGCACTTAGAGTATATCTAAGGAGGCTCTCAGATGAAATATAAACGTGTGCTGCTGAAGCTATCCGGCGAAGTTCTTGCAGGAGATCAAGGGTTCGGCCTGAATTTCAGAGCAATTGAAAGCATGTGCCGTCAAATAGCTCAGGTTGCTGCAGAAGGCATACAAATTGGGCTCGTCGTCGGCGGCGGCAATTTTTTCCGCGGGCGCCAGGCAGTTGAGGAAGGAATTGAGCGCGCTCAGGCCGATTACATGGGAATGTTGGGAACTGTTATCAACGCTCTGGCACTGCAGGATGTGCTTGAAAGGAAAAATAACGTTCCTACGCGCGTTTTGACGGCGATAGAAATGCGCCAGGTCGCAGAGCCCTATATCCGCCGCAGAGCGCTGCGGCATCTGGAAAAGGGCCGCGTTGTGATTTTTGGCGGCGGCACCGGCTCACCTTATTTTTCAACAGACACAACGGCTGCCCTGAGAGCTGCCGAAATCGGGGCTGAATGCCTTGTAAAGGCCACCAAGGTTGACGGCATCTACGATAAAGACCCCTTTAAATTTTCTGATGCTGTGAAGTTCAGTAAACTTTCCTACATGGATGCCCTTCAGCGCCGTATTGAAGTGATGGATGCTGCTTCTTTCTCGTTGTGCATGGAAAATGGAATCCCCATTGCAGTGTTGAATGTTCTTCAGGAAGGTAATCTCCGGGCCTTTTTGATTGACGGCAGGGAGATAGGAACTATAGTTACGAAATAATTGCAAAGGAGCTGTGAAAAAATGTCAGATCTTAACCTTGAAGAAAAAATGAAAAAAGCCCTTGATCATCTTGATATGGAATTTCAGGGCATTCGTACAGGACGTGCTCATCCAGGACTTCTTGATGCAGTGAAAGTGGATTATTATGGATCTCAGATGCCGGTGAAGCAGCTGGCGAATATAACAATTCCCGAAGCCAGGGTAATCATCATTTCCCCCTTTGATAAGGGAGCAATCAAGATGATCGAAAAGGCGATTCTGGCTGCAAATATTGGCATGACGCCAAATGTAGACGGCAATAATATACGCCTTGTAGTGCCGGAACTTACTGGTGAACGCCGCAAGGAATTCGTCAAAATGGCTGCAAAGGCTGCCGAAGAAGCAAAAGTGGCACTTCGCAACATCCGCCGCGATGCGAATGATACGTTGAAGAAAATGCAGAAAAACTCGGAAATAACTGAGGATGAACTCAAGAAGATGCTTGAGGACGCTCAGAAAACCACAGATAAGTACATCGGCAAAGTTGACGACGAGTACAAGAAAAAAGAAAAGGAAATTCTTGAGAAGTAGCCGTGAAGCTGTGTTTGACAGCACTGCTGCAGCGGCTCCAAGTACAAAGTTCGCGAAACAACGCAGCAGACATGCTGTAAGTCAGTATGCGTTGCAGATTGAAAAGTCCATGTTTTCTGATAAAAAAGGCCGCCTCAGATTGAATTTCTGGGGCGGTCTGATTTTTTACTTTTCCAGCAGGTACGGATCAGTTTTTGGCAATTATTACGGCACCCCTTGGCTGGAACGAAGCTGTTGTTGATGTGCCGGCACTGCAGATTTGAGTGCCGGGAAGGAACGGGACAGAAAGACTCAGCCCTTTAGGGCAGCCAGGAACGCAAAGGTCTGCCTGATAGTCAAGACGGTCACCTTCAAATAGGCAGCGTGTAATTTTAATAGGAAGAGCGTTGTCATTTCCGCCCAGCGAAAGATTTTCCGGACGGACAATCAAAAATGCTTCAGAACCTGCTCTGGGTGGGTTGTTTACTCCCAGACGTGCCGTAACGCAGTGATCTGATGTTTCAAAAATTCCGAAGTCACCCTCTGTTTTCCGGAGCACGCCTGAAATCAGGTTCGCCTGGCCTATAAAGTCAGCCACAAAAGCAGTAGAAGGATCTGCATAAAGTTCCATAGGCGTTCCTATCTGTTCGATCTGGCCGTGATTCATAACCATGATCCTGTCAGACATAGTCAGAGCTTCTTTCTGGTCGTGCGTAACATAGAGGCATGTCAGTGAAAGTTCCTGCTGAATGTGGCGTATTTCCGTGCGCATATGAATCCTCAATTTTGCATCGAGGTTTGACAGCGGTTCATCCATAAGCAGAAGCTTAGGACGGAGTACAAGGACTCTTGCAAGAGCAACTCTTTGCTGTTCGCCGCCGGAAAGCTGGTTAGGGTAGCGGCCCTCAGCTTTTTCAAGGCCCACCAGTGCAAGCCCTTCCCTGACTTTTTTGGCAATATCAACCCTGTCAAGACCGCGTACTTTCAGACCATAGGCCACATTATCAAAAATCTTCATATGCGGGAACAGTGCGTAGTTCTGGAAAACAAAACCGATATTGCGTTCATTTGCTGCCAGATCTGTAACATCACTGCCGCCCATGAAAATTTTGCCTGAGGACGGGATCTCAAAACCGGCGATCATTCTCAGCGTTGTTGTCTTGCCGCATCCGGAGGGACCGAGGAAAGTTAGAAACTCCCCCTGATTTACTGATAAACTTACGTCTTTTACGGCGTAAAATTCCTCACCGTCTTTAACAAAAACTTTATTGATATGATTTAATGTTAATGATTCAGACATTAACGGATACCTCCTCCTGAGTCACCGGTTCTGCACAGAACTTTCGCAAGCAGTTCCATAACGCCGCTGGCGATAAAGACAAGTGCAATAAGCACAATGGAAAAAGCACAGGCCTGGGCAAACTGAAGCTCTGTCATGCATTCCAGAATTCGCGTTGTGATAAGACTCCAACGCACTGAAACAAGGAAAATAGTGGCACTGATAGCGGTCATGGAGTGAATAAAAAGATACTTCATGCCGGCAAGCACAGCCGGAAGCACAAGCGGCAGAGTGATTTTGCGGAAAGTACGTGCTGAAGAGGCACCGAGACTTGCTGAAGCTTCTTCAATCGACGGCTCTATCTGTTGGAGTGCTGCGATGACATTGCGGATTCCTGCAGAAGAATAGCGGAAAACATAGGAAGAAATGAGAATCCACACTGTACCAGTTAAAATAAGCGGTTTGCTGTTGAAGGCGACAACATAGGCGATGCCGACAACTGTACCTGGCAGGGCAAAATTGAGCAATGAAAGAAGCTCAAGTGTTTTATGCCCTTTTACTTTCAGACGTTCGGTTGCATATCCCACAAGTACTGCCAGCAAGCCTCCGATCGGAGTGCCGACGCAGGCAATCAGCAGGGTATCCTTAATAGCCTGCATTCCAAAATTAAAGACATACTTATAATTTTCAAAAGTTAAACTGTTGTTGATACCCAGAACCTTTACTATTGACCCAAGGAAAATCAAAGTGTAAATGTAAATGATAAAAATCAGAACCAGAGAAATAACAGCTAGTATAAGAGTTTTTGCAATTTTTCCCGGCCCCTTTACGCTGCTGCGCCCGCCTGCTTTGCCCGAAATTGTGATGAAGCTTTTTTTGCTTAACCAGCAGTATTGAATTCCATATACAATAAGTGCGGGGACAAGAAGCATAAATGAAAGTGCAGCGCCGCCTTTGAGGTCATACATTCCAGTGATCTGAAGGTATGCCTGTGTCGGAAGTACAGGGAAGTTATGGCCGGCAAGAACAAGCGGCGTGGCAAAGTCGGCCAGAGAGCAGGCGAAAACGAGCAGAAAAGCATTCGCAATGCCGGGCGCAGCAAGTGGCAGAGTAACAGTTCTGAAAACATGCAGTGGCGAAGCGCCCATGGAATAAGCAGCATCCTCAAGGTTGCAGTCGATGCGGCTTAATATGGTTGTCAGGGTCATGAAAGCAACTGGATAGAAGGTGAGTGTTTCAGAGAAGAACGTTCCCCAGAAACCATAAAAGTTAAAATTATCAAGACCGAAAAGTTTGATGAGAATACCGTTAGGGCCTAATGAAAGTGTCAAGGCGATACTGCTGGTGAATGGCGGTGAGATAAGCGGCAGCATTGAGACTGCTGAAATCAGGAAACGAAACCACCGGGGAAGAGAAAGCCTTGTAACTGTGTAAGCAAAAATAAAACCAAGAACAGTTCCTGCAACAGCAACGCTGCAGCCCAGCAGCAGACTGTTAAAGAGTGCCATTCTGTCATACCAGTTGGTTATAACAGGACTGAAGTTTGCAAGAGTGAACCTGCCGTCTGCCCAGAAAGTAATTCCCAGAAGCCGCAGTGCAGGATAAAGTACGAAAATGCCAAGTGAAATCCAAAGCAGAGCTATCACAAAACGTGTTGTTGTGTCAAGATGAGGACGCTGTTGGAGAGCGCTTCTGATCACAATAGTTCACCCGCTTTTTAAGATGTGATAAACATGACAGCCGCATAGTGACGGCTGTCATGATGCCTGAAAAGAGGGCCCGCAAGGGCCCTCAGGCAGTTTCCTGTTTTATTTGATGACCTCGTTGATCCAGCGTTCTACAAAAGCAGCTCTCTTTGCGCCCTTCCATGCGACATCCGTTTCCACAAGGTTGATTTTGCTGAGATCCAGCAGAGGAAGCTCAGTATGTACATCGGTGCGCGTAGGAACATAATTGATATGATTGGCTACGATAAACTCAGCAAAACGCTTGCTTGTGAGCCAGTCTATGAATTTTTGTGCTGCCTCAAGGTTTTTGCAGCCTTTGATGATGCCGTCTGCTTCAATGCCATAGGAAACTCCGTCTTTGGGATAAGTGATCACGACAGGATATCCCTGCTGCATGATGTCGAGTGCGTCAACGATGTAAAAGATACCCGATGCGCACTGTCCGGTGGCAATCGGCATGGCACCGCCTGCACCGCTTTTTGTGTACATCTGAATGTTTTCATTCAATTTCTTCTGGTATTTAAAGGCTTCATCTTCGCCCATAATTTTAACGAGCGAGAAAATACGCTCTGTAGCTGTACCTGAAGTTCTGGCATCTGCCATCTGAAGGCCGTTTTTGTAACGTGGATCAAGAAGATCGTTCCATGATTCCGGAGCATTCATGCTGTTCTTGGTCAGGAAATCCTTGTTTGTCATGAAGCACAGAGGGATGATGCCCAGACCGGTCCAGTAACCATCAGCACTGCGGAATTTTTCAGGAACCATCTCCACACCCTGCGGAACATATTTTTCAAAGATTCCTTCCTTAACACCGGCCTCATATGTATCTGCCGGTCCGCCGATGAGCACATCGACCTGAGGATTGTTTTTTTCAGCTATAAGGCGTGAAAGAGCTTCGCCAGAAGAAAAGCGCATAAAATTGACCTTAATGCCGGTATCCTCAGTAAATGCCTGAGTAACCTTTGATACGTACTTTTCAGGCATAATGGAGTAAGCATTTACCTCCATTGCAGCGCTTGACGGCAGAGCTGTCAGGCACATCAGGAAAAACAGCGCACACAACTTTTTCATTTTCAATACTCCCTTTCTTAAAATAGATGATTTGGATAGATACCAGAAGCATCACTATTATAGCGCAGGTACAATGCAGATGATTCACTGTAATGCGAAGATTTTACGGCTTTTGCAGAAGAAAATTATTGTATAAAATAGAGTGCCTCGGGAAAAGCTGAAGAACGGGCGAGGCTTGCTTTTTAAGCAGACGTAGAAGAAAATAATAATCAGAAACTATATTACGGCAGAGGGGTCTTTTATGATGAAAACTAAGTTTTTCAAAGTGTCTGTTTTTCTGTTCTTGCTGCTGTACGCCGCAGCGGGCCGGACTAGTGCAGCGGCAAAAGAAGTGAAAGAAATAAAACTGACATACGTGCAGGCACCGCTTAATGTTCCGTCGATAATAGAACGGAAACTCGGGGTGCTTTCCTCACTGTACAAAAAATTCGATATAGCAGTACAGTATGCTAACCTGACTGCCGGACCTCAGCAGACGGCGGCCCTTGCTTCAGGTGACCTTCAGATCCTTAACGCAGTGGGGCTGTCCTCGCTTATTATTGCTGCTTCCAACAACATGGATATTAGGGTGATCAGCATGTACAGCCGCTCACCAAAAGCATTTATGATCTTTTCCAATGATACTTCGATAAACAGTCCGGTATCATTGAAAGGAAAGACTGTTGCAGGGCCAAAAGGCACGAATCTCAATGAACTGCTGTCTGCTTATTTAAAAAAGGCAGGCATGTCTGTAAAAGATGTCAATTTTGTGAACATGAACATACCTGCTGCACAGGCAGCTCTTGAGAACGGATCAGTCGATGCAGCTCTCCTTGCGGGGCCGGCGGCTTACAACTGCATGAAGTCCGGTAAACATGTGGTTACTGATGGTGAAGGTCTGATTGCCGCTTTAATAGTAACAGCGACAAGTCAGAAATTTTACGCGGAACATCGTGATCTTGTTGAAACGTTCCTTGAAGGTCAGAAACAAGTTCTTGAGTATATGAAACAGCATCCCGTCGAAACTCTTAGTATGACTGCAGAAGCAACGCATCTGACAACGGATGCTGTAGAAGAAATGATTAAAATGTACGATTTTTCCTCTGAAGTAACTGAAAAAGACTTGGCTGAATTCAGGAATACAGAGCAGTTCCTGCTTGAAAGCGGTATGATACAGAAAGAGGTAGACGTAAATGAACTGATACTTCGCCGTTAGCGGGTCTGAAAGAATCAGATGTGAAATTGCTTCGGCATGTTTCTGTCAGGAACAGGGACTGCAGCAAGGGAATGCAGGTTAGCATCTGGTTTACAGTGCGCAGGACATAAAAAAAGGAACCGCCGCAGCGGTTCCTTTTTTTATTGGAGGTGATTGTGAAACCTACAGATAAACTCCGCGGGTTTCAGTGGCGTCAGCTACGCGTTTGATAGCGGCAAGGAATGCAGCGCGGCGCATCTTCACATGATGCTCCTGAGCGTAATCCCAGACTTTCTTGAAGTTATCTCTCATGATATGAAGCAGACGGTTGTTGTAGTCTTCTTCAGTCCAGAAGAACCCGCCAAGATCCTGGCACCACTCAAAGTAGGATCCGATAACACCGCCGGAATTGGCCAGGAAGTCAGGAACTACAAGAATGCCCTTCTTGTCCAGAATGGCATCTCCTTCAGGAGTGGTGGGACCATTGGCGCCCTCAACCACATATTTTGCCTTGATGGAGTCAGCGTTCTTCTCATTAATGACACCTTCAAGAGCGCAGGGAAGGAAAATGTCGCAGTCGCAGGACTGAATATCATTCAGCATCTTGGTGCCGGGCTGCTTATCGAGGCCGGTCAGCAGCTTCTTGGGGTTGCTGGCGCTCAGCTTAAAGGCCATCTTAATATCGATACCGTTTGCGTTGTAGTAAACGCCGCTGATATCGCTTACAGCTACCACGTTGGCACCTGCCTCAGCAAGTGTTTTGGCGCAGAAGGAACCGACGTTGCCGAAGCCCATGACTGCACATTTCATACCCTTGATATCTTTGCCCAGAGCCTTCATCAGCTCAATGGCGCATGTGGCAACGCCAAGACCTGTTGCCGCATTGCGTCCCTTGGAACCCCAGATAGGAATCGGCTTGCCCGTAAAAATTGCAGGTTCAAGACGACCGCGCATGCGGCTGATGGTGTCCATGTACCAGGTCATAATCTGGCCATTGGTGTTCACATCGGGAGCGGGGATATCAGTCCAGGCTCCAACGAATGGCTCGATGCGGGCAGCATAAGTACGGCTCAGACGCTCAAGTTCCTTCTTGGAAAGTTTGGTGGGATCAACGCGGATGCCGCCCTTGCCGCCGCCGTAGGGGATGCCGGCCAGAGAGCATTTCCAGGTCATCATGAAAGCAAGAGCTTCGCATTCATCAAGGCACACGTCCTGATGGTAGCGGACACCGCCCTTGGAAGGTCCTACAGCGCTGTTGTGCGCAACACGGAACCCCTCGAAGACCTTAACCGTGCCATCGTCCATTTCAACGGGCAGTGAAACACAGAGCTTACGCTCAGAATGGGCAAGAATGTCGGTAATGCTGTCATCAAGACCCATTTCTGCGGCGGCACCGTAGAAATTTTCCAGTGCCGTGTGAAGGAGTACATTGTCAGACTTACGTTTTACTAAAGCCACAGCAAACACACCTCCTGAAATTGAGCGATTTAAAAATCGCTGCTATCCAATAGCCGACCCACAAAACACATCTTAATTTTAACACTCTTTTTTTTTTAGTCTAGTTGCATTAAATGTATACACAAGAATAAGGTGCATTAAAAACAGATGGTGACAGTGTTTCTGTCAAAGTGTGAATTTTTAAATGAAAATAAACTGTATCTTTGTATTTTTTTGCTTAAAATTGTTAGATTAAAGAAGCTTGAAGAACGATTTATTTGAAAATAGCAAAAGAAAAATCTCAGCACAGTGCGCTGGTCAGAGATTCTTCTTTTTTGCTTTGTTGTCAACATTATTGTTCTTGGGAAAGAGCTGAAACAGTTCGTTCTTCCGGATTTTCAGAGGCATTTGGCAGTTATAAACAAATGCAGGCGGAACGTTGCGCAGCACGAATGAAATCTTTACTGACTGAAAAAGTCTGCGGAAAACATGGTACATCTGCCATGAATACTGAAAGGCGATCAGCTGTCCGTCAGGCCTCAGACACTTCAGAATTCCCCTGAGGATTTCAAGAGAAGTCTGTTTCGGCAGAGTTGTCCACGGCAGGCTTGAAACTATTACATCAAGAGAGTTCGGTTTGAAAATCCGCTCTAAATCACGTGCGTCTGCATATATGGAAATTTTCAAAGAACTCTCAAGTTCAGCACGGAGTTTTTTATCCAATTCAAAAACAGACAGTAAATCATGGCTTCTCAGCTTTGTGAGAAGGCGTGAGGTAACTACACCTGTGCCTGCTCCGAGTTCTGCTACGTTATTGATCTTGCTCCAGTCTGTATGGCTCAGCATATTCTTAACAAGATAGCGTGAACTGGGCATAACACTTCCTATCTGCCCGGGCTTGGCTATAAAACGCTTGAAAAAAACGATACAATCCTGTATGGGAAAGTGAGATTTAGGTAAGCTTTCCACGGTGCATTACTCCTTAAAAATTGTAATTTATATCTGACGTGCAGTTATTTTGTTAAGAAATTATTTGGAATATTTTACCATAATATTTAACATGCGGAGCTGTCTGTTGCATCTGTTATCATAACATCCGCGTGATTTTTCAGTATATCCCTTTTATAATGTGCTTTATAATGTGCGGTGAAGCAGAGCTTAGATTAATGAACGGAGGCTGCAACTATGGATCTGCTGGCAGCATTTGCTGTATTTGCGTGCACAACGATCATTTCTCTTATGAGTGGATACGGAATGATATGGGGAATACTCGTTGGTTTTTGTGCTTTTATACTTACTGGACTGCACAGGCATTTTTCACTGCAGTTCCTGCTGAAAATGTCATGGCAGGGAGCAAAAAAATCTCTGATAGTAATCCGGGTGCTTCTGGTCATTGGTATTTTAACGGCTTTATGGCGTTCAGCAGGCACATTTGCATTTTTCGTGGCCTGGGGCATACGGCTCATAACGCCGCATTTATTCGTAATTGCTGCTTATATATTAAGCTGTGTGCTGTCATATGCTATAGGAACTTCGTTCGGCGTTGCAGGTACACTGGGAGTCGTATTGATGACGCTGGCCCGGAGCAGCGGCGTCGATGAACTGGTCACGGCGGGGGCTGTCATGTCCGGCATCTATTTTGGCGACCGCTGCTCGCCGGCGTCTTCCTGTGCACTGCTTGTGGCTTCGCTTACTGAAACAGACCTTTACGATAATATTCATTTGATGCTGAAAACTGCTTTTCTGCCAGTTCTCTGCTGCACTGTATTTTATGGCTGGCTTTCATACAGAAACCCCATGAGTACAGACTCAGCGGCGATTGTTGCCGGTATTGAACAGAACTTCAGCCTCACCCTCTGGACAGCGGTGCCTGCACTGATCATGCTTGTTCTGCCTTTATTTAAAGTCAGGCCGTTCAATGCGTTTATAGCAAGTATAGTGACAGCTTTTTTCTGCACAATTTTCATCCAGAACATGACTTTTGCCGAAGCGGTGAAGACAGCGATCCTGGGCTATACAGCTGATCCCGGGAGCGTAAAAGCACTTTTTAACGGCGGCGGCCTCATTTCAATGGTCAGCATGTGCCTTGTGCTTTTTGTTTCCGGAACCTATTCTGGCATTTTCGAAGGAACAAAAATGCTTGAGAAGTTTCAGTCCCGCCTTTATATGTTTATCAAAAAATTTGGAGCTTATGCCGTTTCATTCTTTACGAGCCTGTTTATGAACGCTGTATTCTGCAATCAGACCATCGGCATACTAATGTCGCATCAGATGCTGGCAGCGCCTTACAGCCGCAGCGGAAGGAAAGGCACAGAACTCGCACAGGATATAGCTAATTCCTGCGTTGTATCTGCTGGAACAATCCCGTGGAGCATTGCGTGCTCTGTGCCTTTGTCTATGATGGGGGTTTCTGCCAAGGCCGTTCCCTATTCGCTGTACCTTTACATTCTGCCGCTTTGTTATGCGCTGACAAAAAAAATATGGTTCCAGGATTCATAAAAATCCGGGTATTTCCTGTTTTTTGTACATATCGAGTACAAAAAATAAGTTTGATATTAATAAAAAACAACGATTAAAATATAAGATATGCATAGCGTTCTCCTTGTTTTTTCATAAAATTGCGCTATACTGCTCTTGCACTGAAATTTTCAGCATATGCCGTTTTTCTTCGTCGATTTACACTAAAAAGCATCTGCGAACATCTGGAGGGAAAAATGGATATAAGAGCCTGGTCTGCATTGTTTATTTTTGCAGGCGTAATCATTCTGATAGCTTCTGGAAAAGTCAAATCAACCACAGCGACGCTGCTTGGAGCGTCAATCATGAGCATCACAAAACTTGTCTCAGGGCCGCAGATTGTGAGTTCCATAGACCACAACACCGTAGGTCTGCTTGTGGGGATGATGATTGTTGTCGGTGTACTTTCAAAATGCGGCATTTTCCAGTATATTGCAGTAAAAGCAGTGAAGATAACAAAGGGGAATGGAATACTGATCCTCTGGTCAATTTCTCTTATCACAGTAATTCTTTCTGCATTCCTTGACAATGTCACCACGATTCTTCTCGTGACGCCAGTAGTTCTTTCATTGTGTGACCTTATCGGCTTGAAGCCTCTGCCTCTGTTAATGACTGAGGCGTTTGCCTCGACAATTGGAGGCACTGGGACACTGATCGGCGATCCGCCGAACATGATCATCGGCTCAGTTGCAGGATTGTCTTTCAATGATTTCCTGAGAATAATGACACCTGTCGCGTTGGTCATATGGGTTCTGGTAACTTATTTCCTCAGTCGTTTTTACCGTAAAGATCTGAGCATCGTAAACAGCGATGCAACAAAACGTTTAAGCGAGGTCGATGAGGCCAAGCTGATTACGGACAAACGCCTGATGATAAAATCACTCTCTGTTATGCTGGCTGTGCTGGTTGCGTTTGTACTGCAGAGACAGCTGCAGATTGAACCGTCCGTTTCAGCGCTTACTGCTGCAGCAGTACTTCTGATCATTACAAGCGTTGACGACAGTGTTATCATCAGAGATGAAATTGGCTGGCCGACAATTATTTACTTTGTCTGTCTGTTTGTTATGGGGGGCGGGCTGCGCGAAACAGGCGTCATTTCTGCAATTGCCAGGGGAATGACAGATCTGTTTGCCGGCAATCAGCTTCTGATGATTTTAGGCGTTCTCTGGGTTTCAGGCATTGCATGCATCTTTATTAACAGCGCTGCTTTCGCTGCCATTTTTGTTTATGTCGTTTCAGAAATGGCCGCTGCAACAGGCATGCCGCCGCACCCGCTTTACTGGGCCCTGGCGCTCGGCACCTGTCTGGGCGGCAACGGCAGTTTCCTGGGAGCAGCTGCAAATGCTGTTATGGCAGATCTGGCTGTTAAAAACCACATTGATATATCTTTTGGCTATTTCATGAAAGTCGGCCTGCGCGTTGTCCTGATTTCCATGTGTGTGTCATCTGCAGCTGTATATATTATATGGAAACTCTCGTAATTTTCATTAATAAAGTGTAAAATTACATTACCAATATGTAAAATTTTACGGCGCTGTTTTTCATTGAAATCATAAGGGGCTGAATGGATATGAGAATCGGAGATTTAATGGACCGCGACCTTACAGCTTTAACTGAGGATATCACAGTGGAAGAGGCAATAGAAACACTTCTGCGGCACCATATGACAGGCCTCCCGGTCATTGATGAACAAGGGCATGTCATTGGTTTTGTCAGCGAGGAGGACGTCATCAAATCAGCTCTGCCGGCTTATATTTCCAATTTGCCTTCGTCTGCGTTCCTGCCCGATTATGGACAGTTTTCACAGAGACTGGCTTCTATTGCAGCGAAACCAGTATCTGAAATCATGCACCGCAACTGCGTAACTTTTAATGTGGATGACAGTGATTTTGCCGTGGCCTCTATGATGATCAGCAAGCATATTAAAATTGCTCCTGTCATGAAGGAAGGCATTATGGTTGGCTACATCAGCCGTGCGTATCTGATCAAACGCATGATGCGTTCCTATGGGAACAGTTCGCAGTCATTTGAAGAGGATGACAGCACACTTTGAAAGTCACAGAAAACGAATGTAAAAATAACAAAAAAGCCCTTTTGCCAGCTTCCGGCAATAGGGCTTTTTTTGAACTGCCGATGATGCAGGTGAAACTGAGAACAGGGGTGGCAGACGTACTGAAATTATTTTATCCTGTTTTATATGGTGCTTTTGTTTTCAGTCTGATTTAAACTCTTCTGCCGGGCTTTCTTTCATGAAAGAATTAAAAAGATTCAGGCAGAGCTCTGCGCTTAATTCCTCGGCCCGTACGGCAGGGGAAATGCCGAGATTGTTAAAGATGCACGTCAGCTTGCCGGTTTCTAATCCAAGCAATTTTAAATTGTTAATAAGTTTTTTGCGGCGCTGACCGAAACAAGCGGATATAAATCTTCGCCATTCCGGATCTGCCGCAAGATTATGGTTCTGTCTGAGCTCAAAGCAGATCAGTTCTGACCAGACCCTGGGAGGTGGAGTGAAGGATCCGGGTGAAACCTTCATGATTGTTTTCGTGTACCCCATCAGTTCCAGCGTAACTCCCAGCGGTCCGCGTTCCTTTGCTGATGAGGGGGCTGTCAGGCGTTCTGCAGCTTCTTTCTGAATAAGCATTACCATTTTTACAAGACCGGCCGGAGCCAGTTCTGTCAATATCTTCCAGAACAGATTGGACGTGATGTTGTAAGGAATATTTGCAATGACCTTATTGGGCTGAGGGGAAAATGCCGCAAAATCAGACCGCAGGGCATCGTCCCAGTGGATTGTGAATCTGCCTGGATGCAGTTCCTGAAGCGGCAGAAGCCATGGGGCGAGGCGTCTGTCGATTTCAAGAGCGTGGACAAAAGAAACTGGGCTTTGCAGAATCTGCCTCGTTAGAACTCCCTGCCCGCTTCCGATTTCCAGTACCACATCATCTTCGCTCAGATCTCCTGCCATGAGAGTTCTGCGAAGGACTTCGGCATTGTTCAGGAAATTCTGCCCAAGACTTTTTCTGTGTTCAAATTTCCGATCCATATTTATCTCTCCACAGTATAAAAAAAGCGGATGCCACAGGCATCCGCTGATTTTTTTCTGGTCGGGACGAGAGGATTCGAACCTCCGACCACCTGAACCCCATTCAGGTACGCTAGCCAGGCTGCGCTACGTCCCGCTCACAACATGAGGCATTATAGCCCGGCGCCTGCGAACTGTCAAGCATCAAAAAAAATTTTTTGCCTGCGTTTTTTCAGTGAAAATAATGGTGATTCGTTGTAAAATGTTGCGTGAACTCTGCAATTTTTGATGCTGCAGTCCGCAATGTAAAAGAAGCAGTGGAACTGCCATTAATATAACTGAAATGAGGGATTATTTTGAAACTGGGAATTGTCGGCTTGCCGAACGTCGGCAAAAGCACTCTTTTTAATGCAATAACTTCGGCAGGAGTAGAAGCGTCAAACTATCCTTTCTGCACGATTGAACCCAATGTGGGGATGGTGGAAGTCCCCGATCAGCGGCTGAAAGTCTTGTCAGAGATGTTTCATTCTGTGAAAATTACGCCTGCTGTGGTTGAGTTCTGCGATATTGCCGGGCTTGTGCGCGGTGCAAGCAAGGGGGAAGGGCTGGGCAACCAGTTTTTGTCTAATATCAGGGAAGCAAGCGCAATCGTGCAAGTGGTGCGCTGCTTTGACGATCCCAACATTGTTCATGTTGACGGTTCAGTTAACCCTGCACGTGATATAGAGACAATCGAGCTGGAACTGATACTGTCAGATCTGGAAATGATAGAGCGCAATCTGGCAAAAGTGGAAAAACTGGCAAAAGCCGATAAAAAGCTGGCGCCTAATCTTGATCTGCTCCGCCGTGTGAAAGATGTGCTGGAGGACGGCAAGCTTGTTCGGACACTTAACCTGAGCGACGAAGAGAAGGTTTATCTCCGCGGTCTCAATCTGCTTTCTGATAAGCCCATGCTCTATGTAGCGAATATAGCCGAAAAGGACGTTGGAAAAACAGAATTGAATCCTTATGCGCAGCTTGTGTGCGACCATGCAAAATCAGAAGGCGCGGAATTTGTGCCCATCTGTGCCCAGATAGAAGCTGAAATAGCCGAACTTGAGGAAAGCGAAAAAGCGGAATATCTTGAAGCGCTTGGATTGAAAGAACCCGGACTGAATCGGCTGATTTCTGCCGGGTACCGCCTGCTGGGGATGATATCTTTCCTGACGGCGGGGGAAAAAGAGTCGCGCGCCTGGCCGATTCGGAAAGGCACCCTGGCTCCGCAGGCGGCCGGTACGATCCACAGCGATTTCGAACGTGGTTTTATCCGTGCGCAGATTGTCAGCTATGATGATCTTGTTGCCTGCGGTTCTCTGGCTGAAGCTCGAGCAAAAGGGCTGCTCCGTCTGGAAGGCAAAGATTATGTAATGCGCGACGGCGATGTTGTTGAATTCCGTTTTAATGTATAATCTGATAATCTCATATTTGTCCAGAAAGGAATGTTGTTAAAAATGGCTATGCAGATAAGTCTTGATGAAGTGCTGTCCATGCTTCTTTCCCGTGTCGATGCAATGACAATGGCAAATGAGAACATGAAGAGCAAATTTAATATCCTTGCCCGTGCTATGTATAAAAAAGGTCTTTTGACAGATGAGGATATTACCGAGTCTGTAAAAGAAGAGCATCAGCTCCTTCTCAGTCTCGGCGCGATTAAGGAAATGCCGGACGACGCTGCCTTAAAATCCACCGCGGATAATATGATTATGTGGCTTAAAAATGACGCCGATGCGATTAAAAAGAGCATGAAGGACTATGAGGAAAAAGTAAAGGCTATGATTGAGGAAGAGCAGAAAAAACCTCATCTCGACGTCGCCTCAGCTGCTGACCTTGAACGTCTTGACCGCATGAACGGCGGCAGCCAGAACAGCCGGTTGATTGTGCCTTAGGAGAATCAGCCGCTTTGAACATGAACAGGACGAAGAGCATAAAATAAAGAAAGGCTTGGGAAATTGGAAAATAGGGCAGGTAAATTCGCAAAAATATGGCATCAGTGGGGGGCACGCAGTTTCTGCGTTGCCCTCATCGATGTTTTCTTACTCGCTGCAGCAGTTTACATCAGTTATGCGCTTCGTTTATCGATTTTTTTGGAAAATGCCGGAGATTTCGGCATTTTAGCTGTAGGCACATCTTATGTCGCTGCGGTAATGCTTTCTTTTGTTCTGTGGGGCGTATATAAAGTTTACTGGCTGCAGACCAGTGTTGAGGAAATGCTCCTATTGCTGAAAGCGTATGTCAGCGCGTGTCTGGTGCTGCTGGCATTTTATTTTTTGTATCCTCGCTCTTTTATTGTTCCCAGAAGCGTCATAGCCCTTCTGTTTTTGAGCGGTTTTTCTCTGCTTGCTGCGGTCCGGCTGACCTGGCGCCTTGACAGCAGCAGAACTGAACGCCACAACGATAAAAAGGTGCTTATTATAGGTGCAGGCAGTGCCGGAGTTCAGATTGCCCGAGACATGATACGAAATAACGAGGAGCAGAATGTTGTTGGTTTTCTCGATGATGATCCGGCCAAAAAAGGAAAAAACGTAGCAGGTGTTCCGGTGCTGGGAAAACTTTCGGAACTTCCTCAGCTTATCAAAAAATATAAGGTAGACACTGTACTTGTTGCGCTGCCCTCTGCTCCTGTCTCAAGAGTCAGGGATTTTCTGAACGCTGCTGTACCCCTTGATGTAACTGTCCGCATCCTGCCGTCGCTTCACGAACTGGCAGACGGGCGTGTGACGCTGAGCAGTCTGCGCCCTGTAAAGCTTGAGGATCTTCTGGGACGTGAACCTGTACGTCTCGACGCCGGGCAGATCGGTGGGCTGCTGGCTGGTAAGTGCGTTATGGTAACAGGAGCCGGAGGGTCTATAGGCAGTGAAATTGTGCGTCAGATGCTGCCATACAAGCCCAGAAGTCTGATTTTGCTTGGACACGGTGAATACTCGATTTATACTCTGCTTGAGGAACTGGCTTTAAGAAAAACAGATATACAGATAATACCTGTCATTGCCGACGTGGCTGACGTGCGGGCAATGACTGAGGTATTTATGAAATACAAGCCTGAAATTGTTTTCCATGCAGCGGCACATAAACATGTGCCGTTAATGGAGAGCAATGCAAGAGAAGCTGTTCGTGTAAATTGTCTTGGAACCTGGACAGTGGGGCATCTTGCGGGTGAATTCGGCGTGAGCCGGCTTGTCCTGATTTCTACTGATAAAGCTGTGAATCCCAGCAGCATAATGGGCGCCAGCAAGCGCATAGCGGAAATGACGCTGATGGATTTGCAGCGTCAGTACAGCAGAACTTCTTATTTGGCTGTACGTTTTGGAAATGTCCTTGGAAGCCGCGGCAGCGTGATACCGAAATTTGAGAGGCAGATCGCTGCAGGCGGCCCCGTTACTGTGACGCACCCGCAGATGGTGCGGTATTTCATGTTGATTCCGGAAGCGGCTGGGTTAGTCCTGCAGACGGCAGCTATAGGCGTCTCAGGACGTATATACGTGCTTGACATGGGGACGCCGGTAAAAATCACCAGTCTTGCGGAAACATTGATCCGTCTTAATGGTTATGAGCCGGGCAGGGATATTAAAATTGAGTATACAGGCATCAGACCGGGTGAAAAATTATTTGAAGAACTCTTCTATGATAAAAGCCATGTTGATGAAACTTCTCATCCGAAAATATTCTGTGCGAAGATTACTGAAAACACCCACGATGAAACTCAGAATATGTATGATAAAATAAGTGCGATTCTGCAGTCCGGAAACCCTGCTGCGCAGATTGCCAAGTTTGTGCATGAATATCATCCGGCGCCTGGAAAATAATGCAGGCGTCGTCAGGCAAAAAGCGTTTACTTTTACAGAAGTGCTGATTTGCCTGTCGATTTATGCACTGCTGTTATCGGGAATATTTGTCTGTTTCAGAGCCGAACCACCTGCGTCCGCTGCCGCGCGTGACATGGACCATCTTGAAATCTGGCTCAACAGTGCTTTTGCCCGTGCTGACCGTTGGAAAAGCAGCTTTACACTGCGTATTTACCCTTTTGCAGCTTCAGATGCAAGGCATTATATGCTTTTAAACTGGCTTGACGGTACAGCCTCCTGTGCTGAAAAATTCACAGCTGACAAACGTGTAAGGTGGCGTCTGAACCAGGGTGCTGTCACTGTTATTTACCGTTGTGAGACACATACTGTGACTCCGGCATTCACAATAGAGGCTATTGATGCTGACACCAGTAAAAGTACGGGAGAAAAGCTGACAGTTTCTCTTCGCGGGCTCGTGTCTCGAAAAAGACGC
>CAZDXA010000002.1:0-120428 GCA_964509435.1 uncultured Synergistaceae bacterium | reverse complement strand
AGTTTCTCTTCGCGGGCTCGTGTCTCGAAAAAGACGCGGCAGCTGATTCAGTTTGGAGGATATGAGTTTTATAAATTTGAGGAGGCCATTGCATGGCAATAAAAGACTGGTGGGGTAATTTAATTGCTCCCGCTGTAAGACTGTGGGAGAAACTCATTCCCATAGCGTGGCTGAGAGAAACACTTGAAACAGTGATCTGGGCTGTTATCCTTGCTTTACTGCTTAAAACGTTTGTTATTCAGGCTTTCTGGATACCAAGCGGTTCTATGATACCAACACTGCTGGAGGGGGATCGCGTCCTGGTTTGCAAATTCGAGTATTACATCCGTTCTCCCAAGCGTGGCGACGTTTTCGTTTTTAAATACCCGAAGGATCCGAAAATCGATTATGTAAAAAGGCTGATTGCGCTTCCCGGCGATAAGTTTGAAGTGCATGACGGCATTGTATGGATTAATGGCCAGAAAATTGATGAACCCTACGTAAAGTTCCATGATACCTATAATCAGGATCCGATTTATGTGCCGGAAAAATCTTATATTGCGCTCGGCGACAACCGGCCTAATTCGGCCGACAGCCGTTACTGGGGGTTTGTCCCCGAGAAAAATATCCGCGGCCCGGTGATTTTCAGGTACTGGCCGCTTAACAGGATCGGACTGGTGAAATAATGGCGGGCAGAACAGCCTGGTTCCCCGGGCATATGGCCAAGGGTACACGCCAGTTATCGGATCTGATTGGAAAGCTTGATGTGATCATAGAAGTCCGGGATGCCAGAGCTCCTGAACTGACCGCATCTCCTTTTATAAAGAAAATTGCCAGCCATAAACCAGTGTGGATTGTCATGACGAAAAAAGACCTTGCAGATGACAGTCTGACAGCTCAGTGGATTGCGTTTTACAAACAGCGGCATCGTGAAGTCTGGGCATTTGATCTGCTGTCCAGGCAAATCACATCCTTAAAGCAGGCTTTTGTCAGATTTAAGCCAAAATACCGTGAACTTCGCGCCGCAGTGGTGGGGATCCCAAATGTTGGAAAATCAGCGCTGCTGAACTTACTGATCGGTAAGAAATCTGCACCTGTGGGTGGTATTCCTGGTATAACGCGCGGTGTGTCCTGGTACCGAAACGGGGACTTTCTGATAGTTGATTCACCTGGCATTCTAGACCCACGTTCGGGTGAAGCAGTACAGAAGGCACTTGCCTGGCTGGGCTGTTCAAAGGCTGATGTTATCGGGGGATTTGATACGGTTGCCTGTACGCTGATTGATTTTATGCAGAAACAGGGCCTTTGGCACTTTGTGGAAGAAAAATGGGGGATTCAGGCCGATCCGGATGACACTGTTTCAGTGCTGGAGGCAACAGGCCGGCGCCTGGGCTGCCTTGTAAGCGGCGGGCACGTGGACTATACACTTGCAGGCCGGCGTTTCCTTGAATCTTTTTCTACTGGAAAGCTTGGCAGAATAACTCTTGAAACCCCAGGTGCGCCAATCGTGAAAATTTTAAACGGCACTGCAGATGGGGAAGCAGAAGAATGATTCTTGCCGGTGTCGATGAAGCCGGCCGCGGTCCTCTGGCCGGGCCCGTGGTTGCAGCGGCTGTAATTTTGACAGATGAACAAAAGGATATACTGATGTCAATGGGGCTGCGCGATTCCAAAAAAATGACGCCTCGCCGACGTGAGAAAGTTTTCCTGAAAATGCTCGAGCTCAATGTCATCTGGCGAGCAGAATCTGCGCTGGCCGATCGAATTGATAAAATCAATATCCTGCAGGCCACGTTGTGGGCAATGCGCCGGGCTGTTGAACGCCTGCCTGTTGTTCCCGAAGGCGTTGTGGTAGACGGCAACAGGGAAATTCCCGGACTGAATTTCTATCAGCAGGCTGTAATCGGCGGCGACGATATTTATCCGCAGATTTCCGCTGCATCAGTTGCGGCAAAAGTCCTGCGGGACAGAGTGATGACCGTCTACGATAAAATTTATCCCGGCTATGGTTTTGCAAAACATAAAGGCTATGGTACACTTGAACATAGAATTGCGATTAAAAAACTTGGGGCAACGCCGATTCACAGAAGAAGTTTTTCGTGGAAATGAAGTGGTGTGTTCCTGAAAGTTAAGGAGAGTTTTCCGATATGAAACAGCTCTTTCTTAAATTCAAGCTGCCTTTTCAGTTTTTTAAGCCTGCATCGCCTGCTGTTAACAGCCTCGAAGGCATATTAACGCAGCCTGAGCAGGCTTTTTTTATAGCCCGCAACCGGCAGATGATCGGCAGATGGGCAGAAGATCTTGCATCGCGTTTTTTATCTTCCCAGGGGCTCCGAATTGTTGAACGTAACGTGCGGGAAAGATTTTCAGAGTTGGACCTGGTGTGTCGGGACGGCCGTGAACTTGTTTTTGTTGAGGTGAGGTGCCGAAGAAAAAACGGCATTATGTCTGCTGAAGAAACTATCGGCCGCCAGAAGTGGCAGAGACTTTGCCGGGGTGCGGAACTTTATACGCTGAGGGAAAAGTGGAAAGGGAGCTGGCGTATCGACCTTGTTTCAGTCGACGTAGATAATGATACCTGGCACCTTGATTGGCTCAGATACCTCGAGATGGGGGAATAACTATGTCAGCGGCGGTGCGTGGAATTACTCTGCGGGGAATAGAGGCGCTGCCCGTAGAAGTTGAATCGGAAATAACAACGGGGATGTTTTCCTTTACGGTTGTCGGTCTGCCAGATGCAGCTGTCAGGGAATCGCGGGAAAGAGTCCGTGCAGCGCTGCGTGAAGTCGGTGTAACTATATATGGAAGAATTGCTGTTAATCTGGCACCGGCGGATCTTCCCAAACAGGGAAGCCTTCTTGACCTCCCTATTGCTGTGGCGCTGGCGGCAGAGAAAAAGTTTATAAAACCGACGCGCCCTGCAGTTTATATGGGAGAGCTTTCGCTCGACGGCCGCGTGCGTTCTGTATATGGTGCCGTGCCTGCAGCGCTCCTTGCACGTTTTCTGGGGCTTCCCCTCTACTGTCCGGCGGCAAATGCAGCCGAAGTGGCTCTTGTAGATAACGTGGAAGCCTATGCTGTTCATACATTGAGCGAACTTTTTGATGCTCTTAAAGGTGAAAAGACACTGCAGAGAGTTGCTAAAAATATGCCCCCTGATTACCTCGGCGCGGTGGAACCTGACTTCGCTGACGTGAAGGGACAGGTGACTGCCCGGAGAGCGCTGGAAATTGCAGCAGCCGGACACCACAATATTCTTCTGGTCGGTTCACCCGGAAGCGGCAAAACGATGATGGCCAGGGCAATGCAGGGAATCCTGCCGCCACTTTCCGACAGCGAATTTTTAGAAACTCTGCTTATCCGCAGTGCTGTCGGGATGCAGGCGCCTGGCGACCGCAGGCGTCCGTTCAGACAGGTTCATCATACGGCAAGTACTGTTTCAGTGTGCGGTGGAGGCAGTGATATAAGGCCGGGAGAAGTCAGCCTGGCACACCGCGGAGTGCTTTTTCTCGACGAGTTTACAGAATTTAAGCGTGATCTGATTGAAGCGCTGCGCCAACCGCTTGAGGATGGTTTTATAACAGTAAACAGGGCATCAGGCAGTGTGAGATATCCAAGCCGCGTACTATTGGTGCTTGCTGCAAACCCCTGTGCCTGCGGATGGCGTGGTGATCCGCTTGAACAGTGCAGATGCAGCGCAGTGGAACTTGAGCGCTACCGCAGGAAATTTTCCGGCCCGATGATGGATCGTGTGGATCTCTATGTATCAGTACCGCGCCTTACTCCTCGTGAGCTCCTTGAGCTTGATGGAACAAAGGCTGAAAGCAGCTCAGCTGTTCGTGAGCGCGTCATCAGAGCAAGGAAAATCCAATGGCAGAGAAAAGCAAGGACAAATGTTGAATGCAACGCAGAGCTCTCTGAAAGAATGCTGAAGAAAGAAGCTGTCCTTACTCCAGATGCAAGAAAATACCTTGCGTCGATGGCAGAACTGCTTCATCTGTCAGGGCGCGGACTGAGCAGGGTTCTCCGTGTCTCGCGCACAATCGCAGATCTTGCAGAGGAGACGCGCATTGAAACGCACGCAATTGCTGAGGCACTTGCCTACAGAGATGCAGGAGTTCTGCAATGAATGCACTTGAGCTGTGCGTATGGCTGAATGCCAGTGAATGCCTTACGGCGAATGTCCTTCATATTGTAGAAAATGAAACAGCCCCTGAGGATATTATTCAAAAGCTTCTTAAGCTAGAACTTATGAAACAACCTGCTGCTGTAAAATTGCAAAAGCTTGCCTCTGAGAATTGGGCAGGCAGGGAAATTAAACAGGCTGAAGTGTCTGGAATTTTTTTAATTTCATGGTACGATAAGAATTATCCGGAAAGGTTAAGGGAAATCAACGACCCTCCTTTGGTGCTTTATGTAAAGGGCAGACTGCCTGATTTTACAGACAGTTATTCTGTAGTAGGCACCCGACGGTGCACGCCTTATGGCTTTAAAATCAGCGAACTGACAGGGGCCGCACTGGCACGTGCAGGAAAAGTCGTAGTCAGCGGCGGAGCACGTGGAATAGACGGCGCAGCACATGCCGGTGTTCTTTCACAGAGCGGAGTGACTGCCGCTGTTCTCGGGACTGGTGTGGATCTGGTCTGGCCGCCGGAACATGAAGAACTTTTTTCCAATATTGTGAAAAGAGGGGCACTGATCAGTGAGTATCCCCTGGGTTCCCCCGGCCTTCCATGGCATTTTCCAAAGAGAAACAGAATCATAGCAGGGCTTACAAAGGGGCTGGTTGTTGTCGAATCGCCTTTTAAAGGCGGCGCCATGATTACCGCGCGTCTTGCAATGGAGATGGGGCGCGAAATCTGGGCGGTGCCGGGCCGTATTGATGAAAAAGTGTGCGAGGGCAGTAATCGGCTGATTCTTGACGGAGCAACACCGTTGGTCAATATCGGCGACTTCATAGACACTGTCAGCACGCTTGGACAGCTGTCCCTTTTTACCCCTGTAAAGCTGGACGCTGAACAGAGAAAGATTATCGATTGCCTTCAGAACGAAGGCGGGCTTACAGCTGATCAAATAGCGGCAAGAACCGGGATAGATTCCGTAAAACTTGTGAGACTCATTACAGAACTTCAGATTCAGGCGTTGATTTATTCATCTGGCGGCGGCAGATGGCGGGCCATGCCCAGATAGCTTCGGACGGAGGATGAAGAAGTGAGCACATCAGTTGATTATGAAGTTTTTTCTTCAAATGCTGAACGGAACGGTCCAAAGCTTGAAATCTTCATTGTCTCCGACTTTACAGGAGAAACCGCAGAAACTGTCACCCGTGCTGCATTGAGGCAGTTTAACGCGCGGGATATTGTGGCACTCCGGCGCTTCCGTTCTGTTGATACTGCAGACAAACTGATCAATATCTGCTGGCAGGCGAAAGAACATAACGCAATTATAGTCTGCACTCTGGTGTCCCAGAGTGTCAGAGAGGCGCTGATGCATTATGCTCAGGACATGGATTTAAAGGTCATTGACCTGATGGGCCCCACTCTTGATATTATCTCTGAACGCCTCGGCGTTGCTCCCAAAGGAACGCCGGGGACGCAGCATATTCTTGACGAGAACTATTACCGCCGTGTTAAAGCACTTGAATTTTCCAGCACCTGCGATGACGGCGCCAACCCCAATCTTCTTCCTGAAGCTGAGGTTGTCATCATAGGCGTTTCCAGAACATGCAAGACACCTTTGTCAATGTATCTTGCAAATAAAGGCATCAGGACAGCAAATGTACCGCTTGTTCCTGAGCTTGCGCCACCGGAAGAACTTTTCAGTCTGCCGAGCGGGCGTATTATAGGGCTTATGATTCAGGAAGAAGCTCTATGCAAAATCAGGCGCGACCGGCTGCATATCATCGGGCTTGATCCGCAGAAGGCACAGTATGCCCAGCAGGGCAGAGTCAGTGAAGAGCTGTCTTACGCACTTGGCATTATGAAAAGCCTGAAAGTCAAAATTATTGACGTAACAGGCAGAGCATTGGAGGAAACGGCGCAGGAAGTTTTGGACTACCTGCACGAAAAGGGATATACATTTGCAGCAGAGTAAAGAGTGCGCTGGGATGGAAGCAGTTCATTATCTGATTGTTTGAAAAAAAGATGGAGGCGCAGCATGGAAAATTTTAATGCAATCAAATGGTTTGAGGATATACGGAAAACCGATATCCCGATTGTCGGCGGCAAAGGGGCAAATCTGGGTGAACTGACGTCAACCGGAGCGCCAGTGCCTCCGGGATTCTGTGTTATTGCAGAGACTTATGCCCGTTTCATCAAAGTAAACAATCTTAATACAAAAATTCTTGAATTGCTGAAAGGGCTGGACTTTGAGGACACGGATGAGCTTCAGAAAAGGACGGAAACAATAAGAGATCTGATTCAGAAAGCCCCGATTCCGGAATCTATTGAAAAACAGATTGTTGATGCCTACAATGAACTTTCTGTAAAAACAGGACTCAAAGATCCTGATGTGGCAGTACGAAGCTCAGCGACGGCAGAGGATCTGCCGGATGCATCTTTTGCAGGCCAGCAGGATACTTATCTTCATGTGATCGGGGCGCAGTCTGTGGTTGATCATGTACGTCAGTGCTGGGCATCGCTCTGGACGGCACGTGCCACGTATTACCGGCAGAAGCAGAATTACGACCATTTTAACGTGTCTCTGTGTGCCGTAGTGCAGAAAATGGTGGCAAGTGAAAAATCCGGCGTGATGTTCACGGCCAATCCGATTACCAATGACCGCAGCCAGATGATGATCAATGCAAGCTGGGGACTTGGTGAAGCCGTTGTTTCAGGCACTGTGTCGCCCGATGAATTCATCCTTGATAAAGAATCACTGGCAGAAATTGAAACAACCATTGCAGATAAAAAGACAATGATTGTTGATAGAGGCAAAGAAGGCGGCACTGCCGCTGTGCCGGTCGAGGACTATCTGGGGCCTGCAGCTGTCAGCCAGCGCTGCATGACCGAGGAAGAAGTCCGCAACCTTGCCGAAGCCGGCAAAGCAATTGAAAATCACTACGGCGTGCCCATGGACATTGAATGGGGCGAAGACCGCGAAACCAAAAAGCTTTATATTTTGCAGGCCCGTCCGATAACAACACTGAAAGACGCACCTCAGCAGGCAAAGAAGGAGAATGAAGTTATGGATAAGAAAGCTCTGACTGTTCTGGTCCGCGGACTTGCGGCCTCGCCGGGGATAGCACACGGACAGGTCGTCCGCATTGATTCGCTCAAGGAAATTGCGCGTGTCAAAAAGGGCGATGTTCTCGTTACTGGAATGACTAACCCCGACATGGTGCCTGCTATGAAAAAAGCCTGTGCTGTGGTTACAGACGAAGGCGGACGCACGTGTCATGCTGCTATTGTCTCAAGAGAACTTGGAATACCGTGTATCGTGGGGAGCAAAAACGGTACACAGGTTCTGAGTGAAGGCATGGAAGTAACCGTGGATGCTACAAGAGGCGTCGTTTACCGCGGCAATGTGAATCTTTCGTCGGATCAGGACATTCATTCGCCGGTCGGATCACCGGCAGCGTCACATTCAAGTGCTGCACCTGCTGAATATGCGCCCATTACCGGCACTAAGATTTATATGAACCTGGGCGACGCTTCCATCATCGGCAAATACAGCCACCTTCCCTTTGACGGCATTGGATTGATGCGTACAGAGTTCATTTTCTCCCATATTGGCGTTCATCCTATGTATCTGCTTCGTACAGGACGCGGCGATATACTGATCAACGATATCTGCAACGCTGTGACAACCGTGGCACAGGCTATTTATCCGCGCCCTCTGGTTGTCAGAATGAGCGATTTCCGCACGAATGAATTCAGAGGACTTGAAGGCGGGGATCAGGTTGAACCAGAAGAAAACAACCCCATGATAGGCTGGCGCGGCGTTTCACGTTACATTTCGCCTGCTTATGAAGAGGGTTTCAGACTTGAATGCAAGGCTATTAAAAAAGTTCGCGACGAGTTCGGTCTTATAAACGTCTGGGTTATGCTTCCCTTTGTCCGCACGACATGGGAACTGAAGAAAGTTAAAGAAATTATGGCATCTGAGGGGCTGATCCAGAATAAATCTTTCAAGATCTGGATTATGGCAGAAGTCCCTGCTGTAGTTTTTCAGGCTGAGGCTTTTGCCAGCCTTGTCGATGGCTTCAGCATCGGCAGCAATGATCTGACTCAGCTTGTCATGGGGGTTGACCGTGACTCAGGCATTCTGAACAATATGGGGTATTTTGACGAAAGAGATCCTGCTGTGAAAAATGCAATCAGAACCCTGATCCGTGCAGCGCATAAACAGGGCATTACGTGCTCGATCTGCGGGCAGGGCCCTTCGTTGTACCCTGATTTTGCGGAGTTCCTTGTCCGGGAAGGCATTGACAGCATGAGCGTCAACCCCGACACCGTTGCATACACAAGAAGACTTGTGGCAGGTGTGGAGCAGAGAATCCTTCTGGGCAGCATGAGAAAGCTCATGGAACGGCAGGATTAAAAATTTAAATAGCAGCAGAGCAGAAGGGGCTTCTCTTCTGCTCTGTTTTTCTGTAAAGTATTTCTCTGTATTTGACAATAAAAATTTGAACGGTAAAATGTGCAAAAGCCTCAGTTATTTTTTTCAATTTTGCGGAAAGGAAGTACCGTTTTGCAGAGAATTTTAAGCCCCGACGAACAATTTTGTCTGACTGAAGATGCACAGGCTCTGATATATAAATACAGCAGTTCCCATTGGCTTTCGCAGCGCCAGCTTGAGGATCTTATCACAGAGGCTGTTGTTGTTTCAAAATTAAGACAGACCCGTGCTGACGCCAGTGTTGTCAATTCCATTCTGGAACATATAGGGGATCCCTTGTCGATTTCCCTGGAGAATGGTCCTGCAGCAGCAAATGGTAATTTACACCGCCTCCCAAGTTGATTACGCATCACGTGTTGAAAGGATAACGCAATGGTTTTAAAGGCAAAAAAAACAAGCACAGCCAGAAAAAAAACATCACAGACAATTTCCGCAGATGTAAAGAAAAGTAAAACAGTAGCGGTAAAGCCCGCTTCCAGAAAAAAAGCTGCTGACAAGCCGAAGAAAAAAACGTCTGCAGCTCAAACTGCAGCGAAAAAATCAAACAAAAAAACTCTTGTGGTGAAAGACAAAAGATCACAGCCGGCTTCTGATCCGAAAGTTAAAAAACAGACGGCTGAAAGTGAGAAAAATAAAGCAGAAGAGGCAGTGGAAAAAAGCACTTCTTCAGTTGCTGCTTCTAAAAAATTTATTCCTAAATCCGGCGGTAAAACCCTGGTAATAGTCGAATCACCGACCAAGGCCAGAACGCTGACAAAAATCCTCGGCCCGAAGTATATCGTCAAAGCAAGTATCGGACATATTGTCGACCTGCCTAAAAGCCGGCTTGGCATAGACATAGAAAATCATTTTAAGCCCGAGTATATCCTTGTTAAAGGAAAAGCGCCGGTAAAAAAAGAACTGGTAACTGCATCTGAAAAAGCCGGAAAAATACTTCTGGCAGCTGATCCTGACCGTGAAGGTGAAGCTATTGCCTGGCATGTGGCTGAACTTCTGGGAGTAAATCCGGCTGATAACTGCCGTATCCGTTTTCACGAGATTACGTCAGAAGCTGTGAAAAAAGCTGTCAAGTCACCCGGGCCTATTGATATGAACAGAGTCGATGCACAGCAGGCCCGTCGGGTGCTTGACCGTCTTGTCGGGTATAAACTGAGCCCTCTTCTGTGGCAGAAAATCAAACGGGGGCTTTCTGCAGGGAGGGTTCAGTCGGTTGCACTGGCAATCATCTGCCAGCGGGAGAAAGAAATCGAGACATTTAAACCGCAGGACTACTGGAATATTTATGCAGATGCAAGCACTGAAGACGGCAGAAAATACCGTCTTCGTGTTGAAAAAGAAAACGGCAGAAGTCTTGTTAAAGAAGGCAAAACCCTGCTGATCAACACTTCTGATGCGGTGAGGAAAATAGAAAAAGCTCTTCAGACAGAAGACCTGCTGGTAGACAGCTTTATTTCAAAAAAGAATGCACGGCGTCAGCCCGTGCCTTTTAAAACCAGCACACTGCAGCAGATGTCGGCAAGCCGTTTGGGTTTTGCGCCGCGACGCACAATGAGCATTGCCCAGAGTCTTTTTGAAGGTGTGACGATTCCGGGACATGGAACAGTCGGCCTGATAACCTACATGAGAACCGACAGCCTGCGAATGGCACCTGAGGCAATTGCCCAGGCCCGCAGTGTGATTCAAAAAAAGTGGGGCAGAAAATATCTTCCGGCTAAAGCTGTAGTTTATCAGGCCGGCGCCAACGCGCAGGATGCACATGAGGCTATCAGGCCCACAGATTTTACGCTTTCCCCTGATGACGTTAAATCATCACTCACCCCGGAGCAGTTTAAACTTTACGATATGATCTGGAGGCGGAGTATTGCTTCGCAAATGGCTCAGGCTGTTGTTGACGTTTCAACTCTGGAATGCAGCTGCGGCCGTTATGGACTGCGTGCACAGGGAAGTACAGTGGAATTTGACGGATGGGGCGCTGAATGGGGACTTGATGTTAAGGATGATGTGCTTCCGGCTGCTGAAAAAGGTGAAAGACTGAACGTTGACCATATCACCTCTGAAAAGGCACAGACGCTGCCGCCTTCCCGGTATACAGAGTCAAGTCTGATCAAGACGCTTGAAGATGACGGCATCGGGCGACCCTCAACATACGCGACGATTGTTGAGACTTTATACGACCGGCTGTATGTTACCAGAGAAGACGGCCGCAAACTGAAGCCTACAGAGCTCGGCGTTTCGGTGAATAGTTTTTTGCTTGACCACTTTGACGGCAAATCCGCATCACCGATTGTTGATGTTGGTTTCACTTCATCTATGGAGAGCTCTCTCGATCAGGTGGAATCAGGAAATGTGGACTGGGTGCAGCTGATCAGTCAATTTTGGACGCCGTTTACCAGTGCAATATCAGAAGCCGAAAAAGCTCCTGCACTTCCCCCTCCAGCTCCGGAAAAAACGGGTGAACTGTGCCCGCTGTGCGGCCGGCCTCTCGTAAAAAAGCACGGCCGTTTTGGTGAGTTTATAGGTTGTTCGGGATTTCCTGAATGCCGTTACATAAAGCCGGTTCAGAAAAAAATCGGCGTGCCATGTCCTAAATGCGGGGCAGAACACGGCGGCGAAGTTGTGCAGCGGAAAAGCAAAAAGGGGAGAATTTTTTACGGGTGTTCACGATACCCTGAATGTGATTATGTCTCCTGGAACAAACCTGCGGCACAGAAATGTCCTGAATGCGGCGGGCTGATGGAGTACGTGGGCAAATCGCGTACACCTGTCTGCACAAAATGCGGACACAGAGGCGCCGAATGATGACTGCGGTGAAGATCATAGGCGGAGGTCTGGCCGGTTCAGAGGCGGCCTGGCAGCTCCTGAAACGCGGCATTCCGGTCTGTCTCTATGAAATGCGTCCTGCTGTCTCGACTGAGGTACATAAAACAGACAAACTGGGTGAACTCGTGTGCAGCAACTCTCTTGGCTCATCAGCGGCGACTTCTGCCTCCGGCCTGCTGCAGGAAGAGCTGCAGGCCCTTGACAGCCTGATTATGAAAGCAGCCCTGAAATTTTCAGTGCCGGCAGGAAAAGCGCTGGCTGTTGACCGCGAAAAATTTTCAGATTTTATTACTGACACTTTACTGCAAAACCCGCTGTTTGAGCTGAAAAGAGAAGAGATCACAGAAATTCCTGATGAGAACTGCATTATTGCAAGCGGTCCGCTGACATCACCTGCGCTTGCAGAAAAATTGCAGAAACTTCTTGGCGGCAATTACCTTTACTTTTATGACGCTGTTGCTCCTGTGATAGAGCTCGGCTCTGTTGATATGAACATTGCTTACCGCCGGGACAGATATGCTGATTATGAAGGCGGGGATTATATCAACTGCCCGATGGATCGCTCACAGTATATGAAATTCTATGAAGCACTTATATCTGCCGAACGTGCACCGCTTCATAACTTTGAGAACAATGCAAAGTATTTTGAAGGGTGCATGCCGGTGGAGGTAATTGCTTCGCGGGGCGTTGATACACTGCGTTTCGGTCCGCTTCGTCCTGTCGGTCTGTCGGATCCGCGAAGCGGCAATCATCCTTATGCAGTCGTACAGCTGCGTCAGGACAACCAGGAAGGAACTCTGTACAATATCGTCGGTTTTCAGACAAATCTGAGATGGAAAGAACAGGAACGCGTTTTCCGTCTGATCCCAGGCCTGGAGCATGCTGAATTTGTAAGGTTCGGCGTAATGCATCGAAATATTTATGTGAACGCCCCTCAGTGTCTTGATGAATACCTGCGCCCGAGGGGGCAGGAAAAGCTCTTTCTTGCGGGACAGATTACAGGAGTCGAGGGCTATCTTGAAAGCACAGCTATGGGGCTGGTCGCCGGGCTTAATATGTGCCAGAGATTGTCCGGGCGTGAGTTGCTGTCATGGCCGCCTGAAAGCGCAATCGGAGCGCTGCTTTTCAGACTGCACGATGCAACAAATACCAAATTTAATCCTGTCAATGCGAATATGGGTATTTTTCCAGAACTGCATGAAAAAATAAAAGGCAGAAAAGAGAGGAATCTGGAACTGCTTCGACGCGGCCGGAACGCTTTTTCTGCTTTTATACGCAGTGAAAGTGAAATTTTAGGCTGAATTATATTTTTTTATACGTGATCCCGTGTCTTGAGGCGGCGCTCTTTACTGGCACAGCTGAATTTCCAGGAATTGTTGTAATTTTGTTGTTCTGACATAAAAGAAAATGTAAGAATATTGATGATTTTAATCGTACTCTATGGTATCATTTATACAAGTAAGACAATAAAAGACAATGATAAAAGGAAGGGGTCCCTATGCCCGTGGATGAATTTAATGAACAGCTTGACGCCTTCCTTGATTATCTGAGAAATAATAAGGCAAATTCAGAGAACACAATTACCAATTACGCTGTCGACCTGGCTCAGTATGCAGATTTTGTTGAAAATCAGAACATTGCACTGAAAGATGTAACAACGCAGAACATAAGAGCATTTCTTCGTTCTCTTTCTGGTTTTGGCTACGCAAATTCCTCGATTGCGCGAAAATTGTCAGCGGTCAAAACGTTTGAACTTTATCTCCTTGAAAAAAACTTCATTAGTTCTGATCCAGCCGCTTCTGTAAGAAGTCCGCGTCTTGCCGAGCGCCTGCCTCGGGCAATTTCCCGTGATGCCATGAACCGCCTTATTGCCGAAGCATGGAAAATTAAACCGTGTCTGAGGAACGGTACTGTCATTGAAGTACTGTATGGCTGTGGAGTCCGTGTCGCAGAGCTGGTTTCTCTGCGGTGGAAGGACATTGATCTTGACGAACGATGGGTGAGAGTGCTTGGCAAAGGGGATAAAGAAAGGCTTGTTCCCTTCGGAAAATATGCCAAAGATGCACTGCTGCGGTGGCGGGCTGTATGTCCCAGGGATGCTGAGTATCTTTTTCCAGGGAAAAACGGCGGGCACATAACTGTCCGCACGGTGCACCGCCTTGTTGTTCAGGCGGCACAGCAGGCAGGCCTTGAAAACGTAACTCCCCATTCCATACGTCACAGTTTTGCTACTCACATGCTTGAAGGCGGAGCGTCGCTGAATGTGCTTCAGGAACTCCTGGGGCATGAAAGTCTGCTTACGACCCAGAAGTATCTGAAAATTACCCCGGGTCATCTGAGAGAAAGCTATCTGGCAGCACATCCGCGTTCAGGTGAGGAGGAATAAAGTTAATGTCACAGGATATGACAATTCACGGAACTACGATTGTCTGTGTTCGGAGAGACGGCCGCGTTGCAATGGGCGGAGACGGTCAGATGACAATGGGCAGTCAGATTATCAAAGCAAGTACAAAAAAAGTCCGAAAGCTTTACAACGGCAGCGTAATTGCAGGTTTTGCAGGAGCTACTGCTGATGCAATGACTCTGCTTGAACTTTTTGAAAAAAAACTTGAAGCATACAGCGGAAACCTCATGCGCTCTGCTGTTGAACTGGCAAAAATGTGGCGCACAGAACGAAGTCTGCAGAAGCTTGAAGCGATGCTTCTCGTTGCAGATAAGGGCCATACAATCCTTATTTCCGGTGCAGGCGACGTGATTGAACCGGAAAATAATGTGGCGTCAATAGGTTCGGGGGCAGGTTTTGCTCTTGCTGCGGCCCGCGCCTATCTTGATGCGTCTTCGCTTTCTGCAGAGAATATTGTCAGAAAATCACTTTTGATTGCATCTGAAATCTGCATTTACACGGATAACATTCTTACAGTGGAGGTCCTCTGATGTTAATTTCAGAAGATATGCGCAATCTTATACCTTCTGCTGTTGTCAAATACCTTGATCGTTACATCGTAGGTCAGGACAAGGCAAAACGGGCAGTTGCAATTGCACTGCGCAATCGTATAAGGCGCAGGAAGCTTCCGCCTGAACTGGCCCGTGAAATTGCGCCGAAGAATATCCTGATGGTAGGTCCGACCGGCGTTGGAAAAACTGAAATAGCAAGACGACTGGCCGACCTTGTGAACGCGCCTTTTGTGAAAGTAGAAGCAACAAAATTCACCGAAGTCGGGTATGTAGGCCGCGATGTCGATTCAATAATTCGCGATCTTGTTGAAAATTCAGTGCAGATTGTGAAGAAAAGAATGATTAAGAATGTTCAGGACTCTGCATTGGATCACGCAAGGAACAGGCTTGTAGACTATCTGCTGCCAGTAAGAAAAGAATCGGCGGGTATTCCTACCTTTCTTAATTATCTGAAAAACGGCAGCAGTGTTGATCAGAAAAGTAACGAAACTTCAGATGCAGACGAAAAAGGAATACATGAAGGGACAAGAGAGCGGATCCGCAACATGCTCATGAACGGGAAGCTGGACGAACGTGAGGTTGAAATAGACGTACAGGAGAACGTCAGTCCATTCGCTGCTTTTGACAATGGAGAGATCGGGGCCATCGGCATAAATCTCTCTGAAATGCTGGGCGCCAACGGGCCGACAAAAACAAAGAAACGCAGGATGAAAGTCAAGGATGCGCTCCGAGTCCTTCAGGCTCAGGAAGCTGAGAAGCTGATTGATACCGATGCCCTGAACCGTGAGGCACTTGATAAAGCACAGCAGGAAGGCATCGTATTCATAGATGAAATTGATAAAATTGTTGAACGCGGACACATGGGAAGCGCAGATGTGAGTCATGAAGGAGTGCAGAGAGATCTGCTTCCCATAGTTGAAGGCTGTGCCGTTAATACAAAATATGGACAGGTACAGACGGATCATATTTTGTTTATCGCAGCAGGTGCATTTCACGACTCTAAACCCTCTGATCTGGTGCCTGAGCTTCAGGGGCGGCTGCCTATAAGGGTAGAACTGAGCGCACTCGGCAGAAATGAACTTCAGAGGATCCTGACAGAACCGGAAAACAGTCTTCTGAAACAAACCCAGGCATTGCTTAAAACCGAGGGTGTAACTCTTAAGTTTGACGATGACGCCGTACAGGAAATTGCGGCTTTAGCAGAAAAAATGAACCTCGAAATGGAAAATATCGGTGCACGAAGGCTGCATACAATCATAGAGCAGCTGCTTGAAGATATAAGCTTTACCGCTCCGGAACACAGCGGCGAAACAATAGAGGTTACAAGAGAATTTGTTGCTGGTAAGCTTGAACCGCTTGTCGGCGATAAAGATCTGAGGCACTACCTGCTTTAATGTAAAAAAAGAAAGGGGTCGGCGTTAAGTGAAACACATTTATCCAAAAGGGAACTCTGTGGTTGGGGACGCAAAAACGGGAGACAGCAGCAAGGAAATGCAGGAACTGCTTGAAAAGACAAGACAGGTCAATCATGCACTTCAGGGCAGGCGCGACGGAGCGACCCCTGACTACAATAGGCTGGCGAGACTGCTCTGTGAGTTCTCAACGGCCAATGTTTACGTTCTGAGCCGGGAAGGGCAGATCCTTGGATATGCATGGGTCAATGAATATCACAGTGAAGCAATTGCTTCATTTATTGAACAGGGATACATGCCTGAAAGTTTCGTAGAACGCCTTGCTCAGCAGCGTGAAACCGTTTTAAGCAAAGCTGATGGTTCTCTTTTTGATGACCAGGAAAAACAAAGTTCAGAAAAAACTGCCCTTTATGTCCCGATTTATGGAGCCTCCGAGCGTTTAGGAACGCTGGTCCTTGCCCGTTCGGTGACCAATTTTACAACCCAGGATCTTGTCCTTGCCGAATATCTTGCCACGCTTGTCGGCATAGAAATTCTCCATGACCGTTCTCATCAGATAGAAGAGCTTGCGCGCGAGCGTCTTGTTGTCAATATGGCCATGAAGGCACTTTCCTATTCAGAAATAGACGCTATCAACCATATCATTACACGCCTTAAAGAAATGTCTGCGGAGAAAAATGCCGGTGCCAGAAAAGAGGGCGGAGAATGCGAAGGTGTTGTAATTGCCAGCAAAATAGCTGACCAGGTCGGCGTTACGAGAAGCGTTATTGTCAATGCCCTCCGTAAACTTGAAAGCGCAGGGATTATTGAAAGCCGCAGTTTAGGTATGAAGGGCACCTTTATTAAAGTTTTAAGCCCCATGTTTGTGGAAGAACTTTCATCTAAGTTTAAACGTGCTGATTAAAGTAAAAGCCGTTTTTTCATTGCACACAAAGCAATGCTGCTGATGGCTCTCTCTGCTGAACAGAAAAATTGCCTCTGGAAAGCCGCGTAAACTTGAGATAAAATAAGGCACATCCGTAGCACTTAGGAGGCACCCCGATGAATTTTAAGCATGCGGCAATAGTGGGTATTCTGGTTTGCTGTTCAATTGCTATTCCCCTGCCCGGTATGTGTGCGTCGGGAAGCCGCTTGAGTACACCTGAATATTTGTTCCAGGATGGACAGGCATCAACGCGGCACAGACAATCTTCCATAATTGAAGCTGCCGCCTATACTTTCTGCTATTACAACCGCAGGCTTTCGTGGAAAAAGGCCTGTGACTACGCGCAGTATGTGACAGAGGCGTGCAGGCGTTTTGGTGCTGATCCGTCTTTGGTAACCGCCATTATTATCAAAGAGTCTCATGCCAAAGAGAATGCACGCTCAAAATATGCTGTAGGACTTATGCAGGTATACTGGCGCCTTCACAGCAAGACGATCAAAAAACAGTTCCCTCACATTACGTCAGAGAAAATACTGATGGAGCCGAGGAATAATATTATGGTCGGCACTTGGCTGTTTACGAGGTACATGGTAAACTCGGGCGGTGATGAGAAAAAAGCAATGCAGAGATATTTAGGCTCTCAGGCCGGTAAGTATATTTCACTTGTTACGCAGTACCGCAAACGTTTTAACGAGCGTGTAAGTTATAATATGCAGCGTTATTCAAAACGCGTTTCGCAGTAAAAGCTGCTTTATCTGATGAAGGCAAAATTCTGCTGAAATTAATCATTACGTGAATATTGGAGGAATATTTCATGGGCAAATTGGTCAATGACGTCTACCTTTCCGGCGTGATCCACTTTCTTAAAGGTGAGAGCTATGGTGAAAGCCGCCTCGGTAAATATTTTGAGTTCTCTCTGAAGCGTCAGTATGCTGATACCGACGGCTGCGATCGTGTCGACTACCTCCGCATGAGAGTATTTGACCCGGCCATCCAGGAGTGGATCTCAAAACAGGAAGAGGGAGCTCCCGTATGGATTGCCGGCGAACTGCGTTCTTCATTGGGCAGCGGACGTATTTATGTGATGGTTACCAAGATCCAGACATTAAATCAGCTTTAAAAATATTACAAAAGATAGAAGGAAGTTCCCATTATGCCTGAATTGGCCCCCGGTGATGTCGTAACAGGAGTCGTCGAACAGATTATGCCCTACGGCGCTTTTCTGCGTCTTGAAAACGGGCAGAAAGCTATGATTCATATCTCCCAGCTTTCCCATAAATTTGTTAAAAGCGTAGATTCAGTTCTTCAGCTCAAACAAGAAGTCAAGGCAAAAGTGATTAAGATCGACGAACGCGGACGCATTGATCTTTCTTTAAAAGCTCTGGAAGAACCCCCGGCTCCGCCTGTTCAGAGAATGCCGCGTCATTTACCAACTATGGGAAACAATGAGAACACCTCGAGTTCAGATGATTTTGAGAAAAAACTCTCTAATTTTATGAAAACCAGTGAGGAGAAGATTACACTGCTGATGAATGCCAGAAATGGCAAAGGCGGACGTCCTCCGCGCCGAAAAGGTGCACGTCCTTAATGAAGAATATTTATTCTGTACGGGAGGCCCTGAACGGCCTCTCGTGTTTTACTGAACGGGATGCAGCTGTAACCTCTGCTCAGATGCGGGGGCGCAATTTCAGCAGAAGTCTTGTAAAAGGCGTTGCTGCAAGATGCAGGTGGGGGATGCCGCAGGCGGTGGTGTGCCGTCCCGTTTACAGAGGGGCGCCCTTTCCAACTTTATTCTGGCTGACATGTCCTTATCTGTCACATATTTGCGGCGTGCTAGAATCTGCTGGTGCTGTAAAGGAACTGGAAGGATATTTAAACTGCTGCGCTGATAAGTTCCGCAAATATACAATTAATTATATTCTTGCTCGCCTCAGTGTTTTAAGCCGTCCCGAAATTAAGTACATTCGCCTTTACAGACCAGAGATATGGACGGTGCTTCACCGGACAGGCATAGGCGGGATACGCAGCGGCACTCCGATTACAGTTAAGTGCCTTCATCTGCAGACAGCTACAATGCTGGGGCTGTCAGGACATCCCGGTGAAAGCTGGCTGCGCAGCAAATTTAGTCAGTTGTGCTGTAAAGATGCTTCATGCCATTATCTTATTCAGTCAAAATAACTGTTAAATTTCCTCTTGACGAAAATAGGGAGAGGCTGTAGAATACCACATGTTGCGGGTCGTTAGCTCAGTTGGCAGAGCAACGGACTTTTAATCCGTGGGTCGAGGGTTCGACCCCCTCACGACCCACCATATGATGCGGTCCCATAGTCTAGCGGCCTAGGACACCGCCCTTTCAAGGCGACTACCTGAGTTCGAATCTCAGTGGGACCGCCATTTTCTTATGCCGGTGTAGCTCAGTTGGTAGAGCAGCGCACTCGTAATGCGCAGGTCTCCAGTCCGAATCTGGACACCGGCTCCACCAGGTAATTAATTAAACTTGATTAAATACAAAAGCCCCGCTTCCAGCGGGGCTTTTCGTTAATTGAAAACAGTAGTACTGCCGATGCCCATGATCATGCAGTTTCGTCCCCGATTTATTTTTCATGGCTGGGCAGGTTACTTTGAAATGGATGTTTCCCTGCATAGGGAGACATCCATTTTTGTATTTTATTCTGCCTTGAAAATACATAGAATATCTGCTGCATTATCTGTCAGGCTGATAAACAGTAGGTGGGAAAAATAACTGCTGCCTCTGCAGTTAAAAGTATAAGAGAGCAGACAATATGCGGCAGTATGAGAGGCTGTGACGTATTAAGCGTTTATCAGAGTCAGTATATGTTTCTCCCTCAGCAGGCTGATCACAAAATGTGATATTCGGTTTTATGCCGGCTGGGTGTTTGCCGCTGATTTCTATTTCGTGCAAGCAAAAACTTTAAGGAACTGGTACAATAGACATCAGGAAATGCAGGAGGGACAAATGGCTGAATTACATGATTTGCAGTGGGAAAGAGAGAAAGAACTCTGGCAGGCCAGTGCATCAGGTGACGACTCTGCAAGAGAGCAGCTTATTTTGGCATACCGTCCGCTTGTGTATTGGATTGCAAAAAAATTTAAAGCAAATGGTAATCGTTTTGCTGACCTTGTGCAGGAAGGCACCATAGCGTTGATCCGTGCCGTAGACAGATTTGACGTCAATCTTGGACACCGATTTACAACATATGCCTGTTACAGAATAAAAGGTCAGATGCTGAATTATCTGGAACGCGTTGAAGCTCGCGCTCCAATACCGGTAGATATTGAACTTGAGGATGGACAGGAATCTTCAGAGTTTCATGAATTTGAAGAGATTCTGATGCTTCGGGAGGGGCTGGCGCAGCTCCCGCCCCGTGAAGCAAAAATCTTAAATGATCTTGTCATTGAGTGCAGAAATGCGCAGGAGGTTGCAGACGAAATGTCTCTTGATGTCAGTCATATTTATCGCCTTAAAAAGAAAGCCATAAAACAACTTCGTGCCTGGTTTGCGCGCGATTCTGCCACTCTTGCGTCTCCGGAAGGGATAATTAAATAAGTTTAGGCTTCTGGAGGAAGGCACATGCTGGATAAACAATATAGTCGGGTAATCCGGTGGATCAATCGTGCTCAGTCAATGAGTGCGGACGGCAAATATTCCGATGCGATAATGGACGTTGAGTGTGCTCGTGCCGAGCTGGATGACGCTCGGCAGGAGCTTTTGTTGTGCCACAAATCCGGAGTTGAGCAGAAAAGATGTATGGGATTCAAACTTTCCCTTCTCACGGCATTGTGTTTTATCCTTTTTGCAGCGACTCCGCTGCAGATGCCGGCCTTAATAGATAAAGGAACAATTCCTGCCAGGACAAATGTCACTGAAGCTGCAGAAACTGTTCCCCAATCCCAATGCTTCAGCGGCAGTCCAGTTTTAATCAGTCAGCGTGGGAATGCCGCTGCTTTTAGTGATGAAAATAAGGCTGCTTCGCTGCCGGAACCGCAGAAAATCGAAACCAGCGGCAGACTTTCTGAAAAGGATGTTTACCGCTTGGTTGAAGTTGGCAGAAAAGCACTTCGTCAGAATAAAAGTTCAATCGTGCTGGAACTTAATTAGCCTTACTTAAAACAGTGGAGGGGACTTATTTGAAACTGATCAGATTAACAAGCAGTATTATTGTTTTTTTTATCTGCTGTGCATGTGCTTTCGCAGCTCCCGTTGCTGCTCTGAAAGTTGAGGGAAATAACGAAGTTGCATCCTCGTATATTCTGCAGAATGTGAAATCTCACGTAGGTGAAGAATTAAACCGGCAGACAGTAATGGATGACATCCAGGCAATCTATGATCTCGGTTTTTTCTCCTATGTTGATGCAAAAGTGGAAGATAGCGTCGGCGGACTTATTTTAACTTATGTTGTAACTGAAAACCCGACAATTAAGGAAATCCGGTTCCAAGGGAACACTGTGTATAAGGAGTCGACTCTGAAAAAAATACTTTTTACGCAGCCGGGGATGATTTTCAACAGGGTTTTCTTTCGCAATGATATTCAGCGCTTAAGAGAAAAATTTCAGTCTGACGGCTATGTAATGACTCGTGTGCAGGATGTACAGGAAGACAATGGTGTTATTACGGTAATCATTGTTGAACCACGTATCAACGACATTGTTATTCAGGGCAACAAGCGTACTAAAACATACGTGATACGCCGCAACATTCCGCTTAAAAACGGCGATTTATTTAATTCAGTCCTTCTTCGTCATTCTATTACACGGCTTAGAAATCTCGGTTTTTTTGAAGATGTGAACGTTGGTTTTGAACCAGTTGAAGGCAAGGACGATATCGACATTATTGTAACAGTCCAGGAAAAGAGAAGCGCCAGTCTGATCTTCTCGGTCAGCTACGGTTCAAGCAGCGGATTCGGCGGCGGCGTTTCCTACCGTGAAAGCAACCTTGGCGGCCGCGGGCGGATTCTTGAAGTCGGTTTCGATGAGGGAGATTACAAGAATTACTGGTTCTCTCTTTCTGATCCCTATATGGACAAAAAAGTTTTTTCTTGGAAATTCGGAGCTTATCGCCGTGAAGATGATGAACTGACGTACCGCTATAACGATGGCAACGGAACCCGTTTTGATGCCTTTGAGTATGATGAAAAGCGCACGGGCGCATATTTCGGCTTCGGAAGAAAATTCGGCAAAAGCGAGATGTTCAGCTGGAATTTAACCTTTGACTGGCATAAGAGTGAAATTAGATGGACGGGTACAGAGGGTGGACATACAGTTGCAGAAAGCCAGTACTGGTTCAATCAGGTTGTTGATAATGATTCTCTGGACAGCAAGGTTTTTACAACAACTCTTGAAGTTTCACGTAATAACGTTGATAAATATCTGAGCTACCCCAAGGGTGACCGTGAAACAATCGGTGTTGAGCAGGCCTGGGAAGTTCTTGGCGGCGAATGGGACTACACAAAGTACTGGGGAGAGGCAGTTGCTTATATCCCAGTAAAAGGTCTTGAGGATTACATTGATCTGGGGCAGACAGAAGATCGGCCGATTCTGCTTGCTGTACGCGTCAGAGCAGGGTTCTCAAACGGTGACATTCCGCTTTCAGAGCGGTATTCCCTTGGCGGCGCAAACAGCATCCGCGGTTACGAGAGCGGCGACTTTAAAGGACATGAAATGTTCCTCGGAAACGTTGAACTTCGTATTCCGATTGACGAAAATTTCTCAATCGTTGCGTTCTACGATATCGGCAACGCCTGGAACAAGAATACAGGCGCAGGTTTTGATCTGAATGACCTTGAGGATTCTCCCGGCATCGGGGTGCGTGTGAAAACTCCTCTTGGCAACATCAGAGTTGATGTGGCCAAGGGCGACGAAACACAGTTCCATTTTGGCTTTGGTGAAATGTTCTAAAATTCCTGTCCTGCCGCTGCAAACTGCAAATGGGAGGTTGAGTGTGAAAAAGAAACGTGCATTTCCTTTCAGAAGAAATGTTCAGATAACACTGAGCCTGATATTTGCTCTTACCGCAGTGGCAGGATATTTTTGCAGTCCGGCAGGTGCCCAGCGGGTAAAAAAGCTGCCGGTTGTCTGTGAAGCGCCCCAATGGATGAAAAAATCAGTTTACAGCAGCATGAGCGCTGTTTGGCGAGAACTGCAGAACAGCCGTGTGTCTCACAGCGCGGCTGTTGAAGCTCTTGCTCTGGTTGGTAGCAGACTCTTTCCTGGATGCAGCGTTGCTTTGTCTGAAAGCGGCAGTGTCATTATAAAGCCAGAGAAGAAATGGCATTGGTCAGTGAGTCTCCCTGTGCCGGAAAGTGCAGAGAACCTCCCACAGCCATATGCGGCTTTTTTGCGGGGGGATATCAGCGCGGCGCTGCCCAAACTGCAGACGCTTGTGTCTTCAATCCCGCCGGAGGCACTTCGCTGGGGAGAAGATAGTTTCCAATCGGCTTTAAGCAGTGTTATGACTGAAACTCTGCCGGGATGGCATTGTTCGGCACGAGTCCATGCTCTTGAGAACACGGCTGAACTTGAAATTAAAATTTACGCCCAGCCGCCGGTAGTTCTGGCAGTAATGCCTGAAACGCTTTCGAGCACAATTCCTCAGCTGCTCGCAGACAAAATCAACGAACGCACTGTTGAATTGCTTTCTCCGCTGACAGGGCTCCCCATTGAATGGGTTGTTTTTCACAAACAGCAAATTACAGACTGGCTTGGAGAAAAACAGCTTGAAAGCAGATGGCTGAAGACTCTGCGCTCCTCAGCAAAAAACGAAATCGATCTTAAGCCGATATCTCATGTGACGACACGCATTGAAAGCACAACCTTTTCACTGCGTGCCTGGGTTTCCGGCCATGTGGGGTCAGATGCAAGACTTGAAGCAGGCATCCATTTCGGACGGTATTTCAGTATCGATACTATGCCTTCTGAGGCTTACGCGGAAGCAATCCTTGGATTAGAGCACTGGCACGTTGACGGACGCTTTGGTTTAAGGTTTTCGCCTCTCGACTATTTATGGGTGGGCGTGGAAGGCAGTACAGAAGAAAGCTCAAGCCTGTGGTACCGGTTGTGGATCGGCGACAGTTCCCGCGGCGCATACGGTTGGCTGCGGTATAGCCGTGACAGCGATTTGGAAGCAGCTGTAGGTTACCATCTGAACCGCTATATCTCACTGGAAATTTATTATGATGACAGAGAAGATGACAAAGTCAGTCTCAGGGCAATTGGTAACCTTTAGTTGGTCAGGAGCTGGATTGAATGAATAAAACATATACACTCAACGAATTGGGAAAATTAATCGGAGAGGAAGTATGCGGCAACGGACAGCGCATAATTTCCGGTTTGTCTGAAATTCATACATGCAGCAGGGATCGCCTCAGTTTCATAGATTCGATAAAGCTGGCAGACGAGCTTCCGCTTGAGATTGCTGTAGTCGCTGATAAGGAAAATTTTCCGCCTGAAAGAGACGGTTTAAAGGTCAGATCCTTCAGGGCTGCAATGGGAAAACTCCTTGGTATTTTTGAACCACAATATCCGCATAAAACCGGCATCTCACCGATGGCCTATGTTGCTCCGACAGCTAAGGTATCGCCGACCGCATCAATAGGGCCAAATTGTACGGTCTGCGATGGGGCTGAGATCGGTGACAGAGCATGCCTTGTGGCAAATGTTTATGTGGGGCCGGATGTCCAGGTGGGGGAAGACACTGTATTGGAGCCTATGGTCGTGCTTCAGCGCCGCACAAAAGTGGGTGCCCGGTGTCTGATTCACAGCTGCGCTGTGCTTGGTGCCGATGGATTTGGGATTATTCCTGGCGGTGTACATGGCACTAATGTTAAAATACCGCAGATCGGCTATGTAAACATTGGCGATGATGTTGAAATTGGTGCCTGCACCTGCATAGACCGTGCAACTATAGAGCAGACTCAGATTGGCAGCAGTACTAAAATTGATAACCAGGTGCAGATTGGACATAACTGCCATGTCGGCCGTGACTGCATTATCGCCAGCCAGTCGGGAATTGCCGGCAGCACCACGATAGAAGATGGAGTTGTCATGGGCGCTCGTTCAGGCCTGAACGGGCACATAAAAATTGCCCAGGGGACGATGATTGCAGGCCTGGCTATTGTAATGAAAGACACAAAACCCGGGCAAATGCTTTCCGGTCACCCTGCGACGGACCACATGAAGGATTTTCGTTTCAAAGCATCACTTCGAAGTGTGCCTGAAATGCTGAAACGTATAAAAAAGATTGAGAAGGCTATTCAACATGAGTCGTCTGACACTCAAAAGTGAGATAACTTACGAAGGAGTCGGCCTGCACTCGGGCAGACCAGCAAAAATTAAACTGACCCCTGCGCAGTCGGGATCTGGCTATGTCTTTAATTTTTCCGGAGAACACTATCCCATTCAATCTGCCGTACACTCGGGAGATGGTAGAGGCACAGTTCTCACATTTGGAAAACACCGCATCATGACGGTTGAGCATTTGCTTGCTGCACTGGCAGGGCTTGGCGTTGATGACGTGGAGATCTGTCCTGAGAGTGAAGAAACTCCGCTGCTTGACGGGAGTGCGCTGTGCTATGCAGAGAAAATTTCTGCTGCCGGCTTGCAGGAGCAGTCTGGGGAGCGCACTTATATTCGTATCTCCTCACCTGTATTTACTGCATCAGAAGATGAAAAAAAAATTTGCGCTGCATTCCCATCTGACGTACTGCGTTTTACCTACGTTCTCGAATATGGCGATAATGCTATTGGATCGCAGATTGCAACAGTACAGCCGACGCCTGAAAATTTTGTTGAAGAGCTTGCTCTGTGCAGGACATTCTGTCTGTACGAAGAAGTGAAACAGATGCAGTCCATGGGGCTCGGTCTGGGGGGAACTGTAGAAACATGCCTGATCGTGAAAGGACACGACATTTTGACTCCAGGCGGTCTTCGCAGGAAGGACGAATTTGTGCGTCACAAGATTCTTGATATGCTGGGTGACCTGACACTGCTTGGCAGACCTGTTATTGGTCATTTCATAGCTATCAGGGCAGGGCATGCGATGCATCAGAAACTTGCAGACTGCATTGCAGGAATTCAGCGCTTCAATTAATTGCGGTGTGCTGATGGATTTTAGATGCTGTTATTAAATTTAGTCTGAGGTGAGAAAGTATGCTTGATATAGAAGAAATACTTACATGTGTTCCACACCGCTTCCCGATGCTGCTTATTGACAGGGTTCTTGAGCTTACGCCTGGCAAAAACGTTGTAGCACTTAAAAACGTTACAATCAACGAACCTTTTTTTCAAGGGCACTTTCCTGGACATCCCGTGATGCCAGGTGTTTTAATTCTTGAATCCATGGCTCAGGCTGGCGCAATGATGATGCTGAATGCGCCGGAACTGAGAGGAACAATTTCATTCCTGACAACTGTTGACAAAGCAAAATTCAGGCATCCAGTCGTTCCCGGAGATCAGATGATTATCCATGCAGAAATGTGGCGTCTGCGCGGTAAAATGGGGAAAATTAAGGCTCACGTCGATGTGGATGATAAGCCTTGCGCAGAAGCAGAGCTTGGATTCATGCTGGCTGTTAAGCCCGAAGGAGAGAAATAAAATGGGAGTTCAGGTACATCCGACTGCAATTGTCTCACCTCATGCAGAAATTTCTGATGGGGCAGTTATCGGCCCCTTTTGCATAGTTGATGAAAACGTATTTATAGGGCATGGCACAATTCTGCGCCCTTATGTTCATCTCTGTCCTTATACTTGGATTGGCGATGAATCTGTCGTTTACGAGCATGCGGTGCTTGCCCCTGAACCACAGGATCATGCTTTTAAAGGCGAAAAAAGCTGGGTCAGAATCGGCAGTCATACAGAAATCCGGGAGAACGTGACAATTCACCGCGCTTCAGGGGAAGGGAACGCGACGAGTGTCGGCGATAATTGCCTTATCATGGAAGGCGTGCATCTGGGACATAACGTACAGATTGCTGATAATGTCACTATATCAAGCAAATGCGGCTTTGCAGGATACGCTCAGGTGGGAAGGTGTGCTGTAATAGGCGGTATGTCCGGTTTCCATCAGTTTGTACGTATCGGAAGCTATTGCATGGTAGGAGGAGCATCACGGGTGGCTCAGGATGTTCCGCCATTTCTTCTTGTTAATGGCTCGCCCTGCCGTATTTTCAGTTTAAATGTTATCGGGCTGAGGAGAAACGATTTTTCTTCCGAACGCCGTCTTGAAATTAAAAGGGCATATAAAAAGCTGTACCATTCAGGAATGCCGATGCGTCGTGCGCTTGAAACTCTTGAAGCCGAAAACCCGGAAAATGCGGACGTGCAGGAAATTATTGCCTTCTTCAGAGAGGGTGATAAAAAAAGAGGTTTCTGTCCATGGCCTTCGGCTCTGTCGCATAATACGAAAGAAAGCGAGTAATGTATAAACTTTTTGCAATGGATGTCGACGGGACGCTGACAGACGGCGGAATCTACGTCGACGGAAGCGGAAATGAATATAAGCGTTTTGATGTACAGGATGGCATGGGTATTGTACTTTTTCGCAGAGCCGGCGGGAAAGCTGCTGCAATTAGCGGCCGGTATTCAGCTGCAACACAACGGCGGCTGCAGGAATTGCATTTTGACTATGTTGCAAATGGGTGCAATTCAGATAAACTGTCAGTCTTAAAAGAGTTTGCTGAACGGGCAGGTGTAGAATCAGAGGAAGTCGTTTACGCAGGCGACGATGTCAACGACATTGAATGTGTAAAATGGTCGGGGCTGGGCATCGCCGTTGCAAATGCAGTGCCGCAGCTTTGTGAGGCCGCAGACTATATAACAAAAAAAGCCGGCGGCAATGGAGCGATACGGGAAATCGCCGACATGGTCCTGGCTATGAATGCGGCGGAGGCCGATAAATGAAACGTTTTCGCATTTTAGACCGCTATATTATCCGTGAACTGATGGGGCCATTCCTTTTTGGAGTTATGGCCTTTACATTGATTATGGTGGCCGGAGGACTCCTGTTTAAACTCGCTGATCTTATTATTGAGAAGGGCGTCTCACTGGGAGTGGCAGGACGCCTTTTTATTTATGAACTGCCTTCCGTTGTAGTCCTTACACTGCCCATGTCCTGCTTACTGGCAGCCCTCCTCGGATTCAGCACCATGTCTGCCAACAGCGAAATTGTAGCTCTGAAAGCCTCGGGAATTTCTTTTTCCAGAATCAGCCGTCCGGTGCTTCTTGCCGCAGCTGTTGTAACTCTCTTTGCTCTGGGCATTAACGAAACTATCGTGCCGCTTGGGAAAATTGCATCAGAAAATGTGATGCGCTATGAAGTGGCAAGAGAAAAGCCGGCACTCCTGAAAGAGCAGGTGTTTCTCAGAAGCAGCGCGACTTCAAGCGAAGGGCTGAGGAGGATTGTTTATATCAATAAACTTTATGCCCGCTCAGGTGAAATGAAAGATATCGTTGTCCAGGAATTTAAAGGCCCGGCTCTTGTCCGTCTTACAACTGCGGAAAACGGCAAATGGGAAAACGGCGTCTGGTACCTGACTAACGGGGATGTTTTTGAAGTCAGGCAGAACAATAAAGTTGAACTTGCATTGCATTTTAAGCAGCAGGCACTGCCGATTCCGCTGACGCCCGAACAGATTTCAAGATCAACGGCAAAACCGGATGACCTGAGCTGCGTAGAACTGCTTAAATATATTCAGGTGCTGAAAGCTCAGGGGCAGAATCTAGATCCGCTTTGGGTTTCGTTTCACCTGCGTTTTGCTGTTCCTTTTGCCTGTGTTATCCTTGCTTTGATCGGTTCATCGCTCGGGGTTCGGCAATTAAGGAAAGGCGGGACAGGAGTCGGCTTCGGCCAGAGTATTCTCATTGTTTTTGTTTACTATGTCTTTATGTCCATGGGTCGTTCTTTGGGGCAGACAGGATATATGCCGCCTGTCGTTGGCGCGTGGCTGCCTAATATTATATTTATCGTCTGCGCACTGCTTCTTGCGAGGAGGGCAGATCGATGAACACGGGGAAACTTGCTCTTGTAGCCGGCGAAGGTGAACTTCCACTGGAGATACTGAAGGCAATGAGAGACTCAGGAGCACCGTTTCCTGCAGTCTATCTTTTTGCCGATGATGAGCGCCCGTATACAGAACTTGGCATTTCAGTGCAGCGTATTACAAATCCTCTTGCGATAGCGCTGACATTGACGAAAATGCGTTTGAACGGTATTAAACGATTGATCATGGCTGGGCGCGTACCTAAAAGAAGCATGTACGATAAAAACAGACTTGACGACGGTGCCAAAACAATACTTTCCAATGTAAGAGACCGCAATGATCATAATCTGCTTGCAGGCATCGTGAAGTATATTGAAAAGTTCGGCATCACAGTTGTCGGCTATGACAGCATTATTCCGGAAATGCTTGCCCAGGAGGGGAGAATAGCCGGTCCGGAACCTAGTGCGGAACAGCTGCGCGACTGTGAGTATGGGTTAAACATCCTGAAAGTCCTGCTCCCGCTTTCTTTCGGACAGTCTCTTGTCGTTTCAGATGGAGCCATTGTTGCCGTAGAGGCAATGGAAGGAACGGATCAGATCATAAAAAGGGCCGGCTCGCTGAGCGGCCGCGGCATACTGATCAAAGGAATGAGGGCAGATCAGGACCGTCGTTATGATATTCCTGTCGTAGGAACGCAGACACTTCGTTCCATGCATGAGGCAGGACTGAACGGTTTATTCATTGAAGCAGGCAGTGTTCTGCTCCTCCATAAGGCACAATTTGTCCAAGAGGCAGAACAGCTTGGTATCTGTGTTTCAGGGGTGCCATCATGTCAATTTTCATAAGTACAGGCGAACTCTCGGGAGATCTCTATGCGGCAAAAATCAGCTCTGCGCTTCATAAAATCAATCCAGATGAACTGCTTTGGGGAATGGGCGGTACGCTTGCTGCCGGAGTTGACAGAGAATGGAATAATGATCTGCTCCATATTCTGGGGCTCGGTAAAATTTTAAAAAACCTGAGCAAACTCCTGTCTCTGCGCAGACAGCTTGCGACTGCCGTGATTCAGCGTCAGCCCAAAGCTGTTATTGTTATTGACAGTCCGGATTTTCATATTCCGCTTTTAGCAAAAATTCGGTCAATGGGCTATAAGGGGCGGGTTTTTTACATTTGTCCTCCTACAATATGGGCATGGCGCAGCGGAAGGGCGAAGTATCTGAAACGGTACTGTGATTTGTGTTTTCCGCTTTTTAAATTTGAAGAAACAGCACTGGAAGAACATGGCGTCAAAAGCTTTTGGTGCGGCAACCCGCTTATAGACGATCTGGACAACTATATTCCTCAACAGATTCTGCCTGAAGATCCTTCCCGCATTGCCCTGCTTCCTGGAAGCAGAAAGTCTGAAATTACAAATCTGATGCCTATCCTGGAAGAAGTTGCTCTGAAATTGAAAAGGCTCGGCTTCAGGCCGGTTTTTTCTGTAGCACCGGGGCTTGATGATGAGTGCAAAAACATGGTTGTTCGTAACAAAGCCGGCATAGAATTCACATTGGCAAGCGGAAGAGATCTGATGTTCCAGTCGCAATTTGTAATCGGAGCAAGCGGCACAGCATCGGTTGAAGCTATGCTTCTGGGAAAATATATGATCGTATTATATAAAGGTACGGCGCTTGAGTGGCATATTTATAAGGCCCTGACACACACTCGATTTGTATCAATACCGAATGTTCTTGCAGGCCGTATGTTTTTCCCAGAACTTATTCAGGATGACGCTAAAGCCGATAAGGTTCTCCATTTTGCTGAAAAGTATATTAATGATGTGAATTATCGGGAAAACATCTGCGAACAGCTGGTTAAAAACAGGTCCATGATGGGATCGAAGGGTACAGTTGAACGTTGGGCTGAAACTATCAATAAGTTGGTGAATTCATGAAAATCGCTTTTTTAGCGAACGGGCCGGGAGAAGTCTGGGGGTGGTGCCGTCCGCTTCTTCTTGAGTCGAAACGGCGCCATTGTCAGGTTGACATTCACCTGCTTCCATGTCCGTATGCTTCGGGGCGGGAACTGGAGGCATTATCGAAATTTTCAGCGCCTGTTTTTCTCCACCGTTCGATTCTGGATGCAGTGAGGTGTTTTTCAAAAAAATTATCTTATGACGTGATCCTGCAGCTTGGTGGAGATCTGATGTTTGGTCGTTTCCTGGCATGGAAGCAGAAGGCTCCTCTGGTATGCTACTCCTATGGACTGAAAAAAGGCATGAACCGCTGCAGCAGAGTTCTGACATCACGTGAGGGCCTGTTTAACTGCGCCGGTCTGGAAGTAGTGGGCGATCTGGTGCTTGACAGCATTGATGACGGTGAAGAGAGCAAATGGCACGCTCCGCAGGGAAAGCGAATTGCAGTCTTTCCGGGGAGCAGGCCCAATATCCGCCATAAAGTATTCTCTCTTCTGAACGAAATTAAAAAGAGACTTGCGCAGAGAGATCCGCAAATAGAACTACGCGTTTTTCTGTCTCCTTTTGCGGACTGCTCAGAGTACAAAGTCTGGCAGGAGGGCGGTTTTACAATATGGACGGGTGCCACTTCAGCAGGTGTGTGCGGCGCTGATCTGGCTCTGACTCAGCCCGGAACCAACAATCTTGAACTGATGTATTGCGGGATCCCATTTGTAGTGACAATCCCTTATTCGTTTCTGAGGGAACTTCCTCTTTCAGGACTTATAGGGATGATTGACAAAATACCTGTATTCGGAGCATCGCTTCGGGAGCGGGTCATCAGAAAAAAAATTCCGCGGTATATCGGAAAAACTACGTGGCCGAACCGACTGGCACATGAAACATTTGTTCCTGAGCTCATAGGTGAATATTCTGGCGAACAGCTTGCAGAAGCAGTTATAAAAATATTATTGGACAAAAAATTGCTTGAAAAGCAGAAAAAGAAATTCCGGGAACTTACATCACAGGTGACCCCCGGTGCTTCGCAGAGAATTTTTGACATCCTTGAAAAGGTGGCAGCTGAAAAAGATGAACAATAAACAGAAAAGGCCTCTGATACGGCGCCTGTTGTCACTGCTGCTGCCTTACAGGACAAAATTGTTCTGGGCGTTCCTGTGCATGCTGGGTGCAGGTCTGTGTGCAGCTGTTCCTGCCTGGCTCATGAAAAATGTGGTTGACGGCGTGCTTATCCGAAAGGAATATGTCATGCTGAATCTCCTGGTGGCTGGTCTCGTGCTGCTTTTTGTTTTTAAGGCAGTTTTCACTTACGGCCAGAAATACCTGATGGGCTGGGCCGGCCAGAAAGTTGTCATGGATTTGAGAGTGGCAGCCTACGCTCACCTGCAGACACTGTCGCTGAAATTTATCAATGAGAAGCGCGTTGGCGAGCTTCTTTCCAGAGTAACAAACGATGCCAATATGCTTCAGATGACTGTTACAAATGTGCTAGTCGATCTGGTTATTCAAGGCGTTTCCTGCGTTGCTATGATAGGGTACTGCCTTTATCTGAACTGGCGTTTAATGCTGTGCACACTGCTGATCCTGCCTCTTGTTGTTGTTGTTTTGAAACGATCCTCTGAAACACTGAGAAGAGTAGGGCGCAACATGCAGCAGTGCGTTGCTGATCTTTCAGCAGTGGCTGAAGAGGCATTGTCAGCTATACGTATTGTGCGTGCATTTGCAACCGAGGAACTTGAACTTAAAAGATTCAAAGAGAGCAATCAGCAGAATTTTGACGTTATTATACAGGGTGTTAAAGTTAATGCTGCTCTAAACGGCGCTGTGGAAGTACTGCTGATTTCAGCCCTGGCGCTGATTTTATGGCTCGGCGGCAGACAGGTGCTCAGCGATCGGATGTCGCCCGGTGAACTTATTGCCTTTCTAGGGTCGCTGGGATTTATGGCCTCACCCATCAATAATTTCACCAGGGCAGTAAGTCAGCTGCAGTTTGGAATTGCAGCAGCTGAGCGCATTTTCAGTCTTCTCGACAATGAAGACCGCGTTATAAGCCCGGTTAATGCAGTTAAGTTGGGGAGGCTTCGGGGAAATGTCGTTTTTGAGAATGTATGGTTCTGCTATGAACCTGGACAGTGGATTTTAAAAGGTTTGAATTTAAACGTACAGCCAGGTGAAAAAATCGCAATTGTCGGAGCTACAGGCGCCGGCAAATCAACTATGGTAGATCTTATACAGCGTTTCTATGATCCTCAGCGCGGAAAAATCAGCATTGACGGGTACGACGTAAAATCCGTGGACCTCAAAACACTGCGCACTCAGATAGGCGTTGTCCCGCAGGATCCTGTTCTGATGAAAGGCAGTATTGCTTTTAATATTTCCTATGGCTGTGACAGCACGGCACAGGAAATCAGAAATGCTGCAAAAATTGCGGGCATATCTGACTTTATTGAGTCTCTGCCTGATAAGTATGAAACGGAAGTAGGGAACCGGGGCGTTACAGTGAGCGGCGGACAAAGACAGCGCATCGCCATAGCTCGTGCAGTTGTCAGAGATCCCCGCATTATCATACTTGATGAGGCAACATCGTCACTTGATGCTGCTGTAGAGCGTCAGATACAGGATGCTATGGATAAGGCAATGGAAGGGCGCACCTCCTTTATTATTGCGCACCGTCTTTCGACAATTATCAACGCAGACCGTATACTCTATCTCGAAAGCGGTCATATAATTGAAGAGGGAACGCATGAAGAGCTCCTTAGTAAAAACGGTGCCTATAAAAAACTCTTTTCATTGCAATATGGAGCCGGACGTCAATGAATCAGCTGACAAAGTCTTATCTTTCATACACCCGCGGTGAAACTAAATTTTCACCGTGGGCAATTTTAAAACCTTTGGGTCTGGTTGGCTCACTGGTGATAAAAACAAGTCAGTTTCTCTATGATCACGGTATTTTTATTTCAGAAGAAATGCCTCTGCCAGTTATCAGCATCGGGAATATTACAACCGGCGGGACAAATAAAACTCCCTTTGTTGAATATGTGACAAGGCATTTCTGCAGTATAGGATTAAAGCCAGGCATCATCAGCCGAGGATACGGCGGAAAAACTTCTCAGCCTGTAGTAATTTTGAATGGCAATGCTGATCGTAATGTGGTCAGCGATGAGCCACTTCTTCTTTCTGGACGCCTGCCGGATGTCCCCATTGCAGTTTCGCGGGATCGCTGCGCTGACGTAAAGGCCCTGCTGAAATATGCCCCTGATGTTGTAATTGCCGATGATGCATTTCAGCATCGCAGAATGGGCAGGGATCTGGATATTGTACTTGTTGATGCAATCTGTCCTTTCGGAAATGGTTCTGTGCTTCCGATCGGCACACTCAGAGAAGTTCCATGTTCGCTGAGCAGAGCACATATTGTTGTTATTTCAAAGTCAGATCAGGTCAGTACTGAAAGGCTTGCCGATTTGAAAAAAACAATCAGCCAGTGGGTGCCGGAAGAACATATCTTCTATTCAAAACTTGGCGCACCGCAGTGGCTCCGCTGGACAGAGCGCGGTTTTATGCCTTGTGAAACGGATCTTGAAGGAAAAAAACTGACCGCGTTTTCCGGCATCGGGAATCCCAAAAGTTTCTACAGGACAGTGAAAAGTACTGGAAACGAAGTAATTTCAGTTTTTGAATTTAAGGATCACCATCGCTACACCGCCGGAGAGTTGAACAAGGTTGAGGCGGAAGCAAGGAAATTGCACTGTGATGCTCTCTGTTGTACTGAAAAGGATATTTACAATCTGCCTTCTGGCTACGTTCCTCAGATTCCGCTTTATGTGCCGCGCATCATGACCCAGATTGATGAAGAGCGGCGTTTCTGGAAAATTCTGGCTGAGACAATGCGTCCGCAATTAGTTGTAGCTTCCAATGGCTATGGCGAGGATGCCATGGGAGTGAAACTTGCTCTGAAGATCAGGAACAGTTTCCCTTCTGCTTCTGTAGGGGCGTTCCCGCTTGTAGGCGAAGGTGCTCTGTATAAGGAACAGGGCATTAAAATTTATCCGCCTCTCAGCTATTCGCCGACAGGCGGAATTATAAAATACCATCTGAGAGATCTTGTTAAAGAAATTCGTGCTGGACTGCTGAGTCATATTTGCGACCAGCTCCGGTGCTGGGAAAAGATACGCAGCAGATGCCGCACCGTTTTGTGTGTGGGAGATGCGTATCTGCTGTGCAATACGGTGCTTGGACAGAGTAAAAAGGCACTTCTCGTTGCAACGGCAAAGACGCAGTTTATAAGCGGCCATTGGCGGCTTGAAAGTTTCCTTTTCAGGTGGGGAGCAAAAAAAGTCTGGACCAGGGATGATGAAACTGCAGCGGAGCTCAAAAAAAATAAAGTCAATGCAGTCTTTGCAGGCAATCCAATTATGGATCTGGTAAGTGATAATATTAAGGAGCCAATGTGGGGAAACGGACGTCGGATACTTCTGCTTCCAGGCAGCAGAAGCCGTGCCTATAAAAATGTGAGACTGTTGCTTGACTCAATGCAGCTGATATCCCATAAATGCGAATTTTCTGCTATATTGGTAGCAGCTCCAAGTCTTGAGATTGAAAGACTTGTTCAGTCGGCTCAGGGATGGAACTTTGACGGTAGGTATCTGAGCCGTGAACATCTGAGAATCATGGTAACCTGCTGCGATGTCGCAGATGCAGCACGTGGTGCGGAATTGCTTTTAGGTTTCGCGGGGACTGCGAACCAGGTATGTGCTGGAATGGGAATTCCCGTTCTTTCAGTGAAAGAAAAAGGGAAATTTGTGCAGAAAAAACTCCTGGGTGATGCAGAACTCCTTGTGGATCCAACACCTGAAAGCCTGGCAGAAGCAGCGCTGGATCTGTTAAATAACCCCTGCAAACTTGCTGACATGAGCAGGGCAGGGAAAGAAAGACTTGGAAGACCTGGCGCGCTTGATTCTGTAGTCTGTTATGCTGCAGAGAATCTTGGCTGGCAGAAAAAATGCAGGCTTTATGAAAAATTGAAAAAGGCGCTCTTGTAGAGTACATGGAATCTCAGAAATCAGGAGGAGAGGGCATGAAGCATTTCAGAGTAGGGAATTTTGAAATTGGCGGCGATAAACTTACAGTCATTGCCGGTCCCTGTGCCCTGGAGAGTCTGGAACTTGGCCTTGAAGTTGGGAGTAAAGCTAAAGAAATCTGCGACGCTCTTGGCATGAACTATATTTTTAAGTCTTCATTCGATAAGGCAAACCGCACGTCTATTTTCAGTCCCCGCGGTCCTGGGATAACTGAGGGACTGAAATGGCTTGCAGAAATAAAATCCCGGCTCAATGTGCCTGTACTGACTGATATTCATGAACCGTGGCAGGCAGAAAAAGCAGCTGAAGTTGTGGATGTGCTTCAAATACCGGCTTTCCTGTGCCGTCAGACCGACTTGCTTGTAGCCGCGGCAAAGACAGGACGGGCTGTCAATGTGAAAAAGGCACAGTTTCTGTCGCCGTGGGATATGAAATCAGTGCTTGATAAACTCCATGAATCAGGCAACGATAAAGTAATGCTCTGCGAACGGGGAACAACAATGGGTTATAATCAGCTGGTGGTGGATATGCGTTCCCTGCTGATAATGCGTTCTTTTGATGTGCCGATAGTATTTGATGCGACACACAGCGTACAGATGCCGGGCGGAATGGGAAATCGTTCCGGCGGTGACCGCCGTTTCACATTGCCGCTTGCACGTGCCTCAGTTGCGATAGGTGTTGATGCCTTATTCCTTGAGGTCCATCCACATCCGGAAAATGCCATGAGTGATGGACCTAACATGGTTCCGTTGGATAAACTTGAATATTTCCTGGGCCAGGTGTCATCCCTGGATCGTTTTGTAAGGAGCCAGCTTGGCTTAATAACTATGGACTGGTGCAGACAATGAATACCACAATGACATTGCCCTCAGACAGACAGACAGAGAAACTTTCAGATGCAGAGCTTTTAAAAACAGGGTGTGAAGTTCTGCGCCATGAAGCCGAAGAACTCAACAGAGCAGCAGACCGTTTTGGCATGGAGCTTGTCAAAGCCGCCCGCCTCATTGAATCATGCAAAGGGCGTATTGTCGTTTCAGGGATCGGCAAAGCCGGACACATAGGACGCAAGGTTGCTGCAACTCTGTCTTCGCTTGGAACCCCATCATTCTTCCTGCAGGCCAGTGAAGCAGCTCACGGCGATCTTGGCATGGTGCGTCATGAAGATGTGGCTTTGCTGATCAGCAACAGCGGCAAAACAGCCGAAGTTGTGTCACTGCTCCCTTTTTTCCGCAGAATTGGTGCACCTGTGATTGCCATTTCTGGCGACGCACAGTCGCCATTAGCCCAGGGGGCTGATATTTACCTGAGTTCTGCGATAGAAAGAGAAGCCGACCCTTTGAACCTTGCACCTACCAGCAGTACAACACTGCAGCTGGCCATCGGAGATGCGCTTGGAGCTATGGTGACCATGCTCAGAGGACTGAAAAAAGAGGATTTTGCGCTTTTTCACCCGGGAGGAGCACTTGGAAAACGCCTTTTGCTTCGTGTGAGTGATGTTATGAACACAAGCGGTTCGCTGCCGGTTGTGCCGGAAAAAATGCTTGTTAAGGATGCACTGTTTGAGATTACAAGCAAAAACTATGGTGCAACTACAGTCGTAGACAGTGAGGGAAAACTTGCCGGGATTTTTACTGACGGTGACCTGCGCCGGCTCATAGAAAAAGAAGGCATTATGTGTCTTGACCGGCACGTAGGCGATGTGATGATCCGCACGCCTCATACCATTTCTCCGGATGCACTGGCAGCTGAAGCGGTTCATGTGATGGAAAAACTGCAGATTTCTGTGCTGATAGTGGTAGGCTCTGACCGCAGGCCCATTGGGATGGTTCACATCCATGAGCTTCTGCAGAACGGCGTTGCGTAAACATGTCGCTTTATGGCTGTTTTTCTGAGCTTCTGTTTGCAGCGGCCAGGCCTTTTCTGAACAAAAAATACGATGAGGGCAATGATCAGCGGTATGGATACTACCAAGACGCTGTTCCTGAGAATCCGATTTGGATTCACGCTGTTTCTGTGGGAGAAGTCCAGTCGGCCTATCCGTTTGTCAAAACGGTAAAGGAACAGGTGCCTTCACGTTCTATTCTGCTTTCTACAGTAACGAAAACGGGAAAGCTGATGTCTGAACAGCTTATGGGAAACACAGTAACTCATATTTATTACCCATGGGACGCTCCGAGCATCTTAAGCCGGGCGTTACATACACTGCGCCCGTCCTTATACATTGCAGTTGAAACAGAAATCTGGCCGGAGATGCTTCTTCAGCTTAAAAAGAGAAACATACCTGCTTTCCTGCTGAACGGGCGTCTCTCGGAGTCCAGCTTTATAAAGTTCAACCGATTCCGTTCATTTTGGAAAAATGTAGTGCGGCGTTACACTTTGATTCTGACTCGTTCAGAGGAAGAACGTCAGAGATTTATTAAACTGGGTGCAGTGCCGGAACAGGTAAGAGTGACAGGAGACTGCAAAGTCGATGCTCTGATAGAACGCCGCAGATCTGCTGATCTGTCCAATCTTGCGCCATTTTTTTCAGCCAAACGCCCCGTCATACTTGCCGGCAGTACGCACAGTGGTGAAGAAACGATCGTTTTTCAGGCATATAAGATTCTTAAGGAACAATTATCTGACCTGCAGCTTGTTGTTGTTCCAAGGCACCCTGAACGTGCTGCTTCAGTTGAGCAGGAAGCTCAAAAACTGGGGTTGGAAAGAGTCATCCTAATGTCCGCTGCTGTTGACAAAAGCAGTTGGGATGTAATGATTGTCGATAAAATCGGTGTTTTGTTTCCTGCTTATGGATACGTAAAAGCTGCTTTTCTGGGCGGCTCTCTTGTGCCCAAGGGCGGTCAGAATATTATGGAGCCTGCTATATGGGGAATTCCGTGCTGCCAGGGACCTGATTATCACGATTTTACAAAGGCAACAGAGGAATTAAAAGCGGCCGGACTGTGCAGCATAGTTCATTCTGCTGCTGATATTGCAGGCTTTTTTACAGGCATCTTAAAGTCGGATAATACCGAAAAGTACCAAAAAAGCAGCGAGCGATTCTTTTTGTCAATGAGCGGCGCTTCAAAACGAAGCTGGAATTTGATCAGCGACTGTCTGTATGGATTGAAATAAAAATCAGCAATAACGGTAAATTTTTATTATGCTGTTTTTGACATTTGAGGGCAAAAGGTCAGCATAAGGGACTAAAATCCGATATAATAAAGGTCAGTCTGCACAATCAGACTGACTTTTTTGTAATACATGCAAGGCTGGTGAATATACAATGAAAACTCTTTATCTTGACTGCTATTCCGGCATTGCCGGTGACATGTTGTTAGGCGCTCTGCTTGACCTGGGACTTGATCAGGAACTCTTTAAGAAAACTATTGCTGGGCTTCATATCGGAGATTTTGATGTCGCAATCAGCCGTATAAGAAAAAATGGTTTTATGGGAACAGATGTCAAAGTTCATGACCATCATAATTATGATGAAGATCATAACCATGACCATAACCACGAGCACGATCATCATGTCCATGAGCATCATCATTTTCACAGGGGATTTAATGAAATTGCCGATATACTTGAAAAATCATCTCTTTCCGAAACTGTAAAAAAACGTTCTTTAAATGCTTTCCGGCTTTTAGGTGAAGCTGAAGCCTCTATCCATGGGCTGACCCTTGATGAGATGCACTTTCATGAAGTCGGGGCAGTAGATTCAATTGTTGATATAGTTGGTGCTTTTGTACTTCTTGAGATGCTGCATGCGGACAGAGTCTGTGCTTCTCCTGTAAATGTGGGGGCAGGCACTGTAGAATGCATGCACGGCGTAGTTCCTGTTCCAGCTCCGGCAACTGCAAGACTGCTGGAAGGCATCCCAATGTTTTCAAAGGGGGAGCCGATGGAACGTACGACACCTACAGGGGCTTTACTGCTGAAATCACTGTGCAGTGCATTTGGTCCAATGCCGGCAGGTACAATCAGAGCGACGGGATATGGTTTCGGTGATCGTGAAAGTGACCTGCCCAATATGCTGCGTGCCGTACTTATTGACGAAGACGGTATGGAAAATTCTCCGTATTCGACTGGTGCAGTAGCAGTTATGGAGACGAATGTCGACGACATGAATCCGCAGGACTATCAGATGCTCAGCGAGCTGCTTTTCAAATCAGGAGCTCTGGACGTCTTTTTCACTCCGATTTTAATGAAAAAAATGCGCCCCGCTGTTCGTATTACATGTATAGCGCCGCTTGATAAGCGCGAGCAGCTTGGGGAAATAATGCTGCGTCACAGTACAACCATTGGCGTCCGCTGGACCGAGACGAGCAGGATGACACTTCACAGAAAAATAGTTTCTTTTAAGAGCTCACTTGGTACTGTGTCCATGAAAGTTTCCTCGTGGGGCAGTGAAGTCTTCCACGTTACTCCTGAATATGAAGATCTCCGTGCTCTCTCACAGCAGAAAGGAATTCCTCTGGATCAACTTAGAGTGGCGGTCCTGAGTGAATTTAACGCAAAAAAGGTTTATAAAAATGAGTGAAAAACCTTTATTGGTACTTCTGAATGAAGGAACCCGGGGACACCTGGTTCAGAGCCGGGGTATCCGTGACAGAATGTGCGAGTTGACGTCACTTGAGTCCGTGGAGTTTGAAGTTCCTCACCTGACGGGCTTCGATAAAATCAGATACGTTAAATTTCATTCAAAAAAACTGTCAAAAGCTTCTACTCATTTTATCGATTTATGGCTGAAAAAAGCAGGCGCAGAAAAGATTGTTGACCAAATTGCCATGCTGAACCCCAAAGGACGTCAAATTCTTTTTATGTCTGCCGGAAGCACTGCTGCGCCATACTGTCTTGCATTAGCGCGCCGTTTCGGAGGAAAAAGCTGTGTGATCATGACGCCGTCAATTTTAGGTGTAAAACCGTTTGATATGGCAATTGTTCCCAAACATGACGGCCGCAGCGGTCCAAATGTACTTGTAACGCTTGGCGCCCCTAACTCCATTTGCCCCGCACTGCTTGAAGAACAGGAAAAAGAGCTGCTTAGTGATTACCCGGCGCATCACAAGGAAGCCTGGGGAATTCTTATCGGCGGTGATGACCTGAATTACACAATTGCGCCGCTCTGGGTGAATAAAGTGCTGCCCACACTGCTGGAGGCTGCAGAAGGTGCAGATGTAGATCTTTATATCACCACGTCGCGCAGAACGCAGGCTGCAGCTGAAAACGCCATTGTAAAAATCTGCTCCGGAAACCCGCGTGTCAGAATGCTGCTGCTGGCTTCGCAGGATCCGCGCAACCCGGTGCCCGGAATTCTCGGGCACTGCAGCCGCGTATTCTGCACAGAGGATTCTGTCTCTATGATTTCCGAGTCTGTTACTGCCGGGCTTCAAGTCGCTGCTGTTACAGTCGGGCACCACCATGGTTTTAAGAGACTTCTGCAGGAACTTACTGAATACCTGGTTGACACAAAAATTTTATCAACGAAATGCCTGTGGGGCGTCCCGCGGTTCAACAGAATGATGGAGGATTTCGAGAATCAGGATTTCCTGACAATTGTTACCCCTCGAAATCTGATCAACGATTTGGCACGCTTTTTGCAGCGCCCTGCTTACCGGCGGACTGATTTCAATGAGGCGGCCCGGGCGGCCAGATGGATTATTGCAAGGTGGCTTTCATGAAGATTCTTCATATCCTGCCTGAACTGCAGCTTGGCGGCGTAGAGCGTCATGTGATTGATCTTGCTAATGAGCAGGTAAAGCGCAATTTCCGTGTTCTCGTTGTTTCAGCCGGCGGACAGATGGAGAGTCAGCTTGTACATGAGGTGCTGAGACGTCATCTTCCAGTCCATCTGAAAAACCCTGTTACAGCTCTTTACTGTGCCTGCCAAATTGCCCGCTGGGTTAAAAAGGAAGGGTGGCAGATCATTCATGCGCATTCCCGTGTTCCGGCATGGATAGCCGAATGGGCGGCTTATCTGGCGGGCGTTCCCTACGTTGTTACCGCTCATGTTGATTTCGGAACCAAAACTCACTGGATTTATGCGCCTTACCGTAATGCTGATAAAGTAATTTGTGTCAGCCGAGCCGTACAGGATGCGATGAAAAACTGCTTTTACGATAACACAACTGTTATTGTCAACGGCATCAAACGGCCTGGTGAATTCTGGGATTCCGCCGCATTGAACGAAAACCGGCTATTGTTTGTAGGACGTCTCAGTTCCGTGAAAGGGCTGCAGGATGTTCTCAATGTGCTGCCTGTTGATGGAAACTGGACTCTCGATGTGGTGGGAGAAGGACCGCAGAAGGAAGAATGGGAGAAAATCTGTCTGGAACGTGGAATCGCTGAAAAGGTTTTTTTCAGAGGTTACAGCGATCAGGTTGAGCATTATATGGCCCATTCATCTGTCCTTTTATTCCCATCATACACAGAAGGCATGCCGCTGACGCTTGCGCAGGCAATACTGACAGGTATTCCTGTTTTGGCATCTGATATAAAACCTGTTATTGAAATGAAAGGTACATCAGAAGGGCTGATCCGATGCGGCAGTCAGAATGACTGGAAAAAGGCGATTGACATTTTTCTTGCAAGTCATAAAGTGCCCGGCGTATTTCCAAAATCTTCTGTCCCCACTCTTGAACACATGGTTGATCAGATTGCAGATGTTTACAGAGAATGTCTTTGAACGAACTCAGAGAATTCGGAAAGCTGGGTTGTACGATGAGAGTTCTGCATTATGTTGATGAAAACCGCCTTGCTTGGATGGTTCCATGGATTCAGCTTTTAAAAGAACTGGAAAAACACAATGTAGAAAACTGGGTGTTATGCCGGAAAGGTGGAACTCTGCAGGGAGCTCTTGACAAGGCCCGTATAAAGAATTTACAGTACAATCCCTTCGCCCAATGGCTTCCGGCGGCAGATTTCGGAGCAGCTCGCGCCATTGAACATGTGAACCCTGATCTGATCCATACCCGTTTGTCTGCAGCAGCGGCGATCGGAGGCTACTGGGGCAGAAAAATGGGTATACCGGTTCTTTCTACGTTTGATAAATATCCAAAAGCTCATTATTATAAAAATTCTGATGTCCTGATCGGCTGTTCAAGTGCTGTAACGCAGCACATAAAGTCTTTAAATCTTCCTTATGCAAAGATCACAACAACCATTTTAAATCCCGTTATGGCAGAACGATATACCAGGGACGAAAAGGTGAGAAATGATTTTCGTCTGAAAATGGGAGTCGGCCGCGATGAAATTGTTGTCTTGGGAATGGGACGCCTTGTAGACTGGAAGGCATGGGACGATTACCTGCGCGCTGCTGCATCAGTGCCTGCGGATTTAAATATTAAGTTCTGGCTTGTTGGCAGCGGGCAGGAGGAAAAAACACTCCATAAATTGTCTGAGGAGCTAAAGGTAGAACATCGTGTTCAATTTTATCCTTTTGCAGCGGATGTGCGCCCCTGGCTTTGGTCCGCTGACATTTTTGTTCAGACATCGAGAAAACCTGAAGGCTTCAGCCTGATGCTGATTGAGGCGATGGCATCCGGTCTTTTCCCGATTGCAACAAATATCGGCGGCACGCTGGATATCATTTCCGATGGAATTAACGGCCTGCTTGTTTCTCCAGGGGATGTACAGGCAATCAGTGCAGCAATTATGAAAGCATCGAATGGAGAGTTCAGAATTCCAGCAGCTGCAAATGCACAAAAAAGCGCTGCAGAAATAAACGTAGAAAAAATTGCAGCGCAAACCCTTGAAGTTTACAAAAAAACACTGACCGTTTTCGGGAGGAAAAGTGAATGACAGAAGCAGTGTCTGCAACGGATAATAAAAAAGAACAAATTGAAAGCACAGCTGCGTGGGTTTACACATTTTCAGTAGCACTGTCTCCTCTTGGGCCTGTGTTCCATTATACGCTGTGGGCGCTGTGCCTTGTATTGCTGATTGCCGGAAGCATGAAATATCACACATCATGGAAAATTGCTGAACTTTCGAAAACTGGCAGAAAAATACTTATTCTGCTTCTGGCAGCTGCGTTTTGGCCGGTATTTGCCGGTCTTGTTACGTTTGATGGCATGCTGTCCTACGGCCGAAATGTAACACCTCTCATTGAAATGTGTGTCGGTGCTTTTTTTGCAGCTCACTTTTATGCCGCTGAAGAACGCCGCAGAACATTCGTTTCTGTTTTTTGTGCGGTCAGTTCCGTTATTTTGTTCGGCAACCTTTTACGTATAACGGGGATAATTAACGATTTCCCCAATCATGCGCTGAAAAATGGAAACTCTCTGGGCGCACTGGCATTGATGTTGTTCCCGTTTGTATTATGTGCTGTAACATGGACATTCAAAGAACTGTGGAAAAAGGTGCTGATCTTCCTGCCCAGCGTCCTCGCCCTTATAACATCATTTTCTCTTGGCGCGTGGGGGGCTGCTTTTGTTGGTTTTCTCCTGTTCCTGTGTTATGCATTGAAATATCGAAAAATTGCCTGGAAACATTTATTCCTGCTTTTAATTGCAGTTTGCTGCTGTTTTGCAGCTTTTAACATTTATACTGGCGGTAAACTGAAACAGTACGCCGCAGAAGAGTTTAAGCAGGCTGACGCAATACACGATTTTGACAAATTTACGACTTCGCGTATTTATGCATGGAGGGCGGCATTCGATTTTATAGCGGAAAAACCCCTTCTCGGCAATGCTGGCACAGCATTTCTGGATAAGTACGATAAATATCGCATGCAATATGGTGCTGAACTGAACCTTCCACAGGAGAACCGTTACGACCATCCTCATTCAACATACCTTTACCTTGCATACATAGGAGGACTGCCGACACTTCTTCTCTGCGCCGCAGCTTTTCTTCTCTGCCTGAAAAAAGCGTACCTTACAGCCCGTACAGAAAATACAGTTTATTTTCCATGGGGAATTATGCTGCTGATATTTCTTATAGAAATTATGATCTATGCGACAAACGGCGATATTTTACAGGGAAGACGAGATATATCAGTTATGGCCTGGTGCTTCCTGGGCATTATGGCAGTACTGCCTGACCCGGCCGAAGCGAAGAAACTGTAAGTCAGAAGCTTACGGGGTATTTTCTGATGCAGCCGTTAATCAGTGCTGTTATCCCTGTTTACAATATGGCCGAAAGGCTGAAATATATGGTAGAGTCACTAAGAAATCAGGATTACACTAATCTTGAGGTTATAATTTGTGATGACGCTTCTACTGACGGAGTCGGGCAATATTTAGAAGAACTGCTTCGTAAAAATTATTTTTCACGAACAGTCGTGCTTCATAACAGCACTAATAAAGGAGTGTCCTTTTCAAGAAATCTCGGTGCTAAGTCAGCTCACGGCGAGTACGTGAATTTTCTTGATGCGGACGATCTGGTTGAACCGAATTTCTTTTCCTCGCTCTACAGGGCACTGTCGGAGAATAAGAGCGAATATGCAGCCTGCGGTTATAAAAGTCTTGACTTAAAAAACAACCATGTGAAATGCCATTATCTGAAAGTACCTGAAAATGCCAGCAGTGAAGAAATATTGCTGGGACGATTACTCAACAGATATGAGATCAGCCATTGCGCTTTGTTGATTAAGCGCAGCTTTCTATTCTCGAGCAGCTTGTTTTATAGCGAAGGTTGCAGCGCTGGCGAAGATATGGAGTTTCTAATCAGACTCTTAAGCACAGGGGCGCGCGGGGCATTTATTAAGGATTGCCTCTATACCTACGTTCAATATGAACAAATGGGTTCGCGAAAAAACACTCGATCCATGAGTAAACGGATTCAGAGGTATTATGAACATACAGAAGCGCAGTTTCGCGAAATTGAGTGCATTAAGTCGCACTGTCATTCTAAAAAAGTGACGAATGTAGTGAATTTTTTAATGAACCCTGCTGCATGGCAGAGAAGGCTTTCATATTACGCAATGACAGGGCAGGAACTGCAGTTCAAAGAAACACTGTCACGTTCAGATGTTCGTTCAATATTGAGAGGCAGTGTCGGGTCTGCGTTTTACAAACCTGAAGTTTATTTTCGATCTCTTGCCGTATTATATCTGCCGCGTCTTTACTATAAGAAATACAACTGCCGGCAGATGGCGATAAAGGCAAAAAGGTAAGGATTGGTGCAACGTCAATGGATTGTGCAGTGCACGTAGCTCTGGCTTTTTGTGATCCTCACGGAACATACTGCCGTCATGCGGCTGTCACGCTGGCTTCAGTATTTGCAAATGTCAAACAGGCTCCGGTATGTGTGCATATTGTACATGATGAGACACTTTCGGAGTACAATAAAAATGTCCTTAAAGAGCTGGCGCAGAAATTTGGACAAAAAATTCTGTTTTACGACGTCACATCTCTTTTTAATGGTCCGAGAAAGATTGACGTCAGCAGATTGACCAAGGATGGCGGAAAAGGAACTCTCTTCAGACTGTTTTTGCCTGAACTTGTGCAGACAGATAAAATCATTTATCTGGATTGTGACATAATAGTTCAGACTGATATTGCAGAACTGTGGCAAATTCCGCTTGGCAATTCTGCTGTGGCGGCAGTCCCAGATGTATGGGCACTTGATGCCCGGAAAGGTAAAAAAGTTCCCTGGCGTTTGGGAAAAGTATGGAATCTTCTTGGGGTTTCGCATGACTCGTATTTTAATGCAGGCGTTCTCGTGCTGAATTTGAAAAAAATCAGGAGGCACTACAACTTTTTAGATCTTGTTGAAAGATTTTATGCAAAGTATAAAAACTGTGTTACGCTGGCGGATCAGGACTGCCTGAATTGGATTTTTTCTAACGATAAGCTTCTGTTGGAAGAACGTTTTAACCGCATTAACACAGAGAATATTACAGAAAAAGACATTGACGGCTGCATCTGGCATATGGCAGGCGGTTCAGCGAAGCCGTGGTCAAGCTATACGCGGCCTATGGTTGATGATCTGTACTGGCATTACCTTCGTTTAACGCCTTACTGCACAAATGAGCAGGATTTAATTCATGCAATACTTTCCGGCTTTGCGTCTTCAAATCTTATGCATCTGCATTCACGGGAATGTGTAAAACGTCTTCTGAGACAATTGTATGAGGACATATTCAAGGCACATTTATGGACTGTGCCTTATATTCTCTTAGGTACTGCAAAAATGTATGTTCGCGGAAAATTACGGAAGCGGTGACAAATGATAAAGCTCAGCCTGTATATTATTACATATAACGAAGAACGCCGGCTTCCTAAAACACTGGAAGCTGCTAAAAGCCTTGCAGACGAAGTTGTTGTCGTTGACTGCGGCAGCACCGACAGAACAAAGGAGATTGCTCTGAACTTTGGAGCGCGCTTTTATCATAATGATTGGGTATCGTTTGGCGATCAGGTGCGCGTGGCTGAAGAATATTGCGAAAACGACTGGGTTCTGCGGCTTGATGCAGACGAGGAATTGACCCCGGGACTTGTCCGTGAAATTACCCAAATCAAGAATGATCCTGACTGTGATGGCTATAAACTGCGCATTGGCGAAGTTTATCCTGGCATACCCAAACCAATACGCTGGGTTAAGCATTATAAACTGATACGTCTTTACAACAGGCAGAAAATGAAAATGCTGGGCAAACTTGACCATGATGATGTCGATCCTGTGGTTCCTGAAGTGAAAACAAGAACCCTGCATAATTTTGTTTGCCATCATTCCTATGTCAGTTTTTCTCAGGTTATAAATAAGCAGAACAGAGCTACCGACACGCAGATACAGATGCTTATTAAAAGCGGGCGTCGTTACCCTGCATGGCGCATGATAGGTTCGTCCACGCTGGAATTTCTGAAGCAGTATTTTTTGTACAGACAGTTTCTTTACGGATACTGGGGGTTTATCAACGCGACGTCAGTAGCATTTTTCCGTTTCACAAAATTTGCAAAGTGGTATGAACATGAACAGCTTGAAAAACAAAAATAACTCTGTATTCCAGAGCGCTGAGATGGTAAAATAGCAGCGTGTGTTCTTTTGTAAAACGGCATTTTACTAATTTTGGAGGAAAATACTTGATGAATAATAGAATGAAAAAGTTCATGTGTGCGAGTATGCTGCTGATATTAAGTGCGGCAATGCCTGCTTCGTCAGCCGAATGGCATCAGAAAAAGCAATACACTGACAACTATGGCGGCGATGTAACAATAGAAGCTACTTACTATGCAGCCGAGTATGTGGAGCGTTCAACCCAGGAAGAAGCCGACAAAAACCTCTGGACGTCAGACGAAGCCGAAGATTACCGTTATAATCTGCTTCAGCAGTTAAAGCTTGACGATACCATTCCTATTTTCCTGAAATTCACTAATAATGGTCCGGCAATTCGTATGGCTCCTTTCGAACAGCAGGTATATCTCACGATAGGAAAGCACCGTTTGTCTCCTGTAGATTATGATAAACGCTTTAATTTTAAAATCACAGGACAGCGTGAGGGGTTTGTCTATTTTCCACGGTATGATTCCAAGGGTAATCCTTATTTGACTCCAAAGGTTAAAACAGTCAAATTTGAACTGAACGGTGCTGTAACTCCCGTCACGATAAACAAAAGTATAGAGTTCCTGTGGGATGTTAAGGATGATGATCCAAGCAGGCTGCTTAAGGGAAAGTCCGGAGCACGGCTTGAGATGGATCGTCTGACGAAGCGCATCAGCAACCTCACAGACGAGGGCAAAAAACTTCAGGACCGCCTCAATGAGATTCAGGCAGAGATACAAAAAGTAAACCAGCGGATGATGGAACTTCAAAAACAGCTTTGATTTTTATCTTGAAAACACAAGCGAAGCGTTGTCACAGATGGTGTGACGTGCTTCGCTTGTTGTGCATTCTCATTGCACTGAGATTATAACTTGCGGAAGGTATTCAAGGAGCTGATTTTATGGAACGTATAGGAGTTCTTACAAGCGGCGGAGACGCCCCCGGTATGAACGCAGCAATCAGAGCTGTTGTGCGCTGTGCTGCATATCATAAAATTAAATGTATGGGTATAGAACAAGGCTATGAAGGGCTGATCAACGGCGAAATTCATCCCATAAGAGTCAGGGACGTCGGGTCGATTATTCAGCGAGGCGGAACAATTCTGCGAACAGCCCGCAGCGAACGGTTTATGACGCCTGAAGGGCGGCATGAAGCCTTGGAACAGTGCCGCAAAAACAAACTTGACGGACTTATAGTCATCGGCGGAGATGGTTCGTTCCACGGGGCGTGGGAACTTCAGAAACTTGGAATGCCGACTGTAGGCGTCCCCGCAACTATTGATAATGATGTTAACGGCACGGATATGACAATCGGCTTTGATACTGCTTTGAACACAGCACTTGACGCCGTCCGGAGGCTCAGGGATACTGCTCACAGTCATGACAGGCTCTTTATTATAGAGGTTATGGGGCGGAACTGTGGTTTTATTGCGCTGCAGACAGCAGTGGCCGGCGGAGCTGAATATGCAGTGCTGCCTGAATACGGACTCGATCTGAACCGCCTCTGCAGTAAACTTGACGCTTCCAGAGCCAGCGGCAAGAATTATTCACTCATTATTCTTGCCGAAGGTGTAATGTCAGGATACGAACTTCAGAAGAAACTGCTTGAAAAGGGGCCTCAGTATAAAGCTACAGTTACTGTGCTGGGGCATATCCAGCGCGGCGGTTCACCTTCAAGCTACGATGCAACCATCGCCAGCCGTATGGGCGCCTATGCTGTAAACTGCCTGATTGACGGTACCTATGGAGTGATGACAGGGCTGCAGAATGGGCATATGGTGCCGGTTCACCTGCCGGATACTTGGGAAAAGAAAAAAATGCTGAACCCTGAACTACTTCATCTTGTTGAAGAGCTGAGCATCTGATTTTATTCAGCTGACAAACTAAGTAAGTTTCAGACTGGCTGCCTCATATGCAAAAACGGCAGTCAGTTTTCATTAATTGCGGCCATATTATTTCTACGGAGATAAAAATTTTGCCGTGCTCCAAGAAAATCTGCTTCGGTTCTTTGAATTTAATGCTGAAGCTGATATGATAAAACAATCAATCCTGAATGTCTGAAGCAGTTTTTGTATCAGAGAATTCTGCTTGATATAATGCCGAATGATATAACTGTACGAATGGAGGAGAGGGCATGAGGTATAAAGCCCATAAACTGACAGCGGCACAGGTAAGGCGCAGAGCTGATCTGCGTGCAATGCGCTGTTCTTCCACGGCCGCTTTGGAACCGCTTACTCAATTTATAGGACAGGAGCGGGCTGTAAAATCGATAGATTTCGGTTTGTCTGTAGCAAAAGAAGGCTATAATATTTTTGTAGTAGGCCAGCAGGGCAGCGGACGCACAAGTTACACGCTGAAAAGTGTGCATGAAAAAGCTGCCAAAATGTCGGCCCCTGATGACTGGATTTATGTCTACAATTTTACAAACCCCTCTATGCCGCTGGCAATTTCGCTTCCGGCAGGTCAGGCAAAAACGCTTGAATCTGATTTTGAAAAGCTTGTCGAAGAGCTGAAATCCGCTATCAGTGCTGCATTTGAAAAAAGCAGTTATGAAGACGCCAAAGCGCAGGAAATAGGAAAATTTCAGGAAGCAATCTCTCAGATGATGAATAATATCCGGGAGGATGCTGAGAAAAAAGGATTCCTTGTAAAGAGAACACCTCAGGGTTTTGTAAATATTCCTCTGAAAACTGTTAAAAACGAAAAAGACGAAGATGAAACAAAAGAACTTCAATCTGAGGAATTTGATGCTCTTCCTAAGAAAGAACAGCAGCGGCTCAAAGCAGTTTCAGATAAACTGACATCTAAAACACTGGAAGTGCTGCGTGAAATCCGTGAAAAAGAGCGCGCTCTGAAAACAAAACTTGGCGACATGGAATCGGGAATCTGCCGCACTGCTGTCAAGCCTTATATTGACGAAGTACGTCAGAAGTACGCCGGCTCTGAAAAACTGATTAAGTGGCTGGATTCAATGGAACAGCAGGTGATTGACAACTATGCGCTTTTCATTGCTTCTTCGCGGGATGAATCGAGCGAAATAGATCTTACTCAGTTTAAAATCAATGTACTTGTCAGCAATGATCCAAAAGGCGGAGCTCCGGTGGTTTGGGAAACCAATCCCACATTTTATAATATTGCCGGCAAAATGGAGTATGAAAGCCGTCAAGGCTATTATTACACCGATTTCACAAGAATTGTCAGCGGTGCGCTTCATCGTGCGAACGGAGGTTTTGTAATTTTTGACGCCGAAGAATTGCTCCGCAATTTTATGTCATATGATCTTTTGAAGCGTGTCCTTCGGTCAGGCGTGCTGACAGTGGAGAATCTCAGCGATCAATACAGTGTGATGCCAATAGCAACACCGCGTCCTGAGGCAATTCCCATTAGAACGAAAGTGATTCTTGTAGGATCACATGATATTTATTATCTTCTTCGTGAGTATGACAAGGATTTTTCAAAATTCTTTAAACTTGTAGCGGAATTTGATTATGAAATGCCGCGCACTGCTGAAACCGAGTATGAGCTTGCACGTTTTATCAAAACCTGCGCAGAAAAAGAACACTGCCTTCCATTTAACAAAAAAGCAGTTTGCGAACTGATTGAGTGGTCATCCCGTCTCGCAGATGACCAAAACAAACTTTCAACACAGTTCAACAAACTGCAGGAATATATTATAGAGGCGTCTGCCTGGGCTGCATGCGAAAGTGCAAAACAGGTTGACAGCAGACATGTGCTCAAGGCTATACAGGAGAAAAGATATCGGTCAAGCCTCACAGAAGAAAAAATCCGTCAGGCCTTTGCCGAAAATATCATCCGCATTGATACCGAAGGCTCCGCAATAGGACAGATCAATGGACTGGCAGTCGTCAGTTTTGCTAATGTGAACTTCGGGCATCCTACGCGCATTACCGCGAATACATTCATGGGGCAGGAAGGCGTTGTGAACATTGAGCGTGAAACCTCCATGGCCGGGCCGATCCATAATAAGGGACTTCTGACATTGAGCAGCTACCTCGGACGGGTTTATGCTCAGGACATGCCGCTTACTCTTTCAGCTCGTCTTTCTTTTGAACAGAATTACGGCGGCATTGACGGTGACAGTGCATCTTCAACAGAACTTTATTGTCTTCTTTCCTCTCTTGCTGAAGCACCAATCGCGCAGAATATTGCAGTAACAGGATCCGTAGATCAGTTTGGCAATATTCAGCCGATAGGCGGCGTCAATGAAAAAATTGAGGGCTTTTTCAGTTATTGTGCGGCACGCGGACTTACAGGAGCACAGGGAGTAATGATTCCTTGGCAGAACGAACAGCATCTTATGCTCAGCCATGATGTGGTAGATGCTGTAAGAAAAAAACAGTTTCATATCTGGTCTGTAAAGAACATAGACGAAGGTATTGAACTGCTGACAGGAGTTCCTGCAGGTAAGAGGTCTGCTGACGGCACATACCCGCCAGACACAATTCACGGCAGAGCCATGGCAAAACTCAAGCGCTGGATTATTAAAAGTGCAACGCTGGGACAGCAGAAGAAAAACAAAACAGCGAAAGAAAACGGAGGAGGAAAAACAGAGTGAGCCGGGCAGACTTAAAACAAAGCGTAAAGCCGCAGAAAATTAAGTCTCCGTCAATTACGGTGGTGCTTGATATCCTTGAACAGACATGGAAGCAGGGGACGAATGCAGCAAAGATAGTATATGATGAGCCGCTTGACGGGCTAATAGAAACTGTTCTCTCGCAGAACACCAATGACCGCAACAGAGATATGGCTTTTGACCGTCTTAAAAAATGCGGCACATGGGAACAGATTGCGCAAATGCCTGCGGACAGGATTGCTGAAGCAATCAAACCGGCGGGACTATGCAATAACAAGTCACTGACGATACTGCGGGTTCTCTCTGAAGTAAAAAAACATTTCGGTAAATACTCTCTGAAGCAGCTGAAAGACGGCACACCTGCCGAAGCATGGAATTTTATGACGGGCATTCAGGGGGTAGGCCCAAAGACAGCAGCATGTGTGCTTGCCTTTGACCTCGGTTTTCCTTCATTTCCAGTAGACACACATGTTGCACGCATTTCCAAACGCCTTGGCTGGGCTGATGAAAAAGAAAGTCCTGCTGAAATTCAAAAACGTCTTGAAACATTGGTTCCTGACAAAATTAAAGCAGAAGGACACCTTGATATGATTCAGCATGGTAAGAACATCTGCAGGGCAAGATCTCCTAAGTGCGGAGAATGTCCGCTGCGCGGCATCTGTCCTTCAAGTACGCAATAGGATAAGGTAAAAGAGTTCTCCTTGCGGAGAACTCTTTTTATATCTGTGCGTAAACTTATTTGCGTGATAGAATAGTTTTAGTTATTGAAAAGTGGTGATCAGCGTGGAAAATTCTCTTAAAGGACTGAATCTGCAGCAGCGTAAAGCTGTTTTAACAACCGAAGGTCCCGTCAGAGTCATTGCCGGTGCGGGAACCGGAAAAACGCGCACGCTGACGCAGCGTTTCTGTTACCTTGTTGCCGAACTCGGCGTATCTCCTAAAAATATTCTTTGCGTCACTTTCACCAACCGGGCAGCTCAGGAAATGAAGCAGCGTATCAGAGCAAAACTAGGTGATTGTGATCTGGGTTATATCTGTACATTCCATGCTCTGTGCGTGCAGATACTGAAAGATGAAATTTTCCGCCTGAATTTCCCTAAAAATTTTCTGATTCTGGATGTGGAAGATGAGAAACAAATTCTTTCCACTGTATTTGAAAACATGAAGATTTCGATGAGACAGCGCTCAATCCGCACTGTCATTGATGAGGTCCTTGAAGCAAAAAAGTTTACCACTGCCTACATTGAGAAATTCTGTTTTGCGCCTGCTGAACGATTGAAACAAGAGGCAGAACAGACAGATGATCTTGATGAAGCAATATTTTTGAACTATATGTACGAACAGAAGAAATGCTATGGCTGTGATTTCAATGACCTGATCAATTTCACTCTTTATTTGTTTTCGCACTATGACGATGTAAAGTTGAAATGGCAGGACCGTATGCAGTATGTTATGGTGGATGAATTTCAGGATGTCAGTGAAAAACAATATAAGATAGCCCGAACTCTCAGCGGAAAACACGGCAACCTTTTTGTAGTGGGAGACCCTGATCAGACTATTTACTATTGGCGCGGGGCACATGTTGAGATGATTCTTGACTTTGACAAAAAATATAAAAATGCGCGAACGATTACAGTTACTGAGAACTACCGTTCGACACCCGAAATACTTGCTGCGGCCAACAAACTGATTTCAAAAAATACAATCCGATTTTCAAAGGAATTGACTGCCGTAAGACCACATAGTCACAAACCGGCGTACTATCATGCACCTGATGAGAAGGATGAAGCAAGGTGGATTTACAGAAACATCATGGAATGCCGCAGGGCAGGCATTCCGCTGAAAAAGATTGCCGTACTTTACCGCGCTCATTATCTGACGCGTTTTCTGGAAGAATGTTTTATTGAAAAACAGCTGCCGTATAAGATTTACAGCGGTGTGGAGTTTTACAGCCGCAGAGAAATCAAGGACATCGTCTGTTACATGAGGATGCTTTCTATTGGTGATGACCTTTCCTTTGTGCGTACAATAAACCGCCCGACGCGGCACTTCGGTAGAAAACGTCTGGATGTTCTGCGGAATAACGCTGCTTCAATGGAGCAGTCACTGTATGAAACTTTAAAGTGTCAGCTTGATAAGCCATATGTCAAAGGAAGTACCGCAGAACGTTACGTAATGACTATTGAAGACTGCCGCGCACTTGTTGGCAGAATAAAACTTTCGGATCTGCTCCAGCGCCTTCTTAATCAGAGCGGCTATGAAGACCTTCTTCGCAAGGAAGGCGATCAGGAACGGCTTGACAACGTTGCTGAGTTTAAACGGGCAGTAGAGAGAGCAGATCGGGATGAACTGACATTGGCTGAATTTCTTGACCGGATAGCCCTGTTCAGCAATCTCGATCAGGAAGAACACGATGCTGTAAAACTGATGACAGTGCACGCAGCAAAAGGGAACGAATTTTCTGCTGTTTTTCTCTGCGGTTTCAGCGAAGGAATTTTTCCCAGCAGACGTATCGATACGCCAGAAGAGATGGAGGAAGAGAGACGTCTTGCCTACGTTGCAATGACACGCGCAAGGGATCGTCTGTATATCAGTGACTCTGCAGGAATGGCCAATGACAATCTCTTTAAGTATCCATCGCGCTTCATCTTTGACATCGGCGATGAGTGTATTGACTTTGTTCAGCCAATTCAGAACACTTTCACACAGCATGCATCCGCAAACAGTCCCGCTGTTGCAGTACCTGACTACAAAGCTGGAGACCGTGTCGTGCACAGTGTATTTGGTCCTGGTATGGTTACAGCCGTCAATCATTCCCAATCCTGTTATAATATTAAGTTTGACAGACTGCCCACAGAGCGTAATCTGGCTTTTAACGCCCCATTAGTCTTAGAAAAGAATTAGAAAATGACAATTGGAAAGCGAGAAAATTCCATGGAGGAATTAAATCTTTTTGAACGGGATGACACTCAGCCTCTTGCAGCACGCCTGAGACCGCAGACGCTTGAAGAGTTTGTCGGTCAAACTCATCTGCTTGGCAAAGACAAAGTCCTTTATAAACTGATTGAAAACGACCGCATTTCATCAATGATTTTCTGGGGTCCGCCCGGTGTCGGTAAAACCACACTTGCACGTATTATTGCCAACCATACAAAAGCCGAATTCATCAATTTTTCTGCTGTAACGAGCGGGATAAAGGAAATCCGTGCAGTAATGGAGCAGGCAGAACGCAATCGTGTTTTTGGCGGAAAAACCATAGTCTTTGTTGACGAAATACATCGTTTCAATAAAGCTCAGCAAGATGCGTTCCTGCCATATGTTGAAAAGGGCAGCATTATCCTTATCGGTGCCACTACGGAAAATCCTTCATTTGAAGTGAACAGCGCTCTTCTCTCAAGATGTAAGGTCTTTGTGCTCCAGCCTTTAAAAACCGAGGAACTTGTGACACTGCTGAAGAACGCCTTGAAAAGTCCAAAGGGGTTTGGAAGCCAGAAAATAAGCATCGGTCAGGATCTTCTGGAGATGCTTGCTGAATTTGCAAACGGTGATGCAAGAACAGCGCTGTCAACCCTTGAAATGGTGATTCTCAACAGCGATATTCATGAGGATACAATCACAGTTACGCCTGAAATCATTGAACAGTGCATCTCAAAGAAATCGCTGCTCTATGATAAAAAAGGAGAAGAGCATTATAATCTGATCTCCGCACTTCACAAATCAATGCGGAATTCTGACCCTGATGCAGCTGTTTACTGGCTCGCACGAATGCTTGAGGCCGGGGAAGATCCCCTTTATGTCGCGCGGCGTGTAACTCGTTTTGCCAGTGAAGATGTCGGGCTTGCCGACCCGCGTGCCCTTGAAGTGGCTGTTGCCGCTTATCAGGCGTGTCATTTTATCGGAATGCCTGAGTGCTCTGTGCATCTGACAGAAGCAGTAGTTTATATGTCACTTGCGCCTAAATCAAACGCACTTTACCGTGCTTATGAATCTGCTAAAAATGATGCGCTGGCAATGATTGCTGAACCTGTACCGTTGGTTATCCGCAACGCACCGACAAAGCTCATGAAAGAGCTGAACTACGGTAAAGGATATCAGTATGCCCATGACAGTAAGGACAAGCTGACAAATATGCAATGCCTGCCTGACTCTCTGCTTGGAAAAGAATATTATATTCCTACTGAACAAGGCCTTGAGGCAAAATATAAAGAACGCCTTGAGAGAATCAAGCAATGGAAAAAAGATCATATGAATTAAAACGCGTCACTGTGAAAATAGAAAATCCTTGAGTTGAAGTCTTGACTATGTTATTATTCCTACAGTGCTCAGATGGTGGAATCGGTAGACACTGGGGACTTAAAATCCCCTGGCCTTACGCCATGCGGGTTCGAGTCCCGCTCTGAGCACCAAATTATTTTCATGAAAAAATAAAATTTCAAGAAATATCTTCAAAGGCCTTGCAATAGCAAGGCCTTTTTTGCTAACATCTATCCATTTTTCAAAACATTTTTATAATTTTTTAATATTTTTTGTGCTTGATAGTACACGTATTAGTATAACTAGCCTCCGTTTTGAGGTGTGTGTACTAAGATCACGAATAAGGACGGTGACGGAATTGTCTCAGCTAACTGAAAAAGAAATTAAGAGTTTAAAGCCGAAAGAGAAAAAGTATCGTGTGTGTGACAGCCAGTATCTATATATCTTGAAGTAATGTCTCAAGTAAAAAGAAATGGCATGATCGTGTACAGAAGCCCAAGATGCTTAATGTTACTTTAGGTGAGTATCCAGAAATGGGACTTCGTGAAGCACGTGAAAAAAGAGACCAGTACAATGTAACTATAAAACCAACGAAAATGGCCCAGAATGGTCCTACTCGTACTTTTAAAGAAGTAGCAGAAGACTATATGAGGGTAATATGTAATCCGGCTTCTATGACTTCCAAAAACATTGCGAAAAATAGAAGTCGCCTTACAAGATTGATTTACCCAAGCATTAGTGAGAAGTTGGTAAATGAAATTACTTCTCAAGATATTCTGCCTCTTTTGCAACACATCGAAGATAAAGGCTATAGCTCACTTGCACGTGATGTGAAACAGCTTATCAGCAGAATTTTAAAGCACGGCGTCAGTTGTGGATGGTGTAATGATGATGTTACCACATATCTCGGTGAACGTTTGAAAGCTGTGGTTGTCAAACACAGGGCAACGCTGAAAGCGGAAGAAGTGCCCGGATTTCTTAAATGTGCATTTGGAGCGGCATTTAAAGAAAAAGAGTCTCTTGTCAATTATGCACTCATTTTTCACATTTATACTTTTGTGCGCCCGGGAGAATTACGTATTGCCGAGTGGGATGAATTCGACTTTCAGAAAAAACAATGGATAATTCCCGCTGAAAAAATGAAATGTAATCGCCCGCATATTATGCCTTTGTCAGATCAAGCTCTAAAAATTATTGAACTAATAAAGGATTTTGCCATTAAAAGAACGAGTTATTTGTTCTATTCAAACCGGGCATATAATCGACCAATATCAGATATGACTGAAAATGCATTAATACGAAGTGTCGGTTGTGATGGTACAAAACTGTGCACTCACAGGGTTAGAGCGTAGAGCGATAGCAAGTGCAATATTGAATGAGGCAGAATAGCTGAGCGATTTCACAGAACTGCAGCTTTCTCATATAGAAAAGAATAACGTTCGGTCTGCGTATAATTATGCTACACATCTTGAGGGGCCGTGTATTGATGCAATGGTACGCTGATCACCTTGATGCATTGCGCGAAGGAAGAGAGCTGCCGAAAAAAAGCCCTGCCTGGAGCGGATGGAGGATTCTCGACTGCTATTGTAAAGTCAGGACCACCGGCTAAGCCGGCGGTCCTGGCTGTTAACGAAAAAGGAACAAGCTTATAAGCTTGTTCCTTAATTTGAACGTTATCTCTCGTCCTCTATTTTTGCCGGTGATACCATGGGAAATCCCTATTTTTAATGCCAGGTTTGTGCCGTTGTTCAGAGAAGCAAACTATACGCCCAAAGGCTACGGCTATTCAGGTGGTGGTTAGTTCCTCTTGAAGCTGTTTGGTATCCATAGAAAGCTCTCCGCTAGAAATCTGTTCTGTTATCTCACAACTTTTGTGATTGGTTACAGCTTTTCCAGAAAACATCTAAAGATTTCGAAACAGTCGTCAAAGGATTTTAGATCTAGACGTTCGTTGGGTGTGTGGGCGTCAATTCCTCTTGGGCCGAACGTGACGATGTCCATCTTTTCGTCGATTGCGGCGAACACTCCGCATTCAAGGCCTCCGTGGACAGCTTTCAGAATCAGTTCTTTTCCCGTCTTTTCGCGAAATGCTTCGGCAAGTTTGTCGCGCATAAAGGACTTGGGATTGTAAGGCCACGCCGGATAACGGGACGATGTCGAGAACTCTGCGTCGAAGATCTCAGTGGTCAGGCGAAGTTCTTCCTCCATCTGAGTGAGACATGAGTCAATCGCCGAGCGGAGGGAATAGTGCAGCTCTATGAATTCAGCATTTGTACGCACCGACGCCATATTTTCCGAAACTTCGATCAGCCCTTCGATCTGGACACTGCGGCGTCGGGCACCGGTGGGGAGTAGGTACATCATGCGGATGACACTGCGGCTGCTGTCCTGCGTAAGCGGACACATTTTACCGGATTCTGGCGCAGTGAAGCAAGTCAGACCGATCCTTAAACCGCTGTCGGCGGCGGCAAATTCTTTTTGGAACAATATGTCCAGCGTGGCAACGGACTCTTTAATATTTTTCTCTGGCGCGGCCGAGACGAAGACGGCCTCAGTTTCGCGGGGAATGGCGTTGTCTTTTTCTCCTCCAATAATGCTTGTCAGACGAATGCCGTACTTTCTGTCAAGTTCGTGGAGCAGGCGTGCTGCCAGCTTGACAGCGTTTCCACGCTCCATGCCGATGCACTCGCCGGAATGACCGCCACGAAGTCCACTTACTGTCAGTTTATATGACATCTCACCGGGCACCTGCACCGCACGTTCTACCTTTATATGGATTGATTCAGTTGTGCATCGGTATGCCCTTTGTGATGCGGTCAAGTGAATTTTTCTTACCACGGACTGCAATGCCTACTAGGTCAAGGTCATCTGTTTTATATTTTGCGACTTCAGCGCGGTTGTCTTCATCATTGTAGGTCGTAAACAGTCCATGCGTGTATATTGCAACTGCCATTTCCTTTTCTGTAGCTTTTTTCATTACCTCAAGCAGCTGCTCTTTTGTCGCGGAATGAATCATGATCGGCTGCTGAGACATTGGGAGATATCGGACGCCATCACCGTCGACATATGGTTCCCCGACAATATTCTGTGTGGCGGCGATGCCGCTGATGAGAAAGGCAGTTACATTCAGTTCCTGCCAAGATTCCAGATCATTTCTGAGAATCACCTTTATTTTTGTGTCGAAATTAGTCATTGTTATCCTTTCTCTCTGATCAATATGGCTGTGATTGTGTTAAAACCGTCTGCAAGCTGCTTATTTTCATCATCAGATAAATCTTTCATAATTATCCTGATTTTTTCATTGGATTTCCTGATAAGTTCTTCTACGCGTTTCTTTCCATTATCTGCCAGATAAGGGAAATAGGTGTGCATCGTCTGATGCTTCCATTCTGAGAATATAGCCATTTTCCTCATGGTTTCGAACAATTTTGCCGAAATAACCCTTGTTGCTGCTTCCGTCAGGGCGGGAATGGGTGAGTGTGAAGCGGCCGTGCATTCTTCTTTTTGTATTTCAGGAGGTATTCTTGCCCGTGTAACGGAGTATTCCGAACCAAGGTAATGACCATTCTGAGATTTATAGAAGGCATATTAAAGCGGCTGAATTCTTATATCTTACTGACAGTGCCATTCCTTATCATCTCGCTAATGCAGCAGACTAGATTCATCATCTTACTCAGAAAAGTGGACTATGTCAACTATATAATAAAAGGTTTTGTTTTTCTCGTTTCTGTCCATTGTTTCAGAAATTTCATATACAGTTTTGCCGATTTTTTTTGCTTACGCCTGATACCACAAGCTTATTTTTTCCGGTGGGGACGATGGAAGAAGCTGAGTTTTGTAGTGGCTGTGCCGTATTTCAAGCACTTTCGGGAGACTGCGAGAGGTTTGCGTTCGTCCCGGCGTTGCCGCAGATGAAAATAGTCTATAAAAATGAATTAAACAAAGCAAAGCTGGCAGCTGGGAAGATGACATTCAACGCTGAAGATTAACAATTTCCCGACCTGAAAATGTGATATTAAACAAAGGGCACCGGATATGTTTGCAAAATTTTAAGAAGTGCTAAAGAAAACTATACAAAAGTTATACGAAAAACCACAGAAAGTGTCAAAGAAATTGTATTTTGCGCTTTTATGTGCTAAAGTGAACCAGATGAAAGGCCAGCTTGATAAATCTACAGGCACGGGGAGGCATTGAAATGGCAAATTGGAAGGATCAACTGACAGACCAGCTTGTGTCCGCACTTCTGACTTTAAAGAATAAGGATGAAGTTTATCGTTTCCTTGAAGATGTAGCGACAATTAGTGAGATCAAAGCGTGGGCACAGCGGCTTGAAGTTGCGCGACTTCTGAGACAAGACCATACTTACCCGCAGATTACAAAGATTACGGGAGCCAGCACGGCAACGATCAGCCGAGTACGTAAGTTTCTTGACTACGGAGCCGACGGATACCGTATTGCTCTTGACAGGCTTGGAAAACAGCAAGGTGCAAAAGAAAACGCTTCAAAAAAGTAGACAGCGGTCAAATCGCGTCGTGAAAGATTCAGCGATCTTAAACAAATAAAAGACAGGGGCGGTTTTTACCGCCCCTGTCTTTTTCTTTATAAGAAGCTTGCTGCTGCAAGAATCTTGCGTGCTTCAGCTTCTTTGGTTTTATTGAGTTTAACCACAGGTCCTGTGCATCCCATGGAGCTTTCAGCATAAATGCCATGTTTCCACAGCTCACGGACTGCATCCTCGATAGCAAGAACGTCAACGCCGTGGATTTCGTCGTCGGTCGGTTCTGCAGCAGGAGCTTTGACTTCTTCAGCAGCAGCTGCCGGTTTGGGCATAAAGCTTGCAATGACTTCTTCAAGTCCGCACGCCTGTGCTGCAGCTATTTCTTTTGCTGCAATTTCCGGGAGTTTTCCGGCTGCAGCCGCGCCGCAGTAGGCGACGGCGTTGGCAATGACAGGAGCTCCGGAAGCGCGGGAAATAATGTTGACAACATGGTGCCATCCTTCACCGACTGAGGGGCCGTATCCCCATCCGAGTGCTTCATAAGAGCCGCCCGTGCTGAATGAGGAGAACATCTTCATCAGCACGTTGCCTGTCAGTGTGTCACACACGCAGACATCAACAACTCCCTGAAGGATATCATTTCCGCGCAGCACTGAGCCGCCGTCAGCCCGTTTGCTCTCACCGAAGGTTATATCATAACCATTTTCTTTCAGCTTGCGGAGAGCCTTAAATACGACCTGTGCGCCTTCTACATTAAGGATGCCGACAGTAGGATTCTTTTTTCCAAGTGCCTTGGCAACAGCCAGCCCGTAAACAGTGTTGCGAATCATGGCTTCAACGCGGTTGATGGCGCTGGTGCCTGTTGTAGACGCAACAATCATGTCACGGCCGAATGCGGGAGTAAAAACGCGACCTATAGTGGTAACTCCCATGGGGAACGGGTGGTGCATAGCCACGACGCCGGCAACTTTTCCCGAATCCATGGCCTCATCCATAGCGGCTTCGAGGTCATTTTCATTGTCGTTGGTTTCAATCCACTCGAGTTCGTCATAACCTTCAACCTTTTTAGGTCCGATCATAACGACCTGAATGTTGGGGTTCTGGCGCTGCGCCAGGAGAGCTGCGTTGGCAATTTCCACAGAGCCGTGTTCACTGCCGTTGGCCTGCAGTCCGACGCGCACGCGAGGACCGCCGTGTGCTGCTGAATCGATGATCTCACTGAGAGCTTCACCGATGAGCTTACGAACATCAGACATTCAGCGTACCTCCTTTTTACTTCTTGAGGTCTGCTGCGATATCGGAAAGAGACTCCAGCAGCAGGCTCTTAATATCATCCTTGCTGACAGAAGGAGCCACAGGAGCGGGGGTTTCAATTAAGAATGAAGCACCGTCGGCAAGGTTTGTCAGACGAGCAAGGAACAGGCTTCCCTTGCCAATAATCATGGCGCGTTTAATCTTGCCTTCCTTGATCAGTTCTGCTGCCTGTCCGATGAAGGGGGCACCAGCGGGAATGTGTCCCTGAGTGTGTGCGTATCCAGGAAGCCCTTTCTCCTGTACAAACTTCATCATGTCCTTTTTCTCGATGCTCTTCTTCATGACAGCAAGCGCAGCAATCATTTTAATGTTTGCCAGAGGAACGTTGCCGGCGCCAGCGGGCTCTGTGATTTCGGGGATATGCAGTTCAGGGCCGAATTTGTCAACATCAGCAAACGTAAGTCCTGCTTTCTGAAGAGGCTCCCAGGTGAGCGCCTGAGTGATTGCCTGCGGAGAGGCACCAGCGCCCACGGAGTGCTTGCCGATTGCGTCAAGACGCATTTCAGCACTTACACCATCAGGAGGAGTGACCAACACGGCAAAAGCGCCAAGGCAGTCTTCAAGAGCAGGCATATTCTTTTTCACGTGGTCGCGGCTGTTCATATACAGTTTGGGGATGCAGCCGCCGGCAAGAACTGCCACGTTCTTACGGGTACCTGCAGCAACCTGGGATGCAGCGTTGATCATGGCGTTTACGGGGCCCGCACAGAATCCGCGGACGTCGCATCCGCTTGCATTGACGCAGCCGGCGATTTCGGCAATTGCTTTGGCAAAGTTGCCGCCGGCGCGCTGACCTTCGTCTCCGGCGCCTTCTTCCGAGCACTCAATGACAAAATCAAGATCTTCAGGCTTCATGCCTGTGTTTTTGAGGAGGTGAAGCAGAGCAAGCACACCGCCGGCTTTGCAGGCGAGGTTCTCGAGAATTACATAGGCAAAGAGTGTGTCATCAGTAGCATGTGCCGCACGTGCCATGCCTACAATCTTTCCGTTGATATAAAGAGGCAGAGCCTGAGTCTTATCGTTTTTCTTCAGATGTTCTTCAATTTCGGAAAGCTCATGGCCGGCTTCAAGGCGTGAAAGAATACCTTCGGTCATGAGAGGATGAGCTTTCAGTTTTTCGCGGACCTGGGAAGCAAAGTTCTTTTCAAGCCAGATCAGGTCAAAAACATCGCAGATGTCAATCAGTCCGATAAACTCATCTTCAGGCATAATCTCGCCGAACTTGCCAGAGCGTGGAGCATTGGGAATGTAATTCTGATACATAGGCTTGGGGTATTTTTCCAAGTCGCTGATCGCCATGGCGCCAATGTAGGTCTGGTTGGGCGCATAGCCCTTTGCCTGCTCATAGGTCTGCACGTGCTGGGGGAGTGCGGCAAGATATTCTTTCTCACCTGCGCCTGCGTTGTACGGCGTGCTGCCGTAATGAAGCGCAAGTTCAGGGGTGTGCGCAAGGCAATAAGCTGAACCTTTAATTGCAACTCTGGACATTACTGAAGTTACCTCCTCAAAAAATTATATTGTAAAAACGTTACTGCGAGGATTTCTCCTCGTAACTGTTCATATTATAATACAAAGTGCTGCGGGAAAAAATCGAATTTAAGTATCTTGTGCCAGAAAGCACAAGATTTATGATTTTTGCAGAATCGCCCTTTTTTTTACGAATTATCGCGTGCTGCTATGGTTCTAACAGTAGCATTTTATGCCATTTTAATCGTTTGTTTTGCAATAATCGGCAACTTCTCTCGCATGCGACTACTACATAATGCTGTATTTAAAAAAGAAAGAGGCAGTAGCGCTGCCTCTTCAAAACAGATAAGTTCCCTGAGTTTGGATTATTTCTCAAAAATGAGCTTTGTGGAGCCGTCGTCCTGGGATTTAGAGTTTGTGCACTTGTAGCCATGACTTTTCATGTAACGTGTTACGTTGGCAATGGGCGTAGGGTTATCCAGCAGAAATTCGATCTTTGCTTCTCCTGTAGCTGCTGCTTTCTTAGCTTCAACGACCGGAAGAGGGCACGAAAGTCCCCGTGCATCTACGAGCATCTATGATTCCTCCTAATATTTTCTGCGCATCGTAAAACCGACGCACAGGCAGAAAAGCATCCCAGTAATGAACGCCGCAGGTGCGTGTGCGCCTATGCCTGCGCCGCTGCTTGCCAGTCCAAAGTTGTGCGCTACGGCGGCGCCTGTCATCATGCCAAAGACAAACACTGCTGCGTCACCGTCGCCTTCACCAGCCATGATAAGCTGACGGCCGGGGCATCCGCCGGCAAGTGTAAAGCACAGCCCGGAAAGAATCATGCCTAAGAAATTCCAGAGTGCGTCAGAGTGAGCGACTGGTTGTCCTGCAAATCCAGGTTTAAACATGCCAAGCGCATAATTCATGCCGAATGCAGCAATAAGCAGTGCAACTATTCCCCAGAACAAATAGGCGTCGTGAGCGAGAACGAGATCACGGAGAGCACCTATTGTGCAGAAGCGGCTGCGCTGTGCAAGCCAGCCGACAAGAAGCATCACAGCAAGACTGGCAGCCCATGGAGCATGCATAGATCCCGGACCTTTTTCAGAGAAAAAAATTGGGCCTGAACCGTCCGCACCGAATTTAGGGGCGATGAGGAGGAACGCCAGAAGCCCGGCAGCCAGAATCGGCATGATAAGCCCCGTTGCTTTGGATTCCTGAGGTGCTGGAATTGACCTTCCCAAATTATATCCGCTGCTGATAAAATAAATGCCGATCAGAATACCTACAAAAAGCCCCGCAATTCCATAAAGGGCATTGAAATCGCCGCCTGCGAGACGAAGATATGCACGCCACGGACAACCGAGGAAAATCAGCGCACCGATCATAGCAAACAGCCCCAGGAAGAAACGTACTGCGGGAGCAGAACCAGCACGGGGTTTAAATTCTTTGAAAACTACTGCCGAAATAAAAGAGCCGAGTATCAGACCAATGATTTCAGGCCTGATGTACTGCACTACGGCGGCACGATGGAAACCCAGGGCTCCGACAATATCGCGCTCAAAGCAGGCTACGCAGATACCCATATTGCCCGGGTTGCCAAGGAGCACCAAAACGGGGGCCAGTATGCCGACAGCAATGCCTGCTATAATCGGCCCCATACGTGAAACCATAAGCGAATCGAAATTCTTCAAAGACAGCGCCTCCTTAAAATGGTAGAATCTGATGAATAAGAACATGAAATAAATTAATTGAACATATTCCAATAACTAGTATATTCAAAAAGGTGAATGCGTCAATTTGTAAAAGTGCATGAATTATGACTTTTTATTAACGATATTATTATGTGAGGAGTATAAAAATGAGATGTCTGGCAACTTTTGATGTAACAAGTATGGCGCTGATGTTTGAGAAGTACTGCCGAGCAGCGGGCTTGAAGGTACGCATTGTACCAGTGCCGCGGCAGATTTCGGCAAGCTGCGGGCTGGCGTGTTCATATCCGTGTGACCAGGGGGAGACTGTTGATAAAATCTGCTCTGAAAAGAAAATTGAAACCAGCGGCAGATACACGCTGAATGATTCAAACTGACAGAGCAGTGTCTTGTGCGAATCCAACAGTTGCTTTATACTGCTTTTATTGTGATGTTTTTATTAGATGACTGAAAGTGTGATAATATGCTTAATGTGAAATTGATTGAAACGATGTATAAGACTGCTTCTCAGAGCACGCTGAGCGGAGCTGCGGCAGCAGCGGCAATTTACAGAAAAATGCTTGAAATGCCGCTTAATTCTCGGATGACCGTGCAGTTTCAGGAAGGAGAAGACTTCGTCGTTACGCGCAGAGCGGAGGGATATGAGCTTGCGTAAGAGCCGAAAAAAAATAGAGCTTGGAACATTCAATGATGCGCCTGTGACGATAGGTGATGTATTCAATAACGTTATAACTTCACCGGTAAAGACGTCTGAAACACCAGTGTCGTCTTCTGCTGCTCAGACGAACGCAGAGCCACGGAATACAGAGAGTTTTCCTGCAAAGGCGCATTTTTATGTTTCTATCGAAAGGAAAGGCCATGCAGGCAAAACCGTAACCTTTTTAAAGGGGTTTGCAGGCACAGATGAACAATGTACCAGATTTGTGAAAGAACTTAAAACTTCTCTCGGCTGCGGGGCGGCTTTTGCGGATGGGGTGATTACGCTGCAGGGGGATCAGCGGGAAAGGCTGAAAGCACTTTTATTGGAACATGGCGCTGCTAAGGTTTCAGTAGGCTGATTTGTTGTTGATGCAAAAATTCGCTGTATCTTGATATTTTGTCTTATAACGTATTTAAACGTGTATTTACTTAAGAGGGGCGAAAGCGGATGTTATTTGAAAAGGCTGTAAAATTGACGGGGTTTAAGTGGGAGAGTCTTCCATCTGAAGAAATTGCAAAGCTTGATAAAGCTGCGAAAACCTGCAAGGCGCTGGCAGTAAGCATGGTCGGACGTGCAAACAGCGGACATCCGGCCGGTGCACTTTCCAGCATGAAAATGTACATGGCTGCTTATGGTGCAGCCGATATCACACCTGAAAACTGCAATTCACTTGATCGTGACTATGTTGTTATCAGTCATGGGCATACTTCTGCCGCAGCATATGCAGTGCTTTCTTACTATGGCTTTGTAGATGCATATGACGCTGTCAACGAATTTCGTAAAACAGGCAGCCGATTTCAGGGACATGTTGAACGTCTGGTAGACGGAATAGATTGGGGATCCGGCTGCCTTGGCCAGGGACTTTCAGCAGGCGCCGGCTTTGCACTCGCGCAGCGAGCCCGTGGATGGAAGGGACACGTTTATGTGCTTATGGGTGATGGAGAACAGCCTAAGGGACAGATCGCTGAAGCCCGCCGTCTGATTGCCTCAGAGAGACTGAACAGTGTAACAGCGCTGATCGATGTCAATAATATTCAGATTTCCGGCCGATGCGGTGAAGTGATGCCTGTTGACATCAAAGCACTCTGGGAGGCAGATGGCTGGAACGTTATTGAATGTAACGGAGATTCTTTCGCTGAACTTTATGATGCATTGAAAAAGGCTGACATGTCTGATATTCCGAGTGTGATTCTCTGCAATAACATCATGGGAAGCGGCGTATCTTTTATGGAAGATAAGCCTGATTATCACGGAAAAGCTGCTACAGGCGAACTGTATGACCAGGCGATGAAAGAACTTGGGCAGCCTGATTTGATCAATCGTGCCGGTGAACATGCTGGGAAGACATTCAGCGCACCGCGTCGCATTGAGCCGCTGAAGGCCGAACTTGATCTGGGCACGGCCAGGATATATAACTCGGGTGACAAAACTGACAACAGGTCAGCATTTGGTTCGGCTCTTGCAGATATTGGCGACCTGAACTGCGGAAAAGAAGGGCGTACCCCGATCCTTGTCTTTGACTGCGACCTTGCCGGGTCAGTGAAGACGAGCAGTTTCTGGAAAAAACACCCTGAAAATTTTATTGAATGCGGCATCCAGGAAAGCACAACGGCTACAGCTGCAGGAGCAGCGTCTGCCGGAGGAGCGCTTTCTGTGTGGGCTGATTTCGGAGTATTCGGTCTTGCTGAAGTTTATAATCAGCAGCGCATGAATGACATAAATAAGACGAATGAAAAACTTGTGCTGACTCATGTGGGGCTTGATGTTGGTGAAGACGGGATGACACATCAGTGCATCGACTATATTTCTCTTCTTTCGAATTTTTATAACTGGAAACTTGTAGTTCCCGTTGACCCCAATCAGACCGACCGTGCCTTCCGCTGGGCGGCTGGCACTGCTGGAAATGTCTGTCTTGCAATGGGACGCAGCAAGCTTCCTGTGATATGCAACGGCAGCGGCCCCATCTTTGTCCGTGAGTTTAAATATGGCGAAGCCGTCAAAATTCGCGAAGGCAGTGATGCGGCAATACTTGCGCTTGGTGCTATGGCAGGCAGAGCTCTTGATGCAGCTGAAATTCTAGAGAAATCTGGAATTAAAACAGCTGTATATGCGGTGTCATGCCCGCTTGCGGTAGATGATGCTGCTCTGTGTGACTGTTTTAAGACAGGCTGCGTAGTCACGCTGGAAGATCATAATGTCAATAGCGGGATGGGATCCCTTTGGCTGTCACGTGCCGCAGAACTTAGACTGTCAGCCCGTGTATGCCGTTTGGGAGTTCATCGTTACGGAGATTCGGGCCCCAGCAGTGAGGTTTATGATGCAATGGGTCTTTCACCTGAGAAAGTTGCAGCAAGTCTCAGCAGCCTAGTCAATCGCTCTTAACCATTACCGGCGTTCTGATGAAGGAAAGATTGCTTCTTCATGCCTGCTGTGCGCCCTGCGCAACTGTGGGAACAGCCGAACTCAGCCAGGAAGGTTGGGAACTCACACTTTACTATTACGGCGGAAACATTCACCCTGAGCGGGAATGGAGCCGGCGTCTGGAAAGCCTGAAAATCCTTGCAGGAAACTATGCGCTCCCACTTGTTGTCAGACCTTATGACACTAAAGAATGGAGCCTGACAGCGCAGGGTTTTGAAAATGAACCTGAAGGCGGCCGCCGCTGCGAACTGTGCATGCGGCTTCAGCTGGAGAATGCTGCGCATGAAGCACAGAAGCAGGAGATTCAGTGGCTTTGTACAAGTCTGACACTCAGCCCTCAGAAGCACCCTGATTTAATCAACACCTGGGGGCGTGAAATCTGCAGCCGGTACGGCCTTAATTGGCTTGAGCGTGTCTGGCGGAAACGAAATGGATTTGCCTTTTCAGTTTCAGAAAGCAAAAGACTTAACCTTTATCGTCAGAACTACTGCGGATGCTGTTTCAGTTTAAGAACATCTGAATCGGCAGAGCAAAATAATAAGAGAATCGAGGATGGCAATGGAATTTTTTGATTACCTTAATAAAAGAATTGACCTTCTCAGAAAAAAACTTGCAGCAGAACAGATTGATGCGCTTGTTCTGATAGACTCAGAAACTGCGGGCTGGGAAAATCTGTACTACTACAGCGGATTTCACGGCTCCTCTGCAGTCGTTGTCATCACGCAGGATCATGCTGTACTTGTGACAGACTCACGCTATCTGACACAGGCTTCTCAGCAGTCTGACCTTGAGATCCGTCCGGTTGTTGCACGCGAAAGCCAGGTCAGTTCATTTAAAAGGCTGATGAACGAATTCGGCTTGAAACGCTGTGCCTACGACGGCGGAATGCTCAGCGCAAAAAATTACCTGGCTCTTTCGGCTCTGCCAGTTGAATGGGTTGATTTTACCGCACAAATGGCTGCTCAGCGCCGTACGAAAGATGACTATGAAATTGCTCTGATCACTAAAGCAGCTGATATTGCCTCTAAAGCATACCTTGAAACGCTGCCGCTCGTAAAAGCCGGGATGACAGAGCTGGAATTTTCCAAGCTTTTAGAGCTGAATATTGCCCGGCATACCGGCGAGGGTGTCTGGCACAAATCAAAAATGATCGTAGCTTCAGGCCTGCGCAGCGCGATGCCGCACGGTGTGGCAAGCGTTAAACCCATGGAAACAGGAGATCAGGTAACAGTCGATTATGGTGCGATTTACGGCAGCTACATGTCTGATCTTACCCGGAATTTCACGCTTGGAAATGTTCGTGATCCCGAATTTCTTGATATCCACGAAGTCCTGCTGAAAGCCCATCGCGATTCAGCTGCCAGCCTCAGACCTGGTGCAGTCGGCAGGGACGTTCACGCTGTAGCCCAGAAAATCATCGCAGACGCTGGATATGGCAGCTATTTTGGCCACGGACTCGGGCACAGTTTCGGCCTTGAAATTCATGAAATGCCGCATTTGTCCCCGACATCTGAAGACATACTCCAGCCAGGTGACGTAGTTACAATAGAGCCTGGGATTTATATCCCTGGACGCGGCGGCCTTAGAGTGGAAGACGATTATCTGATCACCGCAGACGGCGCCCGTCGGATTTCTTCCGGACTTTCTCAGGAATTTATTCATTTAAAATTATAGTTTTTTAAAGAAATCAGCTGCAGAGTCTTGTTGTGAATGAGGTCAGTATGTTAGAATTTAGCACAGATGTTAATATGAAGGAGGTAAAAATTGATGAAAAAGTATGTATGCTCAGTATGCGGCTGGGTTTACGACCCCGCGGTCGGTGATCCCGACAACGGCATTGCTCCCGGCACTGCATTTGAAGACCTTCCCGATGATTTTGTCTGCCCGGTTTGCGGTGTAGGCAAGGATCAGTTTACTGAAGAGTAAATCTTTGAACTGCAAAGCTCCTGAGATTAAAAGCTCTCAGGAGCTTTTTTGTTTTAACAGCGGGATAGTGATAAATTGTGCTTCTTTATTACAAATTCTCTGCAGACTCCTTTTTTTCGTTTCCTGTTCAGGTATAATCATGGAGTACTGTTTGTAAAATAACGATGGAGGTTGGGCGTGTGTACGGATTTGCTATGAAAGTTTACGGCTGTCAGATGAACCAGTATGATGCCGACAAAATAAGAACTGCGCTAACTTCACGAGGCAATCGAGAAGTGCCTGAAAAAGAGGCGGATTGGATAATTTTTGTAGGATGCAGTATTCGCGATAAGGCAGAGCACAAGGTTTGGAGCGAACTTGGACATTATGAACAGCGCTGGAAGAAAGATCATCTGCCGCTCGTAGCAATCACAGGTTGTATTGCTCAGAATGTAGGCACCGACATGGCAAAGAGATACCCCTGGATCAGCGTAGTATCGGGGCCGCGGCATATTGGAGTTCTGCCGGACGCACTTGATCAGGCTTTTCTTGACGGTCAGAAAATTTTTCTGCTTGACAATAATCCTCGTGAACTTCACGAACTGGCGTTTGCACCTTTAAAACGGACTTATCCGTGGAAAGCATCTGTAATGATTTCCCATGGCTGTGATAATTTCTGTACGTACTGCATTGTCCCGTATGTCAGAGGCAGGTTTGCATCGCGGAAGCCCTCAGAAATTCTTGACGAAGTGAGGCAGCTTGCCTTGTCCGGTGTAAAAGAAATCTGCCTTCTTGGGCAGAACGTAGATACCTATGGGAAAGATCTTGAAAATTACAGTTTCGCAGACCTGCTGCGTGACACGGCACATGTAGAAGGCATCAGGCGTGTCCGCTTTATGACTTCCTATCCTACTGATTTTACAGAAGACGTGGTCAGAGCAATTGCCGAGAACAGCAATATATGTCCGTCGATAAACCTTCCGATTCAAGCTGGCAGTGACAGCATTCTCAAGGCTATGAACCGGCGCTACAGTGTTGAAGAGTATGCCAGAGTAGTCGACGTGATCCGCGGCGGATTGCCTGAAGTCGGACTTACATCTGATCTTATTGTTGGCTTCCCTGGCGAAACTGAAGAGGATTTTGGACAATCGCTCACTGCTCTCAAAAGATTTTGTTTTGATCAGGTACACACAGCGGCTTATTCCAAAAGAAATGGAACGCCAGCTGCTGTCATGGAAAATCAGATTCCTGAAAATGTGAAAAACCAGCGGCTCAACGAGGTAAATCGCTTGCAGACGCAGATTGCGCTGGAAATCAATCAAAAACTTATTGGCAAATCATACGAAGTACTTGTTGATGGAAAGGCATTAAAGGGCAGCCTGCTTCAGGGACGTACCGTTACCGATAAAGTCGTTCTCTTTCCTGGAGATGCCAGTCTCATTGGATCGTTTGTCAGTGTAAAAATCACATCAGCTGAACCGTGGTCGCTTAAGGGAAAATTGCAATAGGAGAGGATTCCTCTATGGATAACCGGACAAAGTTTGTTCTGTTTCTCGGCGCAGCATTACTATGCATCGGCGGTGCCGGTGTATTGATCAGAACTTATATGGGCAGCTGGCAGGAAGAGCCTCCGACCACTGTTGCGGGGCCCGCACTTACGTTTCAGCAGACCCAGTCCGGTCATGACGATGACGGTGCCTCGCCTGCAGAGTATGCTTATATTACGGGGGCTGTAAAAAGACCTGGTGTTTATCCTATCAGCGGCGATGCACGTGTGTTCAATCTTGTTGAGTCAGCAGGCGGACTGCGTTACGACGCTGATGAAAGTCAGGTGAATCTGGCAGCCCCTGTCAGAGACGGAGCTCATATACATGTTAAGTCAGTCGCATTAAATGCAGGCGAAAAAACACGCGGATCATCCGGTCTGCCGTCACAGAGCGGAAAATCATCAAAAGCTGCTCAATTTGTGTATGTCAATACAGCCGGTGAAGCCGAACTGTGTGCGCTGCCGGGCATTGGTCCGGCGCTCGCGAAGAAAATCATTGAGTATCGTCAGACACATGGACCCTTTCAAAACGCAGAAGACCTGCTGGAAGTTCCTGGTATCGGCCGGGCAAAACTGAGCCTTTTCAGCTCACTGCTGCGTTTCTAGTTAAAATGGATTCTCTGCTGAACCATATCCCTTCTCTTCTTCTGCTGGAAACAGTGTTATTGGCACTTTACAGTCATGCCGGGGGAATGCCTCTGTTTTTTTCCATCTTTGCTGCGGAACTTTTTTTAATCAGCCAGGTGCTGGCAGGGGAAGAGAAATGGGAACGGCGCAAGAGTGAAGTCTTTTTAACGGTGCTGTTTTTAGCAGTACTGATACCATGGAATCTCACAGGAAGGCTTGCAAAGCAGGCGGCATTACCCTCACACATATCTGAAAATTTTACTGTTGCTGAGCGTTTCAGCTGGTCTGAAAAAGCTATGCTGCTCTTAAAGGGAGAAAGCGGAACCAGCTGGCTGGCTCCGGCAGGAGGCGCTCTTCAGAATGCTTCCGAAGGTGAGCGCTATTATTTGAGCGCAGCAGTCATTCCATTCAGGGAAACGACGCTGAGAAGCAGTTTTTCGCCATTGAAATACTGGCGGTCCCGCGGTGTGGACGGGGAGCTTCGCGGGATCAGAGATATCCGGCAGCTTCAGGAAATATTTTCAATACATACCCTGAGGCGGTTTCTGCGCGGACGAATAAACAGACTGCCTGCACAATGCCGCGCTCTTACGGCAGCTGTACTGTTAGGAGACCGTGATGCAAATCTTCGCGAGGATTACCGACGCTGGGGCATTAGTCATATTCTTGCCGTTTCAGGATGGCACGTAGGACTGGCAGTCGCTTTAGGCTGCATCATCTTCGGCGTCGGACGGAGCGGGCTTATCTTGTGTTCAATGCTGCTCTGGGCGTACTGTTTCCTAAGCGGCGCATCTGTGAGTGCCGTAAGAGCTGCTCTCATGGTGCAGGCTGCCATTGCCGGACTTTTGACAGGAAACAAAGCTAACACATTGAATTCAGTCGGGGTGGCAGGGCTTGTCATGCTTCTCTGGAATCCGTGGACGCTTTATGACCTTGGATGGCAGTTGTCCGTACTTGCTGCAGTCGTTGTGGCTGCAATGAGTGCAAGCATACATGTTTTATCCATGGTTTTTGTTTCCCCATTAATGTGGCTGCTCACTTCACCGCTCATTGCACCGCTTGCAGGCGGCAGTTATTTTTCATCACTGCCTGTCAATGTGATGGCTTCAGCTTTTTTCGGATTTATACTGGGATTTGTTCTGCTTGCCTCATTCCCGACTCTTCTGGGGTTTAACGGCGCTTATTTTTCACTTCCCGCAGAAATGCTGCTGCGCTGCTGGGGCAGCATAGCTGATCAGTGGGTTGAGTGGCTGCCTGAAGCACTTCCTGTGAACTACTTTCCTTCCTGGATTTGTGCAGGCGTTCTATTCTTTGTGGTATCGCGCGCAATAAAAATATCGCTGGCAAGAACAGCTGCACTCACAGTTGTCGGAAGTCTTACAATGTTCATTTTTTCAAGTGTATGGGTTTAAGAGGCTTTATTGATGAACGAAAAACTGATTATTGGCGGCGTTAAAGTAAAAAACCCGATTTTTTTTGCACCTATGGCAGGTGTTAGTATCTGTGCCGTACGCCGATTTTTTATGAAACTTGGGGTTTCGCTGACGCATACTGAAATGGTCAGCAGCACAGGGCTTATCTACGGTGGCAGCAAAACAATTCATATGACTGATTACACACCGATGGAACAGCCACTTGTCCTGCAGCTTTTTGACGGTGATCCTGATAAGCTCTGCCGCTCTGCTGAACTATGTTTAAACAGACATGATTATGCGGCTATAAGCATCAATATGGCCTGCCCAATGCCGAAAGTGACTAAAAGAGGCGCGGGGAGCCGACTTCTGCAGACCCCTGAAACAGCTGCTCAGATGGTTCGTCAGTTAAAAAAATTCGGTTTGCCCGTATGGCCTAAGATAAGAAAAATAATCCCTGACGGCAGGAACTACAGACTCAACACGTTTCAATTTACAGAGCTGCTCCTTGAAGCAGGAGCTGATAATGTAGCCGTTCACGGACGAACCGCGCCTCAGCGCTATGAAGGATGTGCTGACAAGGAAGAGGTAATAAAGGCTGCTGAATTATTTCCAGGCAGAATTACAGCCACAGGTGATGTTTATAGTGCTGAAGACGCAAAGTATTATCTTGACAGAGGCTGCGCCGCCGTTCTGGCAGCGCGGGGAGCCGTGGCAAATCCATTTATGGTAGTGCAAACTTTGCGGCTTTTAGGTTATAATAATGATTTGTTGAATAATGATCCAACACTTGAGGAACGTGCGCAGATCCTCATCCATTTTGCTGATGAGCTCAGGCAGTACCACAGCGAGCGGATAGCTCTTGTTGTGGTGAAACGTTTTCTGCCTGGGATATTCCGCGGCAAGGCTGGAACCGCAAACTTCAAAAGAACTCTGGCAGTTGTCAGTGACTGGGATGCATTATATAAAATCCTACTTGACTGGCAGTCATATTTTGAAAGGGGAATTGCTTAAAATGGCCGATGCAAAAATGCCCGCATCAAACGAAACAGAAATAGTCAGACAGCGTCTTGATAAGCTGGACAGGCTGCGTAAGGAAGAAGGGTACAATCCGTTTGAAAATGAAAAATGGAGTGTTGATCACACTGTTGCACAGGTAAGAAACGAATTTGAGCCGCTGAAGCCTGAAGAAGCCTCTCCCGATAAAAAACTTTCCATGGCCGGACGTCTGATGACAATCCGCCGTCAGGGCAAAGCCGCCTTTGCTGACCTTCAGGATGAAACAGGCACCATACAGCTTTATTTTCGCTACGATAATCTTGGCGAAAAAGAATACACTTTCTTTAAAAAATGGCTTGATACGGGCGACATAATCGGTTTCACCGGCCATCCTTTCCGCACGCAGCGCGGTGAACTGACAGTCGCAGTTGAAAGTTTTCGTCTTCTTACAAAAGCTCTCCGTCCGCTTCCAGAAAAATGGCATGGACTGACAGACCTTGAAATTCGCTATCGCAAGCGCTATCTTGATCTTATCGTCAATCCGGAGGCACGCGAAGTTTTCAGGAAAAGAGCTAAAATTATTTCAACTTTCAGAGCTGTTCTTGAAAAGCATGGTTCGCTTGAAGTCGAAACACCGGTGCTTTCTTACCTGGCCGGCGGGGCCAATGCAAGACCCTTTATCACCTACCACAATGCTCTGAACGCCAATATGTACCTCCGCATTGCTACAGAACTTTATCTGAAACGTCTTGTAGTCGGCATGATGGGACGCGTATATGAGCTCAGCAAGGATTTCAGAAATGAAGGTATGGACCTGACACATAACCCGGAATTTACAATGATGGAGGTCTATTGGCCCTATTCTGATTACAACGACATGATGGATCTGACAGAGGAACTGATCCGTGAGTCATGCATCGCTGCCAATGGTACAGCACAGCTGGAACGTGACGGCGTCGTCCTTGATTTCTCTAAACCTTTCCGCAGAGCAACCATGGTTGAACTCGTAAAAGAGCACTGCGGCATAGATTTCAGCAATATCACAGATGAGGAGGCCAGAGAGGCTGCCAGAAAGAATAAAATCGAAATCACAGGCAGCGAGTCTCATTTTAAAATCCTGACGATGTTCATGGAAGAGTTTGTTGAAGCCAAACTCATACAGCCCACATTTGTCATGGGGCACCCTGTTGAAATCTCACCGCTTTCGAAGAAGGACCCGCTTCACCCCGATTACACCCACCGCTTTGAGCTTTTCTGCTGCGGCAAGGAGCTCAGCAACGGATACAGCGAACTTAACGATCCGATTGACCAGAAAGCCAGGTTCATTGATCAGGCAGAGAAGAAAAGCGAGGGCGATGAAGAAAGTCATCCGTATGATGAGGATTTCATCGAAGCGCTGGAGCAGGGACTTCCGCCGACAGGTGGGCTAGGCATCGGCATTGACCGAGTTGTCATGTTCCTGACCGGTTGCCACTCAATCCGTGATGTGATCCTGTTCCCGACCATGAAGCCGCTGGATAAGCCCGAAACTAAGAAAACAGCGTCATCAGCAGTAATTTCTCAGAGTTCGGCGGCAGAGAAAAATGAGACCGCCGCTGCGTTGGGTGAGAAAATTGATTTCTCCAGGGTCAAGATAGAGCCTTTGATGGCAGATCAGATTGATTTCGAAACATTCAGCAAGTCCGATTTCCGTGCTGTTAAGGTGAAAGACTGCAAGCCCGTTCCCAAAAGCAGCAAGCTGCTTGAATTCACATTGGATGACGGCAGCGGCCGTGATCGTACGATCTTAAGCGGAATTCACGCTTATTACGAGCCGGAACAGCTTATCGGAAAGACCCTGATTGCCATTGTGAACCTTGTTCCGAGAAAGATGATGGGAATCGACTCGTGCGGCATGATCATCAGTGCAATACATGAGGAAGAGGGAAAAGAGAAACTTCATCTCCTTATGGTTGATGACCATATTCCTGCCGGTGCAAAACTTTACTGACAAAGTATATTAATATGTAAAAACACCTTTTCAGAGTCATTCAGAAAAGGTGTTTTTTGCATGCTTGGGGTCAGTTTGGAAAGAACAGTACGGTCTCTTAGCTCAGAACAGATCCGTAGAATTATTCTTCTCAAAAAATATGATAATTAACGGAATCAATAATCTCGTCTGTTTTTATGATAAATCTGCTCTTTTCACATGCGCTGGCATGTGTGACTATGACGAGTCACTCCAGAAAATAAAACGATGGATTACCAGATTGTTAATCATGACTTTGACTGATTCCTGAAGATCATTGAAGAAAATCAGAGAGAAAACAAAATACGAGGTACAACAGATAAGAGATGAGCAGACTGCATGAATGAATGGTTGCAGTCTGCTCATCTCCTTTTAATTAGCAGCTGCTGTAGCCGGCAGCGGTTAAGATTATTAATTGTAAATGTGAGAAAATTATGTTTATGCGTAAAAGTGCTTCGAAGGCGAGCGTTCAATGATTTCCGTCAATGCATTTTCATCTCTAGATGATATTTTCAAGAATTTAAAAAGCCATCTTAACAATATCTATGCTGAAATCCTGTCATAACAGATTGGATAAAGACTATTCTTCTCTGTCTGCCTTAATTTCTTCCTGCAGTTCATGAAGCAGCTGCTGCGCGGCGGGGGATAATATTTGATATTTTTTCCATGCGATGTTGAGTTCAGCGCTTAGTTTGGGATAAAAGGGACGGAAACAGAGAGGACTGCTGTTGTTTTCAGGAACAAGATTTTTAAGGCACAGAGCGCAGCCCATACCGTCTTCCACCAGCAGCGACGCGTTGTAGATTAGGTTATAGGTACCGGTGACACTGAGTTCTTCAAAAGGAAAACCGAGCCAGCCAGTCAGTTCATTCTGTATTGTTTCCTGACGCGAACAGAGAAGGCTGACTTTACGCATATCAGCCGGAGTTATGTATTTTTTTCGTGCCAGGGGGTCGCTTTTTCTCAGCAGAAGGCCGAAGACATCCCGGGCTGGAAGCGTAATGTAGTCATATTTTGAAAGGTTTACGTGTCCGATCAGAAGCCCGAAATCCAACAGTCCCCGGTCAAGGCGTTCTTTAATATCAGTCCCGTTAGCGCTGTAAAGATGAAATTTTACATTGGGGCTTTCTTCGTGTATTTTCCGGATGGCACGGGCTATGTAGTGCATGTGGTAAGTTTCACCGCTTCCGATAAACACATCTCCGGACAGTTCTGTCGCCGCATTTTGAATTGCATTTTCTGTTCTGTCAGCAAGATCGATAATCTCCTGAGCGCGCCTGCGCAGGAACATTCCAGACTCTGTCAGTGTAATTTTTCTGCTGCCGCGGATAAAAAGCTTTGTGCCCAGTTCCTTTTCAAGATCTTTGAGCTGTTTTGACAGAGTCGGCTGCGTAAGATGCAGTCTAGCAGCAGCGGCGGTGATGTTTTCTTCCATTGCAGCTGCCAGAAAATAACGGAGCACACGCAGTTCCACAATATCGCCTCCTGAGCAGGATTGAATCCAGCTGATTTTAACATAAATTTACTATTCCTTAAATCTATGGAATTGAATAAAAACAAGTATTAGTTATTTTAGCATGAATCTGTTATAACTCATTCAGGAAAGGAAGGGGTTATGATGCAGGGCGGCTGTTTTCGAAAACTGGAACGGAATCTTAAAGATGTTGGATTAAGCAGCAGACATATTGCAGAATGTCTTCAGCTCATCAGGAACAAAGATACAGCTGCACTTCTGAAAATCCTCATTTCCCGCCGGGCTGAACTTCTTGCGGCTGTCCATAGAAATCAGGATATGATTGAGAATCTGGACTATCTTGTGTACTGTCTGAAAAATACTGAAAACATCACTGAAGGAGGCAGGTAAAATGGTAAAACAGACTGCAGGGAGAAAAGCGCTTGGAACTTTTGCGCCGGAGTTTGCTAAACTTAATGATGATGTACTTTTTGGAGAAGTGTGGTCACGAGAAGACAAACTTTCTCTTAAAACAAGAAGTATTGTGACAGTTGTTATCCTTATGACGAAAGGGATTTTTGATAATTCTCTGAAATACCATATTCAAAATGCGAAAAATAACGGCGTCACGGCTGAGGAAATGGCAGAAGTTCTTACTCATGCGGCTTTTTATGCAGGGTGGCCAAACGCCTGGGCTGCTTTTAATCTTGCCAAAGAGGTTTATGGAGAGGAAAACTAGGTGTTTTTCATGAAAAAAGCTCTTGTTGTTTATTTTACTTATACCAATGACAATACAAAGCGTATTGCAGAAAGAGCACAGAAGTCGCTGAATGCAGACATCGCCGCGATTGAAACAAAGGTGCCGTACCCACGCGATTACAATCAGGTGGTAAATCAGGCACAAGAGGAAGTAAAACGTGGATTTATGCCTGAAATCAAGCCGCTGAAATATAATCTGCACAATTATGATGTCATTGTTGTGGGTACGCCTGCATGGTGGTACACCATGGCACCTGCGGTTAAAACCTTTCTGACGCAGAACGATTTCAGCGGAAAAACCGTTGTCCCTTTTATGACGAACGCTGGCTGGCCGGGACATGTGATTAAGGATATGAAGGCTGCCTGCAGAGGTGCACGGGTTGTACATGAAAAGGAATTCAGGTTTGACTCACAGGGCGGTGCGGCAATGGAAACACCTGAGCAGGAAGTCAACAGCTGGGCTGAAAGTCTGAAAGCCTGTCTTGAGTAAGTCTGCGGCAAAACGATTGTTTTTTTTGAAAGGAGAAGCACCAATGCGCAATTTTGATGATGAGAATATTTTTGGCAAAGGACAGGAAAACACTGCTTATGCGAAATATTTTATCGGAAAGTCATATCTTAACCCTCTTACCAGGGCAGGTGAGTCATCGCTTCGCATGTCAAATGTCACTTTTGAACCTGGCTGTCGGAACAACTGGCATATTCACCGTGCCTCTAAAAACGGCGGTCAGATTCTGATCTGCACAGCCGGCAGCGGCTGGTATCAGGAAGAAGGAAAGCCCGCCCGCAGTCTGAAACCTGGCGATGTTGTTGTAATTCCTGTCAACGTCAAACACTGGCATGGTGCGAAGAAGGATTCATGGTTCAGCCATATTGCCATTGAAGTGCCTGGTGAAAATTCGCGTACAGAGTGGTGTGAACCGGTAACTGATGCGGAATATAACAGACTGTAAACAGTTTTGATCGGAATACAGTAATCGGGTGCCCGTGGTTTAAAAGCGCGGGCACCTGTTTTTTTATCTGTATTAATGCAGTATTTACCTTTATCCTTGCTTGATGTAAAGCCGTTAAAGAGTTAAAATTTGTTTTATTGCCTGTGTGCTGTAATGTATAATACAGCTGGATGCAGCACAAGTAAGATTATTAAGGCAGCTTTGCGGGGGTGTTCGTATGGAAGATGAAAATATGCGCAGCCGCTATAACTGGCTGGTTGATGAACTGAACCGTCATGGACGCCTCTATTATGTACTCGATGCCCCTGAAATTGAAGATGATGAGTATGATGCGCTGATGCGTGAGATGCTGAATCTTGAGAAAACTCACCCTGACTGGGTGCGCAGTGATTCTCCATCAAAGCGGGTCGGCGGAGCAGTACTTGATTCTTTTGTCAAAGTGACTCACAATCAGCCTATGCTGAGCCTGGAAGACGTTTTTTCCAGGGGAGAACTGCATGAATGGCTGAAACGGGCCGCTGAGGGTGTTGAAAAAGAATGGATTCCCTGGTGCTGTGAGCTTAAGATTGACGGGCTTGCCGTTTCACTGGTTTACGAAGACGGTGTGTTCGTTCAGGCCTCTACGCGCGGAGACGGACATATTGGCGAGGACGTCACAGAAAATCTGAGAACGGTAAGGGATCTTCCGCTGAAGCTGATTGGCGATGTCCCAGGTCATCTGGAGCTGCGCGGTGAGGTATATATGTCCAAAGAGGGCTTTGCCAGACTGAACGCGGAAAGAGAAGAAGCCGGGGAGCCTCTTTTTGCTAATCCGAGAAATGCTGCAGCAGGCAGCCTTCGCCAGCTTGACTCTGCAGTTGCCGCAAAGCGCCATCTCCGGCTTTTTACGTATTATATGCAGCAGGCTGAATCACGTGGCGTTCATAGCCAGTCTGAAGTGCTTGAATGGCTTATACTACATGGTCTTCCTGTTCAAAAAGCATGGAAGCTTGCTGAGACTGAAAACGACGTTCTGGATTTTCTTGAGAAATGGAACACTCAGCGTTTTGAATTGCCTTACGCAACTGACGGTGTTGTTTTCAAAGCAGATTCAACTCGTTACTGGGCGGTGCTTGGAAACAATGTAAAAACGCCGAAGTGGGCTGTTGCATATAAGTATCCGCCGGAGGAACAAAGGACCAGGGTCGAAAACATTGAAGTTTCACTTGGGCGCACAGGTATGCTGACGCCTGTAGCAGATCTTACCCCGGTTCAGATTTCGGGAACGGTTGTGAAAAGGGCAAGCCTGCATAATGAAGATGAAATACGCCGCAAGGATGTCCGGATTGGCGACATGGTCTGGGTGCGCAAAGCCGGGGAGATTATTCCTGAGATTGTAAGAGTTGATACAGCGAGCCGGACAGGAAATGAAAAGATTTTTAATATGCCCGACACATGCCCTGTATGCGGAGCAGCTTTAATGAAACTTCCTGACGAAGCTGCGCTGCGCTGCCCTAACCGTTCATGTCCCGCACAACTGACGCAGGGACTGATGCACTTTGCGTCAAGGCAGGGGATGAACATTCAGGGTATCGGAGAAAGTCTGGCTGCGCAGCTTGTAAAAAGCGGCCTGGTAAAAAGATTCAGCGATCTTTATTCTTTGAGAATCGAGCAGCTGATCAAACTCGAACGTATGGGAGAAAAATCTGCTGAAAAACTGTTTGCCGCTATTCAGAAATCTAAAAAACGTCCTATGAATTTTCTGCTTACAGCGCTCGGAATACGCGAAGTAGGGCCGGGTGTTGCAGCAGAACTGTCCCGTCATTTTCATTCTCTTGATGAAATTGCTGCGGCTGATAAAGAGCAGCTGGCGCAGATCAGCGGCGTCGGGCCTGTGATTGCAGAATCTGTTGAAGCTTTTTTTGCTGAAGGACATAACAGACAGATGATTGAGGAGCTTCGCAGTGCCGGTGTTTCAATGGAAAACAGCGCAGACACCGAAAAGAACGAGGGGCCCCTTCTTGGCAAAACATTTGTGTTTACCGGCGAACTTTCACGGATGCCGAGAAGCCAGGCGCAGAACCTGGTCGCCAGTCTTGGCGGAAAGGCTGTATCATCTGTGAGCAAAAAAACTTCATATGTCGTGGTCGGTGAGGCCCCAGGCAGCAAGGCTGAAAAAGCACGCGCACTGGGCGTTCAGACACTGACTGAGGAAGACTTTTTTTCTATGATTGAAACTCTATCTCATCATGCAACTGGAGGAATGAACCATGCCTAAACTGTCTAAAGAAGAGGTTCTCAAGGTCGGCAGGCTGGCGCGGCTTGAGATCTCGCCTGACGAACTTGATTCACTTGCTGAGCACTTCAACAACATTCTTGAATATTTCTCACAGCTGGGGGAATTGGATCTTTCCAACGTTGATCCGTTTACAATGGAGGATACTCAGTCTGTACGCCTTCGCGAGGACGAGGTCATTTCCAACGGAATGCGCGAAGCAATCCTGAATCAGTCACCTTCAAGGGAAGGCGATTTTATCAGAGTTCCCAGAATTGGAGGCGACAAGTAAATGGAACTTTATACTCTTTCGGCATCTGAAATTGTCGGGGGGCTGAAAGCCCGCCGCTTCAAGTGTACAGATGTCATTGATTCCTGTCTGAAACGCATTCAGAAAATGGAGCCTTTGCTTCACGCAATGCTGCATGTCGCAGGTGACTCTGCACGTCAGGAGGCTGCTGAAATTGACAGGGCCATTGCGGAAGGCAGAGATGCAGGTCCTCTTATGGGGGTGCCTGTAATCATCAAGGACAATATCTGCACCCGGGACATGCCGACAACATGTGCAAGCAAAATGCTTGAGGGCTGGATTCCTCCCTACGATGCGACAGTTATTACAATGCTGAGAAATGCAGGAGCCGTTATTCTTGGAAAGGCCAACTGTGATGAATTCGCCATGGGCGGCTCAACAGAAAATTCTGCATTCGGGGCGACTAAAAATCCCTGGAATACTGACTGTGTTCCCGGCGGAAGCTCCGGCGGAAGTGCCGCGGCAGTGGCAGCCGGATATGCGCCTCTTGCTCTTGGAAGCGATACAGGTGGTTCAATTCGTCAGCCTGCTTCCTTCTGCGGGGTTTACGGCATGAAACCGACTTATGGACAGGTAAGCCGTTACGGGCTGGTAGCGTTTGCCTCATCACTTGACCAGATCGGTCCTTTTGCCAGAACAGCTGAAGATCTTGAGCTTGCGCTGTCTGTGATCTGCGGCTACGATTCCCATGATTCTACAAGCGAGAAACGTCCTGTCCCTGCATTTAAGCTGACGGAGAGCCCTCTAAACGGCAGGAAGATCGGCGTAATGACAAGGCTGATGGAGGGAAAGCTGAGCGCTGATCTTGAAAGAACTATGGCAGAGACCATCGAAAAATGTCGTTCAATGGGCGCTGAAATTATTGAAGTATCTCTGCCGAAGGCACTTAAATACGGCCTTGCCTGCTATTATATACTTGCACCTGCTGAGGCAAGCTCCAATCTTGCGCGTTATGACGGAGTCCGTTACGGCATAGCTCATAAGGATGCAAAGTCGCTGAATGAACTGTACTTCAAGACGAGAGCAGAAGGGTTTGGACCTGAAGTCAAACGCCGGATTCTGACGGGCACATACGTCCTCAGTTCAGGTTTCTATGACGCTTATTACCTGACGGCTCAGAAAGTCCGCAAACTGATCAAGCAGGAATTTGCTGAGGCCTTTAAATCGGTTGATGCAATACTGCTGCCGACGTCGCCGACCCCGGCATTCAGGCTTGGCTCGATGAGCTCACCTATTGAAATGTACATGGCTGATGTATTTACGATTCCTGTAAATCTTGCCGGGCTGCCCGGAATATCATTTAATACTGGATTTAACTCGGAAGGCCTGCCGCTTGGAATGCAGCTGATCGGCCCGAGATGGTCAGACGCTGCACTGGCAGATATGGCCGCAGCGCTGGGGCACGATGCTGAAGGACACATTGCCGAAGGAGGCGCGCGCTGATGGCTCTGGAATTTACAACAGTGATCGGGCTTGAGATTCACGTTCAGCTTAATACGAAAACTAAAATTTTCTGCAGCTGTTCTACAGATTACATCGGTGCCGTTCCGAATACTCACATCTGCCCTGTGTGTACGGGACAGCCCGGCGCGCTCCCTGTACTCAATAAAAAAGTTGTTGAATACGGTGTGCGCGGAGGCATTGCACTTCACTGCAAAATCAACAAACTGACCCGGTTTGATCGTAAAAACTATTTTTACGCCGATTTGCCTAAAGCATATCAGATCACAGAATACTACGTTCCGCTTGCTGAAAAGGGGTACCTGACTATCACGGGTGACGACGGCAAGCCACACCGCATTGGTATTACAAGGCTCCATCTAGAGGAAGATGCCGGCAAGCTGGTCCATGTTGCGGCGGACGGGCGCATTGTAGGCTCTGTGCAGTCCTTTGTTGATTATAACCGCGGCGGAATTCCCCTGGCAGAAATCGTATCTGAGCCTGATATTACTTCGCCCCGTGAAGCACGTGAATATGTTGCGGCTATGAGGCAGCTGGTGCGCTATCTGGGGATTTCAGACGGCGATATGGAGAAGGGCTCGATGCGTGTTGATGCCAATATTTCACAGAAAGTTTCCGACGGCCGCTGGGGCAGCCGCGTTGAAGTGAAGAATCTGAACTCACTGAAAGCCCTTGAACGAGCACTTGAGTATGAAACACTGCGTCAGCGCGAACTTCTGTCGCGCGGTGAAACAATCGTGCAGGAAACCCGCAACTGGGATGATGCCGACGGTATTACAACATCTTCACGCAGCAAAGAAGAATCAAACGATTACAGATATTTCCCTGAGCCTGATCTGCCGCCCCTGCTGCTCGATGATGCCTATATTGAACATATAAAATCGACACTGCCAGAACTGCCCGACGCAAAGCGCGAGCGTTTTGCATCCCAGTATAAAATTCCCGCGGAAGATATTCTGGTGCTTACAGAAACTCCGGACGTCGCCGATTATTATGAAGCTGTCGTGAAGGGCGGTGCTGATCCGGTCAGAGCTTCCAACTGGGTGAGAACTGAACTGATGCGCGTACTAAAAGAACAGGGCAGGGAAATAGACAGCGCACCGGTTGATCCGGCAACATTCGCACGTCTGATAAAGCTTGTTGATGATAAAAAGATTTCGACAACTTCCGGTAAAGAAATCTTCGATAAAATGATTGCCGAAAACGTCTCCCTTGATAAGGCAGTTGATCTGTGCGGTGTCCAGATTGGCGCAGTTGAGGGCAATAAGCTGCAGGGCATAATTGAAAAAGTCTGCGCTGAAAACCCTGACGTGGTTGAGACCATTCGTTCTGGACAGGATAAAAAGGACAAGAAACAGAAATTCCTGATGGGGCTTGTAATGAAGGAAAGCCGCGGTCAGGCAAAACCGGATGAAGTTTTAAAAACATTGAAAGAGTTTCTTGCAAAATAACAGTGTCAAGTTCCGATAAAATCTGTTAAAATAGCTGAGTATGAAAAGAAATAAACCTATTATTTGAACTTATGCCAAATATTGAGGAGGATGGCTCGACATGGGAATTAAAACAGAAGACATCAGAAGCATCGCTATTGTCGGACATGGCAGTTCCGGAAAGACTACACTTTCAGAAGCGCTGCTTTTCGATGCCGGCATGACAACCCGCAGAGGCTCCGTAGAAGCTAAAAATACAGTTTCAGACTATACATCTGAAGAACAGAAGCGCCAGATCTCTATCAGCACATCCCTTCTGAATTTTGACCATAAGGGCAAAAAGGTTTTTGTTCTCGATGTTCCCGGCTATGCAGACTTTGTCGGCGATCTCCGCAGTTCACTGCGCGTTGCAGGATCTGCTGTGATGGTTCTGAGCGCTGTGGATGGCGTAGAAGTCCAGACTGAAAAAGCATGGGAATGGGCCCAGGAATTTGAAACTTCCACCATATTCTTCATCAATAAAATGGACCGCGAAAACGCCGACTACGACGGGGTGTACGAGGAGATCCGCAAAGACCTTACCAAAGGGGCTTACCGGCTTCTTCTGCCTATCGGCAAGGAAGACTCTTTCAAGGGCGTAGTCGATGTCCTGAAAGATATTGCCTATGTTTACAATGACGACAGCGGAAAATATGAAGAGCAGCCGATCCCCGAGAACATGGTCAGCGATGCACACCGTGCGCGGGGCTACCTTGTCGAGGCTATCGTCGAAGAAGACGAAGAAATGATGATGCGCTATCTGGATGGGGAAGACATTCCCATTGACGAACTTCTTCCCGTTCTCCAGCGCTGCATTTATAAGTGCAAAATCTTCCCTGTGATGCCCGGCTCAGCATTGAAGAACATCGGCGTAAAACAGCTGATGGATCTGATAGTCGACTATCTTCCCAGCCCGCTTGAAATGCGCGAGCGTCCTGCAGTCAAGGGAGGAGAAAAGCAGATCACAATCAAGCCTGATGACAGCGCCACTTTCAGCGGCCTGTGCTTTAAAGTGCTTGTAGATCCTTATGTTGGAAAGCTTTCATATATCCGCGTCAATTCCGGCAAGCTGACCACTGATGAACCAATTTATAATGTTACTCAGGGGCAGGAAGAGCGTGTCAGCACATTTAAAATAATGCAGGGCAAAGACAGCACGGATATCAAGGAAATCACAACGGGAATGATTGTTGCTATTCCCAAGCTGCAGAGTACAAAGGCTGGAGACACAATGGGCAAGGCGGGGAGTACTGTTCAGTACCCACAGATTAAATTCCCCAAACCTGTTTATTCAGTCGCAGTTGACCCTGAAACACGTGCAGACGAAGATAAACTGGGAACTGCGGTACGCCGCATTACAGATGAAGATCCGACCGTTACTTTTGTGAAAAATTCTGAAACGAACGATAACATCCTTTCCGGCATGGGCAATCTTCATATTGAGATTACCTTGTCAAAACTGAAAGAGCGTTTCAGCGTGAATCTGAAAACCCGCACGCCGCAGGTTGCATACCGTGAAACAATCCGCAAGTCGGCAAAGGCACAGGGGAAGTACAAGAAACAAACAGGCGGGCACGGGCAGTACGGCGATGTTTATATTGAGTTCAGCCCTCTGGAACGAGGCGCTGGTTTTGAGTTTGAAGACAAAATCACAGGCGGCACTGTTCCGAGACAGTATATTCCAGCTGTTGAAAAGGGACTGCGCGAGTGCCTCAACAAAGGAGTGCTTGCCGCATTCCCGACAGTGGACTTTAAAGCGGCGCTGTATTTCGGTTCCTATCATGAAGTTGATTCATCTGAAATGGCGTTTAAGACGGCTGCACACCTTGCTTTTAAGAAAGGCATGGCAGAGGCTTCACCGATCCTGCTTGAGCCGGTAATGGACGTTAAAGTAACTGTTCCCGAGCAGTATCTGGGCGAAATCATGGGGGATTTCAACACTCGCCGCGGCCGTATTATGGGTGTCGACAGCATAGGCCATCTTCAGACAGTGAATGCACAGGTTCCCCAGGCTGAAATGTTCCAGTATGCTATTCAGTTAAGATCCATGACCTCGGGACGCGGTACATTCGAAATGAATTATTCACATTATGATGTTGTACCCGAGGAGATTACCAAAAAGATCATTGCTGAACGCCAGGGACTTTTGACCGAAGAAGAAGAGTAACAGTTCATATTATGAAGAAAGGCCCTGTTTTTCTCCTGCTTATCAGAAAAGCAGGGCCTTTTCAGAAAACATGGCAGGTGATGAAATGAAAAATATCTATCTCTTCGGCAACTGGAAAATGAACCTGAATGTTTCTGAAACGAGAAATTTTGCAGACGAACTGTCACAACTCCTGAAAAACAGCCTTCTGAAAGATCACACGAATTTCTGTATCTTTCCTTCTTTTGTACTGATTCCGGAAGCAGTAAAACTGCTCTGTCCTTTAGGTGTGTCTGTAGGTGCGCAAAATGTAAGTGATCATGAGTCAGGAGCGTATACAGGAGAAGTATCACCTGACATGCTTGCTGAAGCCGGTGTGAGGTATGTGATTACCGGGCACAGTGAACGCAGGCATATTTATGGTGAGTCTTCTGAACTTGTGAATAAAAAGGCGCTCAACTGTATTGCGCATGGACTTATACCGGTAATCTGCGTAGGCGAAACACTCGAAGAACGTGAATCCGGCCGAACTTTCGATGTGATCCTGAGCCAGCTGAGAACCGGAATCAATGGTTTTCCGGCGGACGCTGCTTATCTTGTGGCATATGAACCTGTCTGGGCCATTGGTACAGGGCGTGCGGCAAAGCCTGAAGATGCAGAAAAGGTCTGCCGTTATATCAAAACGTTTGTAAAAGTTCCTGTGCTTTACGGCGGTTCTGTGAAACCCGGCAATGCGGCGGAACTTTTTTCGCAAAAATCCATTGACGGCGGTCTTATAGGCGGCGCTTCGATGAAGGCTTCTGATTATGTCGCAATTCTGAAAAATTACAGAGAGTGCGAGTAAATCTGCAGGTCTGTAATTTTAAGAATATAGTTTGATGTTTGAATAAAATGGCGTTAGAGACGGCATAATGCAACATAAGATACATTATAGGACATTTCGGAAAAACATTTTTTTGCGATTTAAGTTCAGTGTTCAATGTCTCTATAGACTTATTTTATATTTATGTTGTACTTGATAAAAAACGCTAAAACATGTAATATCATTGTAAAAATTCCGTCAGACAATTTAAAGGAGGTTTATCACATGGCTGATGTAACTAAAACTGAAGACGCACCAAAATACAATTGGAAGAAAATCATTGTTATTGCTGTCGTTGTCATTCTGGCGCTGAATATTTTTGTATCACTCGTAAACAGCAAATATGACACGCTAAAAGCCGAAGTTGATCAGCTGAAGGCAGCTTCTGCATCGACTGCTGCAGATCCCGGCAAGGATATTGCTCAGCTGAAAGCTGACCTTGAGACTGTCCGCAAGTCTGTAGAAGAACTGAAAGCAATGACAAACACACTTGCCCAGACAGATTATGATCTGTATAAAGCAAAAGTTGACGCTCTGAGCAAGCTGCTTAATAAATAGTCTGTATCGTTCAACCCCGGACTTTCTGCCGGGGTTTTATTTTATCCAAGCAACTTTAGGGAGGATTTACCCTTGAAGCCAGTTATTACTGTCATAGAGCCTGAAGGTCCAAAAGAATGGTTTAGCCCTCTTCAAGGCGATTTTGACGTCCGTTTTTATTATCCAAAGGGTGTGCCCTCTAAGGACAAAGTCACAGAAATTTTGGAAAACTCATACGGAGTGATTATTACTTCTGCAACTGAAATAACGGACAGCCAAATGGATAATGCTGTAAATCTCAGGATTATTGCAAAATGCGGCGGTCCTCCATCAAATATCAGCGTCAGCCATGCAGAAAGCTGCGGCATTGCGCTGACATGCGTTCCCGGTGCGAATACAACGACTATCGCTGAATATACTGTCATGCTTATCATTGCCATGCTGAGGCATTTTGATGAGCATACCGCAGTTGTCAGACATGGTCAATGGCGTTCTGCAGATACTTTGCTCGGACACGATCTTAAGGATTCTGCTGTCGGTATTGTAGGACTCGGATCAATAGGCCGGGAGGTTGTAAAAAGGCTCAGGCCTTTCGGGTGCAGAATTTTTGTTTATACTCCGCATCCGAGCCTGTTTGAAGGATGCACTTATGTCGATTCCCTTGAAGAACTTCTTCCGCTTTGTGATGCCGTTACCCTGCATTGCAGGGTAACTCCGCAGACGCAGAACCTGTTGAACGCATCCAATATCTGCCTGATGAAAAAAGGTGCAGTTTTGGTTAATACAGCACGCGGGGCGCTTGTTGATGAAAAAGCACTGGCAGAGGCACTGAAGAATGGTCCGTTGAGCGCGGTAGCTGTTGACGTTTTTCAGCAGGAGCCGCCTCAGGAAGACAACCCTCTTATGATGTCCCCTCATGCTGTTCTGACTCCTCACGCCTCTGGATGGACGTATGAAGCCTTAAAACGTGAGTGCTCAGGAGCTGTTAATTCAATATTGGCTTATTATCATAATGAAACTATTCCCGGATTGCTGACAAGTGACTATAAACAATATTTGCGAGTATGAATGTTTATATGTCAAGATATACAGCTGCCATAATTTATGTTTGGTAGAACGAAAGCACTTCTCTCCTTCATGCGGAAAGAAGTGCTTTGTTGTTTTATTAATGTCTTATAATATTTTTACATGCTGATGTCTGACACTTTTTCATTGAATAAGCTGGTTATTTTACGTTCAAGTCTTTCCTTATTCAGTATCCATAAAGGTGCAACAAGCTGATTGGGTTTTACCCCTGCCATAAGACGCTGAATGACGATCCCGTCAGGCAGTGCGATTAGTGCACGAACCAGCTTCCTCAGGTACGTCTCTTCTGAAATGGGGGTGAATATACCTTCACGGTATAGGGCTTCCAGTGCTGTGCCATGAGTCACGTATAAAGGATGAAATTTCAGAGCATCTGCTCCCCTGTCTGCAAGCCATAATGCTGAGCGCGACAGCTGATCTTCGGCTTCACCTGGAATACCCGCAATCAAGTGAGCGCAGGTTTTCAGAGAAGTTTGTGAAAGTCTGTGCATAGCATCATCTACAGCTGAAAGACTGTGTCCCCTGTTCAGCCATTTCAGCCCTTCCGGATCTGTGGTCTGTACCCCGATTTCAACCCATACTTCGTATTGATCTGTGAGGCTCTCCAGATAGTCCAGCACTTTTTGCGGCAGAAGGTCAGGGCGGGTACTTACTGAAACAGCACGAACGCAGGCGCCAAGTTTTTCTGCGGTTTGCAGTGCTCTATGAAGGTTTTCTCGAAAAACTTCGAGCGGCTGAAAAGTTGCGGAATAGCTTTGAAAATAAAGGATAATGCTTTTAGCTCTGTAGTGCTTCCAGGCTCCTTCAACACCTTTTTTCACCTGGTCAGCTATTGAAATTCCCTTTATAAAAGCACCGCTTCCGCCGCCTTTTGCATCGCAGAAAACACAGCCGCCTCTCGTCAGCCCTTTTCTGTGCGGGCAGCCGGCACCTGTATCAAGACTAACCTTTTGTACGCGCTCCCCGTATTGTTTCCTGAGAACCTCAGACCAGCGCAGTAATTTTTTCAAATTTTCACTATCCTTTGTTACAAAACAAAATTTGTCTTCGTTATGCAGCTCTCACATATTCCTGCAGTTAAAATTATTGCAGACGGCAGTGAGGCTGCCTCAGCAGATTAACTGAGACAGCCTCTATTAAGCCAGCGACATCATGAAGTAGAACTAGTTTATACTGATTGTCAGGTCGTCGTTTCTCTTCATCGTCAGTCCGAAATAAACGCTCATAGCTTTGATAAGATACTGAGCATCGTCAGCGCCGCCGGTTTCGTAGCAGCTGTGCATAGCAAGCTGAGGCAGTCCGATATCAGCAGTAGGGACAGAGAAATGAGCCGTGCTGATATGCCCAAGTGTAGAACCGCCAGGCAGGTCGGCCCTGTTGCTGTAACGCTGACAGGGAACTTTTGCCATTTCGCACACGCGTGAAAAAACTGCGCCCGAAAGCCCGTCAGTGGTATATTTCTGAGCAGCGTTGTACTTGAGCACAACGCCGCCGTTTAAGACAGGATATTCATTGCTGTCTGCGTACTCAGAATGGGCCGGATGAATTGCATGGCCATTATCAGCTGAAACCATGAAACTCTGTGCTGCTGCAGCGAAATATTCTTCATCCGTCATGTTAAGCCCACTGCAGATACGGTGAATAATGTCATCAAGGAAAGTAGAATCAGCACCCTGACGTGTGCCGCTCCCGACTTCTTCGTTGTTGAAAAGACAATAAACAGGAAGCGAGTCGCTCTTCTTTGCCTTGAGAAAACCTTGAAAACAGCAGAAGGCACACTCAAGGTCATCGATACGTGGAGAGGCAATGAATTCATTGTGAAGTCCGAAATATACGGCAGGTGTCCTGGGGTACAGGAAAAGCTCTGTGCTTAGAATATCTTTCTCCTTAACGCCAACCTCATCCGCTATTAATTTGCGAAAAGTGCCCGATTCGGATTTTCCGCTGAAAAGAGGCAGCATGTCAACATTGGCCTTTAATTCGACGCCTTTGTTGATCTCACGGTTCATGTGAATTGCGAGGCTGGGAATAATCAGGAGATCCCTGTCGATGCGCAGAAGCTTTGAATGTATGGCTCCTTTTTCTTTGATAAAGACACGTCCAGCAATCGACAGCGGCCTGTCGAACCAGGAGCGCATAATCATACCGCCATAGCCCTCAACACTCAGCCTCATTGTACCGCCCGCCGATGGAACCTCAGCATTTTCTCTCAGTTTGAAGCAGGGTGAATCACTGTGGGCAGCAGACAGCAAGAAGCTAGCCGGCTTTTTCAATGGTATGCGGAACGAAATCAGTGCTGATTCTCCGCGCACAGTATAATATTTTTTTCCCGCCGACAGTTTCCATGTTTCACATTCATTGAGACGTATGTAACCTTCTGAATCCAGTTTGTCAGCGAGGTTTTTCACTGCATGGTAACAGGTGGGACTTGCATTGAGAAAATCCAGAAGTTCTTTTGCCGAGTCATTCATTGCTTTTCTCCTCCATTTGACAGGTGGCTTCATCCTGAACGTTAAAAAGGAATTCATACTGTCCATCATAGCATCAGCTGGTTTTTTTGCCAATAAAATTTAAACCTGAGAATAATTGTATCATCTTAAATGAACATTAAAATTCAGAAAAATCCTTTCAATAAAAAAGATAAAATTATTGTTTGCCCTCTTGACTGACCATATTTGACCATATATAATTTGTCTGTACTTGATAGAAATTCCTCTGGAAAGGAGACTTCTCCATGAACCTCAATAAATTAACACAAAAATCCCAGGAAGCACTATCTGAAGCTCAGAACATTGCCATTACTCACGGGCATCAGGAAGTTGACGTAGAACATCTGACACTGGCACTTCTCTCTCAGAAAGACGGGCTGATTCCCTCAATTCTTGAGAAGCTTCATGTCAGCACAGCTGCTGTGAAAGCACGTATCGAACAGCTGCTGCAGCAGAAACCAAGGATTACCGGCGGCTATGATAAAGACAAAATCTATCTTTCGCAGAACCTTTCTCAGGTTCTGACAGATGCGGAAAAGCGCGCAGCAGAACTGAGTGATGAATACATTTCTGTTGAGCACCTTTTTGCAGCTGTCATCGAGTGCAGCCGCAGTCCTGTGGCAAAAATACTTGCTGACAGCGGTATCCGGATCGACACCTTCCTTAAAGCGCTCGAATCAATTCGCGGCGGCGAACGAGTTCAGAGTGCTAATCCTGAACAAACTTATGAAGCACTGAAAAAATATGGTATTGACCTGGTAGAATATGCACGCAGCGGCAAACTTGATCCAGTAATTGGACGCGATGACGAAATTCTGCGTGTGATTCAGATCCTCAGCCGTAAAACAAAAAACAACCCGGTGCTTATCGGCGAACCTGGCGTTGGCAAAACAGCCATCGTTGAAGGCCTTGCTCAGCGAATTCTGAAGGGTGACGTACCGGAAGATCTGAAAAACCGTACGATTTTTTCTCTGGACATGGGATCGCTGATTGCGGGGGCGAAGTACCGCGGCGAATTTGAAGAACGACTGAAAGCTGTGATTAACGAAGTAAAGCGCAGTGAAGGCCGCATTATCCTGTTCATTGATGAAATCCACACCATTGTAGGCGCCGGCAAAACTGAAGGATCAATGGACGCCGGCAATCTGCTGAAGCCCATGCTGGCACGCGGTGAACTTCACTGCATTGGCGCTACTACGATTGATGAATACCGCAAGAACATTGAAAAGGATGCGGCTCTGGAGCGCCGTTTCCAGCCTGTAATGGTCAATCCCCCTTCAAAGGAAGATGCAATTTCTATACTGCGCGGGCTGAAAGACAGGTTCCAGGTATATCATGGTGTGCGTATTACAGACGGTGCCATTGTTGCGGCAGTTACTCTGTCAGACCGTTATATTACTGACCGCTATCTGCCCGATAAGGCAATCGACCTTATAGATGAAGCCTGCGCCATGATCCGTACTGAGATCAACTCCAGACCTTCTGAGCTTGACAGCGTCTCGCGCAAGGTGGTGCGCCTGGAAATTGAAGAAGCTGCCCTGAAAAAAGAAAAGGACGAAGCAAGCGCGGCACGTCTTGCTGAGCTTCAGAAAGAACTTTCCAATCTGAAGGATCAGCAGAAGGAGCTTACGGCACGTTATAATTCAGAGAAAAAGCGGCTTAGTGAAGTTCAGCAGCTTCGGCAGAAAATCGAGGCTGTCAAACATGATATTGAAACCGCTGAGCGCCAGTATGACCTCAATAAGGCAGCAGAACTGCAGCATGGCGTGCTTCCTCAGCTTCAGAAGGATCTGAAAGAAAAAGAGGCTGCGCTGCGTGAGGCATCAGGCGATAATTCCCTGCTGCATGAATCGGTCACAGAGAACGAGATTGCACGCATCGTCAGCGACTGGACCGGAATTCCTGTCACCAAACTGATGGAAGGTGAACGGGAAAAGCTTCTTCACCTTGACGAAGAACTTCATAAGGGCGTCATCGGCCAGGATGAAGCAGTATCTCTTGTGGCTGATGCTATTATGAGGGCTCGTGCTGGAATCAAAGACCCACGCCGTCCTATTGGTTCATTTATCTTTCTCGGCCCGACAGGTGTTGGCAAGACTGAACTTGCCAAAACACTTGCAAGAACGCTCTTTGACAGCGAAGATAATATGATCCGCATTGATATGTCCGAGTATATGGAAAAGTATTCTGTTTCCCGTCTGCTCGGAGCACCTCCCGGATATGTGGGTTATGATGAAGGCGGCCAGCTGACCGAAGCCGTGCGCACGAAACCTTACAGCGTCATCCTTTTTGATGAAATTGAAAAGGCACATCCTGATGTATTTAATGTGATGCTGCAGATTCTGGATGACGGACGCGTGACTGACAGTCACGGACGCACTGTGGACTTTAAAAATACAATTATCATCATGACCAGCAACCTCGGTTCCGACCTTCTGCTGGAAGGAGTGCACAATGGGGTCATTCCGCCTGAGGTCAGAGACAAGGTCATGAATCTGCTGAAAAGCAAATTCCGTCCCGAATTTCTGAACCGTGTTGATGATATTGTTCTCTTCTCGCCTCTTGATAAGAAACAGATCCACGCGATTGTAAAACTGCTTCTTAACGACCTCGAGAAGCGCCTGGCCGAACGGCAGATTAAGCTTGTTGTCAGCGAAGATGCTCTTGATTTCATTACGGAGCATGGCTATGATCCTGTTTTCGGAGCTCGCCCTCTGAAGCGCTACATCAGCCACAACGTTGAAACAATGGTTGCCCGTTATCTGATTGCAAATTCCATTGTTGAAGGCACTGTGCTTTCTATTGACGTGGAAAACGGGCATCTGGCTCTGCACGCCTCCGTACCGGGAACTGATAAAGCCTGAACAGACTGAAATAGAGTATGAGAGCATCAACGCAGCCGCTGATGCTCTCTTTTTTGCTGGACAACTGCTGGAACGACTGCTTTAATAGAGTGTATTCGAAGAGTACTGCCTTACTTAATAAAACAGCAGGTGAAAAAAATGAGAACATCAGACATGAAGATCAAAGATGAAGTGCTGCGTCTCATTGAAGAAGCAGATGGAAAATTTATCTCCGGGCAAGCAATCGCGCAGAAACTTTCTGTAAGCCGCAACACTGTCTGGAAATCAATAAAAATGCTGGAAGATGAAGGATACGAGTTTCGTGCTGTGACAAACCGCGGATATGTTCTTACGAAAAAATCCAATGCTTTAAATGCAGGAAGCATCAAAAGGCATCTGCCCGCTTCCTGTAAAAATCTGAAACTGCAGTTCTTTAAAACAATCACTTCAACGAACACGGTTCTCAAGGAAATGGCGGAAAAAGGCGCGCCCGAAGGCACTGTTCTGATTGCTTCAGAGCAAACAGCAGGAAGAGGCAGATTAAGCCGTTCATTTTACTCCCCTTCAGGCACAGGTGTTTATATGAGCATTTTGATGCGTCCTTCTTTTACGCCTGAAGAATCGCTCTATATTACGACAGCTGCCGCTGTTGCTGTAGCTGAAGCCATAGAGACTGCGACAAATCAGGCGGCAAAAATCAAATGGGTCAACGACGTGTATCTCAATGATAAGAAAGCCTGCGGCATTTTAACTGAAGCGTCTTACAACATGGAAAGCAATCGGCTCGATTACGCTGTGGCAGGCATTGGCATTAACCTGCTGAGGCCGGAGGGAGGTTTTCCTGCAGAACTCGAACCCATAGTTACAAGTGTTTTCAACCAGAAAAATTATACTCCGGACACAAGGGACCGATTCATTGCAGAGGTAATCAGCCGTTTTTGGGATTTCTACCAGAATCTCACAGAAAAACCATTTCTTGAGGGATACAAGAAGCGCTCTTTCTTGAGCGGAAAAGAAGTTTATGTTATAAGCGGCAGCACCCGAAAACTGGGTAAGGCCCTTGATATTGACGATGAATTCCATCTTCATGTCGTCTATGAGGACGGAACCGGCGAATATCTGCAGTCAGGCGAAGTTTCAGTAAAGCCGGCGCATCCAGGAACAAAACAAGAAAAAGAATAAATGCATAAATGCATTGTAAAAAAACAGAGATGCCGGAGATTCTCTTCGGCATCTCTGTTTTACCCTTAGACGAATCAGATTAATAAAGGTCAGAAAGTCCAGCGTTTGTAAACAGCAAGAGCCACAGTAAAAAGTATGACACCTGCCAGCAGTCCCCATTTTGCGCGTCCACCATGAAATACCGTACTGGGAGGCGCGTCATATGGCACGCCTGTTTCGGCGCAGAGTCCTTTGATGTTCAGCAGATGCACGACAGGATACCCTGCTCTTAAAGCTCTTCCGATAACGCCGCTGCCCGCCTCACCGCTTAAATGAAGTCCTGGGCGGAGTCTCAGAATATCATTTCCAGGCCCCATATTTGCTTCTGAACCGCCAATGCTGATAAGTGCCTTTGCATGGTGCTGCTCGAGCAGGTCCATCTTCCACTGAACCATTTCGTCAAGTGAAGCTTTTTTCACAATTGGCACATCGTTTACTTCAGCAGCCTTTACAAGAACGGAGGTCGCCTCATCCGGCATGCCGCCGCCAATTTCACGTCCGCCGCCTAAAGTATAAAACATTGCTTTTGTCCGCAGATATCCGGCAGATCTCAACGCTTTTTCAATCAAAGGCCAGGGAAAAAGCGGGTCGTTGGCCCCCCATGTAGACGCTCCGAGAGAGACGATAAGCAGAGGTTCAAGCCGGAGCGATTCCAAGGCCCTGAGAACATTGAAAGCCATCCCTGGAAATGAAGATGACGAATAAACAGCCACACAGTCGCCGGACTGTAATTTCAGTGATTCCATCCAGCGCCTTACAACCACAGACCATCTCGGATCACAAACAGTTCTTTTTGCAGGCAGCGCACCGAGTGTTGTACTCAACGGGCTCCATTCGAGTCCGATGAATCCTGTGCGGTAGGGGTCGTTCGCGGGGTCAAATTCACTCCCGCTTTTGGTTCGAAGCCCGTAGAGATATTCCTGAGCCCTGCGCACAGAGTTCATCATCTGCTGTTCCTGAAGGGAAACTCCGCTTCCGCACCAATACCAGAGCGCTGCCATTGCAGCAGCGAGAAAGCCAATGATAAGGCGGCTTTTTAAAATCAGCTTTTTCTGACGGAGCCGATAATCCTCAAGTTCGTTCAATTTCATTTAGAGCACACTTTCAAGTTGAAACAGCCATTGGGAAATAAACGCTGTTAATACTGTAACACTACAGAGCCCGCAGAATGTGGAAAAAATTCCCTGCCGCTGAATATCCGCAGCGATAAGTCCTGGAATTACCCAGCCGACCCACGGAACTGGCTGTATAAAGCTGCCAAGGATCACGCGAAGAAGAAGAGACATCACCATTGCCAGGCCTATGCGCGTGCGGCCGTGTATTCCCCAGTGTTTCACACAGAAATCAAGCACTGGCCAGATCAGCAGAGATGCTGCTGCGCAGATAAATACTCTCTGAGGACTGTAAAGCGTCAAAGCCAGAGTGCCGGCTGATACGAGTCCGCCGCTGCCAAAGCCTGTACGCCAGTCGTAAATCATTGAGATGATGATTCCTATGCCAATAGTGATTGTGCCAAGATCGTTCACTTTTGTATTCTCCCTTCCTCGCAGGCCAGTTTCAGCGGAAGTGTCAGCCCGTAAACGGTATTCCCGCATCCGAACCAATATCCGGAGCTGAGCTTTTCTGCCAGCTGGTCTATATTATTACAGGGAAAGTAAGTGCATTTTATTTTTGTACGCGGAGGTGCATCTCCGATAATAAGAACATCATGCCAGGGATATCCTGACATCCAGCCCTCAAAACTGCGAAAACGGTCAACTCTGTCAGCCCGATGATTGAAAAGGACACAAGTTTCCTTACGGGACCAGCCTGTTGACTGGAAAAGTCCTTCTGTTGTCGTCACATCGTTGGCAGAAAAAGCAAATGCAAGCCTGCCGTTTCCGATGTTAAGAATGGTAAAGTCGGCAAAGTCAGCAGGCAGCTCTTTCATTGCACTCATGCATTTTGATTCGTCAAGTCCGAAAAAGCGGCATACTTCGAGTGCCAGCCCGGTGTTTGCGCTCAAATGCGGCGGCAGGCCATTGATTTCACGTGCAGGCAGAAGCTTCAGTTGCATTTTTTCAGCAAGAAGCTGCATTGCAGGATTGGCAGCAAGCTTTTCCGGCAGAACTATGCTGCTTCCATGCGGAAGAGCATGGGAAAGTGCCCGAAGGACATTTTCTTCTCCCCTGCCCCAGTATGCTTCATGATCAGGACGAATGTTCGTCAGGACAATTACCTGCGGTTTGAGCCACAGCGCGCAGAGGCCCTGAAGGTCAGGTGTTACGGCGCTGTTTTCCAGCACAACACCATCTGTATCGTGAGGCAGTGTGCTGAGCCACCATTTCATTTCAGAAACATTTGCACCGCTCAGGCGCATAATGGGCCGTTCTCCATCTTTTCGAAGCTCGCGGGGAACAACTCCCGTGATACGGCTATAGGTCTTTAATCCACAGGCACAGAATGCGGCATGAATCAGGCGCACGACTCCGCTTTTGCCACGGCTGCCGGTTACTGCAACACGAAAGGGTTTTTCCATTATTTACCACTCCTTTTCCTGATGCAGAAGCAGAAACTGCCGCTGCATCCTTTCGGAGGACCTGCGGCAGTTTATGTCAATCACGGCTCTCGTAGTGCTTGATTTTCACGTCTCCCCAGATGCGTTCCAGTTTGTAGAACTCGCGTGCTTTGACGCTGAAAACATGTACAACAATGTCGCCTGCATCGATTAGCGTCCATTGCGTACTTGCTTCTCCCTCGAGCTTGTAGGGTTCATGAAATTTATCAAGACAATCTGTAACGGCGTTAACTAAAGCATTCATGTGGACGTCAGAATTTCCTGACGTAATAATAAAGCTGTCGGCCAGAGGTGTAACTTCAGTTACTTCGAGAGAAACGACATCTAACGCCCTTTTGTCCATCAGGGCTTCAACAATTGCATTTTGCAGTTCAAGAGTTTTTTCTTTCATTAACGCAGCTCCTTAAATATTATGCTCATTTCTTAAAAGGGATTGAATTCGTTCCATGACATTTTTGCTGTTGTTCTTGCCGAGTATGAGGGCCGCAGGATAAGAAATATCTGCTTTTTTCACCAGCCCCTGAGAAATGCCGCATAGTTTTGCAAGGGCCTGTGCCAGTTGAAGATTTTCAGGGTCAGAATAATGCACTAGGCAGTAACGAAAATCCGAGTGCTTGGCGTTGCCAGTAAAAGCCACCTCGATGCCTGCCTTTTCAAATGCCTCGGTAAATGTTTTTGCAAGACCGGGGCGGCCAGTGCCGTTCAGTATGGCGATGGGCTTTTTAAAACTGGAAACTATGGCGGCAGTATTTTCATTGAGTTCGACGGGAGACCCAGTTGAGAGATCATTCTTTTTTCCTGCCGAAGTATCATTATCTGCCAGTTTGTTATCTGCTGACTTTGCATCTGCTTTGTCTGTGTAATTAGGATCCATCAGACTTGAGGCTTTCTGCAGGTCAGGGACAAAATAACTGACGCCGCCGATATACGCAGGATCTCCGGGCATAGTAAAAAATCTTGCATGTGAAGGCTGCATGTCTTTAAGCTGTCCTGCCAGCTGCAATGCTGTTTTTAAAGACATGTCAGTCTTGATTTCGGAGAGCACAAACTGAACCAATTCAGGAATTCTCGGCAGTATGGCGGGCGAAGAAAGTTTATCTATAAAAATTTTAGCAAATTCCTGCTGCCTTTTCATGCGTCCCATATCACCCATTGCATCCATGCGGAAACGGACATATTCAAGACTCTTCTGCCCATTGAGATGCTGTTTTCCGGGCTGGAAATCAATATTCAGATTTTGAGCTTTATCAATGTATTTCATCCGTTTGGGAATGGTGATGTCAACCCCGCCTATTGCATCAATAATTTTTGGGAAGGCCGCGTAGTTTATTATAAAATAGTAGTTGACAGGGATGCCAGTAAGATTGACAACCGTATCACTGAGCAGTTCAATCCCGCCGTATGCATAAGCATGATTCAGTTTTTGAGGCTGTTTGTGTCCCTTTATCGAAACTCTTGTGTCACGCGGAATCGACATAACCGAAGCAGTTTTTTTATCGATATCAATGCGCACAAGAATAATGGTATCAGCGCGATGCACCGCTTCGACATCATCAAGTCCGAGAACAAGGACATTCAGCGTGCCATGCTGTTCATCATAATTAATCGTCTTTTTAATTTCATCGGGATTAGCGTTTACAAGCGTGTAAAGCCTCAGCGCTATACCAACTGCGAATGCTGCAACAGCAATTAATACCGTGATAACTACACTGCCGCGCCTCATTTTGAGCTAAAACACACCCTTCTGTTTCTCTTCTTTTCTGTAAAGCCCTCGTTTATAAATATACTGCTCCACAGAGTGAGGAAGTAAATATCTTAAATTTTCACCAGCGGCAACACGATGACGAATTTCTGTACTGGAAATAGAAAGCAGCGGAATTTCCAGCCGCAGCACACGGGATCTTACTTTTTCAGACAGGTTCTCCAGATTATAATGTTCATAATCGTACCCCGGCCTGTTTGCGGCCACGATAGTACATAAGTCAGGTATTTTTTCGTACTCCGCCCAAGTATGCATGGTCATCAGTGCATCTATGCCGGTTATAAAGTAAAATTCAACATTTTGACCTGTATACCAGTAGCGCATCTCGCGCAGGGTGTCTATGGTATGACTAGGTTCTTCACGGTCAATTTCGACGCGTGATACCGAAAAATTAGAATTATCAAGCGTTGCCAGAAAAGTCATCATATAACGTTCTTCAGCCGGGGTTACATGGCGGTACGTTTTCTGGTAGGAATTACCTGTCGGTACGAAGATGACCTGTTCAAGTGATAAGCGCACCAGAGCTTCCTGTGCGGCTAAAAGGTGTCCAAAGTGTATTGGATCAAAAGTTCCGCCCATGATGCCGATGCGGCGACAGTCCTTGCTGCTTTTGTCATCCATTTTCAATATGCCTGTTCTGGTTCGAAGGTAAATGAAACGTTGCCGATATTTACAGTGTCACCTTTCACTGCACCCGCATTTTCCAGCAGTTCTTCTACTTTAAACTGCCGCATAAGACGCTGCAGACGCAGCGGAGCTTCCTCCTGGCTGAAGTCATAGCGCGCCACAGCTTTTTCGATCCGCGGATGAATTACGCGGTATATTCCTTCATCCTCTTTCACAATGCGTGGTTTGCCGGCGCTGAGCGACTCGATGTCAACAGGAATGTCGTACAGACGATACGATCCCTTGGGCCGCGGGTTAGCCCTTACAATCTTTACAATTGCGCTGATAAGATCATTGATGCCGTCACCGCAAAGAGCGCTTGTAACGATAACTTGAAGCCCTTTTTGTCCAAAAAACTCTTTGAGGTGCTGAATAAGGTTCTGGTTCTGAATTGTGTCAATTTTATTAAGCGCAATTATGCTTGGACGTTCAGCAAGTGCTGCATCATAATATCTGAATTCATCCAGAACCGTCTTCCATTGATTGATAATGGCATCGTAATTTCCATCTGACAGATCAAGCACATGGACATTTACTCTTGTACGCTCAATATGCCGCAGGAAATAAAGGCCGAGTCCTTTGTTTTCGTGGGCACCTTCGATCAGACCGGGAACGTCAGCTATAATGATTTTCTGGTCATCTACAGCCAGCACGCCGAGATTCGGAGTGAGAGTCGTAAAAGGATACCCTGCAATTTTGGGGTTGGCATTAGAAATAGCCTTCAGAAGGCTGCTTTTGCCTGCATTGGGAAGACCGACCAGAGCAACATCAGCAATCATTTTCAGTTCAAATTTTATATCGCGTTCTTCACCGGCTTCGCCTTTTTCTGAAAAACGAGGAGCACGGCGTGTTGAACTGACAAAGTGAGCATTTCCCTTGCCTCCGCGTCCGCCGCGTGCAGCGATACAGCGGTCCCCTGGTTCAACAAGATCAGCTATGGGAACGTTCTTGTCTGCATCGTACACAACAGTGCCGCACGGAACATAAATGATAAGATCCTTGCCATTTGCACCATAGCACAGCGATCCGCTTCCTGAAACGCCGCGTTCGGCGTTAAAGCGGCGATTGTACTGGTAGTCGGCCAGCGTCAGAAGATTCTGGGCTGCCTCGACAATAACGCTGCCGCCGTTGCCGCCGTTGCCGCCATCAGGCCCGCCCTTGGGAATGAACTTTTCACGGCGGAAACTGACGCAGCCGTCTCCACCATTTCCAGCCTTTACATGAATTCTTGCAAGATCTACAAATTTCAGGGTAAACACCTGCCTCATTGCTTCATTCTGTGCCTTACAGTTATAAAAAAGGGACCCCTGCTTGTACAAGGGTCCACGAGAAATCGGCATGCCGCAGAGCGGCAAAGGGCTTATCTTTTTACTCGACCACGACGAGTTTACGAGTACCCTTTGTAGTGAACTTGACAACTCCGTCTTTCAGAGCAAAGAGAGTATAATCCTTGCCAAGACCTACATTAGCACCGGGATGATACTTCGTGCCGCACTGACGTACAAGAATGTTGCCTGCCTTCACCTGGCAGCCTTCCGTCTTTTTAAGGCCACGGTACTGCGCATTGGAATCACGGCCGTTTGTGCTGTTGCCCTGGCCTTTTTTATGTGCAAAAAACTGCAGATCAAATCTATCAAACAGCATTACAAAGACACCTCCACAAATTTAACGTTGTTGCTATAAGAACGTGATATTTCTTCAAGAGCTTTGAAAATTGCCTCTGTGAGTATGCTTACTCTTTCCGAATTTTCAATTCCCCAGTGAAGTTCAATAAACGCAGAAGCAGCATCCACGACGCTTTTAACTTGGAGACCTGCCACATCGCCCAGACCGATTTCCAATGTCTGTACAAGAACGCTTATTGCTGCGCACACTATATCGGTGCCGGACGTCGCATAGCCTGTATGTCCCCGAACCTTTATGCCGCAGGGAATTCCCTTTTGGCGATAAGCCTCAATAGTAGTCACTAAGCGTTAATGCTGTTTATCGTCACTACGCTGAAGGGCTGACGATGGCCGCGGAAACGGCGCTGATTCGTCTTGTTCTTATACTTGAACACGATGACTTTCTTTGCTTTGCCGTTGTTTTCCACCTTTGCAGTGACAGTTGCTCCCTCGACATAAGGAGATCCCACAGTGATTTTTTCGTCGGCACCGATCAGAAGGACTTTGTCAAAAGTGACGTCAGATCCTGCTTCAAGGCCGAGCTTTTCTACTGTTACCTTTTCGCCCGGGGCGACTCTGTACTGTTTTCCGCCAGTTTCAATAATTGCATACATATAAATTTTCCTCCTCTCGCTGGCCTGGGTACTCTTGTGAGATTTAAACCCGTGCCATGCGGTTTAACAGAGCTATTTTATATGTCTTCATGAATTTCGTCAATAATAAAATGACACTCACAGGTAATTTTTATGTCTGCTGTTTGAAGTTTTACAGCTGATCTATCAGGTGAGGTCAGCAGCGCAAATTAAAAGTACAAACAAGAAAGGAGACCTTTCGGTCTCCTTTCTGCTATTGCGAGTTACGCACTCAGTCGGTTTAATTAGGAATAAGGATGCCGTAGCCGCCGGCGTTGCGTTTATAAACAACGTTGATTTTACCGGATTCGCCGTTAAGGAACATATAGAACGAATGCTCCAGAAGATCCATCTGCATTACAGCTTCTTCAGGCGACATTGGAGACAGGTCAAAGTGCTTTTCTTTTACGATCTTATCATCGGAGACGTTCTGCTCTTCAGGTTCAAGATCAAAAGAGACCTCATGAGTTTTAAGGTGTGCCCTGTCAACCAGATATTTTTTATGTCTGCGAATGCGGCGTTCCAGGTTCTTGAGGGCAAGATCAAAAGATTTGCGGAGATCGGGATCACTCTCCTCACCCCTCATAATGACGCCATTTACATCTGATGTGACTTCGGTTGTATATAAATTGCGCACCATTTTAATTACGATCTGACTTCCATTGATACGTGAGAAAAACTTTTCCATCTTCGATAGTTTTTTCTCCATGTACTCCTTCAGGTCGTCGGGTACCTCAGTGTTTTTGGTAAAAAAACGAATATCCATCATGCTTCCTCCTTCCACTCTGCGTATTTTCTGTTACAAACTTATCATAGCACGTAAAGTGCCGTTTCGCAACATAACATAGCCACTATTAAACATGATATTGTTCACTGGATTTTTATAACGCATCCTGTTATATTGGTTCGTAGTAAAACTTTTAGTTCCTATCAAATTCAGAAGGGGTGTATTTCAATGTCTCTCTCTCTGTCTCAGCGAGCTTTAAACCTGCATCCTTCAGCGACGCTGGCCGTCAGCGCACTTGCAAAGGAAATGAAACGGCAGGGCAAACCAGTTATTGTATTCAGCCAGGGTGAGCCGGATTTCACTTCTCCGAAGCCAGTGCTTGATGCAGGCCATGATGCAATCAACAAGGGCTATACTCACTATACCGCAAGCAACGGAATAGCAGAGCTGCGGGAAGCCATTGCCGCGTATTACAAGAAGCATTTCAACGTTGAATATACAGCTAATGAAGTACTGGTCGGCGCAGGCGCAAAACCGGCTTTGTACTGCGCAATGGCTGCAATTCTCGACCCCGGTGATGAAGTGATCCTTCCCAAACCGGCATGGGTCAGCTATGTTGAGCAGATTCATCTGTGCGGCGGCAAGGAAGTCCTTGTTGAATGCAGCGACACTGGCAATGTACCAACGCTTGAGCGGCTGAAAGCTGCTGTTACACCTAAAACTAAATGCATCCTTCTGAATACTCCTAACAATCCTACAGGTGCAGTCTACGGCGAAGAACTTCTAAAGGGCATTGCTCAGCTTGCACTTGACCATGACCTGATTATCGTCAACGACGAAATTTACGAACGTCTTGTGTACGGCAATGCGAAATTCCACGAGATCGTTGCACTTTGCCCCGCAGTGAAAGACAGAACTATTTCCATCAACGGAATGAGCAAGGCATTTGCAATGACCGGATGGAGAGTCGGCTATGCTGTCGGCCCTTCGAAATACATAAAAGCTATGGGCAGCATTCAGGGACATCTGACTTCAAACGCATGCTCTATTGCTCAGTATGCGGCACTCGGCGGTTTAAGAAATTCTGATGATACAGATGTAGAAACCATGAGACAAGCTTTCAGCAAACGCAGAGACCTTGTGTTCAGTCTTCTCGATAAGATCCCTGGAATTACTTATACCAAGCCCGACGGAGCATTTTATGTTCTGATCAACCTCAAAAATTTCATGGGCAAAAAACATAATAATGTTCTTCTTAGTGATGACACAGTATTCTGCTCTGACCTGCTTCAGACAAAATATCTTGCAGCCACGCCAGGCAGCGCCTTTTATGCGCCGGGAACGATGCGCATTGCTTATGCAAATTCTGAAGCGGATATACGTGAAGGAATTGGACGTTTCGCAGAATACGTTTCTGAAATCAAATAGGGTGTAAATAAAACAGGGATGTTTCTCTCAGAAGAAGCATCCCTTTTAATATTGCCCGCATATAAAAACATTATAAGACTTTTAACATTGTCTCTTTTAATAATTTATATTCACAGTCTTATGTATTGTGCTGTATGTGTTCTGCTATGGCTTTTTATGCTATATTGTAAAAGCCATTTAATCCCATATATAAAAGGTGAAAGAACATGGACTATAAGAAACTGACTGATCAGGCCCGCGGCGCTGCCCCAGCTGACCTGCTCATTAAAAATGCACTGGTGCCAAATGTATTTTCATTTGAAATCGAAGAAGCTGACATTGCAATAAGCAGCGGGATTGTTGTCGGTGTCGGTAGAGGCTATTGCGGAAAGGAAGAATATAACGCAGCCGGCAGATACATTCTGCCGGGTTTTATTGAAGGTCACTGCCACATTGAAAGCACAATGCTGACTCCTGAAGGGTTCGCAGAGCTTGTTCTGCCTCACGGCACTACTACAGTGTTTGCTGATCCGCATGAAATTGCCAATACTTCTTCGCTTGCGGGATTGAAATATATGCATGATGCCAGCAGCAAACTGCCGCTGGATATATTCCTTAACGCTCCTTCATGTGTTCCAGCTTCACCTTTTGAGACCTGCCATGAAGTCCTTGACGCTGAAGCCATCTTAAAAGTATTCAATGATAAAACCTGTTACGCGCTTGGGGAGATGATGAACTATCCCGGTGTTATATCCGGTGATGAAGAAACATGGCGCAAAATTAGCGCGGCAGCCGGACAGCCCTGCAACGGTCATGCTCCCCTGCTGACTGGCAGGGATTTGAACGCTTATCTGCTTTCAGGCTGTAATTCAGATCATGAGTGCAGTACTTATGAAGAGGCACTTGATAAACTACGCCGTGGTTCGTGGATAATGCTTCGTTATGGCGCGGCAGAACATAATCTTCCCGCATTGGCGCGCCTTATTGCTGAAGATGAGCGGAGATGCAGCCGGTGCATACTGGTCAGCGATGATCTGACTGCTTCTGTCATTCATGAAGAAGGGCATATAGACAGGCTTCTGCGCCAGGCTGTACGCAATGGCATTTCGCCCATTGCAGCAATACGAATGGTCACTCTGAATCCAGCAGAATTCAACCGTCTGTATGACCGTGGAGCTGTGGCCCCGCGATATCGTGCTGATTTGGTCATGGTTGACAATCTTCATGATTTCAACGTGCTAAGTGTATGGAAAAACGGCAGTATTGTAAATGTGCCTGAAAGTGGGTTTAAACGAACAGGCGGCTGGCCGGGAGTTTCTTTCAACAACGCTGAAATTTCAGCCGATGATCTCAGAATTAAGGCTGATGGCAGCAGACCTGTTCACGTTATCGGCATTCTTCCCAATGATGTTATCACTGAAAACCTTGTCTGCACCGTAAAGACATCTGACGGAGAACTGATTTCATCGTCAGACGGCGACATCGCAAAGATGGCAGTCATTAATCGCAATACGTCGGAAAAACGCGTGGGACTCGGTTTTGTTAAAGGGCTTGGGCTTAAATGCGGCGCAATTGGTTCATCTGTGGCACACGACGCTCATAATTTCAATATAATCGGCATGGATGATCAGTCAATGCTAACGGCCTATTACGCGCTCAGAGAAAATGGCGGTCTTGTTGTTACACTTGGGGATAAAGTTATTTACCATATGCCTCTTCCGATAGCGGGGCTTATGAGTGATCAGCCGGCGGAAAAAGTTGTGGCTGAATACGCTCAGGTACAGCGGGCGGCAGCAGAATCTCTGGGAACCACCCTCGTGAATCCTTTTATGCATATCAGCTTCTTGTCTCTGTCGGTCATTCCATCTTTGAAGCTAACTGACCAGGGGTATGTAGATCTCGGACTGGGCGGCCGCGTTCCTCTCTTTGCATAAGTGAACGGCTGTAATTGGCTGTTGCTTGTAAGGCCAAATCCCACGTGACATTAAAATTTGTCTTTACTGTCAGCCATAAGATATACCTGCACTGACTGGCAATGTTGAAACCTGTTTTGTAATGTGCGATAAACAACGGCACCGCAGTTGTAATTAGAAACTGCGGTGCCGTTTTAAAATGCAGTAAAACTATTACTGATGTCTGCTGTCGTGGTGACGGCGAAGACGATGCAGTAATGGCGAACGGTCCAGTTCAACAATGGTTTCCATTTTATCAATGCGGTGCCCGGGCTGTGGAAACGTGAGGAGAGATGATTTTGCACGCTCAAGAAGCTGACTTGGGTAGACACTTCTGTGCCCGACAATTATAAAGGCTGTCACGCTGAACACGGCAGCAAACGGTGCCGCTGCGCCGCCGAAAAGCTCTACAGCCATGATTGTTGATGACAGAGGGGCATTGGCACAGCCTGCAAGAACGCCGACCATACCCCAGGAAGCGTATGTTATTGGATTTAATCCGAAAACATTAGCAAATGCGCTTCCTGCGGCAGCGCCTACATAAAAGATGGGTGTAACCACGCCGCCGCTGCCGCCGCATGCCAGTGTGATTACAGTAATTAATGTCTTCCACAGCCATGCAAAATATGGTACGGATTGTCCGTTTAAGATCTCCCCTGTCTGGCGATCGCCAAGGCCGAGATATTCAGGGCCGACAAGCCAGACTATAAGCATTATCAGTGCGGCACCGAGAAGAGCCTTTATGATGATTGAACACTTTAAATCATGAAAAAAACGTTCTCCGAAATTCAGCAGTTCAACAAAACAAAGCGCAACAAGTCCGAAAAAGACTCCTGCCAGCAGAGCCCACCCAAAATTACTCATTGTATAGGCAGGCAGGTTCTTCTCTATCGGAAACGCTGAGTAACGCAGCCCCAGCCAGAGTGCTGTACGCCATGCAACAACTCCGCTGACGAATGAAGGGAAAAGCACATCATAAAAAATTTTTCCAATATAAAGCACTTCGAGGGCAAAGACTGCACCAGCAACAGGTGTGCCGAAAACAGCTGCGAAGCCGGCAGATACACCGCATACAACAAGTTTCTTCTTATCGTAATCGTTGAATTTCATCCAACGGGCAAATGTGGATGTCAAGCCTGCTGCAATTTGAGTTGCAGGGCCTTCTTTGCCTGCCGAGCCTCCCGCAGCAACGGTCAGGATTGTAGAGAGCATTTTTACAGGCACCACTTTCAGGTCAATCTGTCCCGCACGTTCATGAACGGCTTCAACCACCTTCTCCGTACCATGCCCACTGGCATCCGGCGCAAGATAATGAACCGAAAGAGTGCTGGCAATAAGGCCTAGTGGCAGAACAGCGTAAACCCAGAAGCCGGAAAGTTCTGAAGTGACTCCCAGAGAGTACTCAAGAAGTTTAACAAAAACAGTAACACCGGCACCTACCATAATGCCGGAAAGCACAGCGAGCAGTGTCCATTTAGCAACAGCAAACCATAACGCAACTTCTTCCTGTAACATTTCCAAAAATCTACTGGTGCTTTTCAACTTCTACTCTCCTTTGCATACATGGAAAAACTTTATTACTGTGTTTCTGACTGCAGAGCCCGCCTTAAAATGCAGCATGCTGCCAGATCATCAATGCAGCGCGGCGGCACCTGCAGCGATAAGGGCAGTAATCTGCGCCAGCCTTTGGGTGGATGTATAACCCAGTAAAGTTTGCGCGCTTCCAGTGTTGTATTTTTTTCCTCGACCAGCTGTATGTCAAAATTCCAGAATACAAAAGCCTGCAGAAAGCGTGCATGTCCTGTGCCGTTGCCGCAGAATACCCTTCGTATACGTATTCCCGAAGGTATGGTACCCTCTATAAGGCTTTGCTGCAGCTCACAGGGTGACTGTGCCGCATTCTGCGCAAACAAACTCAGCGCATCAGAAGGTACAATGCCTGATGCGCAAAATGAACCGTTTTCTTCTGTAAGGGCCCAGCCAAACTTCTGAACCCCAGGGTCAATGCCTAAATACATTTTATTTATCACCAGGAATTGTACTAGCCCACCGGGGATACATCCAGATCAGCCATTGCTCCGGATGTTCCCGAATCCATGCACTGATGCGGTCATTGCATAATTTCAGTGACAATTCTTCATTTTCCCCGAATGTTGTTCCGTCAGGAGTGTGAAGTTCAGGCTCGAAAATGATTTTGTGTGTAAATTCATCTCTGCAGCGCAGGATGTGCGCAGGTATAACCGCTGCGCCAAAGCGTGCCGCCAGCTTCGTGATGCCGACTGGCGTACTTGCCGGCTGATCGAGGAAAGGAACAACACAGCCTTTTTCCTTAGCGTCCTGATCATGGAGAATACAAAGGACTTCTCCATTGCGCAGACAGCGGATGGCGCCCTTTAATCCCTGCCCTTTCTGTATATTGTGAGCACCTGCAAGCGCTCGGATTTTCATGAGAAGGTCAGTGATTCTGGGATCACGCTGGTTGGCGGCGATTACATTCATAGGAAGATAACGGGAGACATAGATATTAGCGATTTCCCAATTATCAAGATGCCCCAGGAGCAGTATTACACCTTTGCCTTTTTTTAACGCAGCTTCTACGTTTTCCATTCCCGTAACAGTAACATACTGCTCTACGTGGTCAGCGATCTTGGGCAGGCGCAGCGTTTCTGCAACTGCTCTGCCAATATTGCGGTAAGATTCACGCACTATAGAACGTGCAAGTGTGACGCCGATGTTTAAAGCGCGTACACAGCGGCGCTCAGCTTTATCTACGCGTTTTTTTGAAACAAGCCACATGACCTGCCCTAAAAATGCACCCAGTCTGACAGCCGCTTTATGCGGCAGGCACGAAAAAATGCTTTTGAGGGTACAGATAAGATACCAGTAGAAATTTTGCATTTAAATCAGCTTTCCAGAATATTTAACTGCCAAGTATTAAAATGCACCTGGAACTTCTTTTCATCAGAAAAGTACTCAGGTTTAATTTAGGATATAATTTATTTCTTTTTCTTCCCCTGATTTGCTACGGCTTCTGCTGCGGCCCTGACCGCTTCAGGATCGCCGAGATAACGGTGCGAAATCGGGCTCAGATTTTCATCAAGTTCATATACCAAAGGGACGCCTGTAGGAATATTAAGCCCGACTATGTCGTTGTCGGCAATGCCATCCAGGCATTTAACCAAGGCTCTGAGACTGTTGCCGTGAGCGGTCACAAGTACAGTTTTTCCTTCTTTTATCTGTGGACAAATAACCTGCTGCCAATAGGGCAGTACACGCTTCACTGTATCTTTCAGACATTCAGTTAAAGGAACTTCAGAATCAGTCAAACCTGCATAGCGGGGGTCTTTTCCGGGATAACGGGGATCCTCACGTGTTAATGCGGGGGGCGGCACATCGTAGCTGCGGCGCCAGAGTTTAACCTGTGCCTCGCCGACACGTTCGGCCATCTCAGCCTTATTGTAACCCTGCAAAGCCCCGTAGTGACGTTCGTTAAGTCTCCAGTCTTTAATAACAGGAATCCACATCTGGTCCATTTCCTCAAGCACAATCCAGAGAGTCTTGATCGCACGCTTCAGACATGAGGTGTAGGCCATGTCAAATTTAAAACCTTCGGCGTTCAACAGCTTTCCCGCTGAACGTGCTTCATCAGTCCCTTTATCTGACAGCGGCACATCTGTCCAGCCCGTAAAACGGTTTTCCCTGTTCCACAGACTTTCACCATGGCGTAAAAACACAACTTTATGTGTCATTTCAAGCTCTCCTCCTAAAAAGCGTGAATTCATATAATACCGTTATTTTAGCTGAATTGTCCGTGAACGTCGAGTTTTATTTTAAAACATCCCATATATGATGAAACTGACAAACACAATTGAGAGTAAATAAGAAAAAAGCCCGTCTTGCGACGGGCTGAAAAAACAAAATGTTTATTTTGAGTAGAATTCGACGACGACCTGTTCATCTGCCACGTTCGGGATATCCGCACGTTCAGGAAGACGAACCACTGTTCCCTTTGCATTTTCAAGGGTAAGCCACGCAGGCTTGGAAACGGAAGCCGCTGCTTCAAGGTTTTCCTTGATAACTTTCATTTCAGCGCTCGATTCACGGACTGTGACCACGTCGCCTGGTTTAAGGAACACGCCGGGCATGTCAACCTTCTTGCCGTTCACGCGGAAATGACCATGACGCACTAACTGACGAGCCTGAGGACGGGTTACGCAAAAACCCATCCGGTAGACCACATTGTCAAGGCGACTTTCAAGAAGAATCAGCATATTGCTGCCCGTAACGCCATCCATTTTCTTGGCGGTCACATAAACAGCACGAAGCTGCTTCTCACTGACGCCGTAAGCAAGACGAATCTTCTGCTTCTCCTGAAGCTGAAGTCCATAAATGGACTGTTTTGCACGGCGGCGAGGCGCTCCTCCGGGAGGTGTTGACTTTTTGCCAAGCAGTTTGTCATACTTGGCATTTCCAAAGACGTTCGCGCCAAGTCGGCGGACAATCTTCCCCTTGGGAGTCAGTTTTCTGTTGACATTCTTGGACATTGATAATGTTACTCCTTCGCACAAAAGAAATTGGACGGTATTTCTTTTCCAGCAGCCTGATTAACTTACTTCAAAAATCATGGTTTGTCAAGAGATAATCGTGTTTTTCAATGAAAAAAACGATTACCTCCTGACCGAAAAGAGAGACTGTCACTATTTGACAGGCGTGCCGTTCTTGTAGGCAAAAGGAAGGTTCAGTATCGGAACTTCTCCAAGCGACTTTATAGTAAAAGTGTACACTTTAGACTGCCCTTCAATTGGTTTGTCGTCTAAATCAAGCATGTCAATTCTTGCTGTATGTTTGCCGCTGCCGATCGCAACAGTCTGGTCACGGTCATCGGCATAAAATATCTTCCCTTCGCCTTTATCAACCCGCAGCTGTACAGCTTCAAGTGCACCCAGTTCCTGACCTTCAGCTTTATAAGCTGTATTGTCAACAATGAAGTCATATGCCTTGCCGTGATCATAGCAAAAATAGGCAATACCTGCTAAAACAAGTATTATTGCCGCGTTAACTATAATTCTTCTGACGTTCACTTTTGAGTTCCCTCCTCCGCTGCGTCACCGCGGAACTGCGCACGTGCCAACTCACGGTCAACGTGACGTCTCCATGCATGGAGCACCAGCGCCAGAGAAATAATGCCGTAAGATACGAACACGCGGAAGAATTCACCGATCTGCGCGTCACCAGTCAGGTATTTACCGGCCATCGGGGAAACAACAAACATCAGGTGGAACAGGATGACACCTACAAACACATTCAGAATTGACGCCCTTGTAACGCTTGCACCGCCGACCAGCAGTGAAGCAATTGCAAAGACACCTGCCTGCTCGTGGCTGTTGTAAGTGTTCATTGTTCCTACATTCTGAAGGAAAATAATCTGACCGTAGCACGCCAGCACGGTTGAAATCACAATGGCAATGACGCGGGTGCGCAGAACAGGAATTCCGGCGGCGTCGGCCACAGCCATGTCCTGTCCTGTGGCACGCATGTCCTGTCCGAGTTTTGTCTTGCGGAACCAGACAATAAAGAGACAGAAGACAGCAATGACAAGAAATGTTGCAACAGGCAAGTCAATGCCGAATATATTGCAGGGAATGAGATCGTCAAGGCAGCGGCGGACATTGTCAAGGTTGATAGTGTTTCTGATGCCGTATCCTCTGGAGAGCACAAGCTTGGGATTGGTCACGTGAACCACACTGCCGAATCCATAAAGCACAACAAGCTGATATACTCCGTTCATAAAGAATCCGAGGATGTATGAAGTTACCATTTCACGTCCGCGGGCTTTATTCAGAACGACTCCGCAGATCCAGCCGAAAAGAATTGCAAGCGGCGTTGCAATAATTGCTGCCAGCACCATTCCGTGCAGACCGACAATATTCCAATCGCTGACAAAGATCAGACCGATCTGTCCTGCCATTGCGCCAAGCACCATGCCGAAGTTCAGCCCCATGCCGGCCATAATAGGTACAAGAAGAGAAAGCACAAGGAAAGAGTTTCTGGAAAGACGGATCAGCATTTCCTGTACCAGATATCCCAGGGAGAAACGCGAAATAGGAATGGCAATGGCACTTACAATCAGGAAGACGATAGGAACGGCATTCCTGATCAGGAACATCTTAAGTTTATTAGAATTATTATTCATCAGGATCTCACCTTCGTCACACGAGTCAGTGCGTACAAAATCATTCCGTTGGAAACAATGATACGAATGACCTCGGACATATCGGTCTGGATCATGCTGTTAATAACCGAAGGCGTCATCGTCAGAATGCCCTGGAACAGAATAGTTCCCACAACAACATTGACGATATTTGCCTTTTTTACCGAAGCCCCGCCGATCAAAATAGCCGCAACCGCAGGGAATGCCATATAGAAGGGACCCATATAAAGCTGTACAAACCCGAAGCTCTGTTCATACATAATAATTCCAATGGCGCCAAGCCAGGTTGAAAGAATGACCGAGAGTGTACGCATTCTGTCAATGTTAACGCCGCTCGCTCTGGCATAGTCAGGATTGGATCCGACAATTGTCATTGCTGTGCCGGTACGTGTTTTCATAAAGATTGACATCAGCAGGCAGAGGAATGCGAAAAACAAGAACATTCCGGTAGGAATTGAAAGAAATTCATTTATGCGGAATGACAAAATCTTACTGATGGAATTCTGCCAGAATGCCTCGACTGAAATAGTTGTACGAAGGCCTTTACCGGCATATCCCCACACCATGTTTGGACTCTTATAAGGCAGAACCAGCCACATGATGCACATAAACGCGACCGAAGAAAAACCGACGTAGGTAGCAATCATCATTTCGCTGCCTTTTACTTTGTTAAGAAGCAGTCCATATCCCCAGCCAAGCACAATTGCAATTGGGGTTGCGACAAGCATGGCCGTGAAAATGCCATAAAGGCCGGTTGCGTTCATCTCCACACTGGTAATGGCGCCCAGAAGTCCGGCAATGATACCCAGAGGCAGACCAAAATTAAGCCCGCATCCCGACTGAACCATTGGTACCATTGCAAGCACCATGACGCCATTCATGCCAAAACGGACAAGCGTGTCGTTAATGGAGGCGTCGATACGGACACCTACAAAAGGAGCAAGGATGAACAGCGAAATCAGAAATAGAGCAATAAGGATTCGCGGCCACCCGACATCCTCAATAAAGTTTTTGATGTTTTTCATTGATTCGCTGCCTCCTCGTTGGTACCAAGCATCAGGTAGCCAAACTCTTCGGATGACACTGTCGCCGGTTTTATGCCAACAACAGCACCTTTATCGATGATTGCAATACGGTCGCAGATTGAACGAAGCTCTTCAAGTTCGGAAGAAATCATCACAATGGTCATGCCAAGTTCGCGGTTATAGCGTTTCAGAGTATCAAGCACAACTTTTTTGGCGCCTACATCAATGCCTCGAGTCGGTTCAGATACAAATAAAAGCCGCGGATGTGTCTCAAATGCTTTTGCAAGACATATCTTCTGCTGATTGCCGCCGGACAGTTCCCGCACTTTCTGTTTGGAGCTGACGCATTTGATTTCAAGTTCACGGATGTAGCGGTCAGCACATTCATTAATTGCCTTTTCATCGCGCACTTTTACCATGCCGCCAATAATAGGCTTTAAATATCTCTTCTGATTCTGCAGTGATGTAAAAACGATATTCCATGCAATAGATTCGTCCAAAAGCAGTCCAACGCCTCTGCGGTCTTCAGAAACAGAGGATATTCCCATGGACAAAGGCGCTTCAGGATTATTCAGGGGTACATTTTTTCCGTCAAATTCTACAGTGCCGCCCGATGCATAGAGCCCCATAATGCCGTTTGAAATGCCTAATTTGCCTTGCCCTGCGAGGCCGCCAATGCCAAAGATCTCGCCTTCCTTAACGTCGAGGTTGACATCACGGACAGTTTCTCCCGGCATGTCAACCCAGAGATGCCGTACTTTCAGTATTTCACGCCCTGTTTTACGCGGCTCCGCTGCTGCAACGCTGCCGGACATGGCACGTCCAACCATGCTGCTGGCTATTTCACGAACGGAAGTCTTATCGGGTGTCGTCTTCAGCACGACTTCACCGTCGCGAAGCACGACGATATCACTGCACACTTCCATAACCTCACGGAGACGGTGCGAAATGAAAATTATGGCAATGCCCTGTTCTGCCAGATGCCTCATTGAATCAAGAAGGATTTCAGCCTCGTTTTCTGTCAGAACAGCTGTGGGCTCATCAAAAACGAGCAGCTGCGTGTTGGTTTTTGCTATTTCTCTGGCTATTTCTGTAAATTCTTTATGACCGACTGGCAGTTCAGAAATCAATGTATTACCGTCCAGAGCAAAATTCAGCTTTTTAATTGCAACCTCTGCACGCTTCTGCATATCAGCGCGGTCGAGTGTTTTCAAACGATACCCGAATGCCTCTACCAACGGGTTGTAAATCAGCGATTCGCGGTTCAGTACAATATTTTCAGTGACTGTAAAGCCAGGTATCAGCGAAAATTCCTGATGTACCATGCCAATGCCGGCTTCAAGCGCATCATTGGGTGTGTGGAAATGAGCTTCTTTCCCGTTAATAAAGAATTTTCCTTCATAACCGCCGGTTTCAGCAATAACTTCCATGCCGAAGATAATATTCATCAGTGTGGATTTTCCGGCGCCATTCTCTCCTACAAGGCCCAGGATATGCCCTTTTTCAAGGGAGAATGAGATGTTTTTCAGAACTCGGTTGCCGAAATAGGCTTTACCTACCTGTTCAACACGAAGCAAAGGTTCCCCTCCCATGGAGATACCTCCTTTGAAGTCAGCCGCTGCTTCAAGCGGTTTAGTGGGATTTATGCGTTTTTCAGCGCCGCAGCGCGCTGAAATATGTTTCAGAGTCATCAGCAATCCTTTCCGCGTGACGTGATCAGCTGCATTATTTTAGTATTTTTCACACGGAACTTAAAAAAAGGAGCGGGAGGAGGTTTTATTTCTCCCCTCGCTCTTCTCTGATGCATTTTAACAGAGTGCTATTTCAGAGTCAGATATTTTTCAGGCACTACTTCGTCAGTCATATGCAGATAGCCTTTACCGAAGATATAAGTATCCTGATAGACGAGAATATTGTTCTTCAGCTCAAGACCGGTGTTTGCATCAACATACACTGTACCGTTCCACTTAGCGCCGGGGGTAGCGTTATTATAAGCTGTAAGAAGATCTTCACGTTTGAAATAACGGCGGAAGTTTTTCGCTGTGACATTCTTCTCAATGCAGCTCTTAGCATACTCGCCCAGAGCATAAGTGGTTGTGAAGCCATAGGAGTACGCCCAGGTGCCCATGCGGCCCTTGCCGCCCTTTGCAACAACAGCTTCTTCGATTCTTTTCAGTATGGCAGGGAAATCGCCCGCCACATCCGAAAGCTCAACACCAAGCGCACCGGGATAACCCATCAGAGGCGAAGGAAGGTCGGCCTCGATGAAATAACCCTGTCCTTCAGCGATTCTCTTCAGCAGAGGTTCAGTTTCAGCATCATTCGTGCAGAAGAAAGCTGTCTTGGGTCCGTACTTATCAATCCACTGCGGGACGTGCTCAAGAATAAACTGCTGAGCGCCTGCGACGCCGACATCGCTTGTAGGATCGGGAGCGCTTTCAAAGTGGTATTTCATCCCAAGATCATTGCACGTTGCTTCCATGATCTTAGCACGACGCGACATCAGTTCATAGCTCATATGACGAGGGAATGAAATATGAACGAAGTCTGTGCAGCCCAGTTTATGAGCAGCAAGGATGATAAGATAACCGCGTGCGATGGAGTCTGAATGGATAACAAGATCAGCATTGGGAGCAATAACGCCAGGATCTTCATGGTTTTCGCCGGCAAAGAGAAGAATGTCAGGACGTTTTTCGCGGATGCGGCGGAAAGCCTCAGTTGTCCCAGGGATAGCCTGGTTGACAACCACGGCCTTCATAAGAGGATCGTCTGCAAAAGCTGCGATCTGAGAAATGGTTGTCTCCTGCTCGGTCATAAAATTATCAGGATAAGTGATATGTTTGATCATACCGCCGTTCGCAACATCGCCGTAACGTTTAACCAGCTGTTCGGCTCCGCGAAGATCATCCTCAGACTGTGATACTGTACCAGTGCAGACACCAATATGGAACTTCGCCGGTTCAGCAGCCATCGCCTGGGCAGCACTCATAACAACAGCAGCGCCCAGCAACCCTAGAACTAACTTTTTCATTGCGTACTCCCTCCATATATACAGATTGGCAAGAAAAGTAAAATACTTTAACTTGCCTATAACAGGTTACACTAAGTCAATATTTACGTCAATAATAATATCGAAGCAAAAAAATAAAAACTAAATGATTATTTTCATAAATACTTCTAATCACTTCAATTTCTGAAAAAGTATAATTGAGCCGCAAAATCATTAAGTTTAAGCTGCTGCTGACTTTGTATCAAGAATAAAACAATCTGATTATAGCACCGTCTTTATAAAAATAACTAAAATTAACTTCGATCTGAGATGCCATAATACTGACAGCGTGCACCTGTTTCAATGCTATCACTCTAGGGATAACCTCAACAGACGCAGTAAGGCCGCACATCTGCGGGTGCTGAAGAAGTTTGAGTACAGGCAGCAAGTTATCCCAACAGAATGAGCAGGGGAGAAAACTCTCCCCTGCTCTTATTCCCAGGCAGACTATTTCAGATTGAGATATTTTTCCGGCACAGGTTCGTCAGTCATATGCAGGAATCCCTTTCCGAAGATATATGTGTCCTGATACATAAGGATATTGTTCTTTAACTTAAGACCTGTACTTGCATCAACATACTCTCTCCCAAACCATTTTGCGCCGGGAGTTGAATCAGAATAGGCCGAGAGCAGATCCTCGATTTTGAAATAACGGCGGAAATTTTTCGCTGTAACGTTGTTTTCAACACATTTTATAGCGTACTTTCCCATAGCATAACTTGTTGTAAACCCGAAGGAATAAGCCCAGGTACCCATGCGTCCGGCGCCGCCTTTTTCAACGACTGCCTTTTCAACCTTTTTGAGAATAGCAGGGAAATCGCCGGCTACATCCGAAAGTTCAACCCCAAGAGCCCCCGGATACCCCATCAGGGGTGACGGGAGATCGGCTTCAATAAAGTAGCCCTGTCCTTCTGCGATTCTTTTCAGCAGAGGCTCAGTTTCAGCATCATTCGTGCAGAAAAATGCTGTTTTAGGACCATACTTGTTGATCCATGCCGGAACATGCTCAAGGATGAACTGCTGCGCTCCAGCGATACCAACATCGCTTGTAGGATCAGGCGCAGTTTCAAAGTGATATTTCAGACCAAGATCATTGCATGTGGCCTCCATAATCTTGGCACGGCGTGAAATAAGTTCTGTGCTCATATGGCGGGGGAAAGAAATATGAACAAAGTCAGTGCAGCCAAGCTTCTTAGCAGCGCTGATAATCAGATAGCCGCGTGAAAAACTGTCGCCATTTGTAACAAGATCAGCGCTTGAGGCGATAACCGCAGGATCCTCATGATAGTTGCCTGCGAAAAGAATGATGTCAGGACGTTTTTCTCTTATGCGCCTGAATGCTTCCGTAGTGCCAGGGACAGCTTGATTTACAATAACGGCTTTCATCAGCGGATCGTCCGCAAACGCAGAAATCTGCGAAATTGTTGTTTCCTGTTCTGTCATAAAGCTATCAGGATAGGTGATATGTTTAATCATACCGCCGCTGCCGACTTCACCGTATTCCTTAATAAGCTCCTCTGCACCGCGCAGGTCGTCTTCAGACTGTGAAACTGTTCCCGTGCATATACCTATGTGGAACTTTGCCGGTTCAGCTGCCTGTGCCTGCATCGCGATGAGAATTAACCCCGCCCCGACTAACGCCAAAACTGTCTTTTTCATACTATCGCCTCCTGCATAAGTTAATACATAAAAATTGTTTTTGTTACTTTTAGTATTCTACAATTAAAATGATAAAAAACAACGGCATTTTTCTTTCAAAAGTATGCCGCATGTCAAACTTTCTCCTC
>CAZDXA010000001.1:169289-193925 GCA_964509435.1 uncultured Synergistaceae bacterium | reverse complement strand
CATGATAAACAAACAAATCACAACACTTGCAATCGGATCTAGTGCAGGATAACCAAGGCGTGCTCCAGCAATACCAATAAGGCTGCCAACTGATGACAACGCATCTGATCTATGATGCCACGCCTGCGCAATAAGTGCTATCGATTGTATTTTTTTGCCAGCTGCTCGCGTATACCAATAAAGTATTTCTTTTGTTACAATTGATATAATGGCAGCTAATAATGCGAGCATCCCTGGGATTACTGGCGGAACGCTGTTATAGGATAAAATTTTCCGAATACCAGCATAGCCGATCGTAATACCTGTGCCAGCTAAAATAAACGCCAGAAGAAGTGATATTACACATTCTATGCGCTCATGCCCATAGGGATGTTTGGCATCCGAATTTTTGTTAGCCATCCGTGCACCCAAAATGACTATACCGCCCCCAGCAACATCCGATAATGAATGTATAGAGTCAGCAACCATAGCGTTTGAATGTGCAATGATGCCCGCAAAAAGTTTAAACGCACTAAGAAAAATATTCCAATAAATGCCAACCCGTGAGACGTGAACTGAAACTTTAAGGTTCATGTTGCTTGTATTTCTCGATTCCATGCAAACCGACCTCTTAACGATTACACGTTTTATATGCGCCGTGTTAAATCAGAAAATTTATATATGGCTTAAAATATTCAGGGATTGCAAGGGTACTAGTTAAGCCTAATGGATGATTTTTATCATCAAAAATTAAATTGTCCCAGATTAATAATGGTTGTGAGACCCCTACATCTAATAATTGAGCTTCTGGATTGCTAGGGTAGCGGATGTTTATATGCGTATGCATCATATGAGGTTTTTTTTTGCATTTATCACGTAAAAAATCTACGAAATAAAGATTTTCTATATCAGAACGTTCAAATCCGCTCGATAAATAAGATACTGGAAAAAGATGATAATCAATAGCAATCTTTTGTTTTTTTTGGACCATTAATTCTGTAATCTGATAAAGTTCCTCACCATGAACAAGCATTAGCTGCAAGGCAAGGACGTTAGACGCTTTAATCCGATCAATTGATATGAACTGATGCTCATCAGCACGCCATGCGCTAGTTATTTTAGATGTTCTAGCCATGAGTGGTAATTTTTGACCATAAGGAAATGCGACATCAGCGATGAAAGTACCCTTGCCTTGCACACGCTCAACTATTCCTTTTAGTGCAAGCTGACTAATAGCTGTATTCACAGTTACTCGCGAAACTTTAAACATTTTGCAGAGTTCACTCTCAGACGGTATTTGGTCATATGGTTTCAGTAGTCCGTTTTTAATTTTCTCGACAATAAAATTTTGTATTTCAATATATTTAGGAATATATGAAGTCATCTTATTTTACCTGCTATTCGCTTTTAACTGGTTACCAATAAAATCCCAGTAAGGTAAATATGGCATTTTATCAGAATGGATTTTTTGAGACAGAGAAGCTATGATTGTAGGCTTTATTTTCAGGCTCGTTAATTCTCTGTAGTGGTTTTTAAAAATCTCAGTAGGATTGTCGTCGAGTACAATTTTTCCCCCTCCCATTACAACAATTCTTGTAGCATACTTTGCTACAATCTCCATATCGTGTGTAACTATAATTACCGTGCCGTCGTAGTAATTAATCAGGTCCTCCATTAATGTGAGTATGCCTTTCAGATCTTTTTCGTCCAACCCTGTAGTAGGCTCATCTAGGAGCATAATTTTAGGTTTGGACACAAGCATTGTCGCAACGGCAAGGCGTTGGCGCTGTCCACGCGATAAAGAAAATGGGTGTGCATTTTCCTCTTTATCCAGTCCTACTATTTCAAGGACCCTTTTCACTTCTTTTTCAACAGCAGACGCAGGAACTCCGTTATTTAACAACCCAAAGCCTACTTCTTCTCTAACAGTATTACAAAATAGTTGATTGTCTGGATTTTGGAATACATAACCTATATCCAGAATTAAACGTGAAACCTCGGTTTCCTTAGTATTAAGACCGTTGATGATTACATCCCCGTTACAGGGTTTTAGAAGTCCAAGCATATTTTTCATCAACGTTGTTTTGCCACTACCATTATGCCCAACAATTGCTACAAATTCACCTTTATAAATATCGAGGTTAACATGATCCAGCTGCATCGTATCTGTAGCTGGATATTGGTATGAGACGTCTTTGATCTCTGCAACTTTTTGATCATTTTTACGAGCATAATCCCGATATACAAGATTCGGAAAAACATTATCATGCTTTGCTAACACTTTTTCCGTAAAATCTATTACTTCACTCTGCTTAAGTGGGTATTGAACATCATATGTGTATCCTTTATCAAAGAGATATTTTGCCAGTCGTATATGGTCAGGAATTCTAACGCCAATGTTATCTAGAGTATCATAATGTTCATAGAGTATATTACGAGGGTCACCATCAAGTATAATTTTCCCCTCATGCATTACTAACATATGATCTGTAAACTCAACGAGGTCAGTAAGATCATGTTCAATAACGAAGAAGGTCATATTAATTTCTTTTTTTAATTCAGCAAGAATATCCATCACTTCTTGTTTGCTAATTGGATCCAAATCCGTAGTTGGGTCATCGAGAACGATGATGGATGGTAGCACGGCTAAACAAGACGCAATAGAAACTTTTTGTTTCTGTCCTCCGCTTAAGGAAAAAGTTAATCTATTCAAAATATCAGTGATGCGCAGTTTTTCGGTTGCGTAATTGACGCGTTCTACAATATCTGTGTGAGAATGTCCTTGACATTCCACTCCTAATGCCACTTCATCAACGACTCTGGTAGAAAAAATTTGATCTTCTGGGTTTTGAAAAACCATGCCTATCATACGACTTAAGTCATATATTTCAACGTCTGTCGTATTAATGCCATTAATATAAACATCTCCGTACATTTTCCCGTTTGTAAGATGGGGTATAATACCATTTAGACACTTAGCTAATGTTGTTTTGCCACTTCCGGAAGAGCCACAGAGCAAAACAAACTCTCCCTGTTTAATTTTTATATTGACATCATCGATTACTTTAAGTTCGCTATCGGGATAGGAATAACTTAAATTCTTTGTCTGAAGCACTATTCCGTTATTTTTCTGAACAGTATTAGACAAATCATTGCCCCGGTTAAACGCCGCACTGCTGTTCGTCATATATATTCCCTCCAACTTAAGCCTGAAGTACCATCGGATTTACACCTAATCCTAAAACAAATCGTAATATGATGGCTACAACTACAAAAATTAAACAAGCAAGAATCATCATATAATCTGCAAAATGGAGTTTGTACTCTTGGTAATATTCCCTCCAAGCATGCATACCAAAACCTTTAGATTCAACAGCAAGTCCAGTAACTCTACTTTTTCTTAAAGAATTAATCATAAGAGGTGTTACTGCCAACTTAAATGCCCGCCACGTGTTTCGTGTTCCATCAGTACGCACACCTCTTATTATTTGCGCCGTCCTTATGTTTCCCATCACTTCACTGACCAGCGGGAACATACGTAAAGCTCCCATCATCATGAATGATACTGACATAGGCATTTTAATTTTCATCATAGCCTTAGCTAATGCAGCGGGATCTGTTGTGCATATAAGTATTAATGCTACAACGGCAGGAATAGCTGCACGAAATGCAAGCATCAAGCCTGATACAAAACCGACATCAGTGGCTACTAAAGGCCCTAGCTTAAATAATATTTTTTTATTAGGATAATCGTAACTATAAAATGTAGGAAATATAATTGCTACAACTGAAAATATCAAAATTGCTATAAGTAATCCTTTAATTGGCCGAGGGTCAATTTTTGCACCAAACCATACTGGTGTTGCACAAAGTGCGCATACTAAAAGATAGGAAAACCGCGTAAAAAACAATGGCACTGTGCAAAAAACTACAATAAACAGCAATTTAACTCGAGGATCTAATCGATGGACCCAAGTATTTTTTTCATAATTCACAGAAAAATCTGTCATAATATACACCTCTTAATGTTATCAATATATTTCACTCATATTATTTCCAGTAATGCTCACGATGGTAATAAATCCACCGTGAGCATTAGTAATAAAAACGGGTAATATTTTATTAACATAAGAGTTATTAATTGGTAAGTTTATTGGCCTTTCTACCAACCTTCATACCCAGCCAAGCACCTAACACTGTAGTTACGAGACCTATAGCAAAAGCTGAAACGATAAGGATCATCGGACAAGGAATCAAGAATATTTTTAATATCATCCAAAATGTAAACCAAAAGTATAAGGCATTATATATAATTGAAAAAACAATCATATCCTTTAAACTATGATAAACATCATTAGGGTCTTGATAGTTCTTACCACGTGCCTTCATCAGCAGTTCAACGATAATTGGTGCAATTACAGCATATACCCAATATAAATAATGCTCACCCTGAAGAAAGAAATCAATTGCCACCCAGCCAATCGTATAATAGAACCCTGCCCATGGTTTTTTTACAATAGCAACACACGCAACAAAGCAGAATGCGCTGAACATCAACATCATCGAATGATTAAATGGAAATACGACACCGAACATCTTAAAGACCAAAAATAGTACGCGTACAAGTGCTGCAAAAACAACGCAGGTAATAAGATCAACTGCGTTGAATTTTTGGTTTGATCTTTTTGCGCCTACCGCTGCCATAAAAACCCCTCCTCTGTGTCATTACCCGTCTTTATTACATGAGAAATTTAATTTTTATACCATAAAATAATTCAGTTAAGCGCTAGTTTAAGCTCTTCCAAATTAAATTTTACTCCTTCCGTCATAAAATCTTTACCCATTAATAAAGATGAAAAACGAACAAGTGTTTCAGTATATGGAGTTGCTACGCCTAATAATTGCCCTATTTTATACACAGGCGCAATGCCATAAGGTATGTCTTCACTTATATAGCGATAATTTAAGTCTTTAGGACCTGTTGATTTTTGATAAACTTTATTTTTACGCAATGCATCAAATAAATTATCATATTTTATTTCCCAAAAACTGTTAATTCCATCTAAAACACTTTGTATCTCGATATTTAGAGCTTTTGCAACGTTCACACGTTCCATATCCATCTTTTCTATATAACGAATTACAAGCGGCGAGATTCCGTTACCATAAAATTTATATGGTTCACCATTTTCAGTTCTAACTGCATTAAGTATAGTTATTGGTACATGAATTACAGGATTTGTAGAACAAAGTGTTGTCATAAGAATATTTTTTCCTACAGATATGCTTGGGAAATACGGTTTCAGCATGTCTATAAATAACTTTGATTTATTCTTTTCAAGCGCAGCGAGCAAAATACCTAATTTAAGGGAGAAATTCACCGATCCGATTTCCTTGCTTGACGCAACACATAATTGAGAGCTTGTCTCCGCAACATATAAGTTTTTATCTTGAATCTCTTTATACAATATTTGTTTAGCCTCAAACGCACCCCAATTTGCATTGGTCATAAGAATTTTTTGATTATTCTCCAAAAAAGGAGCTATTTTTGTCAAAATATCTTTGTGAGCGTTTGCTGTAGTAGTTACAATGATACAATCTGAACCATTTATTGCTTCAGCAGGGTCAGTAACACATTCAACTTTGTATGTGCCTTCTATGGAACCTGTAGTGCTTATTCCAATTTTATTTATTGTTTGTGCCTTTTCCGGCTGGCGCGTATAAAGGAAAACATCTGCGCCTTTATAAGATAAATAAGCTGATATTGCATACCCAACATTGCCTGCCCCCATAATTGCAAATTTCATATTTGCGCCTCCATGTAAAGTCATCAAGTTATCAATACAAGTGTTTTTAAAAAATAAACACAAATTATCTAGTTCAGAGAATACAATAGATACACAGCATTGTCAACGATAATTTTCCATAATAATACACTTATTTTTACATCACTTTACAGTGACAATATAATTAAAAACCATAAGGACTGCATCATTTAAAATTTTGATGCAGTCCTTATGGTTTTCTCGATTTTTTTCCATAACATAAATCGGCAGCTTGCTGCCTCAGTTTTTATTTGCTGCAAAAGCCAGGCCTAGCAGCTTCCGCGCGTGCGCCTCGGCTTCCCTGGCACCTGCACTGCCGGATAACATCCGAGCAATTTCCTGGACACGCCGTTCGCCTTCTATGAGTGAAACATTTGACACGTCGCCTATACGCTCAACTAGATAATGCTGATCAGCAAGTGCGGCAATACTGGCCTCATGAGTAATAAGTATTACCTGAACACGCGATGCAAGCTGCTTCAGTTTCAATCCTGTAAGGTAAGCAGCCTGGCCGCCAAGTCCTGCTTCCACCTCATCAAAAACAAGGGTCGGCGGCAGCATTTCAGCCGGCAGAGAAACCTGAATTGCAAGAAGTATTCTGCTCAGTTCTCCGCCTGAAGCTGCTTTTGCAACCGGTATCTCCTTATTCCCACGGGACAGCGTAAACTCAACGTTTTCTGCGCCGTTTGCACGAAGTTTATTGGTTTCGGTCAGCTGAATATGAAATTGCGTATTCTCCATGGCAAGCGAGTTCAGATTCTCTGTCACTCGTTTCTGAAGGACTTCTGCTGCTGAAGTTCTCATTGCGTGCAGTTCCTTAGCCGTCTTCGCCAGTTCCTGCTTTGCCCTGGCTACAGATTCATTCAGCTGTTCCTGTGTCTTGGTAAATTCCGCCAGCCATGTCATTTCTTCTTCGCCCTTATGCCAGTAATCAAGAAGATCATGGAAAGTACTGACCTTAGCAAGGCGTTTGCATTTACGGATTATTCCAATCGTTGTTTCAAGCTGCTCGAGTTCTGCTTCCAGGTCATCAAGTTTTTCTGTCGGAGCCAGTTCTTCAAGCTGATCCAAAAGGCCGTTCAATTCTGCAATAATCCGCTGAGAAGTTTCCGTGTATTCTTCTCTCTTTTCAGCAGGAAGAAGCTGCATCATTCCTTCAAGGTTTTCTGACAGGTCATCCATGATTCCGCCTGTTTCCGGGCTGCTGAGCATCCGACAGCGGGAACGAAGGTCGCGCAGACGTTTCAGTTCATGCTCGGCTGCTTCATAATCCGAATTCAATTTCTCTTCGCTTTCAGGCGTAAGTTTCAGCCGTTCAAGGTAAGGAGAAATTTCTGCAACTGCACCATATGTTGACGTTATTTCCTGCTCACGCCGGCGGGCATCCCTCAATCTGCGGTCTGACATTAAGACCTCGGAAAAGACTTTTGCCAGATGCCTTTTTGTTTCGGCAAGCCTGGCACCGCCGCAGGCATCAAGGATTTCAAGCTGTTTGTTCTGATCAAGAAGTTCCAGCTGTGCGAACTGGCTCTGAATTGAAATCAGCTTCGGTGCAAGCCCTGCGAGCAGATTCAGCGGAACTGTCTGCCCCTGAATGGAGCATTTTCCTCTGCCGGAACGGGACAGTTCCCGCTTCAGGCAAAGGGAATGATCGCGAGGCTGCAGCGTTTCGTCATCAAGTTCTTCAAAAGGCGTTTCAACGTCAAAAAATGCCTCTGCTGCTGCAGTATCGTCGCCGGAACGGATTGTGCCGGCCGAGCTTCTCCTGCCGCTCAGCAGTTCCAAGCCGCGCACAAGACTGCTTTTACCGGCGCCGCTTTCACCGGTCACAGCAATCAGTCCGCGAGAAAATGTCAGAGAGACTCGTTTTATTCCGCCCACCGAACAAAGTTTGAGTTCATCGAGCATTACGCGCCCCTCTTTCCGTTACCGGGTTCCAGCCCCACATCAATTTCTCGTGAAGCAGATCATAATACTCAAACTGGGGCAGCGTGACAACGTTGATAAAATGGTCTTTTGAATAGGTTACTTCAATGAATTCATCAGCCGTAAGCGGAAAAACTTCATCGCCATCTACGGTCAGGAAGAGTTCTGAACCGTCAACAGGCCGGAGCACCAGCCTGTCATCGGGTGGCAGCAGTGTAGGCCTGGCATAAAGCGTATGCGCACAAATTGGAACGAGGAGCATGCAGTCCAGTGTAGGCGGAACGATAGGGCCTCCGGCCGAAAGAGCATATGCTGTTGAACCTGTCGGGGTTGAAATTATAAGCCCGTCTGCTCTGTACTCGCACATTGGCTTTCCGTTAACCTGCACGTCAATTGAAACAAGTCTCGCCTGAATGCCCTTGCTCAGCACAAAGTCGTTCAGGGCAGATATATGTCTCGTTCCTTTTGCAGTCACGAGCGAAGCATCGAGGAAATAACGTCTTGAAGATTTAAAATCGCCGCGCTCAATCTGGAGGATTTCCTCTTTTACATGCTCCGGATCTCCGTTGGCCAGAAAACCAAGATGGCCGAAACAGACGCCGAAAAGGCTGATTGCTGTGTTCCGAACAAGATGAGCAGCTTTCAGAAATGTTCCGTCACCGCCGATGACTAATGCGGTATCAACCTCACTGAGCCAGTTCTCAGGCGGAACAGCTTTTTCATGAAGCACTTCGGCCGCTTCGCCGTAAAGAAGAAACTGACTGCCGCGGGATCTGCCCCACTCGCACAGTTCTTCAGCAAGCCTTACGGCTTCCGGCTTTAAAAGATTCACAATCAGCCCAAACTTCATTGATTTACTCCTCCGCTCAGATCCAAATGAATTCAGCAAAGAACTTCGCTGGCACCGCGATTATAGCAGATTTAAACAGTCTCATGCTAAAGACTGTACGAACTGCCGCTGATCTGAAAAAATTCGTGACTGCCGCGTACAAGTTCGTCAACATTAAAAGACTTTGCTGCGGCATTTTTCCGAAGATGAAAAAGATATTCTATATTGCCTTTTGTTCCTCTGATGCCGGACCACGAAGCGTTCTGGAGCTTCCACGGGGTTTCTGAGTTGATAAACTCCGCAAGGTTTTGCAGGATTTCTGCATGAACTTCAGGAGAGCGGACAATACCGCCTTCACCGACATCCTTCGGATCTGCCTCAAATTGCGGCTTTACAAGAACCACCGCTTCTGCAGCACTGTCAGTCACTTTAGCCATAGGCTTTAAAAGCAGACGAAGCGAAATAAAAGATGCGTCTGTACAAGCAAAATCAGGCACAGGATTGAACATGTCAGGCGTCATAAATCGTGCATTCTGCCGTTCCATCACAACGACACGACTGTCGCTGCGCAGTGACCAGTCCAGCAGCCCATAGCCGACATCGAGTGAGTAAACCAGACTGGCGCCGTAATGCAGGAGCACCTGGGTAAATCCGCCCGTTGAAGATCCGACATCAAGGCAGACACGGCCGTCAAAACGAAGATGAAATTTTTCTACAGCTGTCAGAAGTTTATGCGCACCCCGGCTGACCCAGCCGTCCTGGCTTTTTTTCAGCCGCACAGGCATGTCGTCCTGAATCTGCTGTCCGGCACTCTGTGCAGGTATGTTCCCTGCAAGAACCTCGCCGGCCATGATCATGGCACCGGCTATCCGCAGGTTTGCCGCAAGCCCTTCATCAACAAGACGCTGATCGAGCCGTGATTTCGTTTTTTTCGCGCTCATAGAGTTCGACAATCCTTTCCGGCGTCAGCCCATACCGTTTCCTCTGCTGTTCCTGGGTCCCCTGAGCAGCAAACTGCGGTGGCACTGCAAGCGTCAGCACTCGGCACGCATTATTCCATGCCATGCATGCTGACGACAGATGTTCGCCGATGCCGCCGCGCTCATAGGCTTCCTCAACAAAAACAGCTGTTTTTTTATCTGCCAGAAAATTCCTGAGCACATCAGGAAAAACGTCGACTCTGTTCAGGCAGAACACTGAAGGGACCTCAAGTCCGCGTTCCGCTGCGGCACGCTGTGCGCCGACTGCAGCCGCACAGGAGGATCCTGCACCGATTACACACCACGAAGCGTTATTTTCCACATATGAGCAGGTCATCTCTTCAATACGTCTGCCATCAAGCAGCTGCTCGACAACGGCGCCTCGCGGATAACGGATCAGAACAGGGCCTGAGGCCTTTTCTGCCTCGCTGAATGCTTTTCTCAGAGAAATACGGTCAAAGGGTGTCCAAACCTGCAGCCCAGGTATCACACATGACCAGTTCATATCAAAAAGCCCCTGGTGGGTCTCTCCGTCTTCACCGGTCAGTCCGGCACGGTCTACAGCGATAACCACATGAAGGCGCTGAAGCGCAACGTCATGGACGAGCTGATCTGCAGCGCGCTGCAGAAACGTCGAATAAATGCAGGCAACAGGATGCATGCCTCCGGCGGCAAGCCCTGCAGCCAGTGTAATCATATGTTCTTCCGCTATGCCGACATCAAAAAAGCGGTCCGGATAAAGCTCTCTGAAATGGTTCAGTGCAGATCCCTCAGCCATGGCCGGCGTCAGCACTACGCACAACGGATCTCTTTCAGCCATTTTTTCGATGCACTCCGCTGCGGCTCTGCTCCAGCTGCATGCCTGCGGACCTTTTTTTGCCTCAGCGCGCGGAAGCCCATGATACTTAACAGGATTATCTTCTGCGGGCTTGTACCCTTTTCCTTTTTTTGTTATCACGTGAATCAACAGCGGCCCGTCATAGCGCTGGCCCAGTCTGAATACCCTCTCAAGCTGGTTCTCATCGTGACCGTCAAACGGCCCCCAGTACGTCAGCCCCATGTCGTTAAACAGGTTTCCGCCGCTGATGAGATTTTTCGCATTATTTTTTGCACGTTCAAGAGCGTTATAAACCCTGTTTGTCCGGAAAATATTTTTACAGAGTCTCTTCACGACGCTTTTAGTTCCCCTATACAGTGTTGAAGTTGACAGTCGCGCCAGGTGCATTGCCATGCCGCCGACGCGGGGACTGATGGACATGGCATTGTCATTGAGAATGAATATAACAGGCGTGTTCAGTGACCCCGCATGATTCAGCGCTTCAAAGGATTCACCGTTGATCAGGGCCCCGTCGCCGATCACTGCGGCCACATGATGTTTTTCCTTCTTCAGATCCCGGGCTATGGCATAGCCGAGCGCAGCCGAAAGCGAAGTACTGCTGTGACCGGTGCCGAAATGGTCATAGCGGCTTTCCTTCATCTTCGGGAATCCGCTGAGCCCTCCCTCACAGCGCAGCGTATCAAAAAGAGCGTTGCGTCCCGTCAGGATTTTCCAGGCATAGGACTGATGTCCCACATCAAACACAATGCGGTCCTTTTCAGGGTCAAAAGTCCGCAGAAGCGCGACAATCAGTTCAACAGCTCCCAGAGAAGAAGCCAGATGTCCGCCGTTTTTAAGTGTTACATTTATAATGCGCTGTCTCACTTCGGAAATCAGCCTGGGAATCTGCTCGGGTGGAAGTTTTCGGACATCGCCGGGAGACGAGATGTCATCAAGCAGAGACATATCAGTCAGACCTGTTTTCAAGGTACAAGGCCAGCGATTTCAAAAAGGCCGCCTCAGAGCCAAACTGTTCAAGCTGGGCCACAGCTTCCTGCGTAAGTTCATGAACTTTCTTCCTTGCACCGTCTAACCCATAAGTGCTGACAAATGTAATTTTGTCCTGTTTCTCATCTTTCCCGAGAGTCTTTCCCATTTTTTCCTGCGTGCCTGTACAGTCAAGGACATCATCCGAAACTTGAAAGGCCAGCCCCACGTTCTCGCCGTATTTCATCAGGCACTGCAATGCACCGTCATCAGCTCCGCCAAGAATTGCTCCGGTGCAGAGAGCAGCACGGATGAGAACCATAGTCTTCATAGAGGCGATGCGGATAACAAAATCACTTCCAGACGACCGGCTCCCGCGGTCAGTGTCAAGAACCTGACCGCCGCATATTCCAGCCGGCCCCAGCGCCTGTGCAAAAACGTACAACGCTTTTTCAACCCTCTCCGCACCCATATTCAGACGGATCAGGCCATTCAGAGCAGTTTCAAACGAGTAAAGAAACAAGGCATCTCCGGCAAGCAGAGCAAGAGTTTCACCATAAACCATATGGTTCGTCGGCTTGCCGCGGCGCAGTGTATCATTGTCCATGCATGGAAGATCGTCATGGATGAGTGATGCTGTATGCACCATTTCCAGTGCCAGGGCCATGGGAAAAACTGATTCATTTGATAGGCCGAAAAGTTCCGCTCCGGCCATGCACAGCACGGGGCGGATCCTTTTGCCGCCAGCCAGCAGTGAATAGTTCATCGCGCTCTGCAGGCGCGCCGGTATGCGCCGATCCTCACTTTCACAGAAGGCACGCAGCCCTTTATCAAAAAACGTAGCGCGGCTTTTAAGCTCTTCCTTAAAGTCCATTGGAATTCATCTCCTGATTTTCCGGGGCATCCGGATTATCTGGTGTAGATGTACCTCCAAAGTCGCTCAAAGTGCCATCTTCTTCAAGCCTGCTGATTTTTCCCTCTGCTTGCGTCAGATATTCACGGCATTCTCTGATAAGTTTCTGTCCTTCGTCATAAAGCGCTAAAGTTTTTTCGAGAGAAAGGGCACTGCTTTCCATGTCTTTCATGATTTTCTCAAGCTGTTCGATTTTTTCGGAATAATTCATGAACAAATTCCCCTCCGGCACAGCCATGCCTCAAATTTTTTTCGTAAAAAATTGCCAAAATGAGCAAAAATATTTGCTTTAGACACATGAGTTGTGTTAAAATTCACTGGTTATCATTGAACACTTCGCAAAGGAGGCTGCTTTATATGTCCCAGGTATGTGACTGCTGCGGTCGCGGTCCCGCGACCGGCAATATGCTGAGCCATTCTCACCGCAGGACCCGCAGACGCTGGATGCTTAATCTGTTCTCAGTCCGCGTTGATCTCGGCGGCGGCGAATCCAAGAGAATGCACATCTGCTCCCGCTGCCTTCGTTCCGGCAAAGTCAAGAGAGCTGTTTAATCAGGCAGGATCTCAGGCTTCCTGTGCGGTTTTACTTAAAACTTATCGGAACTAGTGGTAACACGGACAGACAAGGGCCCCTCAGGGGGCTCTTTTTTTATTTACTTGTTTTTCCCATTGGAAAGTCGGCAGCTTTTAATGAAGCTGCCGGCTTTCGGCAATTTTATCTGCCTTCGCGGAACTGCTCAAGGATCTCCAGAGCTTCTCCCTCGTCAACCAGGATCTCGCGCGGTTTTGCACCATTCTGCGGCCCGACAATCCCCATGGATTCCATTGTGTCAATCATTCTTGCAGCACGGGTAAAGCCGACACGCATCTGTCTCTGAAGACCGCTTGATGAAGCAACCCCAGTGCTGAGCACTATTTTTATTGCTTCCTCCAACCTGCTGTCTTCAAGAAAACGGCTGTTTCCGCCGCCTTCTTTTTCATCTCCCTGATCTTCGAGGTCAACGTATTCCGGGTCACCGAAAGTATTCCGCAGATACTCTACCACACGTATGTTAGTCTGTTCGTCCATAAAAGGAGACTGTATCCGCAGCGGGTGCGGATGTCGCGTGCTGACAAAAAGCATATCGCCCTTTCCCAGCAGGTTCTGAGCACCTGAAATGTCAAGAATTGTCCGCGAGTCAGCTACCGAAGGAAGCGAAAATGAAACGCGAGCCGGAATATTGGCTTTGATCGTTCCGGTAAGGACATTGACAGAAGGTCTCTGCGTCGCAAGCATCAGATGAATGCCTACTGCACGGGCCATCTGAGCAAGCCGCATAATATACTCTTCGACTTCTTTCTGCGCCGTCATCATCAAATCTGCCAGCTCGTCAACTATGATCACAATGTGCGGCATGCGGTCCTTCGGCGGCATTTTTTCGTTGTATGAAGCAATGCTTCTTGCCTTGACCATTGAACAGGCATCGTAACGGCGCTCCATCTCCCTGACCGCCCACGCGAGAGCGTGAACCGCGCCTGTTGCAGTGACAATAGGCTTGGCAAGGATGTGCGGCAGAGATTCATAGATTCCCATTTCAACACGCTTGGGATCCACCATGATGAAGCGCAGATCAGCCGGAGAGTTGTGGTAGCACATGGCAACAATGCAGTTGTTAATAAAAATACTCTTGCCTGAACCTGTTGTTCCAGCTATCAGAAGGTGAGGCAGTTCTTCCAGCCCAGAAATCAGAATGCGTCCGTCCACTGTTTGTCCAAGCGGCAGCGGCAGATTCAGTTTTGTGTTCTGGAACACTTCACTTTCCAGAATCTGGCGGAGCGGGACTGCACGCCTGTGGGCATTCGGCAGTTCAATGCCGATGTAGGATGTGCCGGGAATCGGAGCTTCAACTCTTATTGAGGGTACCCCCAGCGCCACAGCTATATCATTGCTGAGCGCAGAAACCTTGCTTACTTTAATGCCTGCTGCCAGCTGAATCTGATACTGAACCACAGTAGGTCCGATAATGGTATGCTTCAGCTCAGCAGAAACATCAAAGTTTCCAAGGGTTCTAATGACTTCCTGGCCATTTTCTCTGGCCTTCTGGTCATCAATAGCTTCCTTTACATCCTGATGAGGTCCCAGCAGATCAAGCGGAGGAGGAAAACTTCCCTTGGGAATTTCATGCCCGCCGACAAATTCGACCTCCTCAGTGCCATGCAGTGCGCCTGCGGGGTCAATCTGCACTTCTGCTCCCTTGGTAATGGGGACATCATCTGCAGCCGCGCCCATATCCTTTTCAGATAATGCGTCTTCTGCCGTTGTCTGCCGGTCTTCACTGAAAGAATCACCATATTCCGCTGTATCAGTCTCGGCAGACACAGTTTCTGAGGTTGACTCGCCATCTGATGTCTCATCATTCTGACAGGAAAAGCGTTCTTCCTGATTATCACCGTCACAATACTCAGCTTCAGAAAAGTCCGGCTCATCGCCATCAACCTGATTGTTTTCGCCCTGTTCTTTCTCATACTCTTCATCATAATCCTCATCTGTCTCAGAATCAGAGCGTCCGAACAGTGCTTTCAGCGCTGTGCCGATTAGCGTCAGTATTTTTGTTTTTTTCTCAGGCCTTGTTTCTTCGTCTTCTGAGATTTCTACAGGCAATTCACCGGATTCTGAAAAGTCTTCCGCCTCTTCTCTGTCATCGTCAGTAATTTCAGCAGAGTTCTCAGCATCCGGTGTCAAATCGGCATCTGTGCTGAACGATGATGCATCTGCACTGCTGCCCTCTGCAGAACAGAGATCGCCGGAATGGCTGCTGTGCCGCAATGAAGGCATATGGAGCGATAAAATCCAGTCTCTCAGTTTTTTAATGCGTTCCGATCTCAGATATCCATAGTTAAAAGCAGCAAGACATACGAGACAGATGCCAACAAGGATTGTGCCGATCGCACCGATCAGGCGCGGAAGCATCACGGACAGAGCACTTCCAATGATTCCAGGGCTTAGTAACCCGATTTCGCTGTGAAGCCATGTATTTTTCAACAGCCCAAGAAAAAGGCTCAAGGCACCATAAAGACAGAACGTGCCAAGCCATTGAGTGAAAACCGACGAAACCTGACGTCCAAGGAGCGAACAGAAAAGTCCGTAGAAAAAATGAAGAAGTATAAGAATAACGCCGCCGCCTGCATAGCGAAGGATGCAGCTCGCCATGTCCTTGCCGAGTACGCCGACTCCGATTGTAAACAGCGATGCTGTTACATAAAGGAGAAACGCCGCCAGCAGAATCTGGCAAAGACGGAACAATGCCCCGAATTCAAAGCCGCGGTCAGCCTTTTTTATCCGGTTTGATTTGCGCCGTGATGCATCGCGGCGGGATTTATATTCTTTTCTCGAACTCATCGTCCGGCTGCCGTGCCACCGACAACAAGACCGTCAATGAGCAGCGACGGCTGACCATCGGTGACCGGAACGCTCTGTCCCTCCTTTTCACACATACCTGGCTCCATGCAAAGATGCTCTCCGACGGCACGGATGCCTCTCAGTGCCTCTATTCCACGCCCTATCAGCGACGCACCTTTTACGGGGGCTGCAATTCTGCCATTTTTTATCAAATACCCCTGCGTGACTTCAAAAACGAACTCACCGGTCGTCGTATTGACTTCACCGCCGCCCATCCGGCATACATACAAACCGTGCCGGATACTTTCAATCATCGCCTCAGATGTATCAGTCCCAGGCAGCACATAGGTGTTGCTCATGCGCGGAACCGGCAGTGAAGCATACGACTGACGCCTTCCGTTGCCTGTCAGAGGAAGTCCGAAAAGGCGTGATGTTCTTCTGTCAGTCAGGTAATTTTTCAATATGCCGTTTTCCACAAGAATTGTACGTCTGCCCGGCGTTCCCTCATCATCCTGGTCAAAACTGCCGTAGAGCCCGGGCAGCATCGGATCATCAACAATTGTGACGCATTCTGCTGCAGCTTGTTTCCCTTTCAGACCGGCAAATGATGATTGTTCCTCAAAGACGAGATCGGCTTCCATGCCATGCCCGCAGGCTTCGTGAATAATTGTCCCGCCAGCTTTTTCCGAAAGAAAAACCGGCATTGCTCCAGTCGGGCATTCCACTGCTCTCAGGTTTTCAAGGGCTTCGTTCAATGCCAGACGGGCTGTTTTTTCTGGCTGTAATTCACGAAAAAACTGCTCACTGGAACCACTCTTTGAAAAAGAACTGTAGCCGCTTTCAACACGGCCATTTCGTTCAACAATGACTTCGACTGCAAATGAACTGTGACAGTTTTCAATGTTCACTGCCTGGTCAGAACAGACTGCCGTTGCGCTTTTAACGTTTGTGTAGCATGAAAGCGAAAGTTGGCGTATCCACGGGCACTCACGCCGTAAAAGTCTGTCAGTTTTATCCAAAAAAGAGATATCATCAGGAAAACAAATTTGCGGACGCTCAAGCGGAAAGCCGCAGTCAGGCATCGCCGGCGTCTTTATCGAAGCAATGCGACATGCGCCTTCCAGAGCGTCTGCTGCAGCGTTCCGGTCCACGCCGGAAACGACTGAAAAGGCTGTTCTGCGCCCTTTCAAAAGACGCGCTGAACACCCTGCAGATGAACTTGCGGAAACCTCTTCAATTTTTTTATCGGTATAAAACACACTCTGCGATGCTGAGCGCTGAAAGTACACTTCTCCCCAGTCTGCCTCAGGTATGTGACGCAGAATATCGCAGTAGACAACCGGGGAGTTCATCAGATTCTTTTCTTTCCCGGCTGACGGCGCGCCGGTGATGGGACAAGCCATGGACGAACGATGCCATTTACAAAATCAGGCACACGCAGTTTCACAGTGCAGGCGCCGCTGTAAAGCGCAACCCAGCCGATTCCGGGAACTGCAAGATCCTCTTCAGGATGCAGATGAAAGACTTCCTCTTTCCAAGCAAGCGCCTCGAGTTTGGCAGCACATTTTCTGCACGGAGGGATGAGAAATTCACCCGTGTGATCCTTTAAAAGATCGCTGATTCTCTCTTCTTTTGTTCTGTGCACTGTTACACTGTCAGGTGCAAAAATTCCCAAACGCACCCAGCCGCGTTCGCCCGCATCAGAAACTGTAATCTGTGCAAGTCCGCCGAAAAAGACTGTCTGCCCTGTCTTCAAAACCTCAAGAGAACTTTGAAAGATTTTTTTCGGCGAAAGCAAGGCAAGACAATCCGGACATAACACCGGAACAAAAGGATCGCCGCCTTTCAGTCCCGGAGCATCTGCCAGCACCGGCCCTTCAGTCATGTGATACTCAGTAATGCCGACTGTTGTACCTGGCAGACGGGAAACAGTTGGCAGGTCCTTTTTCAGCATTTCGCTCAGTATTGTGCTTTTGCCTGCGTTCGCGGTGCCTGCAAATAAAACTTTTTCATCTGCACTGAATGTGTCCTCAAGACGGCGGCGCAGATCAGCCATGTCTCTTTTATTGTGAGCGGAAAGCAGAATTATCTGCTCAGACGAAACGCCGGTTCTTTCAGAAAGCCATTTTAGAAGTTCCTTGCGGGTAATCCACGGTTCAAGCAGATCGGCCTTATTGGCAATAACAAAAACGGGTTTGTCAAGTTTTTCTGCCCAGTTCAGATCAGAAAGGCACAGTTCAGGCCTCGTCACATCCAGGATGAGGAACACTGCAGCCGCACCGGCCGCATAGTCTTTTATTTCTTTCTGAATTGCAGGATCGCTGATCAGTGCTTTTTTATAAACACCGTAATGTTTCATCTGAAAACAGCGTTTGCAGAGTACGCCTTCTTCTATTTTTTTTCCCGGCACGAGATAGCCCGGAAGGTTTTCATCAACGCTTTGAAATACAGCCCCGCATCCGGGACAGCGCTTCTTTTGTTCTGTCATGCTTCACCTTCTCTATAAACCTGATTGTTTCTTCTTACGGTAAGCTTCAACATTTTTTTCATGTTCAGACTGGCTTTTCGAAAACTGGTGCTTTCCATCGCCCGAAGATACATAATACAGATAATCATTTTTTTCCGGAGACAGGGCACCTTCCCAGGCTGCCCCGGAAGGCACGCAGATCGGCCCGGGCGGCAGGCCTGGGTATTTATAGGTGTTGTAAGGCGAGTCAAGTTCAAGATGCCTGTACAGCACCCTTTTGACGATCTCGCCTTTTTGATGATACCACGCGTAAACCACGGAAGCGTCAATCTGCAGCAGCATGTCTTTGCTCAGGCGGTTTTCTATCACACCAGCAATGACAGGATATTCTTCAGGGACCTGCGCTTCTCTCTGAAGCAGCGAAGCAATCACTGCTGAACGGGAAGCAGCAGTTTTATCAGAAACAGCATGTCCGAAGCGTTCAAACCATGCAGCTGAGGATTTTTTGATAAGTTCAGACAGGCTTTCAGAAACAAGCAGATACGTTTCCGGCAGCAGAAAAGCTGAACGCGCCTGTGCGTCATCAGGAAGTATGCCCCGCATTGATTCAGGAAAATTTTCCAGTTTTTCCAGTTCCGCCTTCTGTTCTTCAGGCGTGCCGAACGGCAGAGGGCGTTCAGGGTACGCACCGGGGAGAATTGTCTCACTGATGTAAACAGGTTTCGCGTTCTTCAGCTGTTCAGCGGCGTACCATGACGGACCGGAGGAAATACGGTACGTTCCCGCCTTTAAAGTTCGGTCTGTGCCATTTTTTGAAAGCCAATAAAGAAAATTTTTACGGCTTGCAATGAGCCCCTTTTCTGCCAGATCTTTTGCAAATGAGCTGAGTGCTTCTCCATTCTGCAAAGTTGCTTCGGCAGTGTGTTCATTTTTATGAAAGGGCATGACCAGCACATCTTTCCACTGAGATGGAGCCCAGTGCAATCGTGCCGAAAGCAACAGCGCTGCTGATAAAATAATGCCGTACCAGTATTTTTTTTTCAAAGATTTCTCCTGATTCTAAAGAATAACCATCGCGTCACCAAAAGAGAAAAACCGATAACGCTCTTTTACAGCTTCAGCATAGGCCCTCATGGTCAGGTCGTAGCCGGCAAAAGCGGCAACAAGCATAATAAGTGTGCTTTTCGGCAGATGAAAATTTGTGATCAGTGAATCGATGATCTGATATTTAAATCCCGGATATATAAAAATCCCTGTTTCAAGGCTGCCGGGGCGAAGGCCTCCGGCAGCTGCCATTCCTTCTAGGGTTCTCACCACTGTAGTTCCAAGTGCAACCACGCGGGAGCCGTTCCTTTTTGCAGTCATGATTTTATCGTAAGCTGCCTGCGGAATCACACACTTCTCGGTATGCATCGTATGTTCGCGAATATCTGTGGTCTTGACCGGACGAAATGTCCCTATGCCTACTTCAAGAGTAATGTCAGCAATCTCTACTCCACTGCTGCTGACTTTCCGGAGTAGTTCTTGCGTAAAATGAAGCCCTGCTGTAGGCGCAGCAGCCGACCTGGGTTCTTTTGAATAAACAGTCTGATAATCTTCAGGGCGTGAAGACCGTTCGTGAATGTAAGGCGGCAGCGGCATCGTGCCGCTTCTTTCCTCAATGTCGCGGACACAGCAGTCTTCAGGAAATTTTACAGCACGCACGCCGTCATCGCTAAGAACTGCTCCGATAGTCACCACGGTGCCGTCGATCAGCTGAACCTTTGAGCCGTCGGGCAGCTTGCGCCCGGGGCGGACCAGAGCTTCCCATTCTTTCTCTGCCTGATCTCTCGGACGCAGAAGAAGAATTTCAGATTTTGCGCTGCCATTTACCTTTACCCCTTCAAGGCGGGCTGCCATTACTCTTGTATCGTTCCGCACAAGTACATCGCCAGGATTAAGATAATCCAGAATATCGCAGAAGTGCCGGTGCTCAATGAGCCCGCTGTCACGATGCACTGCCATAAGGCGGCAGCTGTCACGGGGGTCGACAGGTTTCTGGGCAATCAGTTCCTGCGGCAGCATGTAATCGTAGGTTTCAATATTGTAAAAATCCGGATGCGTCATCATAAAAAATCACGCTATTGCCTTTCTTATCTTCTCTGAATTGAAGTTCCGGGGAAATAGAAATCAAGTATTTTCTCTGTAGACCAGCCATGATCAGCCATTGCCTTGGCCCCCCACTGAGAAAGGCCTACGCCGTGTCCCCAGCCGCTGCCATAAAGGGTAATATGTCCGTTCCGAAGGACTGCCGTCGAATTTTTCTTTGAGACCGGCGTCGTTATAGTTCTGAAGGCTTTGTCCGTGTTTGTACTGACAGCACTGCGCTCCTGCAGAGCGGACTGCGAATTCTGCAGTTTGACATAGCGGCTCAGATATTCTCTCCTCCGCTCAGGATGAAGGATCATGTCGAAACGCTCATCGACAGTGAATTTCTTCTGACGGATCAGCGTATCGAGCTCTTTCTGCTCCTCAGGCGTCAGTGGGCTTTTATTCACATTAGCAGTGCGGTTTTCTGCAGTTCCTGCAGACCTTGTTGCCGTTTCGGGCACATAATCTGTATGAACAGCACCGGGGGTGAATTCGAAAAATGTACTGCGTACCTTTTTTGAACCTATCAGGCTTCTGAAAGCAGAACTTGAAAGCGTGCTGGTACCTCTTGTTCCTGTAAAAGTAAGCGCTGTGGCTCTTCCTGCCGCATCGCGCCGTGATATGGTTATGCTCTTTAACGTTCCAACGCCCTTGCCCTTTCTGGAAAGAGCACTCTGGATTTCTCCAGCTGTCAGCACCGCCTGCCATGACGATCTGGGAGACTCAGATCTGTATGGCTCTTTGCGGACGATAAGATAGGGCACAGCTTTCCCCCACACGTCACTGATGTCAGCCGTAGCACCGCCGCTGTCAGAGCAGAAAAAAGTCTGCGCCAGACTGCCGTGATATGTCAGCACCTGCCCGCGTGTCTGCGCAATTGCGCGGTCTGTCGTGCTTTTATAAACGTTAGCGCCGCGATAGACCTGACAGTGATCCCCCGTACACACATCGTAACCGCTGGCATTGTGTCGGCCAAACTGACTGAGAGCGTATGTGCGCGAAATAATCGCCTGTGCCTTGAGCACCTCAATATTCCACTGCGGGCTGATTTCAAAACCAAGAACGCCGCGCAGATACTTTTCAATGTCCAGTCTGTTCACCACAGTCAGGCGGCTGCCTCGTGCAGTAAGCACAATTTCTCCTTCATAGCTTATTTTATTAAAAGTGATGTAGCCTTTCGCACTGAGAATCACTGGCGAAGGATAACTTTTTCCATGAAGCACCACTGAGGAACCTTTAGCACGTGCTGTAAAGGATGACGGCACGCCAATCTTACGTCCGGCAGAGGTACGCGCACTCAGTGTCCGGCCGGAAAACGCCGCAGAACTGACGCCTGATGCCAGTCCGACACGGATCCAGCGTGCCTGTGCCGGTGCAGAGGAACATAATGTCAGGGCAATAAAAAAAGCTGTCAGAGCTTTAAAGAAGTTCCAGCTGATCAGATGAGTTCTGTTTCTGCGGCGGTGTTCTGCCGAGATAATGGTATGCATTTTCGGTTGCCTTCCTTCCACGGGGAGTCCTTTCAATCATGCCTTTCTGTATCAGATAAGGCTCGTAGATGTCTTCTATTGTCTGAGGTTCTTCATTAAGCGCCGCAGCCAGAGTAGAAAGGCCGACAGGGCCTCCGCCGAAAAGGTCGACAATTGCACTGAGAATTTTGCGGTCACCGTCATCGAGTCCAAGATTGTCAAGACCGAGCATAGTCATGGCTCTTACGGCCAAATCGGCCTTCACAGCGGAAACACCGGCAACTTCAGCAAAATCACGGACTCGGCGTAAAAGCCGCAGCGCAATGCGGGGAGTACCCCGCGAACGCTCAGCTATGGCGCGGCTTGCATCCGGTTCAACCTGCAGATTCAATACAGAAGCACCCCTGTTGATAATGACGCTGAGCTCTTCTGGTGTGTAAAGGCGAAGCTGCTCAACAATGCCAAAGCGCGCGCGCAGAGGCGCACTCAGAAGTCCGAGACGAGTTGTCGCTCCCACCAGCGTAAAGTGCGGCAGGTTCAGGCAGATGCTGCGTGCGAGCGGACCTTTGCCGACAATGATGTGCAGAGTAAAATCTTCCATGGCAGAATAAAGAACTTCTTCTATGGAAGTAGACATCCTGTGAATTTCATCTATAAAAAGCACATCTCTTTCCTGCAGGTTTGACAGAATGGCAGCAAGGTCACCCGGCTTTTCCAATGCCGGCCCGGTAGTGATGCGCAGTTCGCTTTCCATTTCATGCGCAATGATATTGGCAAGTGTCGTTTTGCCCAGTCCGGGGGGGCCGTAGAAAAGTATATGATCCAGTGTTTCCTCGCGTTTTTTTGCAGCCTGAATATAAACTTCCAGTTTTGATTTTATCTCGGTCTGCCCGTTGAAATCGGCCAGCCGGAGCGGACGCAGACTTTTTTCCTCTTCTCTCTCTTTTGTCTCTTCCTGAGGCGGCAGTTCAAAACCGCGGCGGATATTCTTCTCACCGTCCAAAGCACTTCACCTCATTTGCCGGGCTGGAGCAGCCGCAGACATCTCATTATGGCGTCGCTTTCGCTGAGCCCGCTGCCGTATTCAGCGGACACAGTCTTATATGCCCGGAACGCTGATGCACGGTCGAACCCCAGCGATTCTAACGCATCAAGAACACCGGACGAAGCTGACAGCGTCTCGTCTTTACTCCCGGCAGAAAGCCCTTCTACCAGATGTTCCAGTCCTTTTTTATGAATACGGTCAGCAAGTTCAAAACAAATGCGCTCTGCGGTCTTTTTACCAATTCCGGGCACTGATGTCAGGAGCCTGGAATCGTTCTGCTGCACAGCATTTACAATATCGGCAGGAGAAAGATACTGAAGCAGAGAAATAGCCGCTTTTCCACCAATGCCTTTTACCTGAATCATCTGTTTGAACATCTGACGTTCAATCGTGTCAGCAAAGCCGAACAAAGCCAAGCCGGCATCGCTGATCTGCAGGTGAGTATAAAGAAACACAGTAGCTTCCGGACGGCAGAGTTCTTCTGCCTTCCTCGAAAGCAGAAGCTCCACACCGAAGCCGTTGCAGTCAATCACCGCAGTAAAATCTGTTTTTTCTATTACTTTTCCCCTGATGCTGGCCAGCATATCACTATCTCCTCCCAAACCTGTACTGCGGGCTGCAGATAATTGCAAGACCCGCAAGTGCTATTCCCAGTGCATCTGCTGTATCATCAGGTCTGGGAATCTCGGGCAGTTTCAGAATCTGCTGCACCATAAGCTGCACCTGACGTTTTTCTGCTGTTCCGTCGCCGCAGACTGTCAGTTTTACTTCAGAAGGTTTAGGTTCAATAACAGGCAGGTTATACTGGGCGCCCAGAAGAAGCATAGCCCCGCGCGCCTGCCAGACTGCCTCGGCAGTTGTCCTGTTTTGTCCAAAATAGAGACGTTCTATTGACATAAAATGAGGGGAGCAGCGTTCAATCTGCTCCCTCACTCCGTCGTATAAAGCTTTAATTCGTGTCGGCGTATCCTGGTGAGGAGGCGTCTCTAAACATCCGTACGTGAGGGCTCTGCTGGTTCCGCCGGACTGACACACAAATCCCCAGCCAAGACGACCGATGCCCGGATCTATACCCAGGCAGATGAGACCGTTATTCACCCTCTTTTGCAAGTGCTTCATTCACCTCATCGGTAAATTCAAAGTTTGCATACACGTTCTGTATATCGTCGTGGCTTTCAAGAAGATCAATCAGTTTCAGCATCTTATGGGCCTTATCAATATTATCAATGGTGACCGTGTTCTTCGGGACATAGGTTACTTCCGCATCGGCAATTTTATATCCTTTCTTTTCAAGTGCACCGCGGACATCCATCATCGATGAAGGATCCGTAGTCACAACTGCTCCTTCATCGTGGACCGCTACGTCCTCTGCTCCGGCGTCAAGTGCGTCTTCCATAAGCTGATCTTCATTGATCTCACCGTCAATATTAATGGTTCCCTTGCGCTCAAAATTCCACGCAACGCTGCCGGCTGTTCCCATGGAACCGCCGTTGCGCTCAAGAATTGCACGGATTTCAGGCGTTGTGCGGTTACGGTTGTCAGTCAGAGACTCACAGATGATGGCAACGCCGTCTACGCCGTAACCTTCATAGATCAGTTCTTCGTAGGAGACTCCCTCGAGCTCTCCCGTGCCGCGCTTAATGGCTCTTGTGATGGAATCATTGGGAACGCTGGCAGCCCTGGCGCGGTCAAGAGCCGCTTTCAGGCGCACGTTCATACCAGGGTCGCCGCCGCCTTCCTTAGCAGCAATAATAATTGCCTTGATCAGTTTCTGACGCTCGTTTCCTTTTTTGGAATCCTGAGCTGCCTTACGATGCTTGATGTTTGCCCACTTTGAATGTCCCGACATACCTGATCACCTCATAAAAAGTTTAAAGAGTCTTTCAAAGA
>CAZDXA010000001.1:0-169189 GCA_964509435.1 uncultured Synergistaceae bacterium | reverse complement strand
AAAGAGTCTTTCAAAGACTCTGCTATACTGATAAATCTATTTCCCGCTTTAAATTCTGCCTATTATGCAGGCAGCAGGCATTTTCCTTTTATGCTCAGACGCTTTGTTCCGGCGTTCAATTTCCCTGCGGCTCTTTTCATCCACAGGGGCGCCGGAAAGATAAGCGTCAATTGCCTCATAGGTCAGTCCCATTTCCTTTTCGTCGGTCTGTCCTTCCCAGAGTCCGGCAGACGGCGCTTTATCAATAACCGCCTGCGGAATGTTCAGTTCCTTCGCTATAGCGCGGACTTCGCCTTTCGTAAGATCAGCCAGAGGCAGAAAATCACAGCCTCCATCGCCGTATTTTGTGTAGTAGCCGACAGTCAGTTCATCTTTATTTCCAGTGCCGCAGACCAGATATCCTAGAGTCTGCGCTATGGCATACACTGTAATCATCCTGAGCCTTGGTTTAATGTTTGCTGCCGCAAGGTCAGACGGCTTTACAACACTGTCCAGCGTTTCACGGTAAGAATCGTAGACACCGGAAAGATCAACTTCCATCATCTTCAGCCCAAGCACATCAGCGACAAGACGGGCGTGCTCGGCATCAAGAGGCAGGCTGTGACACGGCATCTGCACAGCTGCCACGCGGTCTGCTCCAAGAGTGTCTTTCAGGAGTGCTGCGCAGACAGCGGAATCTATTCCGCCGCTCAGGCCGATTACTGCACCTCCGGCCCCAGATGCTGAAATCACATGACTGATCCATGATTTGATGAAATCGACCATCTTCCGAGCGTCTCTCATTTTGCACACTTCCTCATTCAATGCGATATGACGTTTTATTTTACCACAACTATATCTAACCGGTGCAGAAAAAAGCGGCTCTTCCGCACTTTATATTTATTCTGACGTTTTACCGAAAACAGGCAGAAGTGCCTTTACAGCGGCTGCGGCATCAGAGCCTCTAACGCGGCTGATAATTTCGCCTTTTTTGAAAATGACGATGCCAGACGGTGACCCGGCAACACCCAAATCCGCATGTTTTGCTTCTCTCGGCCCATTCACTTCGCAGCCCATTACTGCCAGTGTAAAACCGTCAGGAAGGTATTTCAGCAACGGTTTCAGTTGTTCAGCCGTTTTAAAAACGTCAAGAAGCCGCCGGCCGCATGTCGGACAGGAAATAAGGCAGCCGCCGCGCTGGCGAAGCCCCAGGGCCCTTAATATACTGTAGCCGGTCCTGACCTCATCCTCAGGCGGCTGAGAGAGGCTCACGCGAAGGGTGTCCCCGATCCCCATTGAAAGAAGCCGTGACAGTCCGCACGCGCTTTTAACAACACCGTCAAGGCTGCTGCCCGCTTCTGTAATCCCGATATGAAACGGGAACTCCGAGTAACGCCGCATCAACAGCACATTAGCGCGGACTGATTCGTCTATGCTGGTCGACTTTGCAGAGACAATAATATCCGTGAAATTCAGTGAAAGCAGCATCTCCATCTGTTCGCCGACAGCCAGAGCGAGAGCTGCACCACGGTCTCCCTTTGCGGTTCTCAGCTGTGTTTCACTGACTGAGCCGCTGTTGGCACCGATGCGGATAACAGCCTTGTGTTCGCGGGCAGCATCAACCACACGGGCAAGCCGGGTAGGATTTCCCATGTTGCCCGGATTAATTCTTATCGAAGGACAGCCAGCCTCGAGAGCCTTTTCTGCCAGCACGGGATCAAAGTGAATATCCGCCATCAGTGGAAGCGGCGCCTTACTGCAGAGCCTGCGGAGCGGCTCCGCCAGTTCAACTCTGGGGAAAGCAGCCCGTACAAGTTCGCATCCTTCTTCTTTCAGACTGTAAAGCTGTTTCAAACATGCGTCTGTGTTATCCAGAGGCGTTTTCAACATAGATTCAACACGGACTGGCTGACCAGCTCCGATTTTCAGTGAACCGATTTTCAGAGTTTTCTTCATTCATGCCTCCGAAAGAACACTAGTGAAAGAGTCTTGCAATATCCTGCCATGTCACAAAAACAATAAGCAGTGCAAGTATTACAAAGCCTATAAAATGAACCCTGCCTTCAAGTTCCTGAGATACACTGCGTCCTGTGATCATCTCGCAAAGGGCAAATATAATATGTCCACCGTCGAGTGCCGGAAAAGGCAGAAGGTTGATGATGCCAAGATTAAGACTGATAATCGCAAGGAAGGAAAGCAGTGAATAAAAGCCTGCTTTTGCCGCCTGCCCCGCCATAGCTGCTATCCCCACAGGGCCTGAAACATCAACCTGCGCCGGATGAACAAACATCTCTCTGAGACCATGGAGCATGGCAAGCGTCATATGGACTGTATAAGAGAGAGAGCCTTTAACAGCTGCAAAAAAGGACAGTTTCCTGATCGCCGGCTGTATGCCTACCAGTGCAGGACCATCAGGGGTTTCTCTCTTTGTGCCCAGTGTAAAGGTCAGGCGGCTGCTGCCGCGCCGTACATAAAGAGTCAGATTGTCTGTCTTCTGCGATTGGGAACGTATTTCACGTGTCATACTCTGCCAGTCGGACACGTTGACTTCACCAATTTTTTCAATGAGGTCGCCGCTGCGAAGCCCCGCTTCAGCCGCAGGGAAGCCGGGCATGACTGCCCCCACCTCACTGACGGAAAGGTCCATGACGCCGCGTGTCATCAGCAGCAGAGTTGCCAGCACGATTACAAGCAGAATGTTATTAAGCGCGCCTGCAGCAAGGATAACTAGTTTTTTCCATGGTGCCTTATCCTGAAACCCCTCGCCGGGCTTCAGATCCTCTCCCTCGTTCTCCTCCCCCATACCGGCAAGACGTACAAAGCCGCCTACAGGCAAGGCGCGAACCGACCATTTATTTTTTCTCCCCTGCCTCTGAAAGAGCAGAGGCCCCATGCCAAAGGAAAACTCATGCACTTTCACGCCAAAAACCAGGGCAGCAAAATAATGGCCGAATTCATGCACTATAACGCAGATCAGTATAATAAAAAGAAATGCAATGACACTGAGAAACATCAGCTCCAACTTTTCTCCCTTCGGCCCTGCAGCGCATAGGTACGCGTGTGTTCACAGCAGCGCAGATAAAGTTCAGTGCGCGTCTCAATGTCATCAGCGCACCCGCCGCGGTAGCCCTCAAGAACTTCTGCAATAATTTCTGCTATATCTGTAAATGCGATTTTCCCCTCTAGGAAAAGCCGAACAGCTGCCTCATCTGCCCCGATCAGTATGACGGGATATGGTTCACCGGCCTGTGCAGCATCTATGGCAGTGAACAGCCCTGGAAAACGTTCTTTTTTCGGCGCTTCAAAATGCAGGTCAAGCCCGTCAAGCCTGACAGGCTGAATACCATCAAGCCTGAGGTTCAGACGTTCGGGCCACGAAAGGGCTGTCAGAGATGCAAGCCGCATATCAGGAGGGCTCATCAGCATTTTTGTGGTGCCGTCTATAAAAGAGACAAGCGCATGTATTTTTGAACCCGGCTGAATCACAGGATGGATCTTTTTTGCCTCAAGTCCAAAAAGATAATGCGCTTCCAGCAGCTCTATGCCTTTATTGATCATGGTTGCACTGTCAACACTGATCTTCTGCCCCATCGACCACACTGGATGTGCAACAGCTGCCCCTACGCTTACCTGAGAGAGCTGCTCAACTGGCACGTGCAGAAAAGGACCGCCTGATGCAGTCAGAAACAGCTGTGAAACATAATCATATTTTTCGCCGGCGAGGCACTGCCACACTGCATTGTGCTCGCTGTCGAGCGGTCGAACCTTTCCGCTTCGGACAGCACCAGTGAGTCTGCTGCCAAGGATCAGTGCCGACTCTTTATTGGCAAGGCTGATTTCCTTGCCAAGGGAAAGCGCATAATCAAGAGCTTTTACGGCAGCAACCCCGGAAGAGGCAAACACAATATGGTCTGTTTCCTCACTGCCGACAAGCCGCATCAGTGCATCTTCACCGTACAGTGTCTGAACATTTTCAGGCAGATCATCGCGCGTTTTCTGAAGAGCAGCAAAATGCGGCTTAAATTCCCGGCACAGTTCCGGCAGTGCTTTTCTGCCAGTGCTGGCAGCAAGCGCCGTTATTTTGAATTTTTCCGGATAAGTGCGGCACACATCAAGAACAGATGTGCCGACACTGCCCGTACACCCAATTACAGCGATTCTTTTTTGTGCAGATCTTTCAGGATACATTACTGCAAAATCACCCACCAGATAAGCCAGACGCAAAGTCCGTTCACAAGCACGCTGTCAAAGCGGTCAAGGAATCCTCCATGTCCGGGAATGATTTTTCCACTGTCTTTCACTCCGCATTCGCGTTTTATCAGCGATTCAACAAGGTCTCCAAGCTGGCCGACTGTTCCGCAAACGGCGCCTGTAAGAATAAAAGCCAGCGGGCTGAAGCCCATCCAGAGAGCGCAGACAGTTCCGCAAAGCAGTGAAGCAGCGAAGCCGCCTATGAAGCCCTCCAGGCTCTTATTGGGACTGATATGCGGACATACTTTTTTTGCCCCCCAGCGGGATCCCGTAAGATAGGCCATTACGTCACAAGACCACGTGCAGAGGAAAATGGCCAGCACTGCACCATAGCCGACATACGGCAGGCGCCGCAGCTGTATCATGCAGTACCAGGGAACCGCTGTATAGCTGAGCCCTGTTACAACAGGCATCACATTTTTTACAGAATCGCTGACTCCTTTTATCTGCCGGCGGTACAGTTCTGAGAAATAAGCTATGAAACAGCATGCTCCAAATATTTCTCCAAAACCGTTCTGAAGAAATGTTCCCGGAGAAAAAAGGATAAGCGCAGAACAGACAAAACCTGCTGTGCACGCAAGCATAGAAGACGGCGAATACATTCTGTAAAACTCGCCGAGCGATCCAAGCGCAACCGCTGCGGCAAAACATTGCCACCACCATCCGCCAAGCCAGAGGACAGAAAGCATTACTCCAACCAGAACTGCCCCTGACACAGCACGGACAATGAGTGTATTCTTAAAACTGTTAGATTCTGCCATAACGGCGTTTCCTCCCGGCATAAGATTCGACAGCTTTTTTAAGATCCTCCTCTGCAAAATCCGGCCACAATACATCAGTAAAGTAATATTCACTGTATGAGCTTTCCCACAGCCAGAAATTGCTCAGCCTCAGTTCGCCGCTGGTACGGATTATTAAATCCGGGTCGGGGACATCCGGCAGATAAAGGAATTTTTGCAGATCTTTCTCGTCTCTGATTTCTGTTCCTGTCTTACGGGCCTTTTTTACTGCATCGATGATTTCCTGACGCCCGCCATAATTAAAACACACAATAAAAGTCATTCTGCTGCAGGAAGCCGTTTCATGCATACACCAGTCCATGATTTTCAAAACGGACTCCGGAACGTTTTCCCTCGAGCCGCAAAAACGCACCCTTACTCCGCTTTCTGCCAGTTCTGGTACTTTTTTACGGGCGTAATACTGAAGCAGATCCATTAGTCCGGAAACTTCACTTTCGGGACGGTTCCAGTTTTCAGTAGAAAAGGCATATACCGAAAAATAGCGGATGCCCATTTCACCGGCTGCGCGCAGCGCTCTTTCAAGTGCAGCAATGCCGGCCCGGTGCCCCAGAAGACGCGGAAGTCCTCTTTTTTCTGCCCAGCGTCCATTGCCATCCATAATTACTGCAACGTGTACCGGAAGTTTCTGCAGATTCTCCATCTGTCTCAGCTATTCCTTCCTGAGCTCTTCATAACGCGCCCAGACATGCTGTATGTCCTGCCAGGTCAGATCTTTCGGGCTGCCTTTTTTCCGGCTTTCGTTGCGTAAAAGATAACTGGGATGAAACATGGGCATTAAGGCAGCACCACGCCACGTAAACCAGCGTCCACGCATCTTTGTTATACCCTCCGTGCTGTGAATGAACCATTTAAGCGGCGTGTTGCCCAGGCAGACGATAATTTGCGGGCGCAGCAGAGCTATCTGCGCCTCCAGCCAGCCCTGACAGTTTATCACTTCTTCTATCTCCGGAACCCTGTTTTTCGGCGGACGGCACTTCACAATATTCGTAATATAAACTTTTTCACGTTCAAAACCGGCAGCCTTCAGGATCTGCGTCAGCAGTTCTCCTGCCGGCCCTACAAAAGGACGGCCTGTATCATCTTCAACTTCACCGGGGCCTTCGCCGACAAACATAATCCGTGAATTAATATCACCCTCGCCGGTAACAACGTTCTTCCGCGTCCTGCAAAGACCGCACTTTTCACATTTCAGAATTGAATCGCGCAGCTCGCGATAAAGCGTCAGACGCTCTGCTTCGCCCCGCTGTGCCTTATAAAGCAATTCAGTCATCAAAGCTTACCTCTGCAATCGTCACATCTACGCGGCCGACTTCCATGCCTGTCAGCTGTTCTACTGCAACACGAACCCTGAGTGAAATCTGCCGTGTAAGATCCCGGAAATTATGTCTGCCAGTTCTGACTCTCATGGCAAAGGCGATGACAAGTCTGTCATTTTCCTGTCTGACCTTCAGATCTGACAAAGACACGACTTGTTTCATAGTTTTTACAACATATTCCGTGATCTGCTCAACCACTTCAGGCTCTATTTTCAGCGATCCGTAATAGCTGAAAGGCGGCCTTACAATCGTTTTTTCAGAATCTTCACGGCTTGAAAACAGATTTTTCAGCCGGCCCACAAGCCGCCCAGTATAATTCTTCTGAATCTGTGTCTGCGCCACAGGGATGACGTGCCGCTTTTTCTGCTTACGCTCATAAAGTGCCTTCTCGATTTCATCATCTGATGCAACCTGATCTATGGTGATGTACTCAGAAGGCTGAGGCAGCCCAAGTATTGAACAGATATCGTCGCTCATGCCCTTCGATGTCGCCAGTACCATGACGCGGCTTCCTGAGTGCCGGGCAAGACAGGCCCTCACTTCTGCCCTGTGCTCGGGAAAATGGAACATGGCGCGTCTGATAGCACGAACCATGTTAGATTCGGTTTTCGCACTTTTCCCTGCGATGATTCTTCCACGGGAAATGACAAGCCCGTCATCAATAATCACGTCAACTCTGCGCTTAGATGCGACATACTGAGCGCGCATGCTTTTTCCGGTTCCTGCAGGACCGTAAAAAGCAATAACTTCATATTTTCCAGGAAGAGGTTCGGATACGGCTTTTGCATTCATCTGCATCCATCTCCCAGACAATCGGCGCTACAGACCTTCCTCATCCTCCTCGACTGACACTTTTGCGCCGAGGCTGTTCAGCAGTCCGTCAAAGTTCTCGTAGCCTCTGATAATATGATTAAGCCCGTAAACATGTGTTTCACCCTCGGCCGCCAGCCCCGCCAGCGTCAATGCAGCGCCGGCGCGCAGATCTGTACCCTGCACGGAAGTGCCGTTCAAAGCCGGTACACCGTTAATGACTGCGCTGTTGCCTTGAATTTCAATAGAAGCTCCCATTTTACGCAGTTCAGGAACATGGAGGAAACGGGATTCGAAAATGCTTTCCTTAACAATGCTTGTTCCCTTCGCAAGGCACAGGGCTGCCATCAGCTGCGGCTGCACGTCTGTCGGAAAACCAGGATAAGGCATTGTCTTGACAGACAGTTCTTTCAGCTTGCTGCGGGACGGGTAAACAGTGACACTGCTTTCATGTCGTTCATAGGCAACATCTGCCTCTTCCAGTTTTGCAAGAAGTGAATCGAAATGCTGCGGAATTACGTCAGTCACTGTGACTTCACCATTGGTTATAACGCCAGCCAGCAGATAGGTGCAAGCCGCAATCCGATCTGGGATTATGGTTATACTCCCGCTCTGCAGTGCATCGCCGCCGTTAACCTGAATGATACCCGCATTGTCCTTTTTAAATGCAACTTTTGCCCCCATTGCCTGCAAGGCCGAAACAAGATTGCTGATTTCTGGCTCACGCGCCGCGTTTTCAATCGTTGTCTCCCCTTCCGCAAGCGTTGCAGCCATCACAAGGTTTTCTGTAGCTCCTACTGAGGGGAAATCCAGATATATACGACAGCCATGAAGTCTTTTTGCGCTGGCATAAACCGCGCCGTGGCTGAGTTCAATCGAAGCCCCCATTTTTGCCAGACCTTTGAGATGAAGGTCAATGGGGCGAGCGCCGATTGAACACCCGCCGGGCAGAGGCATGACTGCATGGCCTTCCTGGGCAAGAAGAGGACCAAGCATGATTGACGAAGCGCGCATCTTTTGTACCAGCGAAGCCGGCATTTCACAGTTCAGATCACCTCTGCGCGACACTGTCACAGTTCCGTTGGAAAACTGTACTTCCATACCCACTGCCTGAAGCAGAGCCACCAGTGTTTCCATATCCTTCAGCAGAGGAACATTTGTGCAGCTCAGGCTTTCTCCCTTTCCAAGCAGAAGCCCGGCAGCTACCACAGGCAGTGCAGCATTTTTTGATCCCTGTGTGTGAATGGTTCCATGCAGTGGGATTCCACCAGCAATTTTCAAATACTGAGAATGACTCATTAATTACACTCCTACGAAACCATAAAATATATTTCAGCAGCTGTACAGATTAAACTGTATAAACAAGATAAGCACATCCTAGGCTGAGCATCTGCAGCAGACAGAGAATTGCAAGGACTTCAGGCGGAGTCAGCCCCTTATCAAGGAGCTTGTGATGAATATGCCTGCGATCGGGATAAAATGGCGATTTGCCCTCCATGACACGCCGGATAATCGCTGAAAGCGTGTCAATAACAGGAACACCGCCGACAAAAAGAAACATGGCACAGAGCTTAAAGAAGCCTAATTTATGCGGGAGCAGCGCTAATAAAGCGACATTTGCAGTAAAGTAACCCAGAAGATAGACTCCGCCGTCGCCAAGAAACGTTTTTGCTGTCGGAAAGTTCCATAAAAACAGACCAAGGATCATGGCAAGCACCGGGAGCACCCATTCAAGCATTCCCATCAGTCCCAGGAAACCGAGGCTCAGAAATGCCATTGAAAGAGCAAGCCCGTTCATGCCGTCAATAAAATTATAAGCATTCGTCATGCCTGCAATCCAGAAAAGATACACAGCTGTATAAAGTATATTCTGAGAATCAAGCATAAGCAGGGACAGTGCCGCGGCAAAAAAATGCACCGCAAGACGCCCGTAGGGAGACAGGGACAGCATATCATCCACGTACCCGGCAAAGAAAACCACTGTAGCACCCGTTGCTATAATGCGAAGTTCGAAAGTAACATCTGCAAACAGCAGAACCCAAAGAAGCAGTCCGCTCCACAGGACAATGCCTGCTCCGCGCGGCACAGGGTGGTGATGAATTTTACGCTGGTTCGGATAATCCATCATGCCGTACCGCATTGAGAGAGATATGGCAATCGGAGTAATCCCTGCTCCCCAGACCAGAAAAACAACAAACTCCCACAAAAGGCGCATAGTTATTTTGTTCCGAAAATCCGATCTCCGGCATCACCGAGGCCAGGAACGATATAGCCATTCTCATTCAGGTGGCTGTCTAAGGAAGCAATAAAGATATTAACATCAGGATGAGCTTTCTGAACCACGGCGACGCCCTCTGGCGCAGCAATCAGGCAGACAAGAGAAATTTTTCTGCCGCCGCGCTTCTTGATCATGCTGATAGCAGCAGATGATGAGCCTCCCGTCGCAAGCATCGGGTCGAGAAGGAAAATATCACGTTCACCGATATCTCCAGGCAGTTTGCAGTAATATTCAACCGGTTCAAGGGTCTCTGGATTGCGGTAAAGCCCGATATGTCCAACTTTTGCGTTAGGGATCAGATTCAGAACGCCTTCCATCATGCCAAGTCCTGCGCGCAGGATCGGAACAATCGCAAGTTTTTTTCCTGCCAGGGCATAAGCTTTTGTGCGTGTTATCGGTGTTTCGACATCAATCATTTTAAGCGGAAGATCCCGTGTAATTTCATAAACCATCAATGAGGCAATTTCCGCCACTGTTTCGCGGAACGTCTTTACAGGCGTATTCTTGTCACGGATAATGCTTAATTTATGCTGGACCAGAGGATGATCAAAAATGACCACCTGACCTTCACCATTATTCAGAAAGGCCCGGCTGGTGCTCCGCTCATAAGCACATATTTTCTGTGTGCGGCGGACATGGCGGCCTCCGTCAAAGCCGGTTCCAAGCCAGGTGTCAACTATTTCCATTGCAGCTGCTTCATCGATGACCCGGGCACCAAGAGTCAGCACGTTGGAATTATTGTGATGACGGCTCAGCGCAGCCACTTCTTTATTCCAGCAGTCTGCCGCATAAACACCGGGAACCTTGTTGGCCGCAATTTCCATGCCTATGCCAGTTCCGCATACAAGGATGCCGCGTTCTGCGTCACCGTGCGCGATGCTGCGGCCTACCTGCAGTGCAATATCAGGATAGTCGCAGGAAATATCAGCTGTGTCAGTGCCAAAATCCTGTACCTCAAAACCGCCTTTGTCATTCAGATGAGCAATAATTTTCTGTTTCAGTTCGTAGCCCGCATGATCTGAACCAATGATGATTTTCACGATGGATTTTCCTCCTCAGAAAAAGCCTTCGCTGTCAGGCTTTTCATTTTGTGTCGACCCTCTTATTTTGCCACATCTCTAAAAAAAAAGCGAGGCATCCGCTTCATGCGAATACCTCGTTTTTTATTGTTTCTAGCCAAGAACGACAAGTACGTCGCCGCTGTTGACTGTCGCGCCTTCATTGACGCGGATCTCAAGAACCTTTCCGTCACGGCCTGCAGGGATCTCGTTTTCCATTTTCATAGCTTCAAGGATAAGAAGATTGTCGCTCGCTTTAACAGTATCGCCGACCTTGGCAATAATGCGGAGAATCTTGCCAGGCATAGGAGCAGTTACTTCAGTGCTGCCTGCAGGGACAGCGGCGGGTGCTGCGGCTGGAGCCGGCGCGGGGGCAGGGGCTGCGGCAGGAGCAGGGGCTGCGGCAGGAGCAGGGGCTGCAGCAGGAGCAGGGGCTGCAGCAGGAGCAGGGGCTGCAGCGCCTGCTGACATGGGTTCAACATTTACGTCATAAGTCTTGCCGTTCACAGTAATTCTGTACATAGACATTGTCGTGAGTCCTCCTCGAAAATTTTCTGCAATATCAAATAATGGTCAAACAATAATTCCGTTTTCAGTTCCAGCGGTCTGACAGTGCGCTCTGAAGGGCTTCCATGCGGCCGCACGCAATCCATGCATCAGTTCCTTCACCGATGAGATGAGTGCCTGCAGGAACAATTGATTTAATGGACATCATTGTTCCCGTCTGCGCTGCAATTGCTGCAGCAATAACGGCAACCAGTTCACCGTCATCCGCTGAAGCGGAGACTCTCGGGGCCGCTGCAGAATCATGCGATGAAACAGCAGCACTGTCAGCAGGGGTCTTAGCGTTGAACTTTGTGACATAGCGCATCGCATAAATAACCAGCGTAAGTCCTGCAAGAACAAGGAACACAATGCTGAATGCTATCACGGAAAGTGCTGTAGCACCGCCCAATCCTTCAAAGGACGCTGCTAATGTTTTTACTGTTTCGGTAGCAGCCATTGAAATTCCTCCTCAATTAGTTGGGCATTACGCCGTGTTTTTTGCGAGGCAGAGCCTGACGTTTGCTGCGATTGGCCTTAAGAGCCTGAATGACTTCAAAACGGGTTTCTTCGGGAAGGATAACCTTATCTACATATCCACGGCTTGCCGCCTGATAGGGGTTGGCGAAAGCATCTTCATATTCGCTGATCAGCTTTGCGCGCTCCGCCTCAGGATCCTGGGCCGCGGCAATTTCCTTGCGGAAAATGATGTTAGCAGCACCGGCTGCGCCCATAACTGCAATCTGAGCCTGCGGCCAGGCAAGCACCGTATCAGCGCCCAGAGCCTTGCAGCACATTCCGATGTATGCACCGCCGTAAGCCTTGCGGAGAACAACCGTCACAAGCGGCACTGTTGCTTCGCTGTAAGCATAGAGAAGTTTTGCACCATGACGGATTATGCCGCCCCATTCCTCTGACTTGCCGGGCAGGTAGCCGGGAACATCGACGAACGTGACAATGGGCAGATTGAAGGCGTCGCAGTGGCGAATAAAGCGGCTTGCCTTATCAGAGCAGTTGATATCAAGGCATCCTGCCATTACGCCGGCCTGGTTGGCAACAATGCCTACCGGCATGCCGTCAAAGCTGGCATAGCCCACGACAATGTTCTTGGCCCACATGGCCTGGACCTCAACAAATTTGCCGTCATCAACCACAGCCTTAATCACATTATGCACATCATATCCCTTGTTTGAATCAATGGGGACCATTGTGCGCAGAGATGCTTCTGCACGCGTTGCAGGGTCATTTGTCGCAATGCGCGGTGCATCAGTCATGTTATTGCTGGGAAGGTAGCTCAGAACTTCACGGACCTGCCGGAAGCATTCTTCTTCGGTTTCAGCAAAGAAATGTGCATTGCCGGAACGCGTGTTGTGCGTTCTTGCACCGCCAAGCTCTTCACTGGAAACTTCCTCGCCGGTAACGGTTTTGATGACGGCCGGGCCTGTGATATGCATAATGCTGATTTTGTCAACCATAAAAATGTAATCCGTCAGCGCCGGGCTGTATACAGCGCCGCCTGCTGTAGGACCGACAATAACAGACATCTGCGGAATGACGCCGCTGCTTATGGTATTGCGGTAGAAAATTCCGGCGTAGCCATTAAGAGCATCGACAGCTTCCTGAATGCGTGCACCGCCGCTGTCGTTGATTCCGACAATCGGGCAGCCATTGCGAAGGGCAAGATCCATCACCTTGCAGATCTTCTCGGCATGCATCTGTCCAAGTGAACCGCCAAGCACAGTAAAATCCTGGCTGAACACATAGACAACGCGTCCGCCGACAGTACCGTATCCGGTAACTACGCCGTCGCCAAGATATTTTTTCTTCTCCATCCCGAAATTTGTGCAGCGGTGTTCTACAAATTCGTCAAGTTCTACAAAAGAACCCTTGTCGAGAAGAAGATCAATTCTTTCACGTGCCGTTAAACGGCCTTTTGCTTTCTGCTTGGCAATGGCCTTTTCTCCGCCGCCGGCCGCAGCCTGGGCGCGTTTTTCGAGAAGCGTATTGCAAAGCTCATCGATGGTTTTTACCGCCATACTGCTACCTCCTTATAAATTTACTGCTGTTTAAAATAAGTCTGCGCACAGTATATCAGACTATTTTAGCTGAGTAAAATTCCTCTTTGGCAGAACAAAAAAGAACAGTGTACCTCAACGCTTGTTTTCTGGCAGTGGATGTATTTCTGAATATTCTCATCTGAAAGTGTCTGCCTTTTCTTTTTCTGCAGCAGTTCATCCACTGCCCGCAGACGTGCTGCACCAGGGCATTCAGCACACACAGGAAAAAAATTCAGCGTACACTTAATAATAACAGAGAATAAGAAAAAATGCTCTTATTCTTTTTTATGAATTCATAAAAAAATCTTCAAACCTGAAGCTTATAGCTTTTAAACGTAACGAAAACCGAACAGAGCTCCGAGAAAAAACACTACACCGCCTATCATGGCCGCCCATAGCACAGTTCGCAGGTATAAAAGCATCGCAGGGCTGCCAGGATATTTTCCTGTTTGTATTCCACGGATCAGTTTTACCAGAAAATAGGTTGCAGCAAAAAGGGCAAGTCCCAGCAGCGCCTGGAAGTTAAGCGCCGGAATGCCCATGATCAGATCAGATTTCATTGCCAGCTCCCCTGCAATTATCGATGAAATGATCGTACCACGATAATAAAATAAAATGGTAATATTTTCAACATTTCACATGTTAAAAAACTCGAGGGAAAAAGAATTTTGTCAGACTGATTTTAATTTAAACTGTGGATCTGCCGCAGCACCTCAATTGCCACCTCAAGAGCCCTCTTCCCGTCGGAAATGCCGACAAGAGGCTGTCTGCCCTCTTTTATGCAGGTAATAAAGTGTGATAGTTCCTGTTTCAACGGTTCAGACTTGGGGAGAAGCGGATGCTCAATGATCTCTATTGTTCCGCCCGACGGCGATGTCTGCGGAGCATGGTAAATAGTGACATCCTGCGTCTCAAAGTTCACAGAGTAATATTTGTCGTTCAGCATCACGTCCATCTGCCGCATACGACGCTCAGCCACACGGCTTGCCTGTATCTCAGCTATCGCTCCCGATTTGAACCTGATCTGTGCCACTGCAAAATCCTCATGCGTAGTCCGTACTTTCCTTCCCATTGCATTGATTGTCATAATTTCAGATTTTACAAGGGAGAGGATAATGTCTATGTCATGGATCATGAGGTCAAGCACAACACCTACATCGCCGACCCGTGGAGAAAATGGTCCCTGCCGGCGGGCCTGTATGAGGAGAGGGTCTTCCCTGAGCTGCTGCGCAAGGTAGCGTATTGCGCTGTTAAAGCGCTCCACATGGCCGACCTGAAGAACGATATTTCTCTTCTTGGCGACTTCCAATAGTTTTGAAGCCTGCACAACTGTCGTTGTCACCGGCTTTTCCACAATCAGATGAATCCCCTGCTCAGCAAGGGCGCAGGCGATGTCAAAATGCTGTGTTGTCGGCACAACGACGCTGATTGCCTCTGGGTGCTGTTCACGAACAAACTGTTCAATATTATTGTAAGCAGGAACATCATACAGGCTCCCAACTTCCCGCGCCGTCTCAGCATTGCTGTCAACGACACCGGCCAGCTTTACTCCCATGAGTTCTTTGTAAATTCGGGCATGCACACGGCCAAGATGTCCTACGCCCACAACTCCGACTCTGATATCCTCCACACTATTCACCCCATCAAAGGTACAATGAATTTCTTTATATTATCACCGCTGACTCTGTTTTTTTCGTTTTTACTGTCAGAAGCATGCGCATATCCCGGCCTTTTTTTGAAAGGCACCAGCGGCGGTGAGAGTGAAAAATGCTGTGCTGTTCGTATGTACACTGCGACTCGATATAAATATGATCTGCCGGTACTCCTTCATCGAAAAGCTGTTCGGCAATCTGTCGTTTCAAATCGAAATACACGAGACCGTTCCCGCGCACAGCCGCTTCAGGCAGGAACTTTTCCAGTGCTTCAGACGTAATGGGGTCATCGGTTTTTCTGCTGTAGCACCTGCGGCAGATACAGGGGCCTACCCAGGCATAGAGATTCTCCTGAGAAAAATTTCCGCACTTTTCCTGCGCAAATTTCATTGCTGCCGCCACAATATTGTTTAAAGTACCGCGGAATCCTGAATGAAGCGCAAGGATTAGCGGCGGATCAGAAAGTGACAGGATCAGAACAGGCGCGCAATCCGCGTAGCGAAGCCCGCACTGCACACTGTCCTGAGTGATCAAAAGCCCGTCAGCCTGGTCCGTTTCAGGATACCGCCTGGCATTTTCGGCGCAAACAATTTTCGTGCCATGAACCTGCGACAGAAGAACAAACGGGCCTTCAGAAGCATGTCGTGCGATTTCCTCATCCGCATCTACGCCTTTTAAAGTCAGGGCTGCGATGAAGGGAGCTTTATCAGGCAGCGGATAGAAGTAGCAGCCGTTCTCAGAAGTCACTGTAAAGGAATTAAAAAGCATAGTTTTTTACCTTTTCGCGCATTCTTCCGATAAAGTAGAGGCTTCCGCAGATTACTACAGGACCGCCGCTTCTGGAGGCCTGAACAACGGCCTGCATAGGATCATCAACAATGAGAGGCGGCATGCCCCATTGCAGCGCTGAAGCCTTTGCTGCAAGGCGCTCTGCTTTTTCACAGCGGGCAAAGTCTTTCAGCTCTGTGCAGTAGATCCGGGCTCTGGGAAAAGCCTGAGAATAGAGCTGCAGCGATCCCATGTAATTTTTATCTGCCATGGACGTGTAAACAAAGTTCAGCGGGGCATCAGCACCGTAAAGAGCTTTGAGTGACCTTATAAGAGCAGCTGTGCCATGGGGATTATGGGCCCCGTCAAGAATCACGTCAGGATTCATATGGACGACTTCCATACGCCCGGGCCATTGGACATTTTCCAGCCCGCTGAGCACCGCCCTGTCCGAGACTGGAAGACGATCTTTCAAAAGCTCCAGAGTCCTGATCGCAAGGGCCGCATTTTCAGGCTGATGCAGCCCTGCAAGCCGTACAAAACACTTTTTCCTGCCGCAGGGGCTGCAGTAAACAAAGCTGCTGCCCTTGAGCGATGGTTTCACGTCAATGACTCTGCAGTTTTCTTCAAGCACTTCTCCTTCAGCGCTGACTTTCCGGCAGCGCTCTTTGAACTGGCTGTTGAGATCAGGGGTACCGCCGTAGTAAAGAGCCGGGCAGTTCTCCTTGATAATGTCAAATTTATGTGCCGCAATCTCGGGAAGTGTATTTCCGAGCAACTTCATGTGATCCATTCCAAGCGGCGTTATCACAGAGATCAGAGGCGCCGGAAGAATGTTTGTCGCGTCATTCCTGCCGCCCAGCCCCGTTTCAATTACTGCAGCATCCACGTTTTCATCGGCAATGATCTTGAAGCACGCAGCCGTCGTCACCTGAAAATAGCCAAGACGCAGGTCCTTTTCCTCACAAAGCACTGATTCTATGAGGTCTAGTGCGTCATGCCACTTTTCAGGCGCAGCCGGCGTTCCGCAGATCATCAGTCTTTCGCCGATATTGACCAGATGCGGACTTGTATACAGCGCCGTCTTATAACCCTGCGCACGCAGCATGGCATCAAGATCGGCAGCTGTGGAACCCTTGCCGTTGGTTCCAGCAATATGAATTGCAGGGAAATTCACAGGATTTCCAATACGCTGAAAAACTCTCTTTACAAAAGCAAGCCCCGGAAGTGAGTCGGGGCTTGCAAGGGAGCTTATGCGCGCATCTATGGAACTCCACTGCTCTGCGTCAGTCATATCAGTCTTCAGTCAGGCTTTTAATGTTTTCAAGGATGCGCGTGCGGCGGCTCTTTGACTCGGCGGCTCTGGCTTTTTCAGTTTCCACAACTTCCTCAGGCGCTCTTTCCACAAAGTTCTTGCTGGAAAGTTTTTTCTCACTGCGGGCAAGGTTGGCTTCAACCTGTTTCAGTTCTTTCTGAAGACGTTCCACTTCGGCCTGAGGATCAAGCAGATCGCCCACGGGCAGGAACACCTGGCCGGCCTTTACTATTGAACTCAGCGCGAGATGAGGTTTGTCAGCGCCGGCAGGAATGACTTCAATGCTGTTCACTTTGGCGCAGAGTGAAATCAGATCTCTGTTTGCTTCCAGGACAGGCTCAAATGCGCTGTCAATTCCGCGCAGTACAATACGTTTGACGTTCTGGCTCGGCGGCAGACCGGCTTCAGCACGGAGATTGCGGATTGAACGGATAAACTCCTGAAGCTCATCCATCGGCGCCACAGATTCGCTGTCACAGCCGAGCGACTGCGGATCGGGCCAGCCAGAAAGCTCCATGGGCTTCTGGCCGAAATCAAAGGCATGCCACAGTTCTTCGGTCACAAAGGGGATAAACGGATGCATCAGGCGCAGTGCATCTTTAAACACACAGAGAAGCGTCCGTTTCGTTGCCTCCTGGCGCTCAGTTCCTTCATCACCGTACAGCGCCGGTTTGGACATCTCAATGTACCAGTCACAGAAATCTCCCCACATAAACTGGTAAATTTCGCGGGCCGCCTCGCCGAAGAAGTAGCTGTCAAGATCTTTTGTGACGTTTTCATCCAGACGGCGGAGGCGCTCGAGAATCCACCTGTCATGCAGGCGCATATGTCTGGGGTCAGGCAGCCCCGTACAGTCATCATTTCCAAGGTTCATCAGTGCAAAACGGCTTGCGTTCCAGATTTTGTTGATAAAGTGCTTGTAGTTTTCAATCTTGGAAGGGCCCAGCAGAATATCACGTCCCTGTACGGTCAGTGCAGCGACAGTAAAGCGCAGAGCGTCCGCACCGTACAGCTTGATCATGTCAATGGGATCAATGCCGTTGCCTTTGGACTTGCTCATTTTCTGTCCTTTTTCATCACGGACAAGAGCGTGAATGTAAACATCATGGAACGGCACATCGTCCATAAACTCAAGTCCCATCATGATCATTCTGGAAACCCAGAAGAAAATGATGTCAAATCCCGTAACAAGAACCGAAGTAGGATAGAAATACTTCAGTTCTTCAGTTTTATCAGGCCAGCCAAGGGTCGAAAACGGCCAGAGCGCGCTGCTGAACCAGGTGTCAAGTACGTCTTCGTCCTGCTTGAGGTTCTTCGAACCGCATTTCGGGCAGTGATCAGGATCAGTTTCTGCAACGATAAGGTTGCCGCAGTCCTGACAGGTCCATGCGGGGATCCTGTGCCCCCACCAGAGCTGACGCGAAATGCACCAGTCACGGACGCCGTCCATCCACTGATAATAAGTTTTATCCCACTGCGACGGAACCCAGTGAATCTTTCCAGCCCTGGAAGCTTCCACTCCGCGCTTTGCAAGCGGCGCTACTTTGACAAACCACTGCTCAGAAAGATAAGGTTCAACTGTGGTGCCGCAGCGGTAGCAGTGCCCGACCTGATGGGGCATTTCTTCCACTTTTTCAAGTACACCGTCTGCCTTAAGGATTTCCTCGCTTTTTGCACGGGCCTCAGCAACATTCAAGCCTTCCAGAACCTTTGCCGGCCCGGGCAGATTGAACATGCGGCCGTCTTCATCGATAATCTGGATCGGCTCAAGATGGTGCGTGCGTCCAACCTGGAAATCATTGGGGTCATGAGCCGGCGTAATCTTCACATAACCTGTCCCGAAAGCAGGATCGACCATTCGGTCAGCAATGATCGGGACAGCGCGGCCGCCGGACATTCTGCCGTTGACCAGTCTGCCGCCGGTCATAGGCACAATGACTTCACGCCCGACCTGAGCCATATGCGTTTCATCACTGGGATGCACTGCAACCGCCACATCTGCAGGAATCGTCTCAGGACGTGTTGTTGCTATCAGAATATAATCACTGCTGTCCTTAAAATAGTAGCGGACATAGTACATATGTCCCTTTTCCTCAGAGTGCTCCACTTCAATGTCCGAAAGAGCAGTATGACAATGGGGGCACCAGTTCACAATGTATTTGCCTTTATAGATCAGGCCTTTTTCATAGAGGCGGCAGAACACAGTACGAACAGCCCGTGAAAGCCCCTCGTCCATGGTGAAGCGCTCGCGCTTCCAGTCGCACGAATCGCCGAGACTTTTCATCTGGGTCACAATGCGGCTGCGGTACTCCTCTTTCCACTGCCATGTTCTCTTGACAAAGGCATCACGCCCCATTTCACGGCGTGAAACGCCCTCCTTCATCAGACGGCGTTCCACAACATTCTGAGTCGCAATGCCGGCGTGATCAGTACCGGGCTGCCAGAGCACGCTGTAGCCGCATGCGCGTTTATAACGTGCCAGGATATCCTGAAACGTGTGGTCATATGCGTGCCCCATATGAAGAGCGCCAGTGACATTCGGCGGTGGAAGCACGATCGAAAAAGCTTTCTTCGTATAATCTACCTTTGCATCAAACAGGTTCTGATCGATCCACCACTGATACCACTTGCTTTCAAGCGGTGCCGGATCATACGTTTTCGACAGCTCTGTGTTGCGTGAAGCCATTTTACTTTTCCTCCCTCGGGAAAATATGCAAAACTCTGTCAGTGCAGTGCTGACGAAAGATAAAGGTCAATCTGCGCCTTCAGGGCTTCAATGCTTTCCTGTTCATTGACAGAACATGCCAGAGGCATATTCCACGAATAGAGACCATTTTCCACATACTGCAGGATGAGGCTTCTGCGTTTTGCCCTTGCGACTTTATCTGCCTTTGTAAATACCACCTGCATGGCAATGCCGAGTGATTTAAGCCACAGCTGAAGTTCTCGGTCTTTATCGAGCAGACCGTGTCTGATATCAACAAGGTGTATTACCAGCGCCAGCTGCCTGCGGCGGGAAATATAGCTTTCAATCATGCCGGCCCACGTATTGCGTTCGCTTTTACTGCGCGACGCAAAGCCAAATCCCGGAAGATCAACAAGAACAAATGGATGTGCGGCCTGTACATTAAAGAAATTAATGCTTCGTGTCAGTCCCGGCGCAGAACTGACATGCGCCAGTTTCTGGCCGACAAGCTTGTTGAGCAGTGAGGATTTGCCGACGTTTGAGCGGCCCGCAAGTGCAATTTCCACTCTGCCGCCTTCAGGAATCTGCTGCAGCGTATAGGCTGTACAGCTGAGAGACGCCTTCCAGACAATCATCGTTTCTTCTCCGTCAGCACAGCGCTGAAGACCTGCTCTGCAGTGGACACATAATTGAAATTGACTTTTTCCTTAATCCATGGCTCCATGTCTTCAACATCTGGCCTGTTTGCCTCTGGTACAAAAAGATTATAAATCCCGTAGCGCTTTGCCGCCAGAGTTTTTTCACGAAGGCCGCCGATAGGAAGAATATCGCCTCTCAGTGAAATTTCTCCGGTCATGGCATAGCCGGGACGGTACTCTGCCCCCGACAGTGCTGAAAAAAGAGCTACTGCCATTGTAATGCCGGCAGACGGCCCGTCCTTGGGAATGGCGCCTTCAGGAACGTGCAGATGAAGCCCGATAGAACTCCATTTTGGCTCAGCACGGTCTGTCAGTGTCTGCCAGTGAGATTTTATGTAGCCAAGCGCGGTCAGAGCGGACTCCTGCATGACCTTTCCCAGATTGCCTGTAAGCTGAAGCTCTCCTTTTCCCCGCATTTTCACTGCTTCTATGGTCAGCACATCCCCGCCTGCAGCCGTCCAGGCAAGCCCCACAGCCAGACCGCTTTCAGGGACTTTGGGAAGCCGCACATCAGGGTGATGGGGGGCGCCGAGATATTGAGACACTCTACGCACAGTGATTTCAACAGGCTGAGTTTTTTTCACCGTCTCGGAAGACTGAATCATGTTCAGGGCAATTTTACGGAACATAGAGGTCAGTTTGCGGTCTAGTTCGCGAACCCCGGCTTCATGCGTATAATCTGCAATAACAGTTCTCAGCGCTGCAGGTGAAATTTTCACCTTGCTCCGCGGCAGGCCGCTTTCGCGGTAAATCCGCGGAAGCAGATAATCCCTGGCAATGTGATATTTCTCTTCAGGCAGGTAGCTGGAAAGCTCAATGACATCCATGCGGTCAAGAAGCGGGGCAGGAATTGTTTCCTCAACATTGGCCGTTGTGATAAAAAGCACTTTGCTGAGATCTACAGGCACTTCAAGATAGTGATCAGTAAAATGCGAATTCTGCTCAGGGTCAAGCACTTCAAGCAGAGCACTGGCCGGGTCGCCTCTGAAATCCGTACCGATTTTATCAACCTCATCGAGCAGCATCACGGGGTTCATGCATTTTGCCTCTTTGAGCTTCTGCACAATGCGTCCCGGCATAGCTCCGATATAGGTTCTCCGGTGTCCCCGGATTTCGGCCTCGTCACGCATTCCTCCAAGTGAAAACGTTACAAAAGGACGTTTTAAAGCCTCAGCGATTGATTTTCCCAAAGAAGTCTTCCCCACGCCGGGGGGGCCGACAAGGCACAGGATCTGTGCACGCCGTTTGTCGCCGGCCAGTTTTTTCACTGCCAGATATTCCAGCAGCCGGTCTTTTACGCGCTTCAGCCCATAATGGTTTGCGTCAAGCACTTTTTTTACAGTTTCAATGCTGAGGTTTTCCCTGGCCTCTACCCCCCATGGAACGTCCAGCAGCCAGCTGACATAAGTTGCTGATACGGTTGCCTCAGGGGACATGGGCTGCATTCTGGAAAGCCTTTTCAGTTCGGAATCAACCTTGCTGCGGACTGCCTCATTGAGGTTGCACTTGTCGGCCCGGGCCCGCAGTTCTGCGGTTTCAGGCGACTCTTCATTATGAAGTTCTTCCTCAATGACTTTCAGCTGTTCGCGCAGATAAAATTCCTTCTGGTTCTTATCAACCTCGCCCTGCACCTTTGTATGAATCTCACGGCCAAGCTTCAGAAGTTCTGTTTCTGAAATGAGATATTTCAGCAGAAGCTCCAGACGGCTGTCTACACGGAAGCACTCAAGAAGCGACTGTTTCCTCTGCACATCAAGCGTCATGTGGGCAGCAATCATGTCTGCGGCCTGCCCGGAATCCTTCACGGTCTTTAAGGATTCTGCCAGTTCAGAGGGCAGACGCGGATGATATGTCACGTATTCTTCAAACTGCCGAAGCACTTCCTGGTGAAGGGCTTCAATAACTTCAGTGTTGGGAACGCCTGACGGCACAGAAACAAGGTCAGCAGTCAGCAGACCGTCTTTCTGCACATACGCTCTCGCTCTCATCCGTTCCCTGCCCTCAAGAAGCAGTTTCATTGTTCCGTCAGGCATACGGATCATCTGGAGCATTGTGCACACTGTCCCGACATCATAAAGTGAGGCGGGCGCAGGTGTCTCTTCAGCAGGGTCTTTCTGAGCAGCAACAAAAATCAGTTTTTTCTCGGCCGTGGCAGCGCGCTCGATCGTTTTCAGCGTTGCTTCTCTGCCGACAAAAATCGGCGCCAGCACTCCCGGGAAAATTACAGTATCGCGAGCGGGCAGCACATACAACATCGTTTAGGATGCCTCATTCCCTTTTTTCTTAATATACTGAGGACCTTCGCGGCCGGACACGAATTCAGGCGTGATTACAATCCGGCTGTATTGTTCCTTTGAGGAAGGAACTTCATACATCAGATCAAGCATCAGTTTTTCCATGATCGCCCGCAGACCGCGAGCCCCCGTACCTCTTGAAGCGGCCTCCTCAGCTATTGCTCTGACCGCTTCCGGCGTATAAACCAGATCCACATGCTCCATTTCAAAATTCTTCTGGTACTGCCGCACCAGTGAATTTTTCGGCTCAGTCAGCACGCGCACAAGAGCATCAGTATCAAGACTCTGCAGCGGCACCAGCAGCGGCAGTCTGCCGACAAGTTCGGGAATAAAGCCGAAAGAAACCAGGTCTTCTGGCTCTACCTGACGGAGCAGATTGTACCTGTCGGATGCTGTGCTGTCGCGGATGTCGCTGTCAAAGCCAATGACTTTTTTATTGACGCGCCGTCCGACAATATCCTCGAGGCCGTCAAAGGCTCCTCCGCAGATAAACAGAATGTTGCTTGTGTTGATCTGAATGAACTCCTGCTGGGGATGCTTGCGTCCGCCCTTCGGGGGGATATTGGAGATAGTACCCTCAAGGATTTTCAGGAGCGCCTGCTGCACGCCTTCACCTGAAACGTCTCGCGTGATGGACGGGGATTCAGATTTACGCGCAATTTTATCAATCTCATCAATATAAACTATGCCCCGCTCCGCCGAGGCCACATCATAATCGGCAGCCTGCACAAGTCTGACAAGAACATTCTCTACATCTTCACCCACATAGCCAGCTTCTGTCAGCGTAGTTGCGTCAGAAATTGCGAAGGGCACATTCAGTTTTTTTGCCAGCGTCTGCGCAAGCAGCGTCTTCCCGCTGCCTGTGGGACCGAGAAGCAGAAGGTTGCTTTTCTGAAGCTCTACGTCGCTTCCCGTCAATCCTGTGGCAATGCGTTTATAGTGATTATACACAGCCACTGAGATTGCTTTTTTAGCATAGTCCTGTCCGATGACGTACTCGTCAAGATATTCTTTTATCTCTTTTGGTTTTGGAGGATTGGCAAATTCCTTTGCTATCTGCTGTTCAGAAGCATCGTCGTTTTCTGCAGACAGCCCAGCTTCAGAGTTTTTCAGAAATGAATTGCAGATTTTCACACATTCACTGCAGATGTTCACGCCTTCCGGACCGGATATCAGTGTCACGCCGTCTTCAGCGCTTCTGCCGCAGAATGAGCAGCGGATCGTTTTCCGGCTGCTGTTGTTAGTACGCGCCATTGGTTCATTCCTCCCGGGACATTTTGCTCCTGCACGGCAGGACTGTAAATTTTTGGCCTGGATTTATCTCTGTATGCACGATTTCAGCGTTTGTCGATAACTTTGTCAACAATGCCGTACTCCAGAGCTTCCTGTGCCGTCATGTAGTGATCGCGGTCTGTGTCAGACTTGATTTTTTTCAATGCCTGCCCCGTATGTTTCATCAGGATATTGTTCAGAATTCCCCTGGTTTTAACAATCTCGCGGGCCTGAATTTCAATGTCGCTTGCCTGTCCCTGCGCTCCGCCGAGCGGCTGATGAATCATAATACGCGAATTGGGAAGCGCAATGCGCTTTCCCTTGGTGCCGGCAGCAAGCAGTACAGCGGCCATGCTTGCCGCCATGCCCACAACGATCGTTGAAACATCGCACTTCACAAACTGCATTGTATCGTAAATTGCAAGCCCGGCAGAGACAGAACCGCCGGGAGAGTTGATGTAAATGCTGATGTCGCGCTCAGGGCTTTCGCTTTCGAGGAACAAAAGCTGTGCCACCACTGCGTTGGCCACCTCATCATTGATTTCGTCTCCGAGGAAAATAATTCTGTCCTTCAAAAGACGCGAATAAATGTCATAGGAACGTTCTCCTCTGCCAGTCTGTTCAATTACAAAGGGGATGTACATTAAAACATCTGTCTCCTTTCATGCAGTGCATAATACTCCGCTCATTAAAAATGTTGCTGCGGCTTGTGACAGGCCGCAGCAACGAGCAGAAATACACTTAATTCTTGGCGGCAGGCGCTTCCGCGTCGATAGCCTTTTTAACTTCGTTGATTTTCACTTTTCCCATAATAGCCTGAAGGGTCTTGCGGTAACGGGCTGAAGACACCATGCCGTCGAAATCGCCGGGGCGCTTTTTCAGCATGTCTTTGATGCTGTCGCTGGAAATGCCGTAGTTTTCTGCCATTTTAGAAATCTCTGTGTCAAGGTCTTCTTTTTCAACTGTCACATTGAATTTCTTTGCGCAGGCGTCAACCACAAGATATCCGAGAACATCGCGGCGCGCATCTTTTGTGAGGTTCTCCTCAAATTCCTTCATATCATGTCCCTGAGATTTATAATACTCTTCAAGGCTCATTTTTGTGCGCTGTTTGATGTTTTCTTCAAAACGCTTTCTCAGATGCTCTTTCTGACGGTTCACCATCGATTCAGGCAGTTCTACTTTTGCCGCTTCAGTGATTTTATTCACGGCTTCGTTTTCTGCTGCAGTGCGCGCATCAGCCTTCAAACGGCTGTCAAGATCTCTGCGGATCTCTGCACGCAGGTCTTCCTCGCTGTGAATTGTGTTCTTGCTGGAAACCTTCTTGAAGAACTCATCATTCATTTCAGGCAGCACAGGCTCCTGAACCTCAACAATATCAAATTCATAGTGAGCCATTTTTCCGGCAACATTTTTGTCCTGATAATCGTCAGCCACTTTGATGTCAGCCTGTTTTTTGCTGCCGGCCTCTGCACCGGTCAGAGCTTCTACAATCTCGGGTCTCATGGAAAGGTTGTCAAGCTCAAAGGTGTCAATCTGCGGTTCATGGGAAACGATGACTTTTCCGCTGTCGTCACGAACCGTCATGCTGTAGGCTGTGCGCACCTTGTCACCGTGTTTCGCCGCACGGCTGACCGGCTTGTAAGTGCAGTAGCGTTTTCTCATGTTGTCAAGCGCTTCCTGAACCATGGCGTCTGTAACTTCAAAGACCGGCATTTCAACTTCGATCGAGCTGAGCTCCGGCAGCGTAACTTCGGGTTCTACCTCAATTTTTACTGTAAAAGTGACATCTTCGCCGTCTTTCATGGACAGGTCGTCAACGGCAGGCGAAGAAATAGGCTCAAGATCATAATCGGCGCATACTTCGTCAAGCACATGAGGGAGCATGTCTTCAAGTGCCTGGCTTTTTATGGCTTCTTTGCCAAAACGCATTTCAAGGACAGAGCGGGGAGCTTTCCCCTTGCGGAATCCCGGGATATTCACCCGCTTGGCAATTTCGCTGTAGGTCGAATTCACCTGTTTGGCAAAATCTGCCTTCTCAACTGTAACCTTGATAGTGACGACATTTTTTTCTTGTGACTGCAGTTCCGATTTCACAAGAAGCACTCCTTTCAGCAACTTAGACTAAATAGTGATTAAAAACGGCTCGCATAAGTATATCACAGGATAATCATTTGCCCGCATTTTTTTTACAATCCGCTTTTACAGCTTGAAAAAATGCTTCCTGAGCAGACACTGCGCGCCGGAACGGCACAGAACAACGAAACTTTAGCACAGAAAGTGCCAAACTGCAAACCTGCCTTCTGTCAGATTTTCTTTATGAAGCCCGCAGAACTGATATCATGGACGGGAACTCTAGTTCCGCAGTGTGCTGCAAAAAAGCCGTTTCTTGCGAAACGGCTTTTACCTTAACTACTCAAGGAAATCACGGAGTTTTTTGCTGCGGCTCGGATGTCTGAGTTTCCGCAGGGCTTTCGCTTCAATCTGGCGGATGCGCTCGCGTGTCACTCCAAAACGGCGTCCAACTTCTTCAAGGGTATAGGACCGTCCGTCCTCAAGGCCGAAACGATAGCGCAGCACTTCACGTTCACGGTCGGACAGGGCGTTGAGCATCTCCTCTATCTGTTCATGCAGCAGGTTCCCGGCTGCTGCATCTTCCGGGCTGGGCATGTTGCGGTCTTCAATGAAATCGCCCAGCTGGCTGTCCTCTTCTTCGCCGATGGGCGTCTCAAGCGAGACAGGCAGCTGTGCAATGCGGCGGATTTCTTCCACGCGGCCGCTTTCGATGCCCATCTCATGGGCAATTTCCTCGTCGCTGGGTTCACGGCCGAGTTTCTGCACCAGCTGGCGCGAAATGCGCACCATTTTGTTGATGGTCTCAACCATGTGCACTGGTATTCTGATGGTTCTGGCCTGATCAGCAATCGCGCGCGTTATGGCCTGTCTTATCCACCATGTTGCGTAAGTGCTGAACTTAAAACCCTTGCGGTAATCAAATTTCTCAACAGCACGGATCAGGCCAAGGTTGCCTTCCTGAATCAGGTCAAGGAAAAGCATACCGCGCCCGATATATTTCTTTGCAATACTGACTACCAGACGCAGGTTTGCGTCGATGATCTGCTGTTTTGCCTTAGCGTCGCCGGCTTCTACCTTTATGGCCAGTTCGCGTTCCTTTGCCGAGCTCAGGAGAGGGACTTTTCCAATCTCCCGCAGGTACATGCGCACGGGGTCTGACAGCGGAACGTCTTCCATGCGCCCCAGCTCCTCGCCGTAGCCGGGCGTTTCCTCATCTGCAGCCTCAGAATCAGCACCTGCTTCTGCAGTGTCGATACCTTCACTGTCATCAGAAATATTTTTTCTGACAGGATGCTTTTTTGCACCGGTTTTCTGCACCTGGGAAGGATCATCCACAATCTGGATGCCCAATTCGTTCAGATTGATATAGATGTTGTCCAATACGTCGGGGGTCCAGCAATCCGGGGGGATGTATTTTTCTATTTCCTTCTGGGTTACATAGCCGTGCTTGCGCCCAAGCGCTATCAGCGCAGGCATGTAGCTCATCATCGAGCTCATATTTTCGCCCATGCTGCCGGTTCCGACGTCATCCATCGAATCTGCATCGGTTTCCGCATCGAGCGGCTGAGCGTCATCCTCAAGGCTGTCATCAAGCTTCTCTGCATCTGCAAGGTCTTTTTCGTCGGGATCAGCTATCGTGTCAAGACCGCCATTGTCAAAATCATCGTCTTCCGAGAAAGTTTCCGGCACAGCGGTCTCTTCTTCAGAAGAAATGTCAAAGTCATCATCATTTTTGCCTGCAGTCTTATTTTTAGCATCTCTGGCTTTTTCCGGTGCGTTTTGAGAAGCTTTCCTGGCTTTCGCATGATCTGCTGCAGGTACTGATCCCTTTGGCTTTTTTTCCGCTTCGTTTTTTTCGCTGTTTTCGGCGGATTTTGCACCTGCGTTTTTTTCTGCGGCACTGCGTGTGCTTTCAGACTTTTTATCTGCAGTCTCAGTTTTGCCTGAAACTGCCTTTTTATCTGAAGATTTCCGGCTCTGTTTCTTTTTCACCGGCGTTTCCGCTTCCTGTGTTCTGTCAGCTTTTTTAGGTGTATTTTTTTTGCCGGCCGATTTTGCCTCTGCCGGCAGCGTGCCGCCCTTTGCAGTCTGTTTTTTCTCTTTCGGTTCTGCCGGTGCTTTTGATTTCTGTTTTTTTTCTTCAGTGGCAGCAGACTTTGGCTGCTCCTGCTTCAATGTTTTTTTTGCTGCCGCAGTTTTCTGAGTCTTAATTTCTTTTGCAGAATCTGCCGATTTCATGTTTTCGCTATGAATTTCCCTGCTCACGTTATTTTCTACCGCCTTGTTTCCATTTTTCACTGCAGACGTGCTTTTTCTCTTATGAACACGAGTAACAGCCCTGCCTTCTTCAGACTCCGGGGGCTTCTTAATATCATGCTTTGGACTCTTTTTTAAAGAAATTGGCTGGTTTTCTGTTTGCTGGCTGTTTTTTGCCTGCTCAACGCTTTTCCTGGATTTAAGATTTTCTCTGCTTCCCTTTTTTTGTACAGCCATTGGACGTTTTCCCTCCGATTCCATTCAACAAAGAATCCATGAGTTTCACGGTGCCCTTTTCCATTCACTGTAAAATTTACCGGCACTAATCCTCGCCCAGAGAGATCTCATAAAGCGCGGGCATCGACACCATCGGCGAAGGACCGACAACACTGCGGGTCGCATCGAGCTGAAAACTTTCAAGCTTGTGCGCCACGAGCAGTTTTTCAGGCTTATCGGTTTCATAAAAAACCGGTGCTCTGAGGAAACCAAAGCGCTCCGCGTAATAGGGCAGCAGTTCGTTGCGGCTGCTGCTTTTCATAAATTCATCGAGCATCAATGTAAGGCATTTGACCTCATCGATCACCGGCAGGTCTGTAACCAGGACAACCACCTTATAGACTGTAAGAGGAACGTCCCTGTTCCAGAAAGTACACCGCGTTACACCTGCCTTCAGTTTGGTGTACCGTGCGGTAAAAGCAGCTTCAAAGCGTTCAATTTCAGAGCTGTAGCCAAAAATAGCCGTAAAGGGCGAAAGTCCCGGAATGCCGCGCGTACCTGAAATCGATTCCTCCCAGAACATACTGCCGCCCGCGCCGATTTCTGTACCGCAGATATACAGCAGTTCACTGTTCATTGCGAGAGCACATGAAGCAAGTTTCTTCAGCAGTTCGCTGTGGAGGCCGGCCATCGAAACAGCACAGAGTTCTTTATTGGAAAACGCCCAGTCTCCGGCTTCGATATCAAGTTCGGTGTCCCAATAAGGCAGGCACATAATAGGAGTCTCCTTCTGTAAATTCACAATATTATCCCATTTCGGTACTAAATTTTGGAATAAATATTTTTTTAGGTCTTTTTAAGCGTCAGCTTATAAACTCCCGCTTGAACATGGTAGAATATGACAAGTTTGAAAAATCACAGTGAGGTGAATTTATTGCTGAGCAGTCTTTTCAGCGGTTTAATCAATTGGCTTGTGAGAACCATAGGCTCCCTGGGCTACCTGGGGATTACGGGGCTCATGTTTCTGGAATCTTCCTTTTTTCCGTTCCCCAGCGAGGTTGTCATGCCGCCTGCAGGGTATCTTGCCCAGCAGGGACAAATGTCGCTCCCGCTTGTCCTCTTCTGCGGCATTTTCGGAAGCCTTCTCGGAGCGCTTTTTAATTACTGGCTTGCGCTCCGCTTTGGCCGGCCGTTTTTCCTTAAATACGGCAGACACTTCGGCGTTACTCCGGAAGTGCTCGACAAGGCTGATCTTTTTTTTGAACGGCATGGTCACATCAGCACTTTTGTCGGGCGCCTCATTCCCGTGATCCGGCAGTATATTTCGCTGCCCGCGGGCATCGCAAAAATGAATCTGACACGGTTCTGCATCTATACTACCCTGGGAGCCGGAATCTGGACTGTAATTCTCACAATGCTGGGCTACTGGCTTGGCGCCAACAAGGCCCTGATACATCAGTACCTCTCAGAAATCAGTGCCGGTCTGGTCGTTTTCTGCGTAATCGTCATCGGCATTTACATCTGGCAGCTAAACAGAAAAAAAGGCAAAACCCGAAAAGTTTAGTTTTCCGGCAGCATTAAAAGCGAGCTCCACGAAGCACAATAGAACAAAGGCCGGCAGATTTTCTCTGTCGGCCTTTATTTTCTCTAAACTAAAAGGGTTCAACTACTGCCGTTGTCTTACAGACGGACAACGTTAGCAGCCTGAGGGCCCTTCTCACCATCGACGACGTCGAATTCGACTTCCTCGTTTTCATCAAGGGACTTATACCCGTCCATCTTGATAGCGCTGAAATGGACAAAAACATCTTTGCCCTCTTCGGTTGTGATGAAACCATAGCCCTTAGTGCTGTTGAACCATTTGACTTTGCCTTTCACAGTACTTGCCTCCAAAAAACTACTAAAAAATTTTCCGTGCAACACGGTGTACAGGGGAATTCCCGAGTACGGCGAGACTATACACCGAATCAAAAAAAAAGTCAAACTATAAAAGCGCACTTTTAAGCTTTTCTAAATTATCTTTATTTACTTTTATAACCTGACTCAATCTGCAAATTCAGGGCGACAATGCTTCTGTCGTTAATTTCAGTGCATTGCCAAAGTCCGATGTCCCTAAAGAATGCCATAATGTTTCAATCTTCTGGTCACTTCATCCCGGCCGAGAAGTTCTATAACCTCGAAGATACCGGGGCTGACCTTGTAGCCTGTCAGCATATAACGCAGAGGCATAGCAATATCTTTGAGCTTGGCATTGTGCTCTTTACACCAGCTGCGTGCAAACTCCAGCATCTGATCAGGCTTCTCAAGGTTTTCAGCAGCCATGAAATCGGTGCAGAACGCTTTCAGAAGAGCACGGCTGTCCGCAGTGAGATCACTGCCGTCATAGCGTGCGGCCACCGGCTCAAACGCCACAAGGTAGTCAGAAAACTCAGCCAGTTCCTTAATTGTCTTGCCGCGTCCGGCCATCAGTTCAAAGCCTTTTTTAAGATAATCCATATCAATCCGGCTGCAGTCGATGCCGGCGGCTTCCCAGAAAGGACGTACCAGGTCAAATTTCTGCTGCACAGGCATATTTGTAATGTGTCCCTGGTTGATATAATTCAATTTATCAAAATCGAAAACCGATGATTTTCTGTTAATATCGTGCAGCTCAAACTCCTGAATTGCAAGTTCGCGCCCGAAAATATCCACATTTCCTTTCGGAGACCAGCCCAGCAGTGCAAGGAAGTTAAAAATTGAATCAGGGAGATAGCCCATGTCGCGGTACTCGTAAACGCTGGTGGCGCCGTGACGTTTCGAGAGCTTTTTCTTGTCTTTTCCGAGAATCATGGGCAGATGTGCAAACTTGGGCATCGGCCAGCCCAGCGCCTTGTAAAGCAGAACCTGTTTCGGCGTGTTTGAAATGTGATCTTCGCCGCGGATCACGTGCGTCATCTTCATCAGATGATCGTCAATAACGACGGCGTAGTTATAGGTCGGAAACCCGTCACTTTTAATGAGGACAATGTCCTTCATCACCCCGGTACGACCGTCTATAAGCGCGTCGCTCTTATAATCCACATGCCCGTAGACTTCATCATCAAAACCAATGTCAAGTCCGAGCGGAACTTTATAAATAATGGCGTTTCCGTCCTTATATGCCTTGCCTTCATCAAGGAGCTGCTGTGCGTATTTATTGTACAGATCAAGGCGTTCGGTCTGCCGGTACGGCCCGTAGTCGCCGCCGATGTCAGGTCCCTCGTCCCAGTTGAGGTTCAGCCATTTCATACCGGACATGATTGTCTCTTCATATTCCTTGGTTGAACGCACCCGGTCAGTATCCTCGATCCTGAGAATAAACTTTCCGCCGCAGTGGCGCGCCCAAAGCCAGTTGAACAGCGCCGTATGGGCGCCGCCGATATGCAGAGCGCCTGTGGGGCTTGGAGCAAAACGCACTCTTACCTCATCACTCATTTATTGAAGTTCCTCCTAACATAATTGTTCCATCGCGTGTAAAATAGACATGCTGCACGATGAATAAGCAGATAAACGAATACATGTGCATTATACCCGTCTTGGAGGTTTATGGAAATATGTCTGCAAAAAAGATTTTACTCATTGACGGCCACGGGATTGCATTCAGGGCATTCTATGCCATTCCGCATCTCAGCGCGCCCGACGGAACACCCACAAATGCGCTGGTCGGCTTCTTCAACATGCTTGCCAAGGCGAAGCATGAACTGAACCCAGATGAAATTTATACAGCTTTTGATATGAAGGGTCCGACTTTCCGACACCAGCTTTATCCAGAATACAAGGGCACAAGGCCCCCCGCTCCGGAAGATTTTAAGCAGCAGATCCCGCTTCTGCGCCGCATGCTTCCGCTCCTCGGAATCCGGATTATGGAACGTTCAACCGTAGAAGCCGATGATCTGATCGGCTCAGCAGCCGTGCAGTTTTCAGAAAAAGGCAGCGACGTTGTGATTCTGACTTCAGACAAGGATATTATGCAGGTACTGCGTCCCGGCGTAAAAATCATCCGTCCCGGCAAGGGAGTCTCTGCTTTTGATGTGTATACACCTGAAACATTTACAGAAAAATATGGATTCGGGCCTGAAAAAATGGTTGACTACCTTTCACTGATGGGAGACGCTGTCGACAACATTCACGGGGTGCCAGGCGTCGGTGAAAAAACCGCCTCCAGACTGATCGGCACATACGGCTCAATTGAGGAAATAATCGCTCATGCCTCAGATCTGACTCCCTCCCTGAGAAAGAACATCACAGAGCACGGGGCTCAGGCCATAGAAAACCGCAGACTCACAAAATTGAAATGTGATGAGGATCTGAGCGAATTTACAAATGCGGATGCTGTGCCCGACCTGGGTGAATTCGGCAGAACCTGCGCAAAACTCGGTCTGAAAAAGGCCGCAGAAGCTTTTGCAGCAAAACCGGCTGCTGCAGTTCCGGCTGCGCAGAAAACAACTGTCTCTGCAGAAACATCAACGGCTGCCGCAGCTGCAGAACCTATCCCGCTTGAAACTATCCTGGAAGCCCCGCGTCTCGCAGTAGACCTGAACGAGGCTGAAAAAGAAAAAGTCTACACTGTCACGGCAGACGTTCTCGAAAGGCATTCTGTCATTCTCGCTGCGCCTGACGGAAGCTGGTGGAAAGGTAGCCTTGCAGATCTTGCCTTCTGCGCCGGACGTCTGCAGGAGCATAAATTAGTCTGTATAGACGCAAAAGAGCTGTGTTCCCTGATGGAACGCCCTCATCTGGAAAACCTCTTTGACATAAAAACTGCGTGGTACCTGCTCCACCCTGATCTTGAAAAATATGACGCAGCAAAAGAACTGGGAATGCTGTTTTCACCGGAAAGAGCCGTCCGTCTCCTGTCTCTCGCAAAAGAGCTTGAGAGCAGCATAACAGAACAGAAGATAGATTCTGTCATGAACAATATTGATCTGCCTCTGATCCCGATCCTTGTCAGCATGGAACGGCGCGGCATCAGAGTAGACCGGGACAGGATGACAGCTCTTTCTGAGGAGCTGGATCAGCGGCTTCAGGAAATCACAGAAAAAATCTACGAGGCTGCCGGCACAAGCATTAACATCAACTCTCCCAAACAGATCGGTGAGCTGCTGTTTGAAAAACTCGGCCTGCCCCCCATTAAAAAAACAAAAACCGGCTATTCAACCAACGTTGCCGTACTTGAACAGCTTCGCGACATCTGCGGAAGCCGCTGTGAAATTCCTGCACAGCTGCTTGAATACCGTGAACTTCAGAAAATGGCTTCAGGCTTTGTGCAGCCGCTTCTTCAGGCAAGTGCAAAAGACGGGCTGGTGCACAGTACTTTTGAGTCACTGACAACAGGCACAGGACGTCTCAGCAGCCGCGATCCGAACATGCAGAACCTGCCGGCATACGGCGGCTGGGGAACAAAGATCCGGGAGTGTCTGCTGCCGGCTGAAGAAGGAAATTTTTTCGTGGCTGCCGATTATTCTCAGATCGAACTGCGAGTGCTCGCTCACCTCTCGGGAGCCCCCCAGCTGATCAAGATATTCAACTCAAACCGTGATATTCACACAGAAACTGCGGCAATGATCTTCGGGCTTCCTCCTGAAGCTGTGACAAAGGAACTGCGCCGCAGCGCAAAAACTGTAAGTTTCGGACTCATATACGGAATGAGCGTCTTCGGTCTGGCCGCCCGTCTCGGTACAGACAGGGCATCAGCTGCCAAAATTATGGACGCGTATTTTGCAGCAATGCCGGGAGTACGGGAATACATCGAAAACAGCAGGAAAAAATCACTCGCAGACGGATACACAGCCACTTTGTTCGGCCGCAGGCGTCCTCTTGATGAAATTACTACAGGCTCAACAAAAGTCCATCAGGGTCGTGTCGCTGTCAACTCACCCATACAGGGAACCGCTGCTGACATCACAAAGATCGCCATGAAGAAAGTTACAGAGCACTTCGCGGGACAGCCTGTTTTTATGGTGCTCCAGGTGCATGATTCTCTGGTCTGTGAATGCCCGGCTGAAAGCGCTGAAAAAACAGCGGCTGAATTAAGCCAGGTTATGGAAAGTGCCGTAAAGCTTTCAGTACCTTTAAAAACAGAAAGAACCATCGGAAAATCGCTCGCCACTATATAAGTTTTTATGGTACAATTCAGAGCTGTAATGCGTGCTTCTTAATTGTCACTCTGTGAAAGGGGTAAAATCAGTTGTTATTATTAACCGCGATTCGTACGCAGATTAAATGGATTCTTGCACTGTTCATCGTCATTTTCACTGTCTCGATCGGATTTATGTACGGCACGGGCCGGCTTAGTTCAGACAATGAGCGCTCGGGAGATTACGTTGTTGCTGTTGTCAATGGCGAAGACCTTCACATCAGCCAGCTGCAGCAGCATGTGCGCGACTACGTACAGCGCAATGGAATCCGTGATTTGTCAGATAAGCAGATGCCGCTCATCTATAAGGCAGCCTTTGACGAAATGGTTTCAAACCGCGCCGTCATTGACGAAGTTACCCGACTGAAAATCACTGCACCAGCAGACGATGTTGAAAAACAGCTCAAGGCTCTGGAAGACCAGTACGTTACAAAAGAAGCATTTCTGCAGACCATCAAGTCCCAGGGACAGACGCTGGATCAGGTCAGGGCCAGCATTGGACGTGAGCTGGCTATCAACAAAATGCTGGACGATGCATCGGGCGGTGTTGTCGTTTCTGATGACGAAGTCAAAGCCCTTTACGACGCGCTGAGAGGCAATTTCACGCTTCCCGAAGGCATTGAAGCAGACTATGCCTACCTGAAGGACAAAAAGGCCGCAGAGGATCTAGTTGCAGATGTAAAGCAGCATAATAACTGGGATAACGCTATAAAAATCGTCTCCTCTGATATTGTGCAGGCGTCCTCGGGAGACCAGCATGAACGTATCGGCAATGCTGAAATGGTCGGCAAGCTCGAAGCCATCAAAAACCTGAAGGACGGCGAAGTAACGGCACCGATAGAACTGACGAGCCAGGATTATTTTGTCGTTCACCGCATCAAAGCGGTTTCAGAAGACGTACGTCCTCTTTCTGAAGTTCAGGGTTCTTTGCAAAACATGCTCCTTCAAAGCAAGAAAATGGAAGCGCAGCGCAAATTTGTCAAAGAGCTGACTGACAAAATGAAAGTTGAAGTTCTGACGCCGGACATTTTCACAGTCAAGAGCGACGACATTTCACCGGACGTTTCCGTTGACCAAACGGCAGGCGCTGCAGCTTCAGCTGATACGGCAGCAAGCGCGGATTCAGCTGCCAGGTCTGCAGACGTTTCCGCTGACGCACCGGCCGTCTCTGATGCAGCAAAAACCGAAAGCATCACAGCAGCCACCTCTGCGGACGCCGCAGCTGTGTCCTCTGCAGACACAGTTCCGCCCGCATCAGCAGAAAAATCAGAAGATGTTTCCAGCAACGCCGCGAATACATCAAACGATGCACTTTCTGAAAAAGCACCTCGTACTGCATCAGAAGATAACGTTTCGCAAAAAACTGAAATTTCTACCGACGCAGTCAAATAGCAGCTATAGTCTGCAATTGTAAAAGCCGGCCCTGTTTCCGCAGGGCCGGCTTTCTGCAAAACAGAAACATAACGTGCAGTTCCGCAGTCTTCAGATGTCAGCTTATTTTAAACAATCAGAAACGATACTGCCGCACGTCTGCCGAAGCAGTGATGCAGTACAGCCGTGAACAAACAGCCGCATAAAATCCGGCCTTTGCAATTGCCGCCGATTGTGCTATAATAGCGCACGCCTGCGGAGAGGTGGCCGAGTGGTTGAAGGCAGCTGATTCGAAATCAGCCAGGGATTCACGTCCCTCGGGGGTTCAAATCCTCTCCTCTCCGCCATTTAACTTAATCAATATAACATCAGAAGCGCGGAAGTTCTGTCAGCCTGGACTGCAGAATTCCCGCGCTTTTATCATACCCGCTGGAAGCGGAGCAGTATTTTAAACTGTTTTTAAGGGAGTCACCTGTCAGCTTTCTTCCGCTGGCGGCATTTTATGAAAAAATCCTGCAGGATTTCACGACACGGCTGCTCCATAACGCCTCCTGCAACTGACAGTCTGTGAAACAGCCGGCTGTCACTTGTAATATTATAGAGTGTTCCGCAGGCTCCCGCTTTAGGATCGGCGCAGCCGTAGACAAGACGGGCAATCCGAGCCTGCACAAGAGCACCGGCGCACATGGGGCACGGTTCAAGCGTGACAAACATGGTGCAGCCGCTGAGGTTCCACGTATTGAGTTTCACCGCGGCATCACGCAGGGCAACTATTTCTGCGTGTGCCGTAGGATCGTGTTTTATACGCCGAAGATTGCGCCCGCGTCCCACAATTTCTCCTTCAGCAGTGACCACAACAGCTCCCACTGGAATATCCTGTTCCTGCAGTGCAAGTGCAGCAAGTTCATATGCAGCGGCCATATAATCTTCATCTTTCAGTCTCATTTTTTTCTCCTCAAGTGAGCGGAAACTATAAAAAAAGGGAGTTCCTCTTCGGAACCCCCTCATAAAGTCCAGTATGGCGCGCCATGCAGGATTCGAACCCACGACCTACTGGTCCGTAGCCAGTCGCTCTATCCAGCTGGGCTAATGGCGCGCAGCAAAGCTTTCGACTGAGCGCTGCAATTAGATAAATGGCGCGCCATGCAGGATTCGAACCCACGACCTACTGGTCCGTAGCCAGTCGCTCTATCCAGCTGGGCTAATGGCGCGCATTATTTATCAGATGGCGGAGAGAGAGGGATTTGAACCCTCGAACCCGAAACCGGGTTACACACTTAGCAGGCGTGCGCCTTCGGCCACTCGGCCATCTCTCCGTCCTCAATCGAACGTTCGTTATTCTAACTCGTGAGCGGCCTCATGTCAAGCACATAATGCAATATCAATTAAAAATATAATTTTACGCTGCAGGGGGCAGCAGCACTCTGAAAGAAAATCTGCGTTCAGCGTCTTTCTGCAGCATGAGGGCTGACTGACGGTTCATGGTTCGCATGCGAGAAAAGTCCATGCGCTTTGCCGCGCCGAAACAGGCTGAACCCATGATGACGCAGCCGGTACAAAACTTTATGTGCCTGAGATTTTGTTATTTTCTCGGCCACCCAGACATTCTCAGCGGGTTCATGCCAGCAGAACTGCTGATGACGTGACATGTAAGCAGTAAAGTGCTCAGGCGGAAGCTGATGGAATTTCAGTCTCATAATATTGCGTCCGCCATTAGTCCAGAGAGTGACTGCCACATCTTTCACTCGGTGTCGGCCTTCCGGACAGTATACAGGGAGCATCGCGTAGTTCAGAGGAATTTTGTCGGCTTTCTCTTTAGGATCATTTTTATGAGCAAAAGCCCTGAGCACATTGATACGTTCGGATACAGAGAGCGCCTCTGCCGTGCTCCAGAGAATCTGGTACAGGCGGCCTGTCGTGAAACAGTCCTCCTCTGCACGGTGAAAGCCGTGAGTCTGTATGCTGAAATGTTCAGCGAGGGCTCTGAGATTGTAATGCCCGTCTCCAAGTTCCGGGTACAGCTGCCGCGCCCAGTAGAAAGTATCCACATATAAGTTTGTAAATTTTTTATGAAACAGGGTGTTGTAAAAGTGATCCACGATGGGGATGTCATTTTCACCGACTGCATGTCCCACAATAACGCTGTCTCTTACAAATTCTCTCACTTTCGCAAACACTTTTTCCGGTTTCGGCGCATTTCTCACCATGTCTATTGTAATTCCCGTCAGCATTGTAACTCTGGGATTCAGTCTGGCAGCTGACGGGCGGATAAAGGAACTGAATCTGCCGAGGCATTTACCTTCAGGCGAAAATTTAACAACAGAAATTTCAATGGGACAGAACCGCAGGTATCCCTGAGATTCAATATCCAGCACAACATAGCCTTTCTTTCTTGGAAGAAAGATATCCGCTTCCTGATTCAACATGTTTCCCTCCCTGCATGTTCATCATTGTATAATCTTTTTTCCGCGGGGTAAATCCCCCCGGAACAGGGAGCTGCATAAAAGTGAGCCGCGCTTATAAAGCGCGGCTCACAGTTTTTTCTATGGCGGAGACGTGTGCGAATCGGACACACCAAGGACGATCAAAATCGCCCCTCACGCGGGTTTGAGGCCCGGGGCAGCCACCAGGCTGCATCCGTCTCCATACTCTACAAGTAACATATTTTACATTAAACTGCGCCTTTAGGCAAACTTCATTTCACAGCAGAGATAAGGCTGTCTCAGCGCTATTTTTACATCATCTGAAATGTCACAGACCGCGCTGACGTTTTATTTCGTCGTAGGCGTGCTGAACCCTCTGAAACTTTTCTGCCGCAAGGCGTGTGAACTCTGGATCATGCAGACTGGCAAACTTATCTGGGTGATATTTAGCAATCAGTTCATGATATCTGCTCCGGACTTCATCATCAGAAGCATTCCGCGGAAGCCCCAGCACACTGTAGGGGGAAGCAGACCAGTCTGTCCGGTAATGCGCACCGGGGCCCTCTGTATGTCCATTCTGCTTTTCATTGTTGCTCTCTCCGCCATTGCGCTGATTTTCCCATGATCTCATGTGCAGCAGATAATCCCTCAGCAATGACCGGATCAGCGCCAGAAACAGCAGCGGCACCAGAATTCTTTGAACGATTTTAAAAAGGAAACCCATTATAATCGTTCCGCTTACGCTTTCTCATCAATATATTCCAGGAGCCTGGTGATCAATGCTGTGATTTTGTCTGCTGCACGGGACATTTCATCGAGCACTTCCTGTTCGCTCAGTTTTACAAGCCGCATCCCGGCAGCCAGGTTTGAAACGCAGGAAATTCCGCAGACTTCCATGCCCATGTGGTTTGCAGCAATTACTTCATGCACTGTTGACATTCCCACAAGATCAGCGCCCATTGCGCGGACCATTCTGATTTCAGCAGGAGTTTCATAACTCGGCCCCGCAAGTCCGACATAAACGCCGCGACGCGTAATCTGTCCAAGTGACCTTGCTGCCTTCTCTGCAAGGCTGATCAGACGGTGGCTGTACGCTTCGCTCATATCGGGGAAACGCGGTCCCCACGACGGATTATTAGGCCCGCTCAGCGGGTTCATGCCGGTCATGTTGATCTGATCAGTAATCAGCGCCACGTCGCCTGCCGAGAACTGCCAGTTGACGCCTCCAGAAGCATTAGTTACGATCAGCGTTTTTATGCCCCACTGTCCAAATACACGAATCGGAAACGTCGTTTCCTGCGGTGTATACCCTTCATAACAATGCAGGCGTCCCTGCATGACAACCACGGGGACTCCTGAAATTCTTCCGCAGACGAGCCGTCCCGCATGCCCTGGTGCCGTAGAAACTTTCCAGTGGGGAATCTCGCTGTAGGGAATCACTGCCGGTTCTCTCACAGCATCAGCAAGCCTGCCGAGACCGGAACCAAGAATCAGCGCAGCGCGAGGCACAAAATTCACTTTCGTTCTGATATAGTCCAGCGCTTCCGTGACTTCACGGGCATACTCGTTCATATCCATCAGGCTTCACGCTCCTTAAAATTTCAGGCCCGGGGGTGGGCGCGGTCGTACACATCACGCAATTCAAGATCAAAATGAAGATATTTTTCAGTTGTGGCAATTGAGCTGTGTCCTAAAAATTCCTGCAGTGTGCGAAGGTCCATTCCGCGTCTCAGCAGATGCGTGGCAATGGAATGGCGCAGCACGTGCGGATAGAGCCGCTCTTCTGATACCGATGCCATTTTTCCCCGTTTCTGGACGATTCGCCAGAGATCGATGCGGCTCAGCGGCTCCTTTCTGGATGACAGAAAAAGCGTCTTTTCTGTGCGGTCTCCGCCCAGAAACTCAAGTCTTCTGTCAAGATAGACAAGAAGCTGCCGCTTCAGGTCGTCTGCAAAAGGCACTACTCTTTCCTTACTTTCCTTGCCAAATACCAGGAGATTCTTGTCGTCCAGATTCACAGAGCTGAGTTTCAGCCCGCAGAGTTCGCTTGCACGGATTCCGCAGTTTGCCAGAATTTCCAGTGCAGTTCTGTCCCGGCAGTCATAGTAGCTGTTCCCGTCACAGGCATTCAGAATTCTCTGGATTTCGCCTTCGGTCAGGATCTGCGGCAGCTTTTTGGTTTTTGCAGGCAGTACGGGAATCCACGTGTTTACCGGCAGTTCTCCGTTCAGGATTCTGTATTTGACCCAGCTTCTGAGCCCTGCCGCAATCAGCTGAACAGACGACGACGCCCTGCCTTCACTGCGCAGCTGACGGGTAAAGCTGCCCAGCGCTTCACGGCTTACATCAAAGGGATCCAGCGAAGCGCTCTCACAGTATAAACGCCAGAGTTCAAGCCCGCGGCGGTAAGCCGCCGCAGTATTTCTGCTTTGCCCCCGTTCCAGCAGGATATAATCTTCAAATTCTGAACAGGAAATTTCAAAGGATACAGGCATATTGGCACCTTCAAAAAACAGGATCAGCTTTCTTACGGCTGTAATTTATTATCACTTTATAAAACAGCTTACCTGCGGGCAAGATACCATGCAAGAGCCATCAGCGTCTTTGCATCCTGCGGCTCCCTGGAGTCTAAAAGCGAACGGACCTCCTCTTCACTGTATCTCAGCAACGTGATGTCCTCATCGTCGTCAGGCTTCAGCGGCGCGTGTACCAGGTTTTCAGCAAAGTAAGTGTAAAGTTTTTCATCTGAAAATCCGGGAGACGTCCATATCGCCGGCATTTCTGTCCATCTTTCTGCCTTATAGCCGGTTTCTTCGCGCAGCTCTCTCTGTGCTGCTTCAAGCGGCGTTTCGCCGTTTTCTATCAGTCCGGCAGGTATTTCAATTATTTCTCTGTTCAGCGGGTAGCGGAACTGACGCACCAGAAGGAACTTTCCGCTTTCATCGCGTGCAAGTATGGCAGCTGCGCTGCGGTGCTCCACGACTTCCCGTTTTGTATGACGCCCGTTGCGGGAAACTTCAACTTCGTCAATTCGCAGATTCAGGATCTTTCCTTCATAAACTTTCCTTGAAGTAAGACAGCGTTCCATTTTATGCCTTCTTTGCATCGTAATCCAGCATGGCAGCTGTGATGAGTTTAAACTGTAAGCGGCTGCGGGTCAATCATCTCGTTATCACGGAGCTTCAGCCCCCTGACCCATTCGGACGCCGGCATTGCCTTCTTGCCTTCCGGCTGCACTGATGTCAGTTCAAGGCTCCCTTCCTGCGTACCAAGGTATACTGCACCCTTTACGGCTTTCAGGCTGCCTTTTAAAGCGCTGGCCTTGGATAAGCGCGTTTTAAGCACTTTTATCCTTTTTCCTCTGAACATAAAGTAAGCGCCTGGCACCGGGCTGAGTCCGCAGACAAGGTGATGCAGTACCAGTGCTGGCAGATCGGGATTCAGCCGCGCTTCTGCTTTTTCAATTTTCGGTGCGGAAGTTGCTTTCGTTTCATCCTGTTCTGCAAGCACAGCTGTTCCGTTTAATATTGCCGCCGCATGCCGGATAAAAAGACTGCTGCCCAGATCAGCCATGCGTTCTAATAGTTCAGATGTATTTTCTTCCGGGCCGATCGGACTTTCCGCCTGATACCAGACGGGGCCGGCATCCATTTTCTCCACCAGTCTGAACAGCGTTACGCCGGTTTTCCCAGCTCCGTCCATGATCGCGCGCTGTACTGGCGCAGCCCCGCGATACAAAGGCAGAAGCGACGGATGTATATTCAGGCATCCGCGCTTGGGACCGGTCAGCCATGGTTCGCCAATTTTCTGGCCGAAATCGATTACAAAAATCAGGTCAGGAGTTTTTTCGTGAAACAGAGCCAGAAGTTTTTCGTCGTTATTGACTGAAGAGGAACGGATAAGCGGCAGATTCAGCTTCAGAGCTGCCTCTTCCACAGGCACGGTCAGAGTTTTCATACCCCGCCCGCCGCGTGCAGGCGGCATAGTCACGACCAGCGCAGGCGGGTACACTGCGGAAATTTTTTCAAGACACCGCGCTGCGAAATTTCCTGTTCCAAAAAACCAGATATCAGCGTTCATGGGTCCTCTTCAAAAGGCGCTTACGGATCATTTCGCGCTTCATCGGTGAAAAATGGTCAATCAGCAGTCTGCCGTCAAGGTGCTCGATTTCGTGCTGGAACGCGCGCGCTGTAAAACCTTCCACCTCATGATGCCGCCTGGCGCCGGTCTCGTCCTGACAGTCGACAGCAACGCGCTGGGCGCGCTTTACATCACCGAATATACCTGGAAAGCTCAGGCAGCCCTCTTCGCCGAACTGCTCGCCTTCTTCGGAGACAATGCGCGGATTAATCAGCACATATCGTACCCCATCCACAAGGACAACGGCTATTTTTTTTGATACGCCGACTTGAGGCGCCGCGATTCCAACGCCGTCATCGTCTTCCATCACAATGGTCATTTCATCAATAAAGGTTCTGAGATCGTCATCAAACACGGTAACGGGCTTGGTGGAACGCCTTAAAATAGGGTTCGGGTACTCAAGAATTCTTAATTCCATTGACAGATCAGTACCTCCGGGAATTTTGTAATAGACTCCGCCTTCTGCTTTTAATTCTTCGTTGCCTGATCAGGCGGCAGTCAACTCTTCGGCAACATCAGGCATGAAGCAATAAAAAAGGCTGTCTTTCAGCCTGGAAACTGGATGAAAGGCAGCCGCTGTATTGCTGGTTATTGCAGTTTAATTCCGCCGAAAATATCGCCCAGCGTCACGCCGGTATCTTCAGAGTAATTGGCAGGTTTCTCGGATTCAGGCTTACGGCGTGCCTTTGCCGGTTTCTCACTCTTGGGAACATCATGGCGGGGGGCCTTTTCGCTCTGCTCAGCGTTGGCCTTGGCGCGCTCAGCGGCCTTCTCGCCGGCCTCAATAGCACTGATGCTGAGACGGATACGGCGTTCTGCCGCATTGACCTCAAGCACGCGGGCAGTGACTTCCTGTCCCTCCTGAAGCACATCGCCGGGCTTTTCGACGCGGTGCGTGCTGAGCTGACTGATATGAATAAGCCCCTCCACGCCCTTTTCAAGCTCTACAAAAGCGCCGAAATCGGCAAGACGCACAACTTTAACTTTAACATCCTGTCCCTTGACATAACGCTCCTCAATTCCCTTCCAGGGATCATGAAGCTGCTTATAGCCAAGGCTCATGCGCTTTTTCTCAGGGTCTATATCAAGGATAACAACTTCGACTTCCTGCCCCTTATGCAGGACCTCGCGGGGATGCTTGATACGGCTCCAGCTCAGATCGCCAATGTGGATCAGGCCTTCGACGCCTGGTTCAACTTCAACAAAAGCACCAAAATCAGTCACGTTGGTAACAATACCCTTGGTCTGCTGCTCTTTCTGCCAGTGCTCGGAAACCTTATCCCAGGGATCTCCCTGCGCCTGACGGATGCTGAGGCTGATTCTGTTGTTTTCCTTGTCGATTCCGATCACTTTCACCTTGACAGCGTCGCCTTTTTTATAGGTTTCACGGGATTTTGCGCTGCGCTGCCAGGAGACTTCGCTCACATGAACCAGTCCGTCAAGAGGACCGACGTTGACAAACAGTCCGAAAGTGGTGACGCTGCTGACAGTGCCGTCAAGGATGTCGCCGACATTGACTTCGCTGTAAAACTTTTCGCGGTTTGCCTTCAGTGTTTCGTCAAGGATGCTGCGGCGTGAAAGAACCAGACGGCGTTTGCGTTTGTCTTTTTCAAGAAGACGGACCTGGAATTCCTGCCCCTCAAAACGTCCGGGGTTAACTCCGCGGCCCTCTTCAGCAAGATGAGAAATAGGAATAAACCCTTCAAGGTTATAGCAGTTGACCATCAGGCCGCCCTTGACTTTACGAAGGCCCTTGACAGTGATGACATCATTGCTGGCAGTTTTTTCCTCAAGTTCGGCCCAGCGGCGGTCAAACTCACAGCGCCAGCGGCTTACAGTAAGCTGTGCCTCATCGGCATCGCGCTTGCTGGTAACCTGAACGTTGATCTTCTCGCCAATCTCAGGTGCCGGCTTGTCATCCACAAGGATGTGATGCGTCCATTCGCGCTCGGGAAGGAATCCCTCGCATTTATATCCTACATCAACCAGCCAGCCGCCCTCGGTCTTGCCGACAACGGTGCCCTCAATAACCTTGCCGCGTGAAATTTCTTCGCTCGCTTCGCCGTACTTCTCCAGAAGAGCCCCCATATCGATTGACTCTTCTTCGCCTGCCGCTTTCACAGGCGCAGGCTCTGCAGACTTCTGTGCAGCTTCTGCGGCTTCCTTGTTCTCAACCTGGTTCTTCATTTCTTCACTCATAACTGACATCCCCCTGACGTCCCGCGATAGTATTTATCGCTATGATTAAATCCTTAATAATCCAGTCGGGCGTACTCGCCCCGGCTGCAATGCCGATTGTGCTCCTTTCCAGCACCCACCTCCTGTCAAGCTGTCCGGCTTCTTCAATCCATAAAACGCCGCGGCCTGAACCTTCAGCAATGCGGTATAACCTCTCGGTATTGGCACTGTCGTGCCCGCCGACAATAATCATCCCGTCTGCCTGAGCAGCAAGCCGTGCCACCGATTGCTGACGCTCTATCGTCGCATGACATATGGTGTTGTAAATCCTGAGTTCATCGGCCATGCCGGCGGCAGCTTTTGCCGCCTCTGCAAGGAATTGTTCTTCCTGTGTCGTTTGAGACACCAGACCTAACTTATGAATTCTAGCAGAATTTTTCAAGATTGTCGAGGAAAAAAGTGACGAAAGTGTAGGGATCACCACCGCTTTTCCTGATACATAACCAAGAATGCCTTTTACCTCAGGATGCTGTCTGTCTCCCAGAATCAAAAGCTGATAACCGGCATCTGAAAGTTCTTTTGCCCTTTTCTGAGCCATTCTGACAAAAGGGCAGGTTCCATCTATAATTTTGATATTTTTCTCTTTGAGCGCCTGATAAACCGACGGCTCTTCACCATGAGCCCTTATAAATGCGACTGAATGTCCGGGAAGGTCTTCAACTGATCTGACCACTTTCAGCCCCATCGCTTCGAGCCGGCGGATTTCCTGCGGGTTGTGAATCGGGCTGCCAATGGCGTAAACGGTTCCTTCCGATTTCAGCGCCCGCTCCATCGACTGAATCGCCCTTTTAACTCCAAAGCACATGCCGGTAGGACGCGCGAGAATGATTTTTGTCATCAACGCTGTCCCCCCAGGTGGTTCTGGGCCGCCTCAAGCAGATACCGTGCAATTTCAGCAGGTGTTCCCTGTGAGAGGTCAAACCAGACAGCAGGCTGGAATTTTTTAAACCATGTCATCTGGCGTTTTGCAAATTGACGTGTAGCGATTACGTCGCCTTCAACAGCTTCCTCAAAAGTCATTTTCCCCTGAAGGTACTGAACAAGCTCCCGGTATCCGAAACCCTGCATTGAAGGCAGGTCGGGGGAATAGCCGCGGCTGAGCAACCACTGTACTTCCTCAGGATACCCGGATGCAAACTGCTGCCGCACCCTTTTTTCTATGCCTGCGACAAGAATTTCTCTCGGTTTGTAAAGTCCGATATAGAGAACATCATAGGGCGTTTCTTTTTTAGTCTGTGAAGCATAAAGTTCAGACGCTTTTCTGCCTGACAGAAGACAGATTTCCAGAGCCCGGGAAACACGGAATTTATCGTTTGGATGAAGTCTCGCGGCGCTTTCAGGATCTGCAGCCTTCAGGCGCGCATAAAGCGTATCTGTTTCGAGGGCCATCAGCGAGGAACGCAGTTGCTCATCACTTGGAACGTCAATGGAAAGAAGACTGCTGAAAAGCGCCTGGTAGTAAAACGGCGTGCCGCCCACAAAAAGCGGCACAAATCCACGCGAGCAGATGCGCCTGATACAGTCGGACGCCTGTACGACAAAATCTGATGCTGTGTAGACCTGATCAGGATCAGCAACGTCGATAAGATGATGCGGAATTTCTCTGCGGATATCTGCAGATATTTTATCGGTGCCGACGTCCATGTAGCGGTAAACCTGACGTGAGTCCACAGAAATAATTTCTGCATGAATGGCCCTGGCAAGATCAAGACTCATGGCTGTTTTGCCCACTGCAGTCGGGCCAATAAGCGCAACCACCGGGATTTTTTTCACAGTCCCAGCCTCCCGAAGTGCTTGTCAAGAGCCGCTTTTGTCAGTTTCAGTACCGTCGGTCTGCCATGCGGGCAGGCGTTAGGCTGGTCACAGGCCTCAAGTTCCTGCAGCAGACGGAGAGCTTCCGCCGGTACAAGCCGTGTTGTGAGTTTTACAGAAGCCTTGCATGCCTTTGTGGCAAAGACCTTCAAAAGCGAATCTGACTGATCTTTATGCTCTTCAATGGCACTGACAGCGCTTCTCAGCAGCTCTACGGGATTCAGGCCGGCTGCCTGAGGGTTCATCGGCAGCATGGAAAGACTGCCGTCATCATTCACCACAAAATTCAGTTCTGCCAGCTCCTTTTTGTGAAACAGAGCTGCTTCGCGCAGCGTCGGCGGCAATGAAACCGGCATGATCAGTCCCTGCTGTGCATTCGTACCGGAACAGCTTTTCAGGATTTTTTCGTAATTGATGCGCTCATGTGCGGCATGCGGGTCAACAATCAGCAGCCCCTCGTTATCCGAAAATACAAGATATCCCTGCGGAAGCTGCCCGAGATAGCATCGGCCGTCTGCATCCTCTGCCGTTAATTGCTGCTGGGAGGCGGCAGAACCAATGTTTCTGTATGATGTGATAGGCAGGCGCTCTGAATTTTCAGGCCGCTTAGCTGCTTCGACAGCCGGCGATGAAGCGCGAAACAGCGGAGGTTCCACTCGGCCGAAAAGGTGCACTTCAGATCCGTCTTTATGGAACCCGCCCCCCGCTGAAACAGGCTGCTGGGGACGTACGTTAAAATTCTCAGCTTCGCTTTTCCAATGTCCGCTGTTTTCCGGCCCGGAAGGGAGCACTGGAATTTCCGAAAAGCCCCGTGCCAGCCCTTCGGCTGTCCGGTGAATAAGGTCGTACACCTCGCTTGAATGGCGGAACAGAATCTCTGATTTTGCCGGGTGAACGTTGACATCTACATCCTCCGGAGGGAGGGTAATCATCACAAGCCAGTTGCCCCGGCCTGCCCAGTTGAAGCTGGTTATTGCCGAACGTATGACAGCATCGCTGACGCGGCGTCCGTTTACAAAGGAGATAAGCTGGAGGCGGCTCTGCGGCCCGAGATCCTGCCACCACAGACGCACGCCTGAACCGGGGGCTTTTGACTCGCTGCCGCGGACTTTCGGTTCGTCCCCCCAGATCGCCGAAAGCAGTTTCTCCACACTGCCGCTTCCTGAACTGGCAAATGCGCTTCTGCCGCCATGAATCAGCGTGAATGCAATCTGCGGATAGGCAAAAGCGTAATCCTGGATAAGTCTGAAAATGCGCCTGAACTCAGCAGCCGGCGTTTTCATAAACTTACGCCGAGCGGGCAGGTTGTAAAACAAGTCTTTTACAACGACGGTCGTTCCAGGCCTGAGGGGAACTGAAGTCACTTTCGGCACGCCGTTTTCATAATGAAGGACCGCTCCTTCAGGCTGCCCTGCCTGCCGGCTGTAAATTTCAAAATGACTGACAGCGCATACGCTTGCCAGGGCTTCACCGCGGTATCCCAGTGTGGCGATGGCCTCAAGATCTTCTTCTGTGCTGATTTTGCTCGTTGCGTGCTTTTCCACAGCCAGCGGCAGCTCGTCGGGAAGAATCCCACAGCCGTCGTCCTTGACCGATATAAGCACCTTACCGCCCTGCACGAGTTCAACTTCTATTTTTTTCGCACCTGCATCAATGCTGTTTTCTATCAGTTCTTTCACAACTGACAACGGACGTTCAATCACTTCACCGGCTGCAATTTTCTGTGACAAACCTTCGGGAAGGCGATGAATTCCCATTATTCACACCTCAGTTTCTTTGCCCGTTCCACCAGTTTATACAGCTGATCCAAGGCATCACGGGGCGTCATATGGTCAGGCTCAAGGGACGCTACCTCTTCAATAAACGCATCGCCGGAAAGGTCAAACATGCTGACCTGCTGGCTTGGTGCAAAACGGCTGATGTCCTGATGACCTGTGAGCTGTTCCTGTTCAAGGTGTTCCAGAATTTCCCTTGCGCGCCTGAGAACGACACGGGGCAGCCCGGCTATACGCGCCACCTCAATTCCATATGACCTGTCTGCCGGTCCGGGCTGTATTTTATGAAGAAAACGAACTCCTTCACTGGTCTCTTCAACGCTCATGCTCAGATTGAAAAGCCCGGGCATGTTCTTCTCAAGTTCCGTCAGTTCGTGATAATGCGTTGCAAACAGCACAAATGGCTTCATTCCGCACTGGCTGTGAAGATATTCAATAACGGCCCACGCAATGCTCATCCCGTCGTAAGTGGAAGTTCCCCGCCCGATTTCATCGAGAATTACCAGACTTTTCGGCGTAACGTTGTGAAGGATGTTGGAGGTTTCCATCATTTCCACCATAAAAGTGCTGTTGCCTTTTGCCAGCTCATCATGGGCACCGATGCGCGTGAACACTCTGTCTGTCAGCGGCAGTACGGCAGATGCAGCCGGAATGAAGCTGCCCGCCTGTGCCATGATCTGCAAAATCGCAGCCATTCGCAGGTATGTCGACTTGCCGGCCATGTTCGGGCCTGTCACCAGTGCAGTACGGCGTGACAGATCCATGGTCAGGTCATTCGGTATGCACGGCTGTCCGCGAAGCGCCTGTTCCACCATGGGGTGCCGGCCTTCGCGAATCTCCAGCTTGCGTTCATCTGTCAGTTCGGGGCGGCAGTATCCCCTTTCCCGTGCTGCAGCTGCAAAGCAGTTCAGCACATCAATGCGTGCAAGGGCCTTCCCCAGCCGCTGAATAACATCGGTATATTCAATGCAGGCTGCGGACAGATCATCAAAAATGCGTTGTTCAATTTCGGCAATTTTGCTGTCAGCCTGAAGACGGCGCTCTTCATATTCCTTCAGTTCTGGTGTGATGAACCGCTCTGCGTTCACAAGCGTCTGTTTTCGTGTGTACTCCGGAGGAAGCCCGACGCCGTTCAGTGCGGCACGGGAAATTTCAATATAAAAGCCAAAAACTTTATTGTAGCTGACCTTTAATTTTGGAATACCGGTTCTTTCACGCTCACGAGCAGCAAAATCCTCAAGCCACTGATCGCCGCTGTCCCCAAGAGATCTCCACTGATCCAGTTCAGCGTCGCAGCCGGGAGCCGCAATAGCGCCAAGTCCAAGCGCCCTCGGCAGATCTGGAAGAAGAGACCTGTCAAGCAGCGATCGCAGTTCGCTCAGTTCTTCGGCGTCGGGAAGTTCCGCCTGGGGACACAGAGAACCAAGCGCAGCTGAAATGTCAGGATGAATGTCAAGCGTATCACGAATTGCCCCCAGATCCCTCGGGTTGGTGCTTTTCATATGAATCCGTGCGATTGCGCGTTCCACGTCACGGCACTTGGCGAGCAGATCGCTGACCCGTGAAGAAACATCCGGATGATCGTAAAGCGCCTGCACTGCGTCAAAGCGTGCGTTGATCTTATCAATGCTGCACAGCGGACGGGCAATCCAGTCACGGAGCAGTTTTTTGCCAAAAGATGCAGAACATTTATCGAGACAGCTGAACAGGGAATTCTCCCCGTTCCAAAGGTCAAGGTTTGTCTGTGTATTCCAGTCAAGGTGCATGTACCCTTCCGGCATGATCTTTGTTATGCCGCGGATATGGGCCGCTTTGGAAAAACTTGTTTCTTCAGCATAGGTCACAAGTGCACAGGCTGCACCGATCCTCGGATCGCCCTTTTCAAGACCGAACCCTGCAAGCGAATTCAGTCCCCAAAGCTGACACAGCCGTGCCTGACCAATGTCGGGGTCGAAATCTTCCGGCGACGCTTCTGTCAGCGAACAGCCTGAACTCAGTTCTGTCTTATAGTCATAGTCTGCGCCGCGGGGAATCAGAATTTCTCTCGGAGAAAATGACATCAGCACCGATCGTGCTTCCGCCGGCTGAAATGTCCCGACCTGCACCGCCGAAGCGCTTGGCGTCAGAAAACCCACTGTCCAGGCATCCCGCCCTGCTATCAGCGCGGCAAGGGCGGAATTAACCGCGCCTTCTTCAGGGATAAACGTTCCGGGTGTCAGAATTTTAATAACCCTGCGGTCTACCAGTGTTCTGCCGTCGGGCGGCGTCATCTGTTCACAGATGGCAATTTTATAGCCTTTTTCAATCAATTTCGCTGCATACTGATCTACTGCATGGTGCGGCACACCTGCCATCGGCAGGTTTTTATTCACGTCTCGGGCTGTCAGCGCAAGATCAAGTTCACGCGACACAAGCTTGGCGTCGTCATAAAAGCATTCAAAAAAATCCCCCATACGGAAAAAGAGAATACATTCCGGATATTTCTTTTTCCAGTAAAAGTACTGCTCCAGCATGGGCGTCATTTTCTCGGGCATGGTAAAGGACGCTTTTTTCCCAGCCGCACTGCCGGTGCCGGGGTACGCAAGTTTCTGCTTATTCATTAAAATCTCTCAGCTCCTTCCGAATCCATGTAGCTTTGAAGAATTACGGAAGCGGCAATCTTATCGACTGATTTTCTGCGCTTTTTACGGGACACGTTTCCCTCAAGCAGAAAATCCGTTGCCGTACGGGTGCTGTAACGTTCATCCCAGAATTTCAGCGTAACCATCGGGAAGCGCTGCTGTATCCGGGACGCTACTTCCTGCACATGCTGCGCCGAAGGCCCGATGGTCCCATCTTCTCTGATAGGAAGTCCCAGCAGAAGACAGCTGGTGTCATAGCGCTCAAAAGTTTTTTCAAGCTCGTCCATCCAGTTGGCTTCCGCCTTCCAGACAGCAATCCCCTGGGCAAACATGCCCAGGGGATCACTGACTGCCACGCCGATTCTTACTGTACCGATATCGAGGCAGATAATTCGGGGCACGTTAAGCTCCGATCATATGAGACACAACATCAACAGCGGCGCGCGCTGCTTCTTTAATTTTTTCCGGGTTCCTGCCGCCGGCCTGCGCCATGCCCGGACGCCCGCCGCCGCTTCCCCCGACAATCGCTGCCAGCTCTTTGACGATTCTGCCTGCGTGCAGTTTCTTTTTCAGGGCTTCATCGCCGATCATGCAGAGAATCTGCACTTTATCGTCTGCGACCTTTGAAAACACCAGGAAGACGCCGCAGGGATCCTTGCTCTTGAATTTATCGCCAGCCTCGCGGAGAAGATTCATGTTCTTTTCCTCCACTGATCCCAGATACAGGTTCACGCCGTCTGCAAGGTTCTTCTTCGCGATCACGCTGTCAATGCTGCCGGCAAGCTGCGCTCTTGAAAGATTTTCAATCTGATGGTGAAGATCCCGGATCTCACTTTCCATGCTTTCAACTTTTTTCATAAGCAGCTGCGGCTTTACGCCAAGGCGGGATGAAAGACTGTCAACCGTACTGACAGCCTCCTGAAGCATTTTCACAGTGCCCATTCCGGTGACTGCCGTGATGCGGCGTATACCGGCGCCAATGCTTTCTTCGCTGATGATTTTAAGGCAGCCGATTGTTCCTGAACTGCTCACATGAGTTCCGCCGCAAAGTTCACTTGAAATGTCCCCGACAGAAACCACGCGCACTATTTTGCCGTACTTTTCCTCAAAAAGCGCTTTTGCACCGCTTGCCTTTGCGGTCTCAAGGTCTGTCACAACTGTTGTAACAGGTTTATCAGCAAGGATTGCCTCATTTACAAGAATTTCAATTTCATCAAGCTGTTCACGGGTCGGGGTCTCGTAATGAGTGTAGTCAAACCGCAGGAAACGGTCTGTTACCAGCGAACCGTTCTGACGCACATGCCCGCCCAGCACCTTGCCGAGTACAGCATGAAGAATATGGGTTGCCGTATGATTCCGTGCTATGGCAAGATGACGGTCCATCTCAACTGCGGCCTGTACGGTCTCACCAACTTTCAGGTCGCCTTTCGTTACCGTCACTGACTGCATGTTCAGTTCGCCGAAAGGATGAGTGGAATCCTTGACTACCGCAAGCAGAGTATCCCCATTCTTGATCAGCCCTGTATCGCCGATCTGGCCTCCGCGTTCAGCATAAAACGGCGTGCTCTCAAGAAGGACCATGCCTTCTTCGCCCTGATGCAGACAGTCAACTTTTCTGCCGTCTCTGACAAGAGCACGGACCCGGGTCATGCATTCATGTTTCTCGTAGCCGACAAAGTCAGTTGCGCCGTATTCATTATACAGAGCGTTGAAAACATTGCCCTTAATGACATTGTTGGCGATCTGCTTGCTTGAGGAGCGTGCGCGGGTGCGCTGGCGCTCCATTTCAATCCTGAATTCTTCTTCGTTGACCTTGACGCCCTGCTCTTCGCAGATTTCCTTTGTCAGTTCAAGCGGGAAACCGTAAGTATCATACAGCTGGAACGCCAGTGCTCCGCTGAGCACTTTGTCCTTGTTTTTCATCGCCGTACGGATTTCTTCGTCAAGCAGTTCACTGCCCTGGCGAATAGTCTTGCTGAAGCTGTTCTCCTCTATTTCAATAATCTTTTCAATGGTAAGTCTGTTCTCAGCCAGTTCAGTATAAGGGTCGCCCATTTCCTCAATGACTGTAGGGATCACATCGTTGATGAAAGGTTTATCAATGCCGATCAGCCGTCCGTAGCGGGCCGCACGGCGAATCAGACGGCGCAGCACATAGCCCTGTCCGTCGTTTGCAGGCAGAATTCCGTCTGCGATCATAAAAGCTACAGCCCTTACGTGATCTGAAATAACCTTAAGGGCAAGGTCGCTTTCCGGCGCATCTCCGTACTTTACTCCGGCAATTGCTCCCGTTTTCTTCATAATCGGCACAAACAGGTCTGTTTCAAAGTCATTGCGCACGCCCTGAACCAGAGAAGCAAGACGCTCCAGCCCCATTCCGGTATCAATATTCTTGCGAGGCAGCGGCTTGTAACTGCCGTCGGCCTGACGGTCAAACTGAGTAAATACATGATTCCATATTTCAAGGAAACGGTCGCAGTCGCAGCCCGGATGACAGTCCGGTCCGCAGGAGAACTCCACCCCCTGATCGTACAGGATTTCCGAATCAGGTCCGCAGGGCCCCTGCGGACCCATATACCAGAAGTTCTCATCTTCGCCGTTAAGCACAAGATGCGACTCTGGCATGCCGATTTCCTTGGTCCAGACATCGAACGTCTCCTGGTCATCCTTGAAAATCGTGGCATACATGCGGCTGCCGTCCATGCCGAGGACTTTTGTAAGAAACTCCCATCCCCAGGTCAGTGATTCGCGTTTAAAATAACCGCCCCATGAAAAGTTGCCCAACATCTCAAAAAAGGTATGATGGCGCGCTGTATGTCCGACATTTTCGATGTCGTTGGTGCGCACGCATTTCTGGGAAGTCACAGCACGCTTGTATTCGGGCTCCTCAAGGCCGAGATAATATTTCTTAAAAGGCACCATTCCGGCGATGGTAAAAAGAAGCGACGGATCATCCGGAACAAGCGAAAAGCTTTTATAATGATGACAGCCATGGGACTCCCAGAACTTGATAAACAGTGAACGAATTTCCTTACCGCTGCGATACTGCATGAACACAGCCTCCTGCCGTAGCAAGTGAATTTTGTTATTTTTCCGGACTTCTGCCCGTTCAGAACGTTATTTTACTGTGCTTTCTGTGAAATCAGCCACTGGCGCTGCCTGCGCGATTCAGCAAGAATTCTGTCTTCCGGCACTGGCAGAAACTTTCTGTCTCTGACAATCCACCGTCCGCAGCTGAGCACGCCGTAAACATCTCTGGAACTTCCGGCATATACAAAGTAAGTTGCCATGTTGTCCTCATCAGCTCCGAGATAATTCGGGCCGCTGATATCAACTACCAGCAGATCAGCAGACCAGCCGGGCGTAATCTTTCCTGTTCTCTCAAAGCCGAACGCCCGTGCTCCTTCGTAAGTCGCCATACTAATCAGCTGTTTCGCCGCAAGGCTCTGCGGATCATGACGCACGCCCTTGTGAATCAACGATGCGAGCCTCATTTCCCCCCACATGTCCAGACGGTTGTTGCTTGCTGCCCCGTCGGTCCCAAGTGCAACATGCACGCCTGCCTTGATCATTTCAGGCACCAGAGCCGTTCCGCTGCCGAGCTTCAAGTTCGAAGCAGGACAGTGAACAATTGTTATGTTGTCGTGAGATGCAAGGTACTCGAGCTCTTCCTGGTGAAACTGAACTCCGTGCGCCAGCACAAGGTGCTGCACCTGCGAAAGACCGGTTTTTTCAAGGTAGTCAATAGGGGCCATTTTCAGTGTATCAGTAAAATATTCTCTTTCCCACGGAGCTTCAAGAAAATGCGTCTGCAGCGGCACATTCTGACGCCTCGCCTCTTCTGCGGTTTCCCTGACAAACTCAAATGGCACTGTATAGGGCGCGTGCGGATCTATGCACACTGTTCCGTGGGGAGCGCGCAGAGGGGCATAATCTCTGTAAAGAGACTTCCTGAACTTTGCAGGATCCCTCAGAACCCCCAGCGGCACAGCGCAGCGGATACCTGTTTCACTGGCGGCACGTGCCACCTGTTCAGTATGATAATACATGTCGGTAAATCCGGCAGTGCCGGTGAGCGCCATTTCCAGAATGGCCTGCATAGTTCCCGCATAGACAACCTCATCAGTAAGGTGCTCTTCAAGAGGCCATATTTTCTCCTGAAGCCATTCCATCAACGGGCGTTCCTCGCCGAGACCTCTCAGCAGCGTCATTGCCGCGTGGCAGTGGGCGTTGAAAAATCCAGGAAGAACAAGTTTTTCGCCCTTCCCGTCAAAAGTCTCGCATTCTGCCCCGTCCAGTGTTCCCGGGGCGGCGATCTTCTGAATTTTATCGTCTGCAATCAGCAGGTCGCAGAGTTCGGCCCTGTCCCTTGTACCATCAAGGATATAAATGCGGCGCAGCAGGGTTTGCATTGACTCAGTCCTCGCGCCAGTCGGCCATATAGGCCCGCTGTTCATCGGTAAGCCGATCCAGTGTTATGCCCATGGAGGACAGTTTTGTTTCCATAACACCCGCATCAATTTCCTCGGGAACATCCATCAGACCGGGAAGCAGTTCACGGCTGTGCGCATTAAGGTACAGCGCGGATTCAAGCTGAAGTGCAAAACTGAGATCCATAATCTCGATAGGGTGCCCGTCGCCGCACGCGAGGTTGACCAGTCTTCCTTCTCCCAGCAGATTCAGGCGGCGTCCGTCTTTCATTGTGAACGTCTCAATGTTTGCACGTGCCTGCTCCCGTTTCACAGCAAGGGCTGCAAGGGCTTTTTTATCGATTTCAACGTCAAAATGTCCAGCATTGCCCATAATTGCATTGTCTTTCATCAGCCTGAAATGTTCCCCGCGAATTACATGAGTGTTGCCGGTAAAAGTAAGAAAAATATCACCCAGAGGCGCAGCCTGTTCCATGGTCATCACCTGATTGCCGTCCATCACAGCCTCAAAAGCACGGTGAGGATTCAGCTCTGTGACAATGACCCTCGCGCCCATAGCGCGGGCCCGCATGGCGGCACCGCGTCCGCACCAGCCATAGCCGGCAATCACAACTGTTTTACCGGCAATCAGAATATTCGTGGTGCGCATGAACCCGTCCCATACAGACTGGCCCGTGCCGTAGCGGTTATCAAAAAGATACTTGCTGTGAGCATCGTTCACAGAGATGACAGGGAAGGAAAGAATTCCCTGTTTCTGCATCGCCTTAAGGCGCTTAACGCCGGAAGTGGTTTCTTCAGATGCTCCCTTGATTCCTGGAATCAGTTCTTTCATATCAGAAAGAACTGTCGCCACAAGGTCGGCTCCATCGTCTGCAATGACTGAAGGGCCGAAAGCCAGCGTATCACGGAGGTATTCATGATATTCAGAACCTGTCATGGCATGATGGCTGAAAACAGAGACGCCGCTGTCAACCAGTGCAGCACAGATATCATCCTGTGTGGAAAGCGGATTGCTGCCCGCAGCACATACCTGCGCCCCCAGGTCTTTAAAAGTTCTCAGGAGACATGCCGTTTTTGCCTCAAGGTGTAGGCATGCCGAAAGCCTGACGCCCTTCAGCGGCTGCGCTGCCTCGTAACGTTTTTTCAGGGTGTTGAGCACAGGCATTGCGCGCCACGCCCAGTCCATTTTCGCATGCCCGCTGGCTGCAAGCGACAAATCTGCGATTTTGTAGTTCATAAATGGCCGTCTCCTTTTTATAAAGTCGTTATATGATTCATGGTGTCCGTTCCATAACAGCCAAGGTTCAGCTGCGCTTTGACATGTGCTGCACAATACCGTTTACGTCGCCGTCAAGCATCTGAACTGTCAGAACCGCGCCGGCGAATGCCTGGGCCGCTTTCAGCAGCGGCTGCCCGTCGATGCGGACAAGACTGTATCCGCGCCGTGCAAGACGCACAGGGGAGAGATTATCAAGCGCCCGCTTGAAGCCTGACAGTTTCAGTGAATTTTCAGCTATTGCAGATGATGCGTTTCTCTTCAGCCGGTCATCCGCTGCGTCAAGCCTTACTGCCGACTCCTGAAGACGACGTTCTGCAGTCCCATTCATCTCTTTTAGGATGTTTTCAAGACATGCTGATTCTGCTTCAAGGCGGCGCACCATTTCTGCGTTTACATTTTTCTGCGCATCCTTCAGAGCCGCAAGTTCATTCAGTCTGTCAGGAAAAACGGCTGCTGCTGCAGCCGTCGGCGTCGGCTGATGCATATCAGCTGCCAGGTCGCAGAGACTTTCGTCAATTTCATGCCCTATTCCGGTTACAACCGGCACTGTACAGCGTGCAACCTCACGTACCAGATCTTCATTGTCAAAAGGATTCAGGTCTTCTTTGGCACCGCCTCCTCTGACAAGCAGAATCACATCAACGCCGCGGACTGCAGCTGCCCTTCTGAGAGCAGCTGTCAGATTTTCAGCTGCATGTATTCCCTGCACCAGAGTGGGAACGACAATAAGCTGCGCAGCAGGAAACCTGTTGGCACGCTGGCGCATCACATCGCGGACAGCTGCCCCCGTATCGGAGGTAACACATGCAACCACCGAAGGGTAGGCGGGAATTTTTCTTTTTCTCCCAGGATCAAAAAGGCCTTCGCGTTCCAGTCTGCGGCGAAGTTCTTCCTTGGCACGCGCAGCTGCGCTCTGTCCCAGTGGGAACATTTTCTTCGCATAAATCTGTACTGTGCCGCGTGCTTCATAGAGTCTGACTGCGCCGGTCACAAGCACCCGGTCCCCGACTTCAGGCCAGAGAAGCATGCCCTGGGCGTCGCTGCGGAACATCACACAGTTCATCGATGCGCTTTTCCCCTTGAGAGCAAAATAAACATGTCCTGAAACATGGCGCTTCAGGTCTGTCAGTTCACCCTCTACCGCAATATGCGCCAGAAATTCATCGTATTCAATGAGGTTTTTGACCCGCAGCACCACTTCATCAACTGTAAAGGGGCGGTCGGCATTCCGGACACTAAGATTTCTGATCATTTTCAGCTGCAGCGTTCACAATCCGCGCCAGCACGCCGTTGACGAAACGCGGCGATTCCTCGCTCCCGAATTCCTGTGCAAGGAGCACGGCTTCACTCAGGGCAACTTTTACATTGACTGTATGGGCAATCATGCATTCATAGACGGCAAGCCGGATGATTGTCCGATCTACAACGCTCAGACGGTCAATGGTCCAGCCTGTCATATTATCTGTGATCAGAGAATCAATTTCTGCAAGATTCTCTCTGACGCTGCACGCAGCAGCGCAGCTTTTGCCCAGCGAATCAAGGTTCTGCAGAATACCGGCGGAGGGCTGGTCCTCAGAGCTGTTTTCTTCTGTTCCGCCGTCCCAGTCCTCTCTGTCAGACGAAGAAGCAGTAAACAGCTCTCTCAGACGCTCCACAAGCTCCGGAAGCGGCAGATTTTCACCTGAAGAATCTATGGCACACAGAATCTGAAACAGACGCACCCGGGCAGCATGCGCTTTATTCTGCTTTGCAGCAGGAAATTTGTCTTTGTTCATCGGAGTCCCTCTTTAAAAAAATACGGAGATCAGTTCTGCCTTCTTCGAAAAGACGCAAGAAACGGCAGTAATCGTTCTATTTTGCTCCAGCCGCCTGAAATCAGCCATGCTGAAATGAACCATGCAGCGCACAGCAGCCCGGCATAACAGAGAAAGCCCCACAGACTCAGCGCAAAAAACGCAAAAACTGCACCCGCTATGTTCATCCAGAAACTGGGCAGACTGTAAAGCGGCTGCTCAGCAAAAGGAGGATGTTCTTCAAAATACTGACTCTGCCGTATCCACTGCAGTCTCGGCAGGTCCATTCCCATGGACCGGAGGTCGGCAGCGATGGAATGCGCGCGGCGAAGATCATCTTCACGGCTCCAGAACTCACGGCGGTCGCTGATCACCACAAGGCACAGCCGGTCATTGGCTCTGAGCCTCACTGCGCTGCACTGTACGTCTTTGGGAAGCCAGCGGGATACAAGAGAAATAATCGCCCCTGTATCAACCCTGATGTACCCGAGCTTGGTACGCGCAAAATCCTGATACACCGCGCTTCCTCCCTTCATCGGTCAAAACAAAAAGGCCGGCCCGAAGACGAGCCGGCAGTCAGTATCATTCTCCGGCAGTGGGCAGATCTGCCTTTGTGCTGCTTTTCTGAGACGCAGCTTCTGAACTGTTCTGGACAGAAGATTCAGCGGTTTCAGTGCGATTCAGTTCATCAAAGAAAACGCCCTGCACATAAATGTTCACAGCTTTCACAGCGTATCCGGTGGCCCTTTCAAGTTCGTTTTTCAGAAATTCCTGAAGGTCCCACGCCACATCGGGAATACGAAGGCCGTACTTAACCTGCACATAAACATCCATGGAAATCTGCGGCTGTTCTCCTTCTTCAAGAGAAACTCTGACCCCGTCCGGGGTTTTGCGGCCGATTCCAAGCATTGAGCCGCCGGCTGACGCCGGCGCCACGGAAGAAACGCGGGCAAGGGCACGATTGGCTATTTCACAGATTACATCTTCGCTGATATGCAGCTTTTCACCGCCGGCAGCGTCACTGTCTTCAGCTGCTTCTGCCACAGCACGATCCAGGTCAAACGGAGGCTGCTGAACAGGCTCGCTGTCTTGATCCAGTTTATCCATGAAAATTACCACCCCTGCTGCCGCATATGATCAGTGCATCAAAAGATACTGCTGTCAAGAAATAAACACTGGTCCGGCCGACCCCGGCAAAAACTGTTCAGAGGAACTTTTTAAAGGCAGCCGCACACAGCTGTGAAAAATCAGTTATTTTTTGACGCGTTCAATATACTCGCCGCTGCGCGTATCAACCATTACAGTTTCACCGTTCATAACAAACATGGGAACTGTAATGACCAGTCCGGTTTCCAGTGTGGCCGGCTTACCGCCGCCGGCGGCTGTATCGCCCTTGAAGTTAGGCTGAGTGTCAACAATTTTCAGCGCAACGCTGTTGGGCAGCGTAATGCCCATCACCCTGCCCTCGTACATATCGAGGCTTACTTCCAGGTTATCGGTCAGATAGTTCAGTGCGGGACCGAGAACCTCCTTTGTCAGATAGACTTCTTCGTAGCTTTCCATATCCATAAAGACATAGTTGTCGCCGTCTTTATAGCTGTACTGCGCAGGTTTCTCGTCAAAAACGATGCGCTCAAATTTGTCGTTGCCGCTGACAAAACTGTTCTCGGAAATGCTGCCTGTGTCGAGGTTGCGGAGTTTGCATTTCAGCACTGCACCGCCGCGGCCCTTCATATGGTGCTGGCACTCCACCACTTCCCAAAGGCCGCCCTGCCATTTCAACTTCATTCCCGGATAAAATTTGCTCGTATCCACAATATCAGCCATAAATCAAGAACCTCCCGAAATAGTTCACTAGTTTCTCTGGCGCTGCTTTTCTTCATTGTGCCAGTATGACGTATTATTCTATAGTTTTTTGACGATGTTTGCAAGCCGAACAGACCGCTTTAGAAAAGAATGAATTATAAATTATTATAAATTACAAACCGTTTGTTTCAGAAGGACTGTCCGGGACTCCCAATACGGTTGGAATAACTACCATCACAACCTGGCTGCGGGTTTTCCGGTAACTTTTATACTGAAAAAGCCACCCGAGGAGCGGAAGATTCTGCAGAACAGGGACTCCCGAACGTACGCGGCTTTTTGTATCCTTATAAAGGCCGCCGATGACAAAAGGCTCACTGTCGCGGACAGTCACTGTTGTGTCAACGCTTCTGGTGTTAACCTGCGGAACCTGTTCACCCTGGCTGCCCCTGATCCACTGAATGACTTCACCTGTCGCAAGCGAAACACCGACCGTAATCATCCCGTTTCTGGCAATCCTGGGAACCACTTCAAGTGAAGGACCGACCTCTTCGTCGTCATACGTCGGGTTGTTGGCATCATCGCGGCGCGATACATATTTGAGCTTGTCGACTAGTTTGACGGTTGCCTTGCAGCCGTCAAGCACGGTTACTGTCGGATCGGCCAGAACTCTGGCTTTCTTTTCTTCTACCAGAGCGTTCAGACGGACATCAAGCAATCTGGCCGCCGTGCCTGCAAGGTTTACAATGCCGTTTCCGATTGAACCCGGCAGTTTGTCTGCGGTACCAAGATTGGGAAGCCCCGTGCGCTCTGAAGGTGAAGTTTTTGAATAAGCGGCCCCCGCAGACAGCGAACCGCTCTGGTAGCTCGCCCACCACCAGTCGTACACAGCATTTATAGCTGTTTCAAGCTGATCGCTGGCATCATCGTTCACCTCAATTATCCGGGCTTTCAGCATAACCTGGCGCTGAGGAGCATCAAGAATTTCCAGCGCCGCTCTTGTACGTTCCTGCTGGAGCACCGTGCCCGTAACTATCAGCAGACTCTGACGTTCATCCACAAGAATTCTGTTTGCGGGAGAAAGGAGCTCTGCCATCTCTTTCAGAAGCGGAGCTATCTTTTCTGCCTCGGCATAAGAAATTCTGTAGCTTTTCGTGACCATCCTTCCTGACAGCAGTCCCAGCGAATTTTTCGCGCCGATCAGAATAGTGCCGCCCACGCGCCGCCATTCAAGGTTCTGACTCCGCAGGATATAGTGAAAAACTTCGCTGAACGGCGCGTCAGCAAAGGTCAGAGTCATGCGTGACGTTACAGGCACAGAGCTGTCAACCACAATGTTGAGGTCCGCCACAGCGCCCAGGATCCTGAAAATGTCATGCAGGTCTGAATCTTTTAGATTCAGGGTAATTTTTCGCACAGGGAGAAGCGGTTCCGGGCTGTCTTTCAGAACGGCATCAAGAGGCTCATGCTCTTTCCGGTCAAGCCGTTTCAGGCGGATTTTTAAATTTTCCGAACCAACACCGCGCACAGCATCAATGCGAAGCGGTGCTTCACAGTGCAGAGTAAGAACAGTCCCATTGTCTGTCTGTTCTGCCGTCAGATACGGCACAAGAGGTGTTTCAAGAGCGCGCTCATATTTCAGAGCCGGAAATTTCACACCCTCGAGAATCATGGATAAACTTTCTCCGTTCTGGCAGACTTCCGCAGGTTCAGCGAGTCTCCTGCCCTCAAGCAGCAGCATGACTACAGAATCACCGGCCTGTTCGGCACTGAATGCAGTAAGGACTGATTCAGACTGTTTTCCTGACGCCTGTCCCAAATCAGGGGCCATTATGACGGAAAATCCGCAGACCAGCGTCAGCAGCGCAGTTTTTATTAATTTCATGCTTTCATTCTCCCCCTACATGAGCGGCACAAAGAATTTCAGCCCGCGCCACTGACACATAATACCCTCTGGTTCGATTTCCACGATTTTGATGCCGCCTGCTTCGTTGCCAGGACGTACAATCTGAGTTTTCAGCTGCCCCTCAAGAATGATGGAGGCAAATTTTTTCCTGCCGTCAGACACAACAGCGCTGACTGCAATTGCAGGACGGCTGGCATAAGCGGCTGATTCGCCATCCGGCGGACAGAGTTCCTCTGTTTCCACCGAGGCGGCCTTCAGTGCAGTTTTTCTTCTGCTGATGCATTCTTGAAGCCGGGCCGCAGCGTGCGGCTCCTGATAAGTATCAGGAACATTCTGTACTTCATGCATCAGTTCCGGTGCACAAATACTGTACTGGTTAAATGCAGTGCTGAGCAATACCGCGCCTGCACAAAGCCACGTAATCACTCCTGCAGGAGACATTATTTTTTTCTGGTGAATCATCAGCGTATCTCCGCTTTCAAAAAAGCGTTCAGGTAAATGACGGCAGCCGCAGATGAACCGCTGAAGCCCTCGTATTCAAGGCGTTCAATCGAGAAGAGTTCGCGGCGTGCCAGAAGCTCTGCAAGAAAACGTTTCAGCCCCGCATCGGAAAAACGGACTGAAATTGAAAGCAGAACGTTTCCGTTTTCCGCTCCCTGCACGGAAATACTACAGCGGACGCCGGCCGCGGCAGCGCATTGCCCAACTGCAGCTCTCAGCTCATCTTCGTTCTGAAGAAGAACTGCAGGAAGCTCATCAATTTTATACTTTTCCTCTGTCAGGATTCCGATCCGTTCCGCAAGTGACTTTTCGCGTGCGGCATACTGCCTTGTCATTCTCTCCCGCTCAGCAATTGAGTCTTTCAGTGTTCTTGCTGCACTGCCGATCCACAGTTCAAGACAAACTGCAAGGGCTGCTGCAGCGGCCGTGCCGACAGATATTAATGTACGGACTGAAATAGTTTTCAGAGTCATTTTTTTGCAGCCTCAAACGTGATAAAAAGGCCTCCGTGCGGTGTCATACGTCTTTCAAGCACCCTGACCGGGCCGTACGGCAGTGCGGAGGTTCTGCGCATAAAGAAGTCAGGCGTTTCAGAGTCGGCAAAAAGCACCTTCATTTGAAGCGTGTCAGCTCCGGCTGTGAAATGCTGGAGCTCTGCTGTTTCCGGCAGAGAACGGGCCAGAATATCCAGCACTTCCAGCGCCGGCACTGACCTTTCAGCCTTTGCCGTGATTTTCTGCCAGAACCGGATTTCCCCGCTGATTTCAGCGTATTGTTCTGCAAGGATCTCTGTGCGCCTGACTGTTTCTTTCAGTTCCCCCGCAGCTTTTTCAAGCTGGGCGCTGAGACGTGGGATTTCAAGGACAGAAAAACACATGAATTCTGCCGCAGCCAGACATATAAGAGCCAGCGGCAGATATGGAATGCAGCGCCGACGCAGCGAAACCAGCATACTTTCGCAGTATTCAGACGGAACGAGATTGAATTCAATTTTCATGAATATGCCTCATCAGCAGGCCCGCCACGTCATACCAGTCAGGCTGTCCCGGCGGGACACAGTTAATCTGTCTGCTGCTGCAGATCTCTTTTCGCGCCAGTCCTGTACAGGCAGGCAGCTGCGCCATTTCCGGCGCTAAGTTTCCAGCAAAGCATACTGCAGGAGAAGACATTTTAAAGTGCTCCTCAAGATAGATCAGGGTTTTGGAGATTTCAGCATTCAGAAGGCCGCATACTGTCTCCTTCCGGGAAAGTTCCAGGGATACTGTTCTGAACATCCAGAGCGCGCTCTGCTGAATGAATGCCAGATGGACAAGTCCCCCGATGCCTGTGAGCAGGAGAAAAGGATCTTCCTCGTATTCTCCCGTGACCGCCCTGATACAGGCAGTTATCTGCGGCTCTGCGGCAGCAACACGGCACCTCAGTGATTTCAGGCTCAGCAGAACCTGCATCAGCGGAGCCTTGGCACAGGCTGCACCGGCAAAAAGAGTCTGTCTGCCCTTCAGTTTCACCGGCATCTCCATGATGTCAAAGAGGGCTGACTCGTACTGGAACGGGAAAAAATCAGCAAAGCACCATCTGAGCGCTTCACGCGCTTCCTGAATGTCATCTGTGGCCAGTCTGAATGTCCTGAAGACAAAATCAGACGAAGGAACGCCCAGTGCCAGAGGCAGTTTTCCCCAGCAGAAGCCGAGTTCTCTGCGGAGGTATCTGCCGAGGCCGCCGCCATCAACAATATGATCTCCGCTTACAAGGCCGGGCGGCAGCGGCAGAACGCGGCTGTTCACCATGGAATATGCCCCGCCGCTCCGCTTCAATTCAGCATAAAGCGCCTCATGCTCTCTCACCGAAAGCGCAGCCCCAATTATGCCTTTGTCTACACGCCAGCGCATTCAGCTCACTCCCTTTCAACGCAGCCGCCGCACCAGCCTGACTTCCCTTTTCCGACCGCGCTCCGTCCAGCAGACCGAAACACTGCACTGTCTGCCTAAGCCATCGGCATTCTGACTGACCGAAATGTCATACGAAGCAAGTCCTGCGGCAATATTCTCCCCGACCCATTCCTTCGTTATTTCCACGCTCCCAGATTCTGCTGCATCAATGCATGACAGTGCAGCTGACATTGCCTCCTGACGGCGGCGAAATTCAAGAGCTGCATCAAGAGCATCGCTGAAAAATGCAGCTGCCGGCGGCAGGGCCAGTGCTGCAAAGCCGGCAGCCATCAAACATTCAACTATAATTGAACCTTTATTCCGCATGGTCAGACTGCCAAAGCGTGCAGAGAATCAAGGACCGGCGCAAATACGGCGAAAACCACTGCAGTTGCTGCGGCTCCGACAATGAGAATCAGCGCCGGCTCTATGAAGCTGCATAAGCGCTTCAGCCCTTCTTCAAATGCACTTTCATACCATTCAGCAGCTCTGCCGGCCATACGGTCAAGACTCCCTGAACGTTCCCCGGCACTCAGCAGAGGGGCGGCAACCGGAACAAAAAATGGAATTTCCATGGCTTTTCTGCCCAGGCTTTCCCCCCTGGCTGCAGCAGTGCGAAGCTGCTCAAGTCCCGTTCTCACAGCAGAGCTTCGCGCGGCTTCAGCGGCAAATTCAAGAGATCGAAGCAGCGGTACGCCGCCTGAAAGAAGCACATTCAGCAGGCGGAAACTCCGCGCAAGGCTGCTGTCAAGCCATACTTTTCCAAAAAATGGAATTTTCACTGTCAGCATCCCTGAAAATGCGCCGGGCGGAGTCAGTTTCTTCAGACAAAGGAAAACCGCACAGAATGCCAGCACTCCGGCTGACGCATAAAGCAGAAATTCAGGAAAAACAGAGCTAAAATAAAAAATTTTCTGCGTTGCGGGAGGCAGCGGCAGATTCATGGACAGAAAAACTCTTTGAAATTTTGGCAGTATATAATGGAACAGCAAAAAAAGGACGCCCAGTGAAAACACAAAAAGAATCGCAGGATAGGTCAGTGCAGAAACAGTTTTCGCCACTGTGCGCTCTTTCTGGCGGCACATTCCGGCAATCAGGCCCATTGCACGTCCGATCTGTCCAGTTTCCTCGCCTGCTGTCAGAACAGCTGTTTCGGTTCTGCCAGCCAGCCCGGTCTGCGATGCGGCTCTGCTGAACGGTGTCCCCCCGTCAACCAGCTTCAGCGCTGCAGAGATCCGCAGGACAGCTCTTCTGCCGCCGTATGATGAAAGCGCCTGCTGCAATGCGCTGCTCAGCGGGATTCCCGCATTTATCAGAGCTTCCATATAACTGTAAAACAAAGTTTTCTCTGCCATCGAAACGGGAAGTTTTCCGACAAAACGCAGAAGCAGCGGCTGCAGTGACCATTTCGCCCCTGTGCGGAGATCCTCATCGACAGAAATCACAAGCAAACCGCGGTCTTTCAGAGCCGCAGCAACGGCTTCAGCCGAACTGCCTTCTTCGGCCCCCTGACGCATTCTGCCCGCAGCGTCACGTGCCCGATAGACAAACATCATGAAAAATCTTCTCCTCTTCGACCGGCAATCCGCTGAAAATCATCGGCTGAAAACGCGGCGCTTGCAGCAGCTGAAAAACTGACTGCTCCACTGAAATACAGTTCTGCCAGACTCTGTTCCATGGTCTGCATGCCTTCTTTGCGGCTGACCTGCATAACAGAACGTATCTGTTCAGTATGCGACGAACGGATTGAGTGGGCGGCTGCGCTGCTGTTGATCATCAGTTCGGCTGCTGCTGTCCTGCCGCCCTGCAGCAATGGAATAAGCTGCTGACAGCAGATTCCGATGAGACACTGACTCAGCTGAATGCGGATCTGGTTCTGCAGCCCGGTCTGAAAAGCACTGATCATGCGGTCCAGACTCTGCTCCACTGTTCTTGTATGAAGGGTAGTCATCACCAGATGCCCTGTTTCAGCTACAGCAACCGCCGCAGCTATTTCGTCCGGGCTTCTCATTTCACCAAGAACGAGTACGTCAGCATCACTCCGCAGCGCAGAACGGATGCCTTCAGCATAAGACAGACAGTCACGGCCGATTTCCTGCTGGTGAATCAATGATCTGCGCGAGACATGAATGTATTCGACAGGATCCTCAAGAGTCAAGATATGAACCGCCTCGGAAATATTAATTTCATTAACCAGCGACGCCAGTGTCGTGCTTTTGCCGCTGCCTGAAGGACCGCAGATCAGAATGAGTCCGCTCTTTCTCCGGCACAGATCTTTCAGCTTTTCAGGCAGTCCGAGAGAATCAAACGCGGGAACGCGCTCCGGAACCAGGCGAACCGCCGCAGTGTAAACTCCGTCCGCAGACGAAAGATGAATTCGCAGGCGCCTTCCTGTTTCACTCTGCAGAACCGCAAAATCCTCTGCCCTGCACAGAGTATGTTTTTCCCGCTGCCTCTGAGACATCAGCGGCATAATTTCCTTTGCTATAAAATCTGCAGGCACAGCCGGCACACCAAGAGGCAGAAGCGTTCCGTCCTTCCTGATCAGAGGCGGCGCACCGCCTGTAATGTGAAGGTCACTGGCATTTTGTTCAACAGCAAGCTTTACAAGAATTCCGAATGTCGGTTCAGACATGCGCCCTGATTCCCCCTGTCATGCCGCACACATATAGACTTCCTCCGGTTACAGCTTCAGCCTCTTCGGGCGAAGTCACACCGTCAAGGACCTTTTCAAAAGCCGCTGTGCGCAGCGTTTTCATGCCGTTTTTCAGCGCAGCCGCTTCAAGTTCGGCAGAAGTTCCGCCTGCTGCAATAATCGCAGCCAGTTTATCGCTGACCTGCATGATCTGAAAAACAGCAGTTCTGCCCCGGTATCCCTGTTCAGAACACTGAGAGCACCGGCCGGCATGGTATATCACAGTTCCTGCTGGTATTTCCGGAGCTGTTCCGGCTCCGGCACGGCCGGGACGGCGGCACGCCGGGCACAGTTTTCTCACCAGACGCTGCGCCATGACGCCGCGCAGAACGGATGACAAAAGGTACGGCGGAACTCCCATATCAATAAGGCGCGCCGGTGCAGACGGCGCATCGTTGGCATGCAGCGTTGCAAGCACAAGATGCCCCGTCAGCGCTGCACGCACAGCCAGCATGGCTGTTTCGCTGTCGCGGATCTCGCCGACCAGAATGATGTCTGGATCCTGCCGCAGAATAGATCTCAGCGCGGTGCCAAAAGTAAGTCCGCTTTTTTCACTGACCTGCACCTGAGTAACTCCGGGGATATGATATTCCACCGGATCTTCGACTGCCACGGCGTTGTAATGAGCCAGATCAAGCTGGCTGATCATGGAATAAAGCGTCGTTGTTTTTCCGCTGCCTGTAGGACCGGTATTCAGGATCAGGCCGTCCGGATGACGCATGAGTTCCTGTATTTTTTCAAGATCAGCAGGCCGGCAGCCCAGATTTTCAAGCCCGATCCGGGCCCGTTCCGGATCAAGTATTCTCAGAACGGTTTTTTCTCCATAAACAGACGGCAGTGTGGAAACCCGCAGGTCCAGCAGGCGGCCTTCAAAGTTCTTCACAATTCTGCCGTCCTGCGGCAGCCTTTTTTCTGCGATGTCCATTCCGGCCATGATTTTAACCCGTGCTGTTACCGAAGCGTGAGCCTGCTTCTTCAGCAGCACCTCGTCTGTAAGCCTTCCATCTATCCTGAATCTCACGCGGCTCTCCTTCTCACCAGGCTCAATGTGAATGTCTGAAGCGCCTTCTCTGACTGCCTGAGCTATGAGACGGTCCACTATGCCAGCTGCCGGCGATCCGTCTGGATCCGGTGAGCCGGTGCTGCCGTCATTTTCAGTGATTTTATATTGATCAGAAAGCTGCGCTATCTTTTCTGTAAAACCGTAGGCCCTGCGGATTTCAGCAGTCAAGTCTGTACGGCCGGCAGAAATCAGCGTAACTCTTCGGTGCGTCAGCGCCCGCAGTTCATCGGCACACAGCAGATCCTCAGGATTGCAAGCTGCTGCAGTCAGTTCACCGGTGTCGCTCAGTTCAAGCGGAAGAACGCCCAGCCTCTCAGCTGCTGCCGGATTCAGCAGTGCCAGCGCCCGGGGATCAGGATTATAACGCCGATAATTATAGGATTCACTGTCATTTTTCATCTTTTATACCCTTTCCCCTGACTGGAACCTTACCTCTGCAAGGTGTAGATTATGCCAGCCGAACGGCGGACTTTTTCAACACTTTCCATTCCCGGCACTTCACTGACGGGGAGCACCCTGTCATCGGCAGAAAGCACAGCAGTCTTTCCGGACACGGAAATAAGCGCTGCCGCTGAGTCACTGACAGACTCCAGGGCGATTGTTCTGCGATGTTCAAGGTCGAACGCCAGCAGTTTTTTGCACCCTTCCTGCCAGCCCAGCAGATAAAGAATTCCATCGCTGCAGAGAACAGCGAAGGGATGCTCAAAGCCTCTGCAGAGTGTCCACCAGGCCCCCGTCCCTGTCCGGCGCTGCGATTCGCTCCAGCGCGGGTTCTTCATTCGCGTCGGCATCGCCGAAATTACAGTGCCGCCGCTGCAGCCGGCAATGAAAACTGCCAGCGGGCCTCGCGCTGTATGGCAGCCGAGCGGAGAGAAAATAAAATCCAGGGAACCGCATGCGCAGATTTCTTCAAGACTGGTTCTCGACAAAAATGTCAGCCGCTCCCCCTGAAACAGAAAACGCTGAAAGCCGCCTGCAGAATCGCAGCATATGACTTCTTTCGGAACTCCCCGCTCTGCAGTCACTAACGGTGAAAGAATCAGTTGTGAGCCGGAAGCGCCGTCTGCAGTACTGAAAAGTGCGCCTGTCAGGGCATCGAACAGAAGGATTCTGCCAGGCACGCCGCGCCCTGAGGATAAAATCAGCGTCCGCTTTCCCCGAATCACAGCAGAGACCGGTGCCGCACTGCTCAGACCAAGTTCGTCCGGCCCTGCACATCCGCGGATCATATCTGGCACAGTTTCGTCAAATGTTTCCCTTGCCCAGAACGGTTCGGGACTCCTTTTTGAAACGCGGACGCAGAAAACTCCACGGCCGCCTCTGCCCAAAGTTCCCCACAGGAAAATTGTGCCGTCGTTTTTTTCTGCCGTCAGCGCGCCGGCGCACAGCCAGGGCAGTCTCTGCCTCTGAGGATGCAGTAGATATTTCAGCCTGAAACAGGCCTGCGGAAGCAGCAGATTCCACAGAACACGGCCTGTTTCTGCTGAAATGGCGCAGAGAATTCCGTCATCGCAAAGAACGTACAGCACTCCCTCAGCAAGCGTCATTGCCGCCGGATAGGACGCTCCCATGTCTTTCCGGCGCAGAACAGATGCCGTTTCTGACCATTCGGCAGCATTCATCCCGCAGAATCTGGCCAGGTCCGCGTCAAAATCCTGAATCTGAGCAGTTTTTCCAGCCTGCACACTTCCGTCAAGAAATACGGGACGGTAAACTTCCCTCAGAGGGACTGATTCGGTCTGCCACAGGACTTTTACCTGCTGCAGTTTTTTATCAAGCTGAACTTTTCTGACTGCTCCTTCATCCCACACTGCACCGCTGCGGCGCAGCGGTATATAGGCAGTTCTGTCTTCCTTTTCCCCTGTCATAAGCGCGGCGCCGCAAAGTTCCCAATCGCTGCCGGCGCAGAGACTTTCTCCCGGGCGGATACGTACTGACGAATCCGGAACTTTCCCTGCTGATGAACTGGCAGAAAACATCAGCAACGCAAGAAACAGCAGATGAATTTTCATTTTTCAAGCACCAGTACGCGTTCAAAGCAGACTCTTCGCATCTCTTTTACGCTGTTCCCTTCGTCGCTGTTGAAACGGGCTTCGACAGTAATCCGCCACGCCCCGTAATTTTCACGCCGGCTCTGCATCGTTTCCGCTTCAACTGCAGCATAATTCTGGCGGTAAAACCCCGCCCCGCCGCTTTCAGACAGCATCGCCGGCGGAAAGGCCGAAGATTCGGACGCCGGTATGTTTTCGGCGTCAAAGACACACCACTGAAGCCAAGCAGAAACCTCAACATCATTGCTTGCACTCAGGGTCAGTGTGTCGGGCAGAGAAAGAGACAGCCGCGCCGGAGTGTCACCGCGAAGAAGCTTCACAGGCTCAGAGGAACCAAGCGGTCCGTCGGGACGCTGCACTCTGACCCAGGCTGTCACCTGCTCCAGAGCATCGCGGGCCGCCGTTTCCAGTTTCCCGTGAAGCAGGATGTCTTCCGTTTCTTTCCTTAACTCTGAAATATGGACAGAAAGCAGTGCTGCAAGCCCGCCAAGAAGCGAAAGCACAACAAGAAGCACGGCAAGTGCGCTGCCGCGTGCTACAAACCTGTTTTCCATGTACGTGAAACCTCCACGGGCTTTTTGCTGCGGTTCTGTTTCAAAACCACTCTGACAGTCAGCAGTGTTCCGGAAGGATCAATCTTGAAGTAAACGTTTTCAATGCTTCGGAACAAAGGCTGAGATCCGCTATCGTCGCAAAAATCTCCGTATATCGTGCCGTCGTCGGCATAGAGCTGCAGAGCCATCAGGCGGCAGACAGGCTCACCCCACGGAATCTGGGTATCCCGACGCGCTGCCACTTCGGGAGAAATGCCGGCAGCGTCCGAAACCAGCCGCACAGGAACATCAGTTCCGGGAAAAACAAGCCAGCATGTGGAACTGGCGGGATCGACAGACGGAGAGTTTTTCACAGGACCGGAAAGATACATTCTCGACACTCTTGCGTTTTCAAGCACAAGCGGTTTTGCAAGAACCTGACCGGTAGGAGCAGCAGAAACAATTCTGAGCGTGTTGCCCCATCGGCTGCCTGCCGGAATAAAATTCCTGCCGCATACACTGTTTCCTACAGAAACCCGCTTCTTCCAGAATGACCACCTGGGCATATGGTCAAGCCCCATAAAAGGAGAAAACAGATCGAAATCCCAGTTTTCCGGCAGCCCCGCACCGCAATGCTTCACTGGTTCATCAAGGAATGCAAAAAAACGTTCAGCACTCTGCCAGGAAACGCTGCGGGCAAAAAACTCACTTTGCTCAAAAACATCAGTGCAGAAAAAAAGGACGCGGACCACGGCCCAGGAAATCACCAGTGCCAGCGGCAGAGACACAAGTATTTCTACAAGAGCAAGTCCGCGCAGCCGCCCCAAGTTCACCACTCCCTTAACAAAAATCAAGTCTGACCGGCCGTTCGCAAATCAGCACGTTAGTTATTTTAACATAAAAAGCAAATAAAACACGATATAATATTGATATTAATTAAATATAAATTCAATATTTTGAAAACAAATTATATCTAATCAGAATCTAATAAAAAATATCTGGAATACCGCAAAAAAAGACACGGCAGTTAAGCCGTGTCTCTTCCGATTCATATCTTACTTGCGTTCGCAGAGCTCGAGAAGCACTCCTCCGGTTGACTTGGGATGCACAAAAGCGATCATGGCTCCGCCGGCACCGCGGCGGGGTTTTTCGTCGATCAGGCGGACACCTTTCGCCTTGAGTTCCGCCAGAGCCTCTTCGATGTTCTCAACGCGGACAGCCACGTGCTGAATTCCTCCGCGGCCCCCGTTCTTCTCCATGAATTTAGCAATGGCGCTGTCGGGGCTTGTAGGCTCAAGAAGCTCAAACTCAGTATCCTTGATAGGAAGAAAAGCTGTTTTGACCTTCTGGTCAGCAACTTCCTCAACGCCCTTGCACTGCACGCCAAGCGTGTCCTGCCAGAACTTCAGTGCTTCGTCAATGCTCTGGACTGCAACACCGATATGATCAACTACTTTAAGGTTCATTCAAAGCTCCCCTTTCACAGAGATTAAAGTTTCCTCTGGCATAATAGCAGAAAAAACTAAATGTTAAAAGCTCTTTTTATTTCAGAAATACACCTCACCCAGAAAGCGCTGCACCGGGAAATAACGGCACAGGAGCGCAGCACAGACGCCAAATGCCAGAAACGGAGCCAGCGGCAGCGCATCGCGGCGGCGGACCCGTCCGGAGAGCAGCAGAATCAGAGCACAGACACCTCCAGCAGTCACTCCGAAATACAGGCTGATCAGAATGAGCTTCCATCCCAGCAGGGCGCCGACGCCAGCCATCATGCCCGCATCCCCCCAGCCCATGCCGCCGCGGGTCAGGAGAATCACCAGTGCCAGCGGCAGCCACCCTGCTGCAGCGCCGAGAAAGGCAGACACGAGTCCGCCGGCCCCCTGCCAGAACCATCTGAGAACCGCAGCGGCAGCAAACGATACAAGCACAGCACTGTCATAAATATATCCGTCAGTCAGATCAGTCAGAGCATGGACGGCTGCAGCACCCAGCGCAGAAAACGCAAGCAGCAGCGGCATTTTTTCCCAGAGGAGCGCGGCGGCTGCCATCACGCCGCCGCAGATCAGCGGACACAGAATGAACACCTTGTGCAGCCGGGCAGCACTTCTGTTTCTGCCCGACAGAAACTGCGCGGCAAAACACGCGGCCAGCCCCTCCGCCGCTCCCGCCGCAGCCCAGGCAGTCAACCGCAGAGCGTTCATTTAAACAGGGGAAGAAGCGTTTTGAATTCAGGGGTTCCCGCCCTGCCGAGAAGCTGATAGATCACTGTTTCAGCCGGAAGAACGCTGACGCCCGCAGCCAGAAGATTCCGTACTGCAAGTTCATGATGTTCTCTTTTTCTGCTGCTGCACGCGGATTCAACCACGACAGTCTGACAGCCCCTCCGCCGCAGTTCCATCGCCGTTGAAAAAACGCAGATATGCGTTTCAATGCCGAAGATAACCACCTGACGGCGATTCTGCCGCAGCAGCAGCTCTTCAAAACCTTCTGCGCCCCAGCATGAAAAAGTTGTTTTCGGCAGGATCATGTCAGAATTCAGGAAACGGCGCAGCTGTTCAACAGTCGCACCAAGACCTTTAGGGTACTGCTCGGTAGCAATGACAGGTATTTTCAGCACTTCAGCGCTGCGCAGAAGACGCAGCGACTCAGCAAGAACCGTCTCTTTGCAGCTCATGGCCGGCAGCAGCTTCTCCTGAATGTCAATCATAACAAATACGCAGCTTCCCCCGTTCAGGATAACAGGTTCCATAGAACACCTCCGCACAGAAAAAAAATCTCTATACCAAACATTATCTCATATTTTTATTTTCTGTGAAAGAACAGCAGTTCTGTGATATGCTATAATCATGTTTTTAAAAATCAGCGGAGGCAAAAATGGACAAAAATTTTGATAAAGTCACACCTCTGACAGTCGGCTCTCTTATGCGCAGCCTGTCGAAGCCTGATTACCCCGAATATATACTCCACCTGCTCGCCCAGGTAAAAAGCTGGCTGACAAAAACATACCGCATTGACGGTACAGATCTGCCTTACTGGGAAGTTCTGCGCGAAGATCCTGAACTGCTGTACGGCGAACTTTCTTGGATTGAATCCAAGGCTGCCCTGCTGCCGGCGCCCGTACAGCCCCGGCCACAGGCAGAAGCCGTGGTGCTTTACCTTGGAGAGGCCGACCTGACAGATGCCATGCGCCTTGCCGTCGATTACAGCCTGATTTTTTCGAAAAACCTGTGCCGCCGTGTCTGGATTGTTTCTGACTGCTGGATTCCCTTTGACGTTTATGAGTACACTGATCACATCAGAGCCATGACCGAAAAGGGCATCACCGTCAGATTTCTCGTGACAACACCGTGGGGCTGGATGGAAATTCCTGTTGCCTCGCTCGGAGAACTTCACATTCCCGGCTCTTCCGCTGCAGACGGCAGCTCAGGAAGAAGCCGCCGTAAAAAAGATGACGATTAAAGAGAATCCGCAATTGACTTAAAAGCTTAATTGCGGTACAATTCCCGTCGTGTCCGGGGTGTAGCGCAGCCTGGTTAGCGCGCCTCGTTCGGGACGAGGAGGTCGGAGGTTCGAATCCTCTCACCCCGACCATACGGACATCAGTCCCCGGCGAATGCCGGGGCTTTTTTTGCCGCCGGGACCGCATTGACTCGTTCTGATTTTTAATATAAAATCAGTGAGACAAAGAGGTGAAAGCGATGGAAGAACGCAGAAATAAAAGTGTGGCGCTCAATCGCCGCGCGCGCCATGACTATTTCATCGTGGACACCTTTGAATGCGGCATCGTTCTGACCGGGACTGAAATCAAATCAGTGCGCGAAGGCAAAGTCAATATCAGAGACAGCTATGCCAAATTTGAGCACGGCGAATTATGGCTGATGAACGCACATATTTCTCCGTATGACAAGGCAAGCTGGTATCAGCATGATCCGCGGAGAGACCGCAAACTGCTCATGCACCGTCAGGAACTGCGGCGTCTCAGCGCAAAAATCAAGGAAAAAGGATTCACGCTGGTTCCTCTCTCTCTTTATCTCAAGCAGGGGCGTCTTGCCAAGGTCGAACTTGCGCTGGCCCAGGGCAAAAACGTCCACGACCGCAGAGCATCGATCATTGAAAGAGATGCCAAACGCACCATCGCAAGAGAGATGCGAAACCGCATGAAGGAATAAAACAGCTGAATTTGTTGTCACCCTATCCGGGGGCGATCAGGTTCGACTGGTATGGTGGAAGTCTGGGAGCAGGCCGAACGACAGGCGTTACCTGTCACAAACAAGAAACGACAACAATTACGCACTGGCTGCTTAGTTAAGCTGCCGCCCAAACGGTGAAGAGGGTCCGCTCATCCGGGAGGGCTAATCACTGCGGACAGCGTACAGGTCTGGAACGCAATGATCTGAGGCATGTTTTGCCGGTCACAGCCTCACTTCTGCGAAGTTAAAGAAACCGTCTAAGCCTGTAGTGCCCATTCATACACATCATGCCAGGACCGGGGTGCGATTCCCCGCGCCTCCACCATTTAATTTTGACAACAAAAGACATTAAAAGACGAAGCCGGACAAAGTCCGGCTTTTTTGCTGTAATCATACCAACATAAACGACACGAAAAGACAATTTTATAAAAAAATGGTACCTAAAACGGTACTTAAAAGTTCTCTTTTTTTGATCGCGGTACTTTTACGGAGGTGTGATTATGCCGCTTACAGAGTCACAAATTAAGAAACCCTAGCCAAGAGATAAAAGCTACCTTATCTGTGATTATGACTGTCTGTATCTTGCTGTCTATGCATCTGGCAGAAAAACTTGGATGTACCGCCCGCGCGGCGCTGGGCAAAAAAGTTACTATCGGATCATGGCCGGACATGTCTTTAATTGCTGCTCGCCGCCATCGTGACGGAATGCGCTGCAGCAGCCCTGAATCAAGTCTTACATTCCGCGAAGTCGCCCTTGATTGGCTGAAGCATCATGTTATTCCTGTACAAGTACCGCCACATGTATCACGTCAAATATCCCACCTTGAGCGCTTAGTATATCCCGCCATCGGTGATGTACCGTTAAGACAAATCACTTCTGCTACGGTACTTCAGCTCATTCGTGAGATTGAAGCTCACGGGAATTATGCAACGGCACATCAAGTCATTAATATCATTGGACAGGTTCTACGCTATGGGATAGCACAGAAGCAGGCGGATCATGATATTACAGCAGAGCTTCGCGGTGCGATGGTCCCTGTGCCTGATAAGCATTTTTCGTCAATTCAAAATCCTGATGTTTTAGGCGGTCTTATGCGTGCTATCACTACACTATCATCGCGGACTGTCCGCTGTGCATTCCAGCTCGAAGCCTATACTTTTGTCCGCCCTGGTGAGCTGCGTCTGGCGGAATGGTCTGAAATAGATTTTGAGAAAAAGGAATGGCGCATTCCTCCCGAAAAGATGAAACGCCGGAGGCTGCATATTGTGCCGCTTTCAAGGCAAGCATTGACCGTTCTAAGGGAAATGTATGCTGCCACCGGTAAATTACAGTATGTTTTTACCGAAATGCGGAATCACACGCGCCCTATGTCAAACATGACTATGCTTGCAGCGCTGCGCAGGCTGGGCTTTGAACAATCTGAAATGACAGTGCATGGATTCCGGAGCATTGCATCGACAGTACTGAATGAAGCAGGCTGGCCGGTTGATGCAATAGAACGTCAGCTTTCACATGTTGAAAAAAATACTGTACGTGCTGCTTACAATTATGCGCAGTTCTTAAATATCCGTATACCTATGATGCAGTGGTATGCTGATTATCTCGACGCGCTGCGCGACGGAACAGAACTGCCTCACCGCCCGGAAATCCCGACATTATAAAATAAATTAAGCCCCCTGCAGATTTGTCATCTGCAGGGGCTTCTTATTAAATACATATTAATCGGTGTGTTTCCTGGGGCGGCCCTGCTTTGATTTTACGTATGTTTCCGCCCATTTGCGCGGTATTAACCACGTTCCCTTTTTGGGGCTGCCTATCTTAACGGCACCGGGAATTGTACCGGCAGCGGTCTTTTTCCGCAGCCATATAACATCCATTGCCTGACCTCGTTTTGCTAATATTTCCGCAGCTTCTTCAAGAGTAATTAAATCCATTTACTTAAACCTCCTGATTGCTCTGATAAGCATTAAGACGCAAAAACAAGCGAGTATTATCTTTAATCTGTACGTCATGTTATAATAGACAAGGAAGAGAGGGACGTTGGGCGCCCCCCTTCTGCAAGTGCCTTCTGAGCCATCTGAGGAATACTCTTAAGATGAGAACTGCATCTAACACGATACTAAGTATTCCAGAGATGATTGCGACCCAGAGGGCAGCTGATTCCCTGTCCATTTTTCTCACCTCCTTTCAGGATGATTTTATTATACTCTAATTCGAGTATATGTTAAGCCTGAAAGTGCGGAAAATGGACTTTTTTTTAAAAAAATTACCCTCAGCCTTTGATATTCCAAAGGTTGAGGGTGTTTTTTATCGCGCTGTGCTATTAACTGTAATTCCAAGTATGATCCCTATTAACAAACCCTGCCCGCGGCTTCGACGTATTGCAACGTTATATCTTTTCCGCTCTGCCGCCAGCTCCTGCTTCAGTTCCGTCAGTTGGCGGCGCGTGTCCTCTGCCTGTGCAGAAATTTCCGCATTAAGATCAGTCAGCCCATGCCGCAAAATTTTGACAGCTTCTTTATCCGCCGTCCAGCCAGTAACTACATCCTGCATGGCCTGCTCCGATAAAAGGTAGCCTCCAGCGGTACACTTAACGTCCGGCGTCTTTACCGTTGCGGTAACTGGCAAGCAGGTCATTAAGAGCAGTCACAAGCTGATCATCATGCAGCGCAGCAGTCTTTTTTTTCGCTTTTGCACGGGCACTCGCCTCCCTTTGCCGCGTGGCGTTTATGACAGCACCTGCCCGGCGCTCTGTTGTTTTCGTCGGTTCTCGCAGGCTGTTAATTACATCATCAGTTTTTCTACTGTCCGGGACGCCATGAAAATACCATACCAACAACAAGATAATAATAACAATCACCGCAAGCGCATACAGCCAGCGGTGATCTATTTTTTCTAGATATTTATTCGTCATGGTTGCGCTTGTCCCATCTGCTTTCCAGTAACCATTTCTGAAGGCCGTCAAACGCTGCTTTGATTGTCTCTTTTATTTCGATGTAGACAATGTCGAGCAAGGGGCCGCCAACGTAGCCACACATTGAAATAATTACTGCGCTTAGTTGCCGGCTGACACACAGGTCATCGAGCAGCCATGCCACGACGGTACCAATCGCGCCGGCACTAATCAGCCCAGCCCAAAAACGCCAGACGTTAAATGGTTCTCCAAGATGTTCCCGGCTGGCGCGTACCGCCTGAAAGACCATTGCCAGCAGAGCGCCGAGGCTGCCGGTTATCAGCAGGTCAGCCGGCGAAAAATTCTGAGGTTCTGGTTGAAATTTCCGGAACTACGACAAAACTGGTAGCCTGCAGCGACTGGAGCCTGAACTGCAGCCGCGGCACTATCGACGTAAGCACGATCGGCACAGAGTGGAAGGAATATCCTCCGGGGCAGATCAGCGCCGACGGCAGCACCAATCTGCTTTTTGATCCTACCAATGATGAGGTTGCGACGCAGATTGAAACTGCCATGTGGGAAGGCACGGAGCTGACGTTCCACATCCGTCCCGAAGGCACTGGCGCTGACAAAGTAGACTATAAGCTGTCCGCATACATCACTGCCTGGAATGTATCCGGCGCGACTGAGGATGCCATTAAGGTGGCCGTGAACTTCCAGGGCACCGGACCGATTGAAAAGACCAAGCAGACTGCATAAGGCATAAATGATGGACATCAGACTTAATAACAATACTTACGCAGTACGCTATCCGATCAACAGCATACGAATGCTTGAGCGTCAGCTGGGGCGCTCTGTGTTCAGTATTTTTAAGAGCATTGAAACAGGTGATGTCAGTTTTGATCTGATGGTGTCAATCATCTGGGCAGGCATTGTCCACAACAGCCGTGCTCTGACTGTGGATAATGTATCGCTCTGGCTTGAAGATGTCACGAATATCACTGAAATCTTCGCAGGATGCGCAAAAGAATTTTCCGAGTCCTGCGCATCGCATCTCGGAGGATCCGGAGAGAAAGATAATAAATCTGAAAAAAACTAGATACGCCGGAGGGACGGAGGCTGTACTGGCGCAACGTTATGTATCACGCCTTCGGCCCTCTGGGTTTGAAATACGAGGATCTGTGGCAGATCACTCTGGCTGATTTCGGCGATATGATTGAAGGCTGGCGGTATAAAGAGTATCTGGAAGCACGTAAAGACGCCCGTCTTGCGGAGTGGATCCGCGTGATGGTCTGGGCGAAAAAAGCGCCTGATATTGATGATCTGGCGGGTGTCTGGGAGGACGGGCGGATTTTCGGGAAAATGGAGCTGTACCGCCGGATTGTGCAGCGCATCAAAGACAGGGAGAAACAATAGACTCGTACTCCTTTCTGTGTTAGAATTTACTTGAAAGGAGCTGATGCCTATGCTGTGGGGACTCCCAATCGTGATCGGTTTTTTCCTCAGTCCCCTGTTTGATTGGCTGCTGGCAGGGGTACTCGTGACGATGTTTTTGTATTATTACTTCACACATTAAAGACAAGATACGAATAATAAAAGCCTGCTTCCGTGATGGAAGCGGGCTTTTTTGATATATAAGCGCGGAGGTGAGACACGGTGGCGCAGCAGAAACTGACAATGGTACTGGCAGCAGAGACAACACAGTTCAGTAAGAAAATGTCTGATGTCAGTAAAAGAATAAAAAGCCTGAACAGTGATGTGCAGAGGTTCGGAAAAAGTTTTCTCTCGAATATAAATTTAATAAAAGCAAAAAGTGCCTCAGCTCTGGTTGCAGCTGTATCAGAACATCAAATAATGACTTTGGGGCTGTATTGCCCCTCGAATTCATCATGTGAACCGTACATCTTTTTTGCCTTCAATATATTCACGATACTTCGACACTATGGACATATAAAGAAAATCCTGCTTCGCAGCTGACGGTAAACAGTTTTTAAAGCTCCGGTTTAATTTTCTTTATTTTTGTTCTCGTACTGAACTATTTTCCAGGCAACAAGGAATATTACTGACACCCAAAAAGCGATGCCAGGGACCCACGTACTTACAGATGAAGGCGGCATTGTGCCCCAGCAGGTGCCTGCACTCACGGCAAGACCTAGTTCCAGCCATTTCTTCATGTTCAGCACCTCCCTTTGGCTTCATTATACTTCTAATCAGTGTCAAAAAAAATGGGATCAATTTTAATTGTAGTGTCCACAAGTGCATTCAGCCTTGCCTGCAGCTCGCTGATTGCCCTGTGAATTGCCTCGATAACATCCTGTTTCCAACTGCTCTGGAAGATCAATTATATTATTAAAACAGCCGCCCAAAGAATGCGCAGATCCTGCGACGCGGTGTTTTAGGCAGAACAGCATTGACAGAATTATTTTGGTATAATCAGCGTATCAGAGCACTGAACCTTAAGACAAAACAGGTAAAACCGGGAAGAAGACAAAAGAACCTGAGACATAGCTTTGTACCCTCATCCTGCCGGCACAAAACGGGATTTGCTCTCAGCACGGCCACGCGCATTGTGGCGCGGACTGAACACTGCATTTTGATGAAAGGGCATGAGCTTTCTTTTTAGCAGACGCGCTGCACAGGAACTTTGCAGGATATGCGCTGATGGAACGCAGGTGAAGCCCTGCTGATCCCGGCGAACGGAGGCGTTTGACGTGAATAAAACTTATACGGATATTTTCAGCCGTCAGTTTCCTTTCTGGAATAAACTGACTCAGGCTCAGCAGGAAGAGCTCTGTCAGAATACATCAGAAAAACATTTTTCTGGAGGCGAACTGCTTTACAGCGGCGGCGACTGTGCCGGCGTTCTGTTGATACGGTCCGGGCAGCTGCGTGTTTATATTATGTCCGAGGATGGCCGCGACATTACGCTGTACCGCCCCTCAGCCGGCAGTATCTGCATTCTTTCTGCGTCCTGCGTGCTTGATGCCATTACCTTTGAAGTGTTTATCGATGCAGAGGAAGAAACTGACGTCCTGCAGATTCATCCTGAAACATTCCGGCGCATAGCAGAAGAAAACATTTACATGAAAAATTTCGCTTATGAGCAGACAGCTGCACGTTTTTCTGACGTAATGTGGGCCATGCAGCAGATTCTTTTTATGCGCGTTGATAAAAGGCTGGCAGTTTTTCTTTATGATGAAGCTGAAAAATGCGGCTGCAACAGGATCAGGCTGACACACGAACAGATTGCCCGCTTTATCGGCAGCGCCAGAGAAGTGATAACACGGATGCTGAAATATTTTGCCCAGGAAGGCATCGTTGAGCTCTGCCGCGGCGAGATAAAAATTCTGGATTCCGAAAAGCTGAAAAAACTGTCTGAATAAAACATATATCGGTTTCTTAGCCAGCATTTTGTACTGACAGTGAGGAGTTTTATATTACACTGATTTCCGCAGAAAATTCTGCTTCAGCAGAACTTCACTGTAAAACTGCAGGAGGCCGGTCCGGACGCTGTCCGGGCCGGCCTCCTGTCTATTACTGCCGGATAATCTTCTGCGGCAGAGTTCAGATAAAAAGATTCACTCCGGATTCTTCCGCATATCCAAGGTAGGTTCCGACGCCGCCGACTTCCACGCCGTCAATCAGTTCTTCCTTTCTGATGCCCATCACATCCATGCTCATTGAGCAGGCAATGATGCGTACGCCCTGTTTTATGGCATTTTTCATCATGGCTTCCGGTGAGTCGATGTTTTTATTTCTCATGATTTTTTTCATCATAGCCGTTCCCAGACCGCCCATGTTCATCTTTGAGAGGCTGAGATCCGATATGCTTTTCGGAAGCATCGCGCTGAACAGTTTTTCTGCAAAGCTCTTTCTGACCGGGGTTTTATTCTGTTTCAGAAGCGCAGTCAGTCCCCAGAAGGTGAAAAACATGGTAACCTGTCTGCCCATGGCCAGTGCGCCGTTTGCGATGACAAACGCAGCAAACACCTTATCCAGGTCATTGGAAAAGACGATGATGGTTTTGCCCTGCTGCGTATCACGGACAACAGTGTCTCTTCTGACAGCGGGCACGCTGCCCGCTGCCGCAGTCCCTTTTCTGAGCCGCGCTGTATAGCGGCTGCCTTGTTTCCCTGTCGAGATCAGGTCATTTCCTGTGCGCCGGCACCATGAAACGATGTCCTGTGAAAAACCGGGGTCTGAAGCAGTCACTTCAAGGGTGTCTCCGTCCTTCATTTCGTTCACGGCCTCCGCTACTTTCATCAGCGGGCCGGGACACTGAAGGCCGGTGCAGTCAAGTTGTCTGGAAGGCCTTACGCCAGATTCAGCCGCAGCAGTGCTTTTCACAGCAGAAGGAACAGCAGGCGGTCTGTGCTGATCCGTATCCTGCGGAAAAAGAGAACGGTACAGACTGGTGCCGCCAGGGTAAATTTTTACATTTCTGAAGCCGTTCAGCATGAGGATTCTTGCGGCATTGTATGAACGGACGCCGACAGCGCAGAATACGATTATTTCGCGGGCCGCATTCAGTTCATTCAGCCGTGCGCTCAGCTGCCCCAGCGGAATGCCTACGGCTCCCGGCACCTCAAAGGCTGCCCGTTCTGCATCCTCACGCACATCAAGAAGAAGAGCGTCGGCTGATTCGTGCTTTAAATCCCAGTCAGAAAAAACCGCCAGACCGCGCAGTACGTTTTCAGCCGTAAAACCTGCCATGTTGACAGGATCTTTGGCTGATGAATAAGGCGGAGCATATGCCAGTTCCAGGTTTTTCAGATCATTCACGCCAGCTCCGAGCTGTATGGCTGTGGAAAGCACGTCAATGCGCTTGTCAACGCCCTCGCGCCCAACAATCTGCGCGCCGTAAATTTTCCGGCCGTCCGCTGAAAAGAGCAGTTTGATTGTCATTGGCAGAGCGCCGGGATAGTAAGCCGCGTGAGATTTCTGCACGATGATGATTCTTTCGTAATCCTTCCCAGGGACAAGCCCCCGTTTTTTCAGTGTCTTTTCATTGGCCCCAGTGGAAGCTGCCGTAAGATCGCACACTTTTGCCACGTTTGTGCCCATCGTTCCACGGTAGCTGTCCCAGAAAACTTTTTCAGCATTAGTATAGCCATCACAGCCCTGTGATGTACCTGCATCAGCTTTCATGCTGTCCGAAGACATCAGCTGTGCGGCTATGCAGTCCGCTGCAACACGTGCCTCTTTGTTGGCAGGTCCTGCAAGAGGCACCATAGTTCTGCCGCCGAAAAGCGGGTCTGCCACCTCTGCAGCGTCGCCGACTGCATAAATCGATGGATCTTCGGTGCGCATGTGACTGTCAGCAACTATGCCGCCTCTCTGATTCAGCGGAAGTCCGGCTTCTTTTGCCAGGACACTGTTGGGACGGACTCCGATTGCGAGAACAACAAAATCGGCAGTGACGGATTTTCCGCTCTGTGTAGCAACAGCAACCTGTGTGCCGTTATCCTGAAATGAGGCTACTCCATCGCCGAGAATGAGGTTTATGCCGTTCTGGCGCAGGTTTTCATGGAGCAGCGCAGCCATTTCCGGATCAAGGGGTGCCATCACCTGATCTGCCGCTTCAATTATGGATACTTCCAGGCCGGCGTGAAGCAGATTTTCTGCCATTTCCAGCCCTATAAACCCTCCGCCGATCACAGCGGCGCTCCTGGTTCCCTGCTTCTGAATCTCAGCGCGCACAGCGTCAGCATCGGGAACGCTCCACACAGTTCTGATTCTCGGCGAATCGATGCCGGGAATTTTCGGCCTCAGCGGTGAGGAACCGGCAGCAATCACGAGAACGTCGTATGTTTCTTCATACTCCGTGCCTGTTTCAAGGTTCCGCACGGCAACTGTTTTTCTGTTCCGGTCAATGGAAACTGCTTCGTGTTTCACCCGTACGTCAATGTCGTACCGTGATTTCATTGTTTCCGGGCGCTGCAGCAGAAGCGAATTCCGCGACGAGATCACTCCGCCGGCATAGTAGGGCAGGCCGCAGTTCGCATAAGAAATGTAAGGGCCGCGTTCAAGAATGATAATTCTGACGTCTTTGTCCAGTCGGCGCAGGCGTGCTGCACAGGTGGCGCCACCGGCAACGCCGCCGATAATGACAACTTTTTTATTCACTGTCTCTCCTCCTTAAAAACACCGCAGCCGGAAAAACACCAGCTGCGGCCTGTCGTTTTACTTTGCAGCCGCTGATTGTGCTGCGGCTCGCCTGTTCCAGTTTCTCAACTTCTGATCAGATCAAGAATCTGATCTTTCGGCACTGCTCCGACCGTGCGGCCGATCGCCTGGCCGTGCTTCAGGTATACAAGCGTGGGAATGCTTCTGACGCCGAACTGCCTCGCGAGTTCCTGCTGGCCGTCAATGTTGACCTTGCCGACCTTAACAGCCGGGTTTTCCTCTGCAATCTGATCGACCGTAGGCGCAAGCGCGCGGCAGTGGCTGCACCACTCAGCCCAGAAATCCAGAAGAACAGGTCTATCAGAGTTCATTACTTCATCATTGAAGTTTTCCTGCGTAATTATTTTTACAGAAGTCATCTGTATAACCTTCTTTCTTTTGATTATAAAATTATGCTGTGCACGGAGCTTTCAGTAAATTTGCTTCCCCTGCTTTTCACAGTTTTATTGTATTTTGAGAGAAAACTTTCGTCTGTGACGAAGTCACCAACAGCATGACCAGTGACGCAGGCTGCATTTTATAAGGGGCTGTGCCTGATGCCGCCCTCTTGTCCCGACCCTACAGCCGGATAAGCTCCTGAATCTTTTCTTTTGACACAAGGCCAACCGACCGGCAGAGTTCTTTGCCGTTTTTCATGAAAATCAGTGTGGGCAGGCTTCTTACGCCAAACTGCTCAACCAGGCCGCGCTGATCGTCAAAACTTATTTTGCCGACTTTGACCGACGGTGTTTTTTCAGCAACTTCATCCACCAACGGAGCAAGTGCGCGGCAGTAACTGCACCGCTCAGACCAGAAATCCAGCAGAACAGGCTTCACTGAATTCATCACTTCATCAGTGTAGTTCTCTTTTGTAATAACTGTGACTGCAGACATAAACATGACCTTCTTTCAATAGATTATGGATTGATTACGGACTGGCCGGACACTGCTTTCCGGGAACAGATGCAGGTTCCGGTTTCCTTCAGAACCTTACGCCGTGACTGTGTTCATGAAAAAAAACTTTACCCGCAGCCAAGTCACAAAGATGAGCAGAAAGAATTTTTCTGCTGCAGGAACCGTCTGACAGTGTAAGAACTGCCTGACCGGAAAATCCAGCGCCGCCGGGGTTTCGGAGTTCAGAATTTCAGCAATGAGCTTTTCTTTTGTAAGTACAGCGGCTACAGACATCAGCATGACCTTCTTTCTGTTAATGGTTACCCGGATCCGGGATGATCCGGGAAATTTTCCCTGTCGATCCTCATCTGAACTTTACGGCTTCATTTTAAGCAGGAAAGAAAGTATTATCTGTAACCATGTCACAATAAAAGCAAAAGACAAAAAACTGCCTCTGCAGGTTTTGTGTATAAAACAGCTTCGTGCCTTACGGAACAGCCATTCTGCAGCAGCTGCTGTCTTCACCGCCGTGGAAAACGTGCTGAGCCGGCTCAGCTTTTTTCTCACTTCTCTGCATTGTGAAACTGGCGCTCAGGCTGCATCGACACACGAAAATCGCAGGAGCTGCTGAAAAGAAAATCCACTTTTGTTTGCCCGTTTTGTTCTTTCGAGCGCTGCAGGAGTTCAGACGGTGCTCAGAATAACAAGATGCATTCCCGCTCACCGTACAGATGCCGCGTCTGTGAAAAGCAGCATCTTTGTCGTTTGCTGTAAACAGACTGTTTTATGTACAGCGGCCATTTCAGCTGCCGCGGCACGTTTATTCAGATTTTCTAATGAAACTGTCTTAAAGCACCTGAATAAATAGAATCAGCTATATATTCTGTAAATACTGCTGAAAAAGAAAAATTTCCACGCATAAAAGATCAATGATCAATTTTATGTATTTTTTTGTTTGTCAACGTTATGCATATTTTATTAAAGAGAGAGTTTAATAATAATTGTTTTGCCCAGAACTGAACCTTGATTTTATATATTTTATATGTAAAATTAAAACAAAAGAAACACCATCAGTCAGTGATGGCGGACTTATCAGTTTTTAAGCGCGCGGCAGCATCGGGCGTCTTATTTTAAGGGAGTGAATTTATGAGAATATCACAGAGAATTCAGAGTTTAAGCGCATCGCCTATCAGAAAGCTGATCCCCTACTCTGCAGCGGCAGAGGCGCGCGGAAAAAAGGTTTACCATCTGAACATCGGGCAGCCTGATATCGCCACACCGCCCCAGTTTCTTGAAGCCGTAAGCCATTACAGCAGCAATGTGCTTTCCTACGGCGACTCTCACGGCGAACCCTGCCTGATCAGTGCAATACAGCGTTACTACCACCGGCTCGGCATTGAATATGCTCCCTCTGAAATCACCATAACAAACGGCGGTTCCGAGGCGCTCATGATCGCCCTCCTCTCGCTCTGTGACCCTGACGATGAGCTGCTTGTGCTTGAACCTTACTATGCGAACTACACGTCTTTTGCCAAAATCGGCAATATCAGAGTAAATGCCGTGTCCTGCGTCACTGGAAGCAATTTTGAATTCCCCGGTGAAGAAACCATAGAAAAACACATTACCCCGCGGACAAAAGCAATGCTGCTGACCAACCCCGGCAATCCGACAGGACACGTTTATTCTTTTGACGAAATGAACGTGATCGCCGGCATTGTCCTGCGCCATAACCTGACGCTTATAGCCGACGAGGTTTACCGCGAATTTGTCTACGGCGTCCCCTATAAAAGTTTCGGAGCCATGCCGGAACTGCGGGATAATCTGGTTCTCGTCGACTCGGTTTCAAAACGTTTCAGCGCCTGCGGCGCACGCATCGGTGCGCTGCTCAGCCATTCTGATGAGTTCAACCGTCAGATTCTGAAATACTGTCAGGCGCGGCTGTGCTGTCCTAAACTCGACCAGATCGGAGCCGCCGCACTGTACGATGCCCCGCAGGAATATCTCGAAAAAGTCAACGAAGAGTACAGACGCCGCCGAGATACGATCGAAGAGGAACTTGCAAAAATCCCGGGCGTTGTCTGCTCGAAACCGCTGGGCGCCTTCTATGTGATGATCAAAATGCCCGTCGACGACGCCGAAAAGTTCGCCATATGGCTCCTTGAGCATTTCGACTGTGACGGCGAAACTGTGATGTTCGCCCCCGGCAGCGGTTTTTATGCAACTCCAGGACGCGGCAGAAATGAAGCCCGTCTTGCCTATGTCCTCGAATGCGACAAACTGAAACGGGCCATTAAGATCCTCGGCGAAGGGCTGAAAGCTTATCCGGGCAGAACTGCCTGATTGTTTCCGCATCTCTCCGCTTTCTGAAAAAAATCAGAAAAAATACACTTCTGCATAAAATCTGCCCCGAAATTTCTTGACAACCTTAAAACTGCGCCTTATGATACGCATGTGAAAAATAAAACCGATGACGCGGAGATAACGGCGGCAATGCTCTCACAGAGAGTCCCGGCAGCTGAGAACGGGGCAGAAAACAAACCGTCAAATGGGCCGCCGAGGGCGCAGTCAAAGGGTTTATCCCGAGTATTCTGCGACGTCGGGCACGCGTAAGGCGCCAGGGATATAAATGTATCCCATAAAGGGTGCAGTCTTCTGGCTGCAAATCAAGGTGGCACCGCGGATTTCAAAAATTCGTCCTTGACAGACAGGTCAGCTGTCTGTCAGGGATTTTTTATGCCCTGACAGATCCTGAAATTTTGGGAGGAATGAATCATGGAAATAGAAAAAACTCAGCAGGAACGTAAAAAGATTATGCTCAGCGGCATCCAGCCGACAGGTATTTTCACTCTTGGCAATTACCTCGGTGCAGTGCGCAACTGGACGGAAACTCAGGAAAAATTTCAGTGCTACTACTTCATTGCGGATCTTCATTCGCTGACAATCCGCATTGAGCCGGCCCTGCGCCGCAGGCAGAGCATTGAGGCTTTTGCACTGCTTATAGCCTGCGGGCTCGATCCTGACAAAAGTCTGCTTTTTGTGCAGAGCCACGTGCATGCACATGCCGAACTCGGATGGATTCTGGCGTGTTACTCTATGTTCGGCGACCTGTCGCGCATGACACAGTTCAAGGATAAAGCCGCAAAACACACTGACAATGTCAATGCCGGGCTTTTCACCTATCCTGCCCTGATGGCTGCTGACATTCTTCTGTATCAGCCTGACTATGTGCCCGTCGGCGAAGATCAGCGGCAGCACCTTGAATTCACCCGCGATGTGGCTATGCGCTTCAACAGTCTGTACAGCGAGACGTTCCGCCTGCCCGAGGCTTATATCACAAAGGCAGGCGCCCGGATTATGTCGCTTCAGGAACCGACAAAGAAAATGTCGAAATCAGACACCAATCCGAACGCAACGATTTCTATTCTTGACGATCCCAAACAGATTATCGCCAAATTCAAACGCGCAGTCACTGACAGCGAAACAACAGTCTGCTACCGTGAAGGCAAAGACGGCATCAACAATCTGATGTCCATTTACTCAGCTGTGACCGGGGAAACTTTCGAACAGATTGAACGCGACTTCGCCGGGAAAGGCTACGGTGATTTCAAGCTGGCTGTCGGCGAGGCTGTTGCCGAGGACCTGCGTCCTATCCGTGAAAAATTCAATGAACTCATGAACGACAAAGCTGCCCTTGAGGCAATTTACCGCAAAGGCGCTGAAACAGCTTCCTATATTGCGGAGAAAACGCTCTCGAAAGTAAAGAGAAAAGTCGGCCTCCTCGCACGATAATTTCAGCATAAAAAAAGCCCGCCTTCCAGTGCGCATTTCCATAAAGTGTGGAAATTGCAAGAGCACCGGAAAACGGGCTTTTTCTTTATGAGTATTTACCACCACAGCCGTGAAACAATCAGGATTGTTCCCACAACAGTGACAAGCAGCGAATGAATCTCGCTTTTTTTCAGCACTGAGGCATCATAGCTGCCTGCCCTGACCCGGGCCAGAGTTTCCCGCGAAAGACTTTTCGGAAAAAAACGGCCGACTGATTTTTTATAGTCTTCGTATTCCTGGCCGAACTTCTGGGAAAGAAAAGCCTCTTCGTAAGGAACGATAAGAACTCCGTAAAGCACATAAAACACAGCTGCGAAGATAAGTGTCGGCACCCAGCCAGACATCCAGGCCCAGCCGAGACCGAGCAGTCCATTGGCGACATAAAGAGGATTGCGCACAAGCGCGTAGGGCCCCCATGTGGCAAGACGCTGCGCCTTAACTTCCTCGCCGCGGTAAAGCCTGATGCAGCCGACACCCCAGAAGCGGAGAAGCTGTCCTGCAGCGACCAGCACAAGCCCCGCGGTAATCCGGCTGCGGACAGGACGCGCCAGCACCAGTATCACCAAAAAGAGTACGGTCCATATTCCGCCCCTGTATTTAAAAGCCCAGGCCTGCAGATTGCGTAAGCCTCTGTTATTTTCCATTGTCTGAATTCTCCTCACTGATCACGCTATCCTGAGAACCGCTGAGGATCTTCTCTGCCGTTCCCCAGCCGACCAGGCGTATAGCCACAATGCAGCCCATAAAAATAGCCAGATACTCCGTAAAAAAACGATTCACTATTGCCATGACTCCTGCCATGTTTGCCGGCATCAGAAGGCTGTAAATCGCAGCGCCGCCGCCTTCGGCAACGCCGCTTGCACCCGGGGTCGGGATAAAATACAGAATGAACATGAACATTGCCTGTGCAAGAACTGTATATAAATAATTAACAGGCAGATGCACTGCGTGCATCAGCATCGGCAGCACCGAAAACAGTGCGGTGAGGTGACAGATTGACGTCAGGAATGCCCCGATGAAATACGGCATTCCTGGACCAAACATTCTTTTCACATTTTCAGTGTAGCTGTTCACTTCAGAACAGGCCAGCCTGTAAAAGCGATGCACGGGCATTCTGTGAAACAGAAATTTTTTTGCAAAACTCAGTACCCAGGCCAGTATGACTTTAATCCACCGAGCCTTGAAAACACTGAGCAGAAAGGCGTTCCACATCAAAACCGACAGCGCGCCGACATAATAAAACACGCCTTTTACAAGAATTCCGCCGTTCCGCAGCTGCGGAACCAGCATAAAGGCTGTGGGCGCCGCAATGCTCAGCAAAAAAGTGCTGAACAGTGTGCGGATCAGCGTGATAGCAATTCCGGAACCGACAGGGACGCCGTATTTATATAGCACATAAACCTGGAAAGGACCGCCGCCGACCTGCATCGGCGTGATAGCACTGCCGAAATAGTTCAGCCACGTCAGTTTTATTCCGAACCAGAACGGAATCCTGTAGCCCATGGCCTTCGCCGTCAGACAGAACCGGAGTGCATCAAGGCACCATGCAAGAAAAACTGCCAGCAGAATATAAACGAGGTATTCTTTGCGGATATGCGCAAATGCGTACAGAGTGCTGCTGTCAGCGCTTCGGCACAGAATCACAGTGCCGACACCCAGTGTCAGCAGCAGGAAAATTGCCAGACCTTTTCTGAGCGTCATTGACTGTTCACCTTTGTGTCGGCAGGATCAAGATCCTGTCTGTTCTTTTCGTCCAGCCATTCCTTAAAATTCCTGACATTCTCAAGAAACGGCGGCAGAAGTTCTTTTTTCCAGGTCTGCTCGTGCCACGCCTGAGCTTCTGCATAATGCCCCTCTGAAAGATACTCTTCAAACTGTTCCACTGACTGCATAAGTTCGCCCGCATCAGGAAAAATGCCTGTATATTCCGGATAGGCATCCCGGAAACTGTCAGCGGCCTCGCGCACCCACTCCATCTGACGTTTCGCTTCATCAAGCGCGGAAGGTTCAAATGGCACTGAACTGTCAAGAGCCCCCTGAAGGTTTTTAAAAACCGCAAGCAGAGAATTTTTTATTTCATCCAGAATTTCGAGGCCGACTCCCCAGGGCGTATCGGTGTATACATCAACGTCAATATCATCGGGGACAGTCATCAGATCGGCCTCGTCAAGCGACTCGCCGTCTGAAAGCATGTCGACAATGACGCGGTCTTCTGACGCAACTTTTTCACGCAGTGCTTCAAGCTGCTCCTCTCTCGAGAGAGAATCAATATGGGGAAAACTCCATTCGGCTCCATCAATGAAAAACCTCATAATTTCCTCCTGCCGGTTACGATTATTTCCTACCACGGTGATTTTAACATACTCAGCGCTGAAAATTATATAAATTTCTCCTAAACTATGATAAAATGCTCACTGCCAGCTGAAAGAAGGGAAAACATGGATATATCGGGTTCCAGAGAATGGGATGAAAAAGGCGGCATACCTGTTATCAGCGCAAAAATCCGCCGTCTTGTCGGAAGAGCCATCTACAGATACGACATGATTGTGCCGGGCGACCGGATTGCTGTGGGCGTTTCGGGCGGAAAAGACAGCCTGCTGCTTCTTCACATCCTCAAGTATATAAAAACATACAGCCCTGTCAAATATGATCTTCAGGCAGTCAGCATTGACATGACCAACGGCAGCTGGGATACCGCTCCGCTCAGAGAGCTGTGCAGCCGCCTTGAAGTGCCGCTGACGGTTGTGCCCTACGCAATTGAACATATTATCAGCGTCAAATCTGCCGACTCTCCCTGTTCTCTCTGCGCCAACCTGCGCCGCGGCATTCTGAACGCCGAGGCCCGCCGTCTGGGATGCAATAAAATAGCCCTCGGACACAATCTTGATGACGTGGTTGAAACTGCCCTCATGAACGTGCTCCGCAACGGGCGGTTCCGCAGTTTTCAGCCCAAACTGTGGCACGATCGTGCTGACATGTGGCTGATCCGGCCGATGATTTATCTTTCTGAATTCCAGATCACCAATGAACTGAACAGGATTGGTGTAAAAACTTTTCAGCACTGCTGCCAGTACGGCGGCACCACGGAACGGGCCCGGACAAAGTCGCTCATCGCAGAACTGAAGCCCCGCTTCCCCGACATCAAGCAGAGTATTCTTCATGCTCTTGAGAATCATCATGAAACCGACCACTGGACTGCTACTCCAAAACGGTATTATGCCCTGTACGAAGAAAAAGCTTTTCCGAAACCCCCCGGCCGAAAAAACGAAATATAAGTGCAGGGCGCTGACAGAAAATTGTCTGTCAGCGCCCTGCTGCGCTGTGCCGCAGCTATACGGAGAAATCCGATCCTGCAGCAGCTGAGTCGATCCGGCGAAGCACATCGAGGTATTCTGCATAAGCAGCGCTGCCGCACAGTGCCAGAGCATAATTCTTGCCTTCCTCCACACCCGGCTGGTCAAAGGGATCAACGCCAAGCATAAAACCTGTGAGCGCAGTAACCGTTTCAAGAAGGAAAATCAGGCCGCCCAGACAGTATTCGTCTGCGGCGTCCAGGCAGATTTCACACATAGGCAGACCGCGGCGCTTCAGAGAAGCAGCGACGCCCCGGCGTTCACATTCGAGAATATGTTCGGGCGACACGCCGTTCAGATAAGAGGCTTCTGCAAAAAGCGGTTCTTTCGGAACTGACAGTGTAAATTTTTCTGCCGGCTTTTTGCTGAGAAAGATAAAGAATTTGTCAGCCGGACCTGAAGTATAGAGCTGAAGCTGTGAGTGCTGGTCAATGGAACCAAGTGCCGACTGCGGCGTCATGCCGCGGCCGTCTTTGCCGAGGCTCTCGCCCCAGAGTTGGGCAAACCACTCGCTTACTGCCCTGAAGCGATCCCCATAAGACCAGAAAACCGTAACGTTCCGTCCTGCTTCATAACAGTTCACAATGTCACAGGCCATTGCAGACGCAGCGCTTGAAAGAGGTTCTTCCAGCAGCTTTTTTTTCATCGCGGCCGCACCGGCAAGGAGGCGGTCCGCATTAATCCCAAGCGCTGAGGCCGCAGTCAGACCGCAGGAAGAAAGTACAGAATAACGGCCGCCCGTGTCTTCCGGAAAATCAATTCTGCGGGTTCCTTCTGCGGCAGCGTATTCATGAAGAAAACCCGCTGACGGCGATGTTACTGTAAAGATATGTTTTTCTGTTTCTGCGCCGAGAGCACTGTAAAGTTTTTCCCGGAAATAAAGAAAATTGCTCAGCGTCTCAAGGGTCCGCCCTGATTTGCTCACGGCCAGAATCGCTGTTTCTTCTGCCCTGACCTGTTTCCAGATAGATTCATTGCTCTCCGCATCGGCGTTGTCGGCTGTAAAAAGTCTCGGGCACCCCTTTTCAGCAGTGTACGGATATGCCGGATCAAGCAGAACATTCTCAAGCATCTGAAGTCCCAGCGCGGAACCGCCGATGCCGATCAGGATAATATAATGAAACGCCGCAAGTTCCCTGCCCATTTTTTTTATCTCATCAATGTTCCTTTCAGGCAGGTTCATCCATCCGTAACCGGATGTTCCTGATTCTGCCCCTGCGCGAAGCTTTTTCCATGCCGCTTCCAGCAGGCTTTTTTTGTCACCGTATTGAACAGTATCTGCTCTGGTAAGTCTGATCTGAAGCATTTTCATTCCTCCTCTGCTGCAGTGCAGTTCAAAATGGAATACCAGAATGCTCTTATTCGCGCATATTATACTTTTAACTGAAAAGATTCTTCATCTTTTCTGAAACCAGAAAACTTGATTTTTGCTGTAAATCCACCTTTTATAAAGAATAGTATTTCAATTCTCCATCACTTGTAAAACCCGTCAGCCGTTGTATAATATTTCACAAGGAGTGCAGCTTTTTCAGCCGTGATTCAAAAAATAAAGAAGGAGGGCAACTTTATTTTACTCTTTCACGTCTGATTCAGCTACATGAAAATCCTTTGGGATCAGCTCATTTTTCTTGAATATTATTATTGATAGGGGGACGTTTTATGTTCAAGATCCTTTCAAAAAGCGCTTTTGCGGCCAACGAATTCGACATCTGGATCGATGCGCCGCAGATCGCTCGCAACGGACGTGCCGGACAGTTCTGTGTCCTGCGTGTCAACGAGACCGGCGAACGAATTCCTTTGACTGTCGCTGAGTACGACCCTGAGGGCGGCCGCATCCGCATGATTTTCCAAACGGTCGGAAAAACCACAACAGCCTTGGGACGTCTTAATCCCGGCGACTGCATTGAGGACATCCTCGGACCGCTTGGCAAACCCAGCGAAGTCAAGAATTACGGCACTGTTCTGATGATCGGCGGCGGTGTCGGCATCGCTGCGCTTTTCCCCATCATCAAAGCACTGAAGGAAGCCGGCAACAAAGTTATCACCATTCTCGGCGGACGTACAAAGAGCCTTGTGATCATGAAGGACGAGTGCGCAAAATACTCTGACGAGCTGATCATCACCACAGACGACGGCTCAGAGGGCATTAAGGGCGTTGTCACAACAGCGATGGACATGCTCGCTCAGCGCGGTGAGAAAATTGACTACTGCTGGGCTATCGGGCCATCCATCATGATGAAGTTTGCCTCACTGAAGGCAAAAGAGCTCAAGATCCCCTGCTGGGTGTCTCTGAACCCCATCATGGTTGATGGTACAGGTATGTGCGGCTGCTGCCGTGTGACTGTCAACGACGAAATCCGTTTCGCCTGCGTCGACGGCCCTGAGTTCGACGGCTGGGGCGTCAACTGGAACGAGTTTATGTCACGCTGCCGTCAGTACAAGGATGAAGAAAAAATCTCCCTTGACAAGTACAAAAGCGAGGTTGGTGAATAACGATGGCCATTTCTCCGAATAAAACCCCTATCTCCGAGCAGGATCCCAAAGTCCGCGCCCACAACTTTAAAGAAGTCTGCCTTGGCTACAATGCCGAAGAAGCTGTGAAGGAAGCTTCGCGCTGCCTCCACTGCAAGACCGCTCCCTGCATGAAGGGATGCCCTGTTGCCATTCATATTCCTGATTTCATCGCCGCCATTAAGGAAGGCGACTTCCAGAAATCATTTGATATTCTCAGCTCTGCTTCTGCGCTTCCTGCAGTCTGCGGCCGCGTATGCCCGCAGGAAAAACAGTGCGAAGGCGTCTGCACTGTCGGCCGTATGGTTGACAAAGCCACAGGCAAGCACAATGAGCCTGTTGCCATCGGCAAGCTCGAACGCTTTGCCGCTGACTGGCACGCTGCACAGCCTGCTGTGAAAGTCAACCCTGTGCCTTACAACGGCAAGGGCAAGGTTGCCGTCATCGGTTCCGGCCCTTCCAGCCTGACAGTGGCAGGCGACCTGGCCAAGATGGGCTACAAAGTTACCATTTTTGAAGCCCTTCACCTTCCCGGCGGCGTTCTGATGTATGGTATCCCCGAATTCCGTCTGCCCAAGGCAATTGTGCAGCGTGAAATCAACAACATCAAGGCCCTCGGCGTAGACATTGAGGTCAACTGTGTTGCAAGCCGCACTGTTACTGTCGATGAAATCCGCAAGAACTTTGACGCTGTTTACATCGCAACCGGCGCCGGCACGCCCAAGTTCGTCGGCACTCCCGGCACCAACCTTAACGGTGTTTTCTCCGCCAGCGAATACCTGACCCGCATCAACCTGATGCACGGCTATGAGTTCCCCGCTTACGATACACCTATCAAGCACTCAAAGCATGTTGCAGTTATCGGCGGCGGCAACGTGGCCATGGATGCCGCACGCTCGGCACTTCGTCTTGGTGCTGAGAGTGTTACAGTCCTTTACCGCCGTTCTGTCGAAGAGCTGCCCGCACGTATCGAAGAATACCACCATGCTGTCGAGGAAGGCGTCAAGTTTGAATTCCTGACCGCCCCCATCGAGTACATCGGCTACAGCGGAGACGACAAGAACATGATGGGCAAACTGGTCGGCGTCAAGTGCGAGCGGATGAAGCTTGGCGAGCCCGACGCTTCCGGCCGCAGAAGGCCCATTCCCATTCCCGGCAGCGAGTTCACCCTTGACATCGATACAGTGATCGAGGCCATCGGCCAGAGCTCGAACAAGGTGCTTCTTAACGCCTGGCCCGAGCTGAAAACCAACAAGCGCAGCTATATTGAAGCCGACGAAGAAACCGGCGGCGCGACTTCCATCGAAGGCGTCTATGCCGGCGGCGATATCGTCACCGGAGCCGCCACGGTTATCCTTGCCATGGGTGCCGGCAAGAAGGCCGCCAAGGCTATTGATGAATATCTGACCAAAAAGGCAGGAAAGTAGTTCCGTCTTTCATGGTTAAAAGTCAGCGAGAGCGCTCAAGCGCGCCCTCGCTGTTTTATACTCTCTGCAAGGAGTTATCTTATACGATGAGCTGCTGCGGCAAAACAGATTACAACGCCAACGGAGATCTGAAAGACTGGAAAATTTTCCGCGACAGAACCCTGGCGCTCGCAGAACAGAAAAATGACAGGGATTTTGTCAGGTATGTCGGCGGCGTCACTGATGCCGCTTGGGCACATATCCTGGAGGCAAATTTTTTCACGCCTGAAAAAGCCATGGAACGCCTCTGGCAGTTTTACAACACTGACGTCGTGCCTTACAGAAAGAAGCAGTAAGGATCCCGTTTCCCGGCATCAGAATGCGCATTCAAAACACAGCACTGCTGAAACTGACAAAACAGCTTCAGCAGTGCTGTGTTTTTCAGGACTGCGGTGCTGCGGATCTCAGCACATTAGTTCCATCGAATTTCGGAATAAATTTCTCGGAAGCCGTTCTTCCATACTGAATATAACAGTTGGTCAGGCCGATTTTTTCAGCGTGATCAAGGACTTTTTCATATTCATAGGTTGTCAGCCTGCGGCTGATCTCCGGAAAACACGCAGCCTGCGGCATTGGCGTGTACTGGTTCATCAGCGAGAGGTAAATGCCGCCGCCAAAGGTGTTTTTCAGGTAGTCCAGAATCTTCACGCTGTCACGGTACTGCCCGGGCAGAACCAGATGTCTCACCAGCACGCCGCTGACCATGCGTTTTCCGTCCATTTTAAACGGTCCGGTCAGTTCATACATCTTTTCTATGGACGCACAGGCATAGCGGAAATAATCCGGCGCATTGGAATACCTGACTGCCAGGCAGTCATCGCAGTACTTCAGGTCAGGCAGGAAAATGTCCACATAACCCCGGAGCGCCTCAATTGTTTCCGGCAGTTCATAGCCTCCGCAGTTATAAACCACGGGCAGAGAAAAACCCTGTTCTTTTGCGGCATCCAGCGCCGCAATAATCTGAGGCACGTAGTGCGTAGGCGTCACAAGGTCCAGTGAAGCGGCACCGCGGTGCTGCTGTTCCAGAAAAATTTCGGCCAGCCGGTCAGCGGTGACATCAATCCCTTTCCCTTCATGACTGATGTCGAAATTCTGGCAGAAAATACATTTCATATTGCAATACGAAAAAAACACAGTTCCTGCGCCGTTCTCGCCGGTAAGACAGGGTTCTTCCCACCGGTGAAGCGAAACAAGGGCAATGCGCACCAAGCGGCCGGCGCCGCAGAAACCGTTTATACCGGCGGCACGGTTCGCTCCGCACCGCCGCGGACAGAGATCACAGGATTGCAGGTTCATTTTGCTTATTCTCCGCTCTTAGAGCAGCAATAACCATAGCTGCTGCTGTCAGTTCAGTCAGCAAAACAGACCGCCGCGAAGAAAACTTCGGGCGGTCTGTTTTTTTGTCTGTCTGTCAGACTTCCAGCGGCACAATACCGGGAAGGTCCTTGCCCTCGCAGTATTCAAGGCTTGCACCGCCGCCTGTCGAAACGTGCGACATTTTATCTTTCAGTCCGAACTTTTTCACGGCTGAAGCAGTGTCACCGCCGCCCACAACGGTAAATGCACCGTTTGCCGTAGCTTTTGCCATTGCTTCGGCAACGGCACGGCTGCCTGCCGCAAACAGAGGATTCTCAAACACACCCATGGGGCCGTTCCAGAGTACTGTCTTCGCTTTTGCGATTTCATCCGCAAAGGCTTTTGATGTTTCAGGCCCAATATCAAGTCCCATCAGATCATCGGGAACAGCAGCGGCGGGAACAGCTGTGCATTTGACGTTATCGGCAATTTCAGGCGCAGCAGTGACGTCAACCGGCAGAACGATTTTCACGCCTGCCGATTCAGCTTTTGCCAGAAGGTTCTTCGCAAAATCAGCATGCTCGGCGTCATACAGGGATTTGCCGATTCTGCCGCCTTTCACGGCAAGGAAAGTAAAGGCCATACCGCCGCCGATCAGAATAGTGTCAGCCTTGGTTATCATGTGCTCAAGCACGCCGATCTTGTCCGATACTTTCGCGCCGCCGATTACCAGCACATAAGGCTTTACAGGGTCGGATTTGACACGCTCAAGCGCGTCAACTTCACGGCCGATAAGGTAACCGGCATAGGCGGGCAGCACGTGGGCCAGTCCTTCGGTCGTGGCGTTGGCACGGTGTGAAGCACTGAATGCATCCATCACGTACAGATCAAAGGGCTTGGCCATCAGCCTGCTGAAATCAGGATCGTTCTTCTCTTCTTCAGGATGAAAACGGGAATTCTCCAGCAGAAGCAGTTCATCTTGTTTCTGGGCTTTCACAGCGGCTTCAACTTCAGGGCCGACGCAGTCGCTCACGAAAATAACTTTATGTCCAAGTCCCTTTTCCACATCGCTGCGGATTTGTCCCAGCGACATTTCCGGCACAACCTTGCCTTTCGGACGGCCGAAATGGGAAACCAGTGTTACGTATGCACCGGCCGCAAGCAGGGCATCAATGGTTTTCTTATGAGCAACAATGCGGGCGTTGTCCTTCACGACGCCCTCTTTAAACGGCACGTTGAAGTCAACACGGACCAGAACCTTTTTCCCTTTCAGCGGAGCTTCGTCAATCGTCCTGAGCTTCAGCATTTTAAAATCCCTTTTCGATGACGTAATTCACAAGGTCAACGCAGCGGCATGAATAGGCCCACTCGTTGTCATACCAGGCAAAAACTTTAACAAGTCCGTTCATTTCAATGGTCTGATCGGGAGCAAATACGCAGGAGTGATCATCATGCACAAAATCCATCGAAACGCACTCATCGGTGACTACGCTGACGTAAGGCGCCATTTTTCCCTGCGAAGCCTTAACGACAGCCGCGTTCACCTCATCGGCCGTCACGGGACGTGCGGGAAGGAATGTAAGGTCGACAATGGAAACATCAGGTGTGGGCACCCGCAGGGACATGCCGCTCATCTTGCCCTTAAGGGAAGGGATGACAAGAGCAACGGCCTTGGCAGCGCCGGTTGTCGTAGGCACCATTGAAAGAGCTGCCGCACGGGCGCGGTAATTGCTCTTTTTATGAGACTTGTCTACGAGGTTCTGATCGCCCGTGTAAGAGTGAATTGTGGTCATCAGGCCTTTTTCGATGCCGAATGCGTCATTCAGGATTTTTGCCAGAGGCGCAAGACAGTTGGTCGTGCAGGACGCGTTTGAAATAATGTTGTCCTTCGCAGGATCGTAAGTTTCTTCGTTGACGCCCATCACAAACGTGGCTACGCCCTCACCCTTGCCGGGCGCCGTAATAACAACTTTCTTTGCACCGCAGGCAATATGAGCGCCTGCTGCTTCAGCAGTGCAGTTTTTGCCGGTGGCTTCAATCACCAGGTCAACGCCCAGCTCTTTCCAGGGATAGACGTTGTTTTCGGGCTTCACGCAGAGAATTTTGCTGCCGTTGACAATGATGTAGTCGCCTTCTGAGCCGACGGTGCCGTTAAAACGTCCGTGCACTGAATCGTACTTGAACAGATAGGCCATCTGATCAGCAGTGGCGCTGTGTCTGGTTACCGCGACCACTTCAAAAAGGCCCTTTTTGTCGTATTCGGTCATCGCACGAAGAACAAGACGGCCGATTCTGCCAAAACCACTGATTGCAACGCGAACTTTACTCATAGCAGCTGCCTCCTCAAAAAATTAAAATCTCTGCGCAAAGATTTTTGCCTTTTGTAAACGACTTAAGACTAACCTTTAAAATCGCACCTGTCAAGTTTTCAGTAAGTTTTTCAGCATTACAACTGTTTTGATAAGTCAAATCCGGCATCTTCGGCAATTTTCTGAAGTTTTTTCAGACGGTATTTTACGGTGCTCTTGCTGACCTGCGGACGCAGAATGCTGCCCAGCTCTGCCAGTGTTGCTTCAGGATTTTCCAGCCGCGCTGCCGCAAGAGGAAGCAGTTTTTCCGGAATCAGCCGGCTGTCAAGATTTTGCAGATACTGAATCACAGCGGCATACTGGCGCGATGTTTCCACACTGCGGCGGATATTTGCGCTGTCGCAGTTAGCCTGCTTGTTCGCAAGATCTCTGCCCGAACGGAGCATTGATCGTTCTTCCAGTTTCTGCGCTGTCTGCGACAGTCCCATAAAATAGCAGAAGCGCATAATCTGCTGAAGATCGCGGATTGTAATCTCTGCAACACCGTCTTTCATACGCTCGGAGCTGGTGATGCTGCTTCCCAGAAGCAGATCGCGCACGCTGTCAGCAACAGTGCTGTTATGAATTCTCATAATGCAGTAATATCCGCGCCGCGGGTTGTAAATACTGCCGGTGCACCCAAAAACGCCTCGCGCCCACGGCCAGCGGATAAATTCGCGATGGTCGGGTTTTGACAGTATCTTTTTATACAGTTCAGGCGGCAGTTCAATGGTAACTTTTCTGCTTCTAAAACGCAGGACCTCACTCAGATCCCTTTCTTTCGCCCAGCTCACCAAAGGCCAAAGACGGCGAAACCGGCGGTATACCCAGAATCTTGTGGAAACTGCCCGCACTTTGCCGCGTTCCTGCTGAATATTCATGCAGGCCACAATTCCCGAAAGTTCAGATTCCGCCGAAACTTCATCGGTCACAGGGGCGGAGAACCACTCATCCCACTGCTTGCTGCCCAGTTTCATAGTTCTTCCCCGCTGTTCGTTTTCCGCAGAATCCGCATCAGCGTTTCAGCCAGCCGTGCACTGTTGTGACGGACAACGGTACCGTCCTGAATCTGCAGAAGCGAAGCGCGGACGACGCGGCATTTTTTTGCAGACAGAAACTCTTCGTCTGTGCGGGAAAGTGTCAGGGGCACTGCCCCCTGGGCACGGTACCGTTCCTGCAGCGGTTCCGGAATAATGTCTTCATTGACCAGCACTGCGTCAGGAAAGCGCCCGAGCGCGCGGGCCACCCACTTGATATGGTCCAGCTGCGTCATACCCGTTGTTTCGCCGGGCTGAGTCATCAGGTTAGCGACATACACAATAGGATGCGGTGTCTGGCGGAGCGCTGCGGTAAATTTTTCTACGAGGAGGTTGGGGATCACACTGGTAAACAGGCTTCCCGGACCAAGAATGATCATGTCAGCGCTTTCAAGGACAGAAAAGGCCTCTTTCACAGGTTCAACGCCAGGCGGTTCAAGGCGGATGCTTTTTATGTCTCTTCCGTGCTTTGCAACGGTGAGCTCCCCTCTAAGGGTTTCTCCCTTTTCAGTTTCGGCAACGATAGTCACGTTTTCTGTCGTAATGGGAAGCACCCGTCCGCGGATGGCAAGGAGGCTGTTCACCAGTTCCACTGCATTCTTAAAATCCCCTGACTGCTCTGTCGCCGCAAGAAGGATCAGGTTTCCGAGGCTGTGTCCTTTCAGGTCGCCCTGGTTGAACCTGAAATTCATAAATGCCCGCAGCTGGTCATCGTTTTCACTGAGCGCCACAAGACAGTTTCTGATGTCGCCCGGAGGGAGCATCCCCCAGTCACGGACAAGGCGGCCAGAACTGCCGCCTTCGTCAGTAACGGTGACCAGCGCAGTGATATTGCGCGTATATCCCTTGAGTCCCTTCAGCAACGAAGAAAGCCCCGTCCCACCGCCCACTGCCACGAAGGAAGGGCCGCTTGCAAGACGGAGCTGCACGGCTGCTGCCGCAGCCTCACGTTCATTGGTTCTTTTTGATATAAATGCCCTGACGCGCCGGCTGTTTCTGAAAAGCAGCGCCACAACGACGCCGCCTGCCATAAGGCCGCCGATAAATATGAGAATCACAGCAAGGATCATGCCGGGGTCCCCTCCTGTTCATCGCGTTCAAGGTCTCTGTGCCGAACCTGACAGACAATGCCTTCAACGTGTGACAGATGCTCTCCCATCCATTCGGCCGCAAAAACCGAGCGGTGACGTCCGCCGGTGCACCCGAAGGCTATCTGAAGGTAATTTTTGCCGCTCAGGTGGTAGACGGGAATGATGCTTTCGAACAGTTCAAGAGTCTGATGGAGGAAAATTTCTGTCATTCTGTCATTGCAGATATACTTCCGCACTGCCTCGTCCAGTCCGGAAAGATGCTTCAGGCTTTCAACATAGTAGGGGTTGACAAGAAAGCGCACATCAAACACAAAATCCGCATCCAGAATCATGCCGTATTTATAGCCGAAAGAGCTGACCATCAGCTGCAGTTCTGCCGGACTGCGGGCAAGAACAGCCGTAATTTCTTCCCGCAGCTGGGCAAGCGTAAGTCTCGACGTATCAATGACGCGGTCTGCGTATTTCCGCAGCTGCATCAGCTGTTTTTTTTCCATCTGGATGCCGTCGTGCAGGGAGTTCATAAATCCAAGAGGGTGACGCCGCCGCGTCACGCTGTAGCGTTTCAGAATCACGTCGTCAGAAGCTTCAAGGAAAAGAATCTGCACGCTGACACCTTGGGATTTCAGGTTTTCCAGCACCTGCGGTATATTCGTCTGAAGACCGGCGCTTCGTACATCTACAACGGCGCCAACGCCCTTTTCAAGCGTTCCGGGGTGTTGTGAAAGCATGGCTGTCAGTTCCGGCAGCATGCCTGGCGGCATATTGTCAACCGTGAAAAAACCCTGATCTTCAAGCATATGAAGCACGCTGCTTTTGCCGCTGCCGGAAAGTCCGGTGATAATCAGCAGTTTCTTCGGAACCATTGCTCATGTCTCCTGTCTTAATCGTTTGGACGGACGAGGACGGGATACCCCGCTTCTTTAATATTCGACGCGATTTCATCGGCAAGCTCCCGGCTGCTGCCGCCGGCCACAACAACCCGGAAATAGTTTTTCCCTCGCACTTCGGCCTGACGCACAACCGCCGTATAGCCGATTTTCTTAAGCGAGGCGACAACGGAATTTGCCGCGCTGCGGTCGGTATATGATCCGCACTGTACAACAAACTGACTCTTGTCAATGCTGCCTGCGCGCACAATGGCGGACTTCCCGCCGGCTGATCTGTCATTTTTAGGTTCAACTTTCGTCACCTGCTGCTGGCCGGCATCGTTTTTCTGCCCGGCAGCACTGCCGGTGTTCTTCGCACTTTCAGTGCCGGCGCTGCCGCTCTGTGTTCTTCCGCCGCGGCGGACAGGCTGGGCTATAATCACATCATCAACAGTCTCTTTGCCAGATGCGGAACTCTTTGGGACTGAGGAGCTTTTCTCAGAAGCACTCTGAGAAACATCCTGCGACTGCGCCGGCCGCGGCTGAGCAACGACAGTCGGCTTATCCGCTTCTGAAGGTCCCCATAATATTCTGATGCCCATCACGACAATGCCCAGCGCTACAATGCCCAGAATAGGCAGCATGAAATCTCCAAAGGGCACTGCGGGCTTCTGTTTAAAACGGTTTGTTGATCTGGCCGCCATAAAACCACCTCAATTTCTGATCTGCAGCTAAGAATATCGGGGACGAAAATAATCTGTCCCCGAAAAGATAACCGTGTTACTTTTTACGGCGCCGGTATGCTGTAGGAATGTCAAGACCTGCTCCAAGACCCTCAAAAATATTATGGTTTTCTCCAGAAACAACGTCGCTCGGGGTGAGGTTCTGCTTTTCAAAGACGCCGTCCAGGCCCTGCAGGCTCTTATCACGGCCGGCCTCGGCTTCCTCAAGCTCATCTTTAAAGCCGGTTGCAATAAGAGTGAAACGCACAGTATCACCCATAGCCGGATCGATGCCCTGTCCCCAGAAGATGTTGGCGTTTTCGGCTGCGCTTGCATGGATGAGTTTCAGCGCTTCGTTCATCTCAAGAATGTTCAGATCTTCGCCGGATTCAATGCAGTAAAGCACCGACGTAGCGCCCTTCATGGGCGCCGTCATCATCGGGCCGTTCATGGCCGCACGGGCAGCCGCTAAGACGCGGCCTTCGCCCTTGGCCTCGCCGACGCCCATGATCGCAGTACCAGCGTTGTGCAGCGTGGCGCACACATCGGCAAAATCCACATTGACGGTCATGACCTTGCGGATGACGCCGGTCACACCGGAAACTGCCTGCCGCAGCACTTCGTCGCTCATCTTGAACGCTTCGGCGCATGAAGTGGATTTATCCGAAAGCTCAATGATGCGGTCGTTCTTGACGATCACAAGAGCATCAACTTTCTCGCGGAGTTTTTCAATGCCTTCCACGGCACGGTCAATTCTGGCCCTGCCTTCCCACATGAACGGGAATGTCACGATGGCAACCACCAGAGCATTGACTTTTTCCTTCGCAATCTCAGCTATAACAGGCGCAGCACCCGTCCCGGTGCCGCCGCCCATGCCGCAGGTGATGAAAACCATATCTGATCCGGAAAGAATCTGTGTCAGTTCTTCTTCTGATTCCTGCGCGGCATCGTGTCCCTTCGCAGGATCGGCGCCTGCACCGCGTCCTTTGGTAAGGCTCTTGCCCAGAATAATCCTCGTCGGAGCCTGTGAAAGTCTCAGCGCTGCGACATCGGTGTTCGCAGCGATAAAATCAACATCGGTCACACCGCTGTTGATGATCGTATTCAGAGCATTACCGCCGGCGCCGCCGATTCCCACGACCTTGATTACTTCACGAGGGACCTCGAGGCCGAGATCGTCTGTGCCTGTTTCAGCATCATTCTCGCTGTTGATTGCAAAGATCTCTTTATCGTCCATAACCGCGCCTCCTTAAAACAATCCTTTAAAAACGTCCTTCAGCGTCCGCACGATGGTGCGCGACAGAGACTGCGAGGGCCGTCTGGGTCTTTTTATGGAAGAGCTTCTTCCTGCTGATGCTGCACTTCTGAAAAGAGTCATCGGCGCATTCATATAGGAATAGGGATTCTTCCTTTTTTCCATGAGATAAATGATAATGCCGCACACAGAGCAGTAACGGCAGTCATTACGGCCCTGCTGCATCTGTCTGCGCAGAACAGGCTCACCGATCCGTACCGGCATTTTCAGGTAAGATTCGGCGAGATTGACAAAGCCAGGCGTCCGGGCAACGCCGCCGGTCAGTATGACATCTGTCTGAAGGCCGGCTTCCTGCAGCTTCTGCAGCCCTGGAACGATACTGTCTGTAAAAAGCTCATCCAGCCGGCTGCCGATAATTTCAGACATTTCTGCACGGTCAAGCTCGCACTTCCGCCCTGAAACTTCGACATCAACTGTCCCTGAAGGTTTTTCACCGGGATCCATGCTGATCTGTTTTTTCAGTTCTTCTGCGCTTGCAAAAGGAATTTTTTTCACGCAGGCAAGATCGTTGGTGATATGATCGCCGCCAACAGGAATTTCTGCCGCATAGAGCAGATGGCCGTCAGCGCAGACTGAAACGCTTGTTGTGCCGCCGCCGACAGACACCAGCGAGGCGCCTATAGCGAGCTCATCATTATTGAGAGTCCCCAGAGCTTCAGCCACCGGTTTCAGAACAAGAGCATCCACTTTGACACCCGCACTCTCAATACAGTTTACCACATTTTGCGCGACCGAAACAGGGATCACCAGAGCGGTCACTTCAACTTCAAGCTGTGTTCCGGTCATATCTATCGGATTTTCCACCCCGCTGCGGCCGTCAATAGCATATTTGACAGGAATAGCATGTATTACGCACCGGTCTGCGCCGATCTGAAGTTCTTTCAAAGCGGCCTCAATAACCTGCTCAACATCTGCCGGCAAAATCACACGCGGTGTCCGCCCGAGTGAGATTTTCCCATGCAGGACGCGGCACTGCACTTCGAGTCCGCTGAATGCGACTGCAGCACTGCTTATCTTCAGCCCACCCATAATTGACTCTGCATCGGCAATTGCATCCGAAACAGAATTAACAGCTTGTTCAAGATTGATGATCATGCCTTTGCGGATGCCGCGCGAGGGTGCCTGCCCTATGCCGATGATCTGCACAGCTTCAGGGTTTTCAGGGGTTCTCTCAGCCACAGCAACTGCAACCTTGCTTGTTCCGAGATCCAGCCCCACAATGATTCCAGAATCTTCTGCCATTGCAATTCTCTCCTTAACTCTTCTGTTCAGAAGAATCAGAGCTTTTTCTGATGATAACTTTATCACCGTATGTCGCATCCACAAAGATATGTTTTCCCGGCTGCGTACGAATTAATTCTCTCACAATAAGAATGCTTTTATCAAGCGCGGAAACGCGTCCGATGAACGAAATAAAAGTTTTATCTGAATCGTTTCTGAAAGAACAGCTGACCAGGTCTTCTCCTCCGCGGCGAAGCAGTTCCGCGTTTTCAGCTTTCATGCGGCTGTCCACGGAAGAAAGCGTCTGCCATAACCCGAAAAGCCATGCATAGGGCACTTTCAGCCTGGCAGATGAAGCAGGCACGTTTTCATCAAGCAGAGGATATTTGCTGTTTACAAGCAGACTTGGCAGATCAGGAATTTCGCTTTTTAATGACTGCTGCCAGAGACTGACCGGCCATACTGTACCGTCCTCGCCCGCAAGATAATCCGCATGCTGCCATTCAAGCTTCATTGAAGCCTTGAAGGGAACTGCCGTCAGCTGCAAAGTCCCCCGCAGGGGTGACCAGGATGCCTTTATTGTAAGGGGAAACCGGCGTTCCAGTTTTTTCAGTTCTGATCTTGCAAGCAGCCAGGCAGGATGGAAAGTCAGAAATGTCTCACTCCAGCTCCGCAGCATCATCTCAAGTTCGGGCGTGAAATTGTCAACCTTCATTGCTTTCAGACGGAACGGCTGGTATCGGTCGCAGACACACCACAGGGCTCCCGCCAGAAAAGAAAGGACAAGCCAGCGAAACAGTTTTCTCTTTCTCATGTGCGATCACCCTGACAATAAAATACCTACAGTGCTGCCACTGTTTTCTTGTTTAATTCCTGAACAATCAGATCACCTATAACATAAACGTCTCCTGCACCCTCTGTAAGGATAAAATCGCCGGGACGCACAATTTCCAGAACTTTGTCAGCCGCCTCTATTTTATTTGACGCCAGTATGCAGTTTCCGCCTAACCGTGCAACTTCCGCACTGATCAGTTTCGATGAAACTCCCTCTATCGGCCGTTCGTCAGCAGCGTAGATCGGCAGCAGCACAGCCTGCGGCACACTGGCAAGTACTCTGGCAAACTGCCCGAACAGAGCCTGCGTGCGCGTATAGCGATGCGGCTGGAAAATCAGCACGATCCGGCGATCAGGATACATCAGACGCACTGCATTCAGCGTCGCTTCCATCTCTCTGGGATGGTGGCCGTAATCGTCATAGACAAGGATATTGTCAGGGCACATTGCGCGCATCTGCAGACGGCGTTTTGCGCCATGGAACATTCTCATGCTTTTCTGCACAATGGCAAAAGGCACACCAAGTTCGTACGCCACGCCGCATGCCGCAAGGGAATCGAGCACATTATGCTCCCCTGAAATGACAAGGTCGATGGTTCCCATTTTTTTGCCTTTTGCATAAAATGTGTAACTGAGGCCGCCGCCGCAGTGATACTGAATGTCTGTGGCATAAAAATCAAAGGACGGATCACGGCCGTAAAGAAACATCTTCTGTTTCAGATCTTCAGGCAGTTCTGCAATTACACGCCTGACACCGCTGTCCTCTCCGCAGAGGAAAAGCCGGCCGTCCGGCTTTGTATTTGAGAGGAAGCGTACAAAAGCATCGGCAACAGCCTGAATGCTGGGATATTGATTGACATGATCCCAGTCCACGTTTGTAACTACCGAAAAATACGGGTGGAAGTATTCAAAGGATTCGTCACTTTCATCAAGCTCTGCAACCATGTATTCGCCGGTGCCGATCTTGGCATTGCAGCCAATATCGCAGAGTTCGCCGCCGACAGCGATGGTAGGCTTCATATCGGCCTGCTCAAGTATGAAGCTGATCAGCGAAGTAGTAGTAGTCTTGCCGTGTGTGCCGGCCACGCCGATGCCTTTTTTAGAATCAAAAAGAAGGCTCAGCAGCTCAGCACGCTTCAGCACGGGAATGTTTCTGCGCCGCGCTTCAATGAGTTCAGCATTGGAAGGCAGTATAGCGCTGCTGTAGGCAAGCAGGTCCACATGACAGTCATCCAGATGCTTCACATCGTGTCCGTAAAGAACTTTGACGCCCCGTTTTTCTATTTTCTCAGCATAGCTGTTGCGTCCCATATCGCAGCCGCTCACATTAAATCCGAGCTCATGGAACAGGAGCGCCAGCCCGCTCATACCGGCACCGCCGATTCCCATCAGATGGATATTTCTGATTTTATTGAGATCAACCTTTTTCCGCTCCACTTGGGATTCCCCTTTCAGTTTGTGAGGCTGCACAGGACTTTATAAAGATTCGCCGATCCCTCTGTGAGACGTGCGGGGTCTGGTTTCCGCGGCTTCACAGAGCACAAAGCCTCATGAAAACGCTCCGCAGAATCCCCCTCGAGGTAAATCGGAGAACCTGTCAATTCTGAAAAACATCTGGCATTGCTTAACTGGTGATTATCTGCGGCCCCGAGCCATGGCACCACAACTGCCGGTATGCCAAGTGCGCCGAGTTCAGCAAGTGTGGAAGCGCCAGCCCGGCAGACTACTGCATCAGCTGCCGAATAAACGAGGCTCATATCCCAGGAAGCTTCATGAACCAGAGCCTCTGGAAAAGGACGATCCTCAGGTTTGATTCCCATGCAGAGTACTCTGCAACCTGTAGATTTTAACATATTTTGAGCATTTTGAAGTACCTTTTTCATGCCTCCGCTGCCAAGTGAGCCGCCTAATATAACAATTAATTTTTCATTTTTTTCTAAAGAGCTTCCGGTCAGATGTTCCCGGGCTTCTGCCCTGTCTGTGATCTGAATCGGGCGCAGCGGCATTCCAACAACTGCAGGCTTGCTTTTTCCTGTCAGGCCCCTGCAGACATTCCAGGCACAGGCAACCTGCACCCCAAGTTTTGCCGCAATGCGGGTAACTTTGCCTGCCACAGTATTCTGTTCGTGCATAAGAACCGGAATTTTAAGGCGGCGCGCTGCCATCAGGACAGGAAACGACAGATAACCGCCGAACAGCACGCAGCAGTCAACGTGCTGCTGTTTCAGAAGTGATTCCGCTTCAAAGAAGGAGGTCAGAAGAGATTTCCAGCGCTTCAGCGATTTGAGGCCGGAAACTCCCAGCGGAGAACCTTCAAGCGAAAGATGCAGCGGCGTCACGCCGTGCGCGGCAAAAATCGTACTTTCCAGCGGACGGCTGCCTGTGAGCCAGACAACCGTTTCCCCCTGTTTTTCCAGCCATTGGCCGAATGCGACTGACGGTATGACGTGCCCGCCCGTACCGCCGGCGGCCAGCAGAATTTTCCGCGGCAACGCGCTCACCTCCTAGTATTCAATGTCCTGCGGCTCTCTGACCAGTCTGATCAGAAGGCCGATCCTCGCCCACATAAATACCAGCGATGTGCCGCCGTAGCTGATAAAAGGAAGCGGCATTCCTGTCATGGGTATTATTTTCATTACTCCGCCGAGGTTGATGAAAAAGGGCAGCAGTACGGAGACGCAGCATCCCCAGATGAGAATCCGCCGTTCGGGCACAGCTTTTCTGTAGGCCGAGAACACGCAGAGTGTCCACACAAAAAACAGCAGAAAAACGCTCAGTGTTCCAACGAGCCCGCACTGTTCCCCAAGCGCCGGGAAAATAAAATCATTGTGCACTTCAGGCAGAAACTGTTCTCCGCGCCCCAGACCGACTCCCCACATTCTCCCGTTGGCAAAGGCAATCAGGCCCTGAATAACCTGATAACCGGCCCCGAGCGGGTCAGACCACGGGTTCTGCCACGTTTGAATGCGCTCGGCACGGTAGCCGTGATTAGCCATAAACCAGAGAAAAGGCGATGCGATGGCGGCAGCTGCAACCGGCAGGAGCATTCCGTACCGCTCAACAAACAGAGCTCCTGCCGTGCCTGCCAGAAGAAGCAGTCCGCCGAAATCAGGCTGCATCATGAGAATCACAGCAAATGGAGCAAACGGCAGTATACTGACAAAGAGAGCCTTCAGTGCGCCCATTCTTTGCATATACATTCGTGAAAAACAGATCATCATGACAAAGCTCGTCAGTTCGAGAGGCTGAAAGTTGACAGGCCCGATGCGGATCCACCGCGAAGCGCCTTTCACCGTAACGCGCAGCGGCGAAAGTACCGTCATTATCATAAACAGCAACGCCGCTACAAGAAGAATCCAGCAGTAACGATACCAGAATTTCAGCGGTATCTGAGTCATTACAAGAAATCCCGCCAGTGAAACCATGAACCAGACTGCCTGCTTAACTCCAACTGAATCCTGTTTCCATCCTGTCATTGATGAAATAATGACAACCCCGAACGTCGAAAGCACCAGAGGAATGGTCCACAAACCCCACACGCTTCCCGGCATTCCCTGATCGTAAGTCCGCGGCATGGCAGTCCGTTCAGCGAAGCTGTCTGACGAGTGCGGCAAAATGATCTCCCCGTTCTTCAAAATTATGATACATGTCCCAGCTCGTGCATGCCGGCGAAAGCAGCACTGTATCCCCGCTGCGGGCAAGTTTCGAGCACTTTTCAACTGCTTCGGCCATGTCTGCTGCGCGGTGCCAGTTTCTGTACCCGTTCCGCTGCAGTGCATCGATGATCCGGTCAGCTTCAGAACCGATGACTACAGCCGCCGTCGTCTGTTCTTTCACTGCCTCGGCCAGAGAGTCGTAGTTTTCCCCCTTGCCCTGTCCGCCCAGAATGATTACCTTCGGCCCAGCAATGCTGCGCAGCGCTGTAATTACTGCCGCCACGTTCGTGCCTTTGGAATCGTCCACGTAAAGCACGCCGTTTTTTTCTGCAACCTTCTCACAGCGGTGCGGCAGAGCACGGAACTCTGCGAGATTGCTGTCGGGGTCGATATCGGGGAAAGCGAGCACAGCAGCAGCGGCAGACATCGCCGCATTTTCAAGGTTATGAGCCCCGATCAGTGAAAGCGAGCTTTTATGGAACAGTACTTTTCTGCGGCCGTTCCGGTTCAGGATCACATCGCTGCCGTCAAGTGAAACAGAGCATGCTCCCGATCCAAGCACACAGACAGTACGGCCTGCAGGAACTCTGAATGCGTCGCACTGGTGCGTTACTGCAAAGCATTCTCCTGCCTTCGGAATAAAAATCCGGCATTTGGCGGCAATGTAATTCTCATAGCTTCCATGCCAGTTGATGTGGTCCGGCGCAAGGTTTGTCAGCACAGACACGTCCGGCTTCAGAAGATTGTTCCATGAGAGCTGAAAACTGCTCAGTTCAAGCACAAGAGCATCATGAGGCTTTCCAGCCTGAGCGGCAAGAGGTTCGCCGATGTTGCCAGCCGCAGCTGCATTAAGGCCGGCATGTTTCAGAATGTGCCCGATCAGCGAAGTGCAAGTTGTCTTGCCATTGGTTCCGGTTACGGCAATTATTTTTCCTCTGAGATAGGGCGCCAGAAAATCGAGTTCGCCGAGAACAGGTATCTCTTTCTGATACGCCATGCGCACTGCCTCTGATGCAGGCGATACGCCTGAACTTACAACCATCTGAGTGCACTGCGTGCAGCGTTCAGTGTGTCCGCCGGCTTCCCATTCAATAGAATGCTCCCGGAAGAGTTTCTTTTTATCATCAGAAAGATCAGCTCCCCGGTCCGTAACAAAAACTTCGGCGCCATTATCCGCCGCAAACACTGCAAGTGCGCAGCCGCTGACCCCCGCACCCACTATTGTAATTTTCCGCTCCATTGAAACGCCTCCGACAGCCAACGCTGTGATGGTTCAAAGAATTTTAAGAAAAAGGGCCGCAAAAATGAAACTGAGAGCAACGACCAGCAGTCCGTGAATAATCCAGAAACGTATGACAATCCGGTCCTCAGGCCAGCCAAGCAGTTGAAAATGATGATGCACAGGGCTCATTCTGAAAACCTTTCTGCCGAAGCAGTGTATGGCTGCCAGCTGAATGACCACAGAGACCATCTCGAGGCCAAATCCGGCAGCTGCCGGAATCAGACTTAAAACTCCCCCGCTGCCCATAAACGCACAGGAAGCCATCAGCCCTGCAAGGAAATGAGCTCCCACGTCGCCCATGAAAACCTGCGCGGGGTGGCAGTTGTGCCAGAGAAAGCCGAGAGAAAGAGCCAGTCCGGCGGCGCTGCCGTTCCACGAGTCAGCAGAAACAAAAGCCAGCGAGGCAAACGTGATGGCGCCGGCGCCCGCCGCAAGACCGTCAAGGCCGTCTGTGACGTTGACCGAATTCTGCACGCCCACTGCAAAAAAGAGAGCAAAAGGCCAGATCCAGAAGTCTATGGAAAAACTTCCTGCCAGGCAGGGAGTTCTGCCGTTCAGAGCAAGAGCTGCAAACCAGACAATCGTTGTAGCCGTCTGAAGGAAAAACTTCTGCATGCTGCGCAGGCCTTCACTTGAGCCGTGCCTGAACTTCAGCACGTCGTCAGTCAGCCCTACAAAAGATGAAAGAACAGGATAGGACCAGAAAAGCATCCCTCCGACGCTGCCTTTTATAATCTCTGAAATCAGCAGGCCGGAACCGATCAGCAGAAAAACGACGCCGCCCATAGACGGAACTTTTGATTTCACTGCTTCGTCAATCCGGGTACCATACGCTTTCTGCACCTGTGAGATGTGATGTCCCCGCATCCAGCCGATCCACGCCTTCTGAGCGGCCGTTTCACAGAAAAACAGCAGAAAAAAGAATGCAGTCTCTATTCCCAGTTTTGTCATAATTCAAGCGCCCTTACAACCCTCTCCAGATGATTGCTCCTTGAACCCTTTACGAGAATAACATCGCCCTCGCCCGGCGTGCACTCATCAACGGCTGCAATAAGACTGTCCAGTGTTTTGTAGCAGTACCTCTCAGCACCGTCTACCTTCAGCCATTCATTCCCGTAAAGATAAATGTTATCGCTTACCTGACATGCCTTTTCAAAAACTTTTTTGTGCAGCGCCTGAGAAGCTTCTCCCAGTTCGAGCATTTCACCGAGAATGAGAAAACGGCGGCCTGGAATTTCCGGCAGACTCATTGAAGTCAGAGAAGCCATCATTGCCGCCGGACTTGCGTTGTAGCACTCATCAAAAAGAGCAGCTCCGCTTTCTGAATGTCGGATTTCACCGCGCCCGGCGATGCTGCGGCATTTCGGAAGATCCCTGGCAATCGCCGGACTGTTCAGTCCCATGATTCCTGCCACAGCGGCAGCGCAGCACAGCGGGTACAGCTGATGTACTCCGGCCAGGGCAAGCGAGATACTGAACGACAGCCCGTCAAGTCCGGTAAGAATTGCGCTGACCACGAAATGGTCCTTATGCCAGGAAAGCTTTTCACGGGCAAAGGTCACACTGCCCTTTCTGCCAAACCGGACAACCCGCGGCAGATGCAGTTCCTCAGCCCGCCGGCACAGTAACTGGCTGTCCCCGTTGATAACCGCACAGCGCAGGGCAGCAGAAGAAAATATTTCTGATTTTGCACTGAGAACACCTTCAAGGTTTTTGAAGCTTTCAAGGTGAGCCGGCGCAATTTCAGTTACCACAGCAATAGTCGGCCGCAAATACTGCACCATTTCAGCGATTTCACCGGGATGATTGGCCCCCATCTCAAGCAGCAGAAGCTCTGTGTCTTCCGGGGCCGAAAGAACAGTTACGGAACCGCCGATCAGCGTATTGTAATTGCGGCCGGCGGCATGAAGCTTAAAGTGATCTTCAAGAAGGGCTCTGACATCATTTTTCGTCGACGTTTTTCCCACGCTGCCCGTAATGGCAATCACGTCGCGCAGATGCGGCAGACGGCCGATGTATGCCTGTGCCAGCGAAGCCAGTCCGTTTTCGCAGCGTCCGGGAGTCAGGATAAACGATACAGAAGGGTATTCCCTGCTCCACTTCACGTCATATGAGGCTGCCTCACAGACAACAGCTGCAGCCCCCTTCTCCAGCACTTCCGGAATAAAACGATGACCGTCCACCCTTGTGCCGCGAAGCGCTGCAAATCCCTCACCTGCCTGCATTTCCCGGCTGTCAACCCGGATCTGCAGCGGAAGTTCGGGATCCGGACCTTTCAGAACAATGCCGCTCTGTTCTGCCAGAGAGCTCAGTTTCATCGGATGCTCATTCCCTTCTCCCCCGCCCACTGTTCAACAATACTCTTATCGCTGTAGGGATATTTAACGCCATTGATTTCCAGGTACGGCTCCGGGCCTTTGCCCGAAATCACCAGCAGGTCGCCTGAACGGCACCAGTCAAGTGCCTTTTTAATCGCAGCGCTGCGGGGAAGGTCAATGGACCAGCAGCTGTCAGCCCTCACTGCTCTAATGCCTTCGACAATCTGTCTTGCGATTTTCTCCGGGTCCTCGGTCCTCGGGTTGTCCATTGTCACAAAAATCCTGTTCGCATAAGCAGCTGCAGCTTTTCCGAGGAGTGGACGGTGGCCCTCAAAACGATCTCCGCCATGCCCGAAGACACTGACGAGTCTGCCGCCGGCAAGCGGTCTGAGTGCCTGAAGAAGCGCCGAAAGCGAATCGGCTGTGTGGGCATAGTCAATGATGACACGCACGCCGTTTTCAAGCGCAAGACGCTCCATTCTCCCCGGGACCTGCGGCATGTTCCTCAGCCCTTCAGTCACTTTTTTCTCGTCGCAGCCTTTTGCAAGGCATACGGCTGCGGCGCCCAGTGCGTTTTCCACGTTGAAGCGCCCTGTCAGAGGAATGCGGACGCGGTCTATTCTGCGCCCGTCAAGAATCAGATCAAATTCGCCGCCGTCAGCACCCAGGGTGATCCGTTCAGCGCGAAGCCGTGCAGGAGCCTCGGCCGCCCACGTCATTGCGTCAGGAAACTCTCGGGCCAGCCGCTGTCCGTATTCACCAGAAGTATTGATGGCCGCAGCCCCGTCCGTTTTAAGAAAACTGCGGAACAGCTCTGCCTTTGCATTGAAATAATTCTCCATCGTCTTATGGAAATCCAGGTGTTCCGGAGTCAGGTTGGTGAACACGGCGCCGTCATAAGTGCAGCCGTTGATCCGCCCCTGCACTATTCCGTGCGAAGAACATTCCATCGAACAGGCCTGACAGCCATTGTCATACATGCGTTTAAGGAACCTCTGGACTTCGTCGCTTTCCGGGGTCGTGCGGTCCGCAAGTTCAGTCCTTTCTCCATCGTCGTAGATAATGGTTCCGAGAAGCCCGCACTTATAACCGCAGCTTTTGAGAATGCTCCGGATCATATAGCTTGTAGTGCTTTTCCCCTGCGTACCAGTTACTGCAAACATCTTCAGTTTTTCTGCAGGTTCTCCGTACAGCGCCGCTGCAACGTATCCCATGGCCGCCCGCACGTCAGTCACCTGAATCCAGGGAATCGGCAGGCCGGCGACAGGGTGCTGGACGATGAGACAGGCAGCGCCGGCCTGAAGCACCTGATCGATAAACTGGTGTCCGTCAGCGTGCTGCCCGGTGACGCAGGCAAAAATATCTCCCGGGCCGACGGTCCGGGAGTCGCTTTTCAAGGTGCAGTCGTCAGGCAGTTTACCCCATTCACCGCCAATATCAGTCAGAAGCCCGTTGTTTTTCAGGTCATTCAGACATCTTTCAATTCTCTGATCCATCTGATCTGCCATGGCTGAGCTCTCCGTTTCTGTTATCTGTAAACTATGAGCGTGTGAAAACCTTCCATCATGCCGGTAATTCCCTGATTGGTCAGCGAATTGAACTTGACGTCGATAATTTCGTATCCGTCTTCCTGCATCAGGGACAGAATCTCGTCTATCTGCGTTGTATATTTGTCCTCACAGCCGAAGAACTGATTGATCCACTTGCTGAAACTGTTGACCATCACTATGTGAGTCTTGCCGTCTTTTGCATGCAGATAATTCCGCATTTTTTTGTAAACTTCATCAGCTGAATTTTTCTGTCCGCTGCTGAAAAAACCCATCCGCATTCTCTCCTTCAGTGCGGCAGTCCGCCGCTCCGGCATGAAAATTTTATTTTATATTCAGGCCTTTCAGGCGCTCCACTTCATCGACTACACTTTTGAAGACAGGGCCTGCCACTGAACCGCCGTAATACAGCTTTCCGCTCACATCGCCAAAAACAATCAGCATGGTATATTCGGGGTCATTGGCGGGCCAGTATCCGATGAATGAAGCGTTGTAGCGGCCTTTGATATACTTGCCTCCGTGTGCAACCTGCGCCGTGCCGGTTTTGCCGGCCACATGGACCAGTGCACTGTCCGCGGGGCGTCCCGTACCTTTGACCACAACCTGCCGCAGGACTCCGCGCAGCCATTTGGAATTCCGCGGCGACACTACGCGGTTCACCTCCATCGGTTCAGAGTGATAGACTACCTGTCCTCTTCCGTCAACAGCAGAACGGACCAGATAGGGGCGCATAAGAATTCCATCGTTGACAATTGCGTTAAAGGCTGATACCAGCTGGAGCGGCGTTACGGCAAATCCCTGCCCGATTGCGACGTTGGCGGGAGTAATGCCGTACCACTTGTCCGCAGTAGGCAACAGGCCTATTTCTTCGCCGTTCAGTTTGATGCCGGTTCTGGAGCCGATGCCCCACGCCCGCATTTCCTCATAAGTGCTGTAGGGCGGCATTCTCATCCCCACGTGAGCCATGCCGACGTTTGAAGATTTTTCAATGATTTCAGCGATTGAAAGGATTCCATTGTCCCTGGGGTGAGAATCACTGATCGTGCCGTCTGCAACTTTCAGATGAGCAGGGCAGCGGAATTTATCGTTCTGCTTCAGGCGCCCCTGTTCCAGCGCCATGGCTGTCATGATGGGCTTAAAAGTCGATCCGGGCTCGTAAACCCTGTTGATCGCATTATTTGTCAGGGCCTCGGGCCTTGCAAACGTAGTCCGGTTGTTGGGATCAAAGACTGGATAACTGGCCATTGCCTTGACTGCGCCGGTTTTAGACTCGAGGCAGATCCCCGCCGCCCACGGCGCATGGATTTCAGATGCACGCTGGTCAAGGAAACGTTCCAGCGCATATTGAATATCTGAGTCAATGGTCAGGAACAGCCCTTTCTGAGCTGTCTGATCCTGCAGTTCAGCTCCCGTATCCGTCACCGGTGAAGCGCCGCGGTAGGAAATCCTGTGTTTTTCCGGAATCAGAAGCGTACTGTTCCACGTCAGTTCAATACCTGCAAGTCCCCAGCCGTCCTGGTCACAGTAGCCGAGCAGATGGGAAAGAAGGCTGCCCTTAGGATAAACTCTCTTCCGTTCCTCACGGATATAGTAGCCTTTGTCTTTCCCGCAAAGCGAAATGATCTCTTCCGCCTCGTTCCGGCTGAGGTATCTTTTTACCCAGTTAAAGCGCCGGTCGAGACGTTCCTTCAGAGATTTCACCTTGGCAGTTCCGATGTAAGGTTCCAGTTTATCCACGCTGGAAGGGTCAAATCCTTCCATGCCCGGATCCATGAAAATGCTGTACGTTGTTACGGAAAGCGCCAGCGGCTCTCCGGTGCAGTCATAAATAGTGCCGCGGTCCATGGCAGAGCGTTCACTCTGCCGATACTGCCGTGCCAGCTGTTCTGATGCCCTCGGATCAGGATAAAGATGCACTTTAACAAGAGTGACGAGGTAAAACGCCATTACGGCGAAAATGAGAACCCATTGAAGCTTCCTGTATGACAGGCTCACTTTCGTTCTGCTCATCTCCTCTGCCTCACTCCTGCCTTTTTCAGATCAGATACTGTGATATTATGTTAATTGGAATAATTCATCCCCGCATTAACCAGCTGTGCCGTCGTCGTGCCGTCAGAATGCCCGACTCCGTCTACGCGGATTGCGCCGGCAAGATGGACCTGCGCCATTCCCAGCTGGCGAACCGCATAAACATACACAGAGCTGGGGGACATCATTCCCACTGCCTCGCGCTTTAAATCATTATATTCCTTTTCGCACGCAGCAATCTGCTCCTGAATCCGCGAAATTTTCAGGTCAAAGGCCTGAGAATCACTTCTCATCATTGAAAGGATCCCCATACATACAATTGCCAAAATCAAAAGCATCACTGCTGCATGACTGAATTTCACCGATTTCTTTTCTGCGGATCTTAAAACCTGCGCCATGGTCCTACCCGTCCTTCCCCTGTAGTTGGTATGTTTTTCTTAAGAAACCCGCGTAAGCGCGCACTGCGTGATTTTGGATTCCTTTCTATTTCTGCGTCGTCCGGAACGATTCCTTTCCGGGGATTCAGAATTCCATGCCCCTCACTGCACCATACCTTCATCTGCTGCTTGACGATCCGGTCTTCCAGCGAATGATAGGTCACAACAATCAGCCGTCCTTCATCCGCAAGCAGCTCAAACGCCTCATTAAGCCCCTGTTCAAGCGCTCCAAGCTCGTCGTTTACGGCAATTCTCAGCGCCTGAAAAACTTTCCGGGCCGGATGCCCGTTCATTTTTCTCATCACAGGTGCCGGAATGCCCCTGCGGATGACTTCAACAAGCTGGCTTGTTGTCGTAATGGCTTTTTTCGCTCGTTCCGAAACAATTTCACCGGCAATTCTCCAGGCAAAACGCTCCTCTCCGTACTTTCTGAAAATATCAGTCAGCGCTTCGCGTGAAAGCCCGTTGACAAGCTCAGCCGCCGTCGTTCCCCCTGAATCCGGATCCATTCTCATGTCGAGCGGGCCGTCCTCACGGAACGAAAACCCCCGCACTCCATCGACAAGCTGCATGTTTGAAACGCCGAGGTCAAGTACAACACAATCCGCGGATGTGATACCCGCGGATTGGCAGAGCGTTTTCATATTCCTGAAATCCCCGGGAAGTATCCTGAACCTGTTTCCAAAAGGTGCCAGCCTCTTCTGCGCGATTTCACGTGCTCTCTCGTCCCGATCAATGCCCGCAACCGTCCAACCTGGACTGTGCCGCAGGAATGCCTCGGAATAACCGCCGAGACCGAGAGTTCCGTCAACAATCAGCGCATCTTTTTTTAACGGCATTTCCTCAAGAACTCTGCCGAGAAGAACCGGGATGTGCTCAAATTCCAAGGTCAGACACCCCTTCGGCAAGAGATGTGAAGTTTTCCAGCATCTCGCTGTTGCTGGCATTCCACTTTTCACTGTTCCAGATCTCGAGATGGTCATTAACGCCGTTGACCACCACAGCATCATTCAAATCAGCATACTTTCGCAGTTTCGCCGAGAGAAGGATACGTCCCTGACCATCAACGGGAAGCTCTTCGGCAGCCCCAAGCAGCGTGCGCATAAACTGGCGGGCCTGGCCTTTGGTGAAGGGGAGCGACTGGAGTTTCTGCAGGTAGAGGTTCCACGCGTCCGTGGGATAGACAGCAACACAGTTATCAAGGCCCACTGTGCAGACCACAGTGTCCCCGATCTGGGACCGAAACTTCGCTGGCATAACGAGCCGGCCCTTGCTGTCTATTCGATGGTCATAACTTCCCATGAACATGTTTTGTCCCCCACTTTCTACCACTTTGCCCCACCTTTGTGATTCAGAATAACTTTTTTCGGAGTCCCGGTCAATAAGCTGAAATGGGGGCTCAATCGTAGCAAAACTCTGCTTTTAACAGATTGTTTACCTTAAACTTTTTTCTTCGGAAAAAAGAACACAGTTTGAAATCAAAAAAACGTGGAGACTTCTTTAAAGAGAAGTCTCCACGTCAAATTTTCGAAATATTAGAATTATTTATCCTTAAAATAGACAGAATATTCTTTCTTTTTACTTAAAGCATTACTATGGAGTGGCCCGTAAGCCGGGTTCTGTCATAGGATAGTCATTTATCTAGTACATGCATTACTGCATGCCTCAAGCGATCTGTACCCGGAGGTCAGCGGGCAGCCTCAGCCCTCCCTATTCGATCTTGCTCCAGACGGGGTTTGCCTGGCACAGCAGTCACCTGCTGCCCGGTGGGCTCTTACCCCACCATTTCACCCTTACCCGGTACGGGAACCGGGCGGTCTGATCTCTGTTGCACTTTCCTGTGGCTTGCGCCAACTGGACGTTATCCAGCGTCTTGCCCTGCGGAGCCCGGACTTTCCTCTCCCGCTTGCGCGGCAGCGACTATCAGGACCACTCCAGGGAGTTAGTATATCATTGTTCGGCCGCGGCGTCACGCGGTAAAATACGAATTGCACTTTTTCGTGGAAAAATCCGGCTCTGACTGTCTGCCTGAAAATGTGCGCAGGGGAAAAGCCTCATTGAGCACTGCCCGCGGCTGTCAATCCGGATATATAATAACGACAGTATCTTTCTGGCCGGAGGTTCATCAATGCACGTCATTCACCCTTTTGCTCCTGTCTTCGACGAAAATTCCCGTGTTCTGCTGCTGGGAACCATGCCGTCGCCAAAGTCACGGGAGTCGCAGTTTTATTACGCTCATCCGCAGAACAGGTTCTGGCGTATTCTGGCAGCGCTGTTTCAGGAAGAAATACCGTCCGGAAACGCTGCCCGTACTGAATTTATTCTGAAACACCATCTCGCCCTCTGGGATGTGCTTCACTCGTGTGAAATTAACGGTGCCAGCGACGCGTCAATAAAAAGCGCAGTACCTAACGATCTTTCCGTGGTTTTAAATAAAGCTCCCATTCGGGCTTTGTTCTGCACCGGCAGGAAGTCCTGGTTTTTTTATCACCGTCTGATCGAACCGGTCATTGGAAGAACAGCTGTCTGCCTTCCCTCCACGAGTCCCGCAAACTGCGCCGTTTCATTTGAGAAGCTCTGTGAAAGCTACCGTCAGATTCTCTCTTTCATCTGAAGCAGCGGACCTGACACATGTGGGTGAAAAAGCTAAAATCCGCCCGCACCTGCTGACGATATCAGCAGGTATCCGGAGTTGCGGCTGCCCTTCCGGCAGAACTTCAAACAGCGCCCCTGTCTCCCGGTGCAGGGGCGCTGTTTTCTGTGAAGATGCGTTCAGGCGCGCAAATGATAACAAATAGAAAATTAAAATTACATATTGACAACAATAAGAATTAGTATATCATGGTGTCAACACCAAAATCATGGAGGTATCCTTATGAAAGTACAGCTCACACGTCCGGAACTGCTCCACCATAATGCGGCATGGGAGCTTTCGCGCCAGCTCGTGACGCATCCGGATTCCACATATCTGATCAGTCTTGAGGGGCGCTGCTCGCAGTGGGGCATACTTGTGGTCGACCGGGAGGCCAGGCCGAAAGAAGGCGCTATCCTCCTTATCAGCACAAAAAACGGCTTTGCGCTGAAACGCTGGCACAAGAACGACCCCGCCGACGGTCTGTGGGGGGTCGTGACATGGATTATAAGACGCCCTTGAGAAAAATCATCGGTCTTGCAGACTGCAATAATTTCTTCGTATCCTGCGAACGGGTGTTCCGCCCTGATCTGGAGGGAAAGCCTGTGGTCGTTCTTTCCTCCAACGACGGGTGCGTAATTTCCCGCAGCAACGAGGCAAAAGCGCTGAACATCCCCATGGGCATTGCCTATTTCAAAATGAAGGAATACATGCAGAATCACGGAGTCACGGTTTTTTCAGGCAACATGGAACTGTATCAGAATTTTTCGTCACGCGTCATGGCATGCTTGAAACGCTACACTGACCTCATTGAACAGTATTCCATCGACGAATCGTTTTTCAGTCTCGCCATTGCCGCTGTTTCTGACCCTCTGAACTACTGCAGGAATATCCGCCGGACAATTCTGCACAATTGCGGAATCCCCGTTTCCATTGGCATTTCCACTACGAAAACGCTGTGCAAAATTGCCTCGGAACTGGCAAAAGAACGCTCCAAGAAAGACCCTCACAGCGACGGTGTCTGCATGCTCATGCCTGCTGATGCCGAGAGAGTTTTTCCCGGCCTTGAGCTTAAAAATGTCTGGGGTATAGGAACCCGCAGCGCTGAACGTCTGAACTCTGCCGGTATCTGGACAGTCCCGCAGCTGCTGAAGGAAGATGAAAAACGTATTCGCAGGATTCTGTCAATCCGTGGGGTTCTGACAGTCCGCGAGCTCAGGGGAATTCCCTGCTTCCCGTTGGAAGAAGAAGCACAGCCGCAGCAGAGCCTTCAGGTTTCGCGTTCTTTCGGCCAGAGGCTGACGCGCTATGAGGACATTGAAGCCATGGTTGTAAGACATGCCGCCGAGGGAGCTTACCGTCTGCGGAACCAGCAGCTCTGCGCCGGCATTGTAGGCTGTATTCTGCTCACCAGCCAGTTCATTGAAAATCCGTATCTGCAGAGCGCAGAAATTTCCCTTGCAACGCCGACCTCACGGGACAGCGATATCATTGACGGAGCCATAAAATGCCTGAAAGAAATTTTCCAGCCCGGACGGAAATACGCAAAGACCGGCATCTATCTGAACAGGCTGTGCAGCGCCAGATGCCGCCAGATGAATATCTTTGAAGCCAACGGCAGCGGTCTGCGCCAGGACCGGCTGATGTGCGCCCTGGACCAGATCAACCGGAAGTTCGGCAAAGCCGTGATTGCCCCGGCTGTGATCCAGTGTGCAAAAGCCTGTGAGCCGCGGCACGCCCTGCGTTCTGCATGGAACTCTCAGATGATCACGGCAAAAATCGCAGAACGGACCGCCACCGCCGGCTGATAGCTTCACCATGCAGAACAGGGACGCATGCTCTTTTCAGAAGCAGCGTCCCTGTTTTTATCTTTGACTGAAAGTTGCAGCTGCTGCCGGCAGCTGTGTTTTTCTGCGGAATTTATTTAAAAATGTACTTCAGGCGCTTTTGATTCTTCAGCTGAATCCAGCTCGAAGAAATCGGCCTTTGAAAACCCTGTCAGCTTTGCTATAAGAGCGGACGGGAAAGACTGCGTCATCACATTGTAGTCCCGCACTGTTCCGTTGTAGTAACGGCGTGCCATCTGCAGATCTTCCTCCAGAGAACTCAGTTCCTCCATAAGTTTATTAAATGCAGTATCTGCCTTGATCTGCGGATAATTTTCAGCAACTGCGATAAAGCGCCCCAGGGTCTGGCTCAGCTTACCTTCTGCCTGAGAAATTTCTCTGACGGAACCGCTTCCCTGCGCAGCACGGGCCTGCGTTACGCTGTTCATCAAATCCTTTTCATGCTCAGCCAGTCCACTTGCAGAAGCCGCCAGATTGGGGACAAGGTCATGGCGCCTTTTCAGCTGCACCAGAATGCCGCTCCATGCTTCATCTTTATGGATGCGGGCGTGCACCAGCCTGTTATAAGCAGTGATCCCCCACAGGATCACAATAAACGCCGCAATTCCGTAATACAGCACAGGGTTCATTGTAAAGCCCTCCTTTGTTTTTTAGACGCTGGAAAACCGTTCTCCGCCTTCTGCTTTGAATGTACACAGATAACCGGAAAGGACAGGTGCCGTCCGGCTGTTCAGCAGGCAGACAAAGCACAGGCATTCATCAGAAACTGTTCTTCTGACGCCGTCGATCAGCCGGGACACAGATAAAAAGATTCTTTTCTGAAGGCAGTGAATCCTGCACCGGCTGATCCGGCAGTAATATGCCGGGCTGCCCGGAGCAGGAACGGCGCATATATGCAGTCTGACAGCTTATAATAACACAAAAAGGCACCGGAAAACCACTCTTCCAGTGCCTTCTACAATTTTGTCAGCCTGAAGCACAGAAATTTTCCCCTGAGGTAATACTGCCTGCCCTGCTTCCGTACTGTGTTTGAAGCATTTTACTTTGAAAATTCTCTTTCAGAATTATTCAAATGAAACGCCTCACAGAACAGGAAGAGAAGCGGCCGGCAGCGCGTTGTTCTGCCCTGCGGCAGGAGTTGCCTCATTGCGTCTGTCTGCTGTTTTCACATCTCACACAGAGGGACAACATGCCTCCGCCCTGATTCTGTGACAAAATAGAAAAAGCGGCAGCCTTCAAAACCACGCTTTTTAAGGATCGAAGAAACCTCATCAAAGTGTTCAGAGGGAAAGCGGACTGACAGTCCGCAGGATGCTGCGGCTTCTCTCGGCGTGGGCATTATGAAACATTCTATGCCCGCGCCTTTCAGAAGCTGCATCGCCATCATTGAAGAACTGGCCGTACTGCACGAAACAATGCAATACCCTCCGGTGCAGCCAGCAGGTGACATTACAGCGTGATCACCTGATCGACACCGACGCCCTGAAGTGCGGCATACACGTTCGGAAAGCAGCCAATGCCGGCAGGCGCAATGAGCTTCCTGTCGATCTCACGCTGATAGCAGCAGCGGTCACAGGCCATAAGCAGCATGCCTGTTTTCTGAGCAAGCGCAGAAAGTCTGTTGGCAATATCATTGCCCTCAACAAGCATGTAGCAGTTGTCAAAGAAGAACATCATGCCGACAACCTCAGCATTATGCGTCCCTTTTTCAAGCTGAGGAATAATCATGTTCTCAAGAATTTCACGGGCGTGCTCTGATTCAAGCAGATACGCTACCTTCATATCAATCAGCCTCCTGAAAAATAAAGTCTGCAGTCTGCAGAAGATCTCACCTGACACGGAAAGGACTTCAGCAGCAATCCTCCATGCCCTCACCGAAGAGATTGACCAGATGCCCTTTCATCACACGGTAGACCGCATACCCGACCTGGCCGTTCTTAGAACCTGTAATGAGAATTTCCAGCGCTCCAGAATGATCCATATTGAAAAAACGGATTTTCTGTTCTTCACGGGGAGCAGGGACAGGCGGCAATGCCGTATGGTTTCCTTTGTCATCCAGATACACAATTGTGCTGCACTCATCGCCCTCAGTACAGATAACCACAAGATCCCTGCAGCCGTTGTCTGTCACGTCCGCGGCGCAGGCAAGAAGAACCTTCTTCCCTGGAAACTCGGCTCTGAAAGCCAGCAGCAGCGGATCATCCTCTGCCGTCGGACGGGCGTAAGTTTGTGTCTGCTGTTCTGAAAGCTCGGCAGCTCTCTGCAGGTACTGCCGCAGGAAAGTCAGCGCCGCGATCAGTGATGCTGCCCCCGCTGCGAGGACGAACAGCTTACGCGTTTGTACGCGCATTTTGCGGCTCAGCCAGCTTTCTTCTGATAATTTTCACCAGCTCACGGGCTGCATAAACAGTCAGCACAGCGCTGCAGATGTTTCGCAGCCATCCGGGAAAAACAATCATCATGGAATTTGCATATGAGATGCTGTGCGTCACAGCGTCAAAATCCAATGCTGGTTTGAACCCTGGCATCAGAAGAAGATTGGTGACGTAGCCGGCAATTTCGGACAGGATGACCACAAGAGCCGAGTACATCAGCATGGCTCTTCTGCCGATAGTATTCCGGATGGTCAGAAGTTCAGCTATGTTTGTAGCGCAGCCGGCCATCAGAAAGGTAACAGCAACGCCGGGAGCAGCGCCGCTTGCTACCAGGGCAGCAATAAAGGGCATGTGTCCTATGGCACACACATACATCACCGCGGCAACAACTGTAATACCCAGCAGGGAAACCATCCCCGGAGTCCCGAGATACTGCTGTATCGCGCTTTGCGGCACCACGGTGAAGAGCAGCCCTGCAAGCAGCATTCCGGAAACAGTGAATTTTGAGATTGTAGGCGTCAGTTCGCAGAATGCCCAGCGCAGCCCTGACCTGATCCGCTGCCAGACTGTCGGCTTTTCCGTCTGAAGACTGAGCTTCATGCCCGGCTGCTTCTCGTAAGCTGGTCTGTAATAAAGTTCATCACCGGCAAAGCGGTTAGCAAAAATGCCGATGAGCATAGGTGCCGCGAAGCCTGTAATCACATAAATTGTTGCAATTTCCCTGCCCAGAAGCCCGTAGGCAAGAACTATGGAAATCGGATTGATCATCGGCGTCGATGTCATAAAAGTCAGCGTCGGCCCCAGATATGCTCCGGAAAAGTACATGCTGATGCCCAGCGGTATAGTTCCGCAGCTGCAGATGGGAATGCACATTCCTGTCACTGTAGCCCAGAACACTCCGGAAATCTTTTTTGTCCCGAGGGTGATTTTTTTCAGCCGGTCTGTGTTCAGAAACTCACGCAGTGCGCCGGCAACAATAAAACTGAAGATCATCCACGGCGAAGCACTGCACAGCATACTCCACGCCGAAACAATGACATCCCGGAGAAAATGAAATATTTCAGACATTTTTTGAAGCCGACTCAAAAGCTTCTCTGATAGAAGACTTGCTCAGCTCTGTGACCGCACGGCTTTCATTGACAATGAGAACGCTTTTTGTCACTGCGCCGTATTTCGGAATATAATCCGTATCCTTTCCGGCCTCATAAAGCTTCACTTCCACGCCGGGGTACTCCGGCGCAAGAGACTTAACAAAATCGGCAAATACGGCACAGCAGGAACAAGCGGTGATAAACTCAATGCAGGGATGCTTCATGGTACACGCCTCCTGAAATTATTTTTGTTCTGATAAGACCCTGTATTTATCCCTGTCTGCAAACGCACGGCGCAGCAGAGAACTGAGATGTGTCTGCAGCCTGTTAAACTCCGGGCTTTCACGGTTCCTGGGTTTGGGAAGGTCAATGTGAAGATCCTCAAGGATCTGTCCCTCAAAACCGCTCATTACAATTACTCGGTCACTGAAAAACACGGATTCAGCAACGTCATGGGTTACCATCACTGTCGTAATGCCTGTCTCCCTGATCATCTGGTCCAGATCGTTCTGCATCAGTTCCCGCATCTGGAAATCAATGGCACCCAGCGGTTCATCCATCATCAGCGCCTTCGGCTGTCCGGCAAGAGCACGGGCCACTGCGACTCTCTGCTGCATTCCCCCTGAAAGCATGACAGGGTATTTCTCTTCGTTCCCTTCAAGGTGCGCAAGGCGAATCAGATTCTTCACCCGTTCATCTTTTTCTTTTCTGCTGAGAGGCAGGAAACGAAGCGCATAGGCAATATTTTTCCTGACGTTCATCCATGGAAACAGTGCATAATTCTGAAACACATAACCGCGTTCCGCAGCCGGACATGTAACCGGTTCACTGTCAAGCAGAATCTGTCCTGATGTGGGAAGCTGAAAACCGCCCATCATTGACAGAAGCGTTGTCTTTCCGCAGCCGGACGGCCCCAGAAGGCACACAAACTCCTTGTCATGCACTTCAAAACAGACATCTTTCAGAACGACATGCGGCTGTCCGTGTTCCTCAAATACCTTGCTGACATGATCAATCTTCAGTACTGCCATTTCTGTATCTCCAAAAAGTGAGCCTTCTCTCGATGAACCTGATCGCGAGATCAATCAGATATCCGACGACAGCCGAAAGTATCATCAGAGCGTAGAGTCTCGCCGTCTGAAGCCGTTCCTGTGCTTCAATCATCAGAAACCCGAAACCGCTGCTGGTGGCGATGAATTCCGCGCAGATAACCGACATCCAGCCGGAACCGACTGCCAGGCGGCAGCCATTTATAAAGCCCGGAAGGGCACCGGGAATTATGATGTCCCTGTAAATTGCCACTGTGCCGGCACCCATGCTCCGCGCTGCGTTCACGTAATTCGGATCAATGCCTGCAACACCGGCAATAGTGTTAAGCGTCAGCGGAAAAACAGCGCTCATGAAGATCAGAAAAACCGTCGGCCCTTCGCCCAGGCCAAACCATACAATGGAAAGCGGCACCCAAGCCATAATAGGCACCTGACGCAGTGAATCCACAACAGGTGCCAGGCTCCGCATGACGTTTTTCGAGTATCCCATCAGAAAGCCCAGGACACCGCCCGCCAGAATGCCGTAGCCGCTTCCCGTGAGCACGCGTTTCAGCGTTATCCACAGGTTTGTCAGAATCCGTCTGTTTGTCACGCAGAAAAAAAGTTCCTTCATCGTTTTCGGGAACTCGGGAAGTATGAGCGCTGAATTGACGACTTTTGCGGCAAAATACCACACGACGCAGATCAGAACCAGCGTCGACACGCTGTACAGCCGTTTCATCAGCCATTTTCTTCGTGCGGAAGAGTCAGCCGAAGACAGCGCATTGTTGTTGGCATCCATAAATCTCCAGCCTCCTCTCCGTTTATCTCGCTCAGTTCCCTGCGCACCAGCGCACGGATGTCTTCTGCACTGAGCCGATCCACCTGTGCATTCCATGCTGACAGGAAACTTAAAAATCCGGAATCATTCAGCTTGTCCCGTCTTACTGCCATCACTGAGGTTACCATGTCATGGGAAAGCGGTTTCATCGGGTAGCCAAGTTTAAGCGCTGTCAGTACGTCCATAACCACTGCATCGACGGCGCCATTTTCAAGCGCATACCCGAGCGCTGCGGGAAACATCGGCACAAGACTGATTCCGCTCCCGTAATTTTCGCGCAGGCACCGGGCCTGTTCCTCACGCTGATTCATGTAGCCGAAAGTACGGAGAGCTTTTCTGTCATTCGGCCGGCGTACAACCACATAAGTGTCAAGCGTCACAGGCCCGAGAATTACATATGCGGAATCCTGCTCCGTCAGACTGGCAGCGGCATCAGGGCACAGCACAGCAGCCGTCACTTCACCTGCTGCCATGGAAAACTGAGCCTGTGAGCCGCAGCAGTCGGAAAATTCAACATACTCTCCGTTCAGAACCTTCCACAGATCTGAGCTGAGAGACCGCATCACCAGTGCCGCCGCGGGATCCCCGCAGACAATCTTCAGCTGCTCTGTTTTCCCCGCCGGGGAAAACAGGAAACGCAATGCCGCAGCCATAGCAGCGAGAAGGATAAAACAGCCCCACGCTGTCTGCTTTTTCCGCAGGGCGGCGAAGTTCATTATTTACGGTCCAGCTCTGCGTACTCCGGGAACTCCCCGTCTTTGACTCCGTCAATCGCAAGCGCCCTGGCTCTGAAGCTCTTGTAATCCATTCCTTCGGGGAAAACCGGATCGATGTTCTCACTGATGAACTGCTTGAAGTCCCTGGCCCCGCTTGCGTTAAAGTAGGAAAGATCGACATAATCCTCCACTTTCAGCTTGTTCAGATCGTCGCGGACATGAAGCTCAGCCATGGTTTTCAGCTGATTGCGCATGTAGTCAACATTCAGATCCCAGCGGATTGTGCGCCCTTCGTCAACGAATTTGCGCCAGAAAGTCATCATGCCGACTTCGATCGGCACGTTGTAGTACGCCGAGAAAATCACGGCTGCCGTGTACGGATGTTCGTACATGAACTGAATGCAGAGTGTGTGTGCCAGAAGGATTCTTTCTGCCAGCGCTGGATGAGCCTTTGCAAAATTGTAGTTCATGCAGACTTTGCAGCATGTACCATGCCCCGAGGGACGGTCAGTGTTCTGAGTCACCATGGGCCAGCCGACGCCGGAATAAACTGCCATTGATGCCCATGGGTCACAGGCAATGTAAGCGTCCAGATCCCCGGCTGAAAGTGCCAGAAACTCTGAAGAATCACTCATGGCGAAATTCTCGTACTGCCTGCTGTCAAGAGGAATTCCCAGCTTGCGCGACCACTCCGCCCAGTTAAGGTTGGTTGTTTCAGGCTCATTGCCCAGAGAAATACGCTTGCCGACAAGTTCCTCAGCCTTTTTAATCTTGTTGCTCACCACCAGGTACTCGCTGCCGCCCGTGTGGTTTTCAGCAGCAATGAACAGCGGCACATTATGAATTGCGGCGGAAAGAGTGGTTGTCCAGCCTGCATAAGCCATATCCATCTTGCCTGCGCTCATTGCCTCAGGAACCTTACCGTTGCCGGTAACCTTTACATTAAGGCCGAGAGCTTTGTAAATGCCGGTATATTCCCCTACACTGGCTGCTGCCATATGGTCGCAGTTATAATAGCCGAGATTGATCACGTAATCCTTGTCTGCATCGCTCAGAGGGGGAAGCTTGTAGCCTGCAGTCAGGCCGGCCACAATTTCCTCCATTTTCTGAGGCCCGCTGCTGTAAGGCGTGACTGCCGAGGGATCCACATCCGCCGCTGCCGCTGGTGCGGCTGCAAGGCACACAAACAACAAAACCAGATACATCTTCTTCACATCTGCCACCTTCTGTTTTCCCTGAATTTTTTTACCACTGTCCAAAACAGCCAGCCAGTGCCTGACAACAAATACGGCACTGCCAGCATATTCTGCATAAATGCCGGATTGTACAGCTGCAGACATTTTGCAGCCGCAGTCCATCGCTTCATGCCTGACAGATCGAACTGTGGAACAAAATCATATAGAAACAGCAGTTCTCCAATAAAGGAAAACACGACTGCAAAGAAAAGTCCTGCACCGATCAATGCAGCCGCCGTGTTTTTTCTGCAGACTGCAGTCAATCCCGACAGTTCAGGAAAATTCAGCAGCACACCGGAAAAAATATAGATCACCGCTGATGAAGGAGACATTCCGGCCGCAGTAAGAGACGCTGCCGCCGGAATTTCGTCAGGAATACAGGTATACCGGCTGAGCGACATCAGCACAGCGGCCAGTCCGTTTATTTCTGAAGGCCGCGAAGCCAGATGCTGCAAAAAGGCAGCAGGCACGGAAACCCCGAGAAGCCATTGGACGAGACTTCCGGCCAGCGACGCTGCACAGTACAGTCCGATAAAGTTCAGAAAAGCATATCGTTTATTACCCGTGCTGTTTCTTCCCGGCGCAGGCCTGAGTCTGCGCACCAGAAGCCCGGCGCAGAAAGCAGAAAGGATTCCGACAAGACTGCAGTACCAGGCAAGTTCAGCCCCCATGCAGGCCTGCTCAAAACAGAAAGCCGCAGGACTTGCAAAAGCAGCCGCAGCAAGAAGCCCCGCCGATAGTGCCGGCGAAAGCCCCAGACAGAACAAAGCGGCGGCAAGCGGAACGGCAGCGCAGCTGCACAGCGGCAGGAATGCGCCAAGAAGCGTAAAGATCAGAATGTTCAGGGTGCTGTCGTCTATCTCCGAAAGCACAAAACCGCATTTTTCCAGAATGACGGCCAGCACGCCGGCTGATCCTGCCCCTATAACAGTCCAGCTTCCCGCAAGCCGGAGCTGAAGCCAGAAACGATACGCTGACATAAGGAGCACCTCGACAGTCTTTGACATCAAGTACAGAATTCTTCACTCACGGGCATGCCGGATTGCGCCCCCTCGAGAACATTTACAGCTGCCGCCGCACAGCGACAGCCGCGCGCACGCCGCACAGCACCTGTTTCCGGCATTACCTTCCGATCCCCCGAGGAGCTGCAGGGCTGCTGAACAGTGAATTATAAATAACTGTACTAGAAAGTATACCATAAAATTCACAGATATATATTCTCATTATATATAAAAATTATTATTTTTTAATATTCATATACAGCAGAACTGACAACGTTCATCCTGCATCCGCAGTTGAACCGCAGACCGTCAACGCTCTGTCATCAGGGGCTGCAGCTCTGCAGTATAATTCTGACTGCTGATCATATACTATGTATAATATTCTGGACTATAAACTACAACTACCAGTTAAACCCGTATTTTTCAGACAGCAAAAGGCCCGCGGCAGAAATAGCCGCGGGCCTTTTTGCTTTTGCTGAATTGTAATACTCAAATGGGGTTCTAGTACATTCCGCCCATGCCGCCGTTCATGCCGGCTGCTGCATCAGGCTTTTTCTCCTCAGGTTTGTCAGCCACAAGGACTTCAGTGGTAAGAATCATCTTGGCAATTGAAGCCGCATTCTCAAGTGCGCTGCGGGTAACCTTGACGGGGTCGATGATGCCGGCCTTCATCAGGTCAACATATTCGCCGGTGGAAGCATCAAGGCCGTGACCTTCTTCAAGCGAACGAACCTTGGAAACAACCACGTCGCCCTGCAGGCCGGCGTTTGTCGCAATCAGATGAAGAGGTGAGGACAGGGAGTTCAGGACAATGTTGGCGCCGGTACGCTCATCGCCTTTCAGATCCTTCTTCTCAATTTCTTTTTCAAGGTAGTCGATGCAGTTCACAAGTGCCACACCGCCGCCGGCCACAATGCCTTCTTCAACTGCAGCGCGGGTTGCGGACAGTGCGTCGTCAATGCGGAGTTTCAGCTCTTTCTGCTCAGTCTCAGTAGCAGAACCGACCTGAATGACAGCTACGCCGCCGACAAGCTTTGCAAGGCGCTCTTTAAGCTTCTCCTTGTCATAGTCAGAAGTGGAGTTCTCAATCTCAGTGCGGATCTGTGCAGCGCGGTTGCGGATGTCATCCTTGTTGCCTGAACCGCCCACAATGGTGGTATCTTCCTTGGTGATGCGGATTTTCTTCGCACGGCCGAGTTTGGAGAGATCAACATTCTCAAGTTTCTCGCCAAGATCAGAGGTGATTACCTGGCCGCCGGTCACAATGGCGATATCCTGAAGCATGGCTTTGCGTCTCTCGCCGAAACCAGGGGCCTTCACTGCCACAGCGGTCATAGTGCCGCGCAGTTTATTGACCACCAGCGTGGCCAGGGCTTCGCCCTCAACATCTTCAGCAATGATAAGAAGGGGCTTGCCGGTCTGAAGGACTTTCTCAAGCACAGGCAGAAGATCCTTTACGTTGCTGATCTTTCCATCGTTAATCAGGACGTAGGCATCTTCAAGGCTGGCTTCCATGCGTTCACCGTCAGTGACCATGTAGGGGCTGATATAGCCCTTGTCAAACTGGAGACCGTCCACAGTCTCAAGGGTTGTGCCGGTTGTCTGGCTGTCCTCAACGGTGATGACGCCGTCGCGTCCGACCTTTTCCATGGCCTCAGCGATGATGCTGCCGATGGCCTTGTCATTTGCAGAAATTGCAGCCACCTGGGCAATATCAGCCTGGCCGCTGACCTGATGAGCCATGGACTTCAGATGATCGATCACTGCATCCACAGCCCAGCTGATGCCGTTGCGCAGATAAATGCCGTTTGCGCCGGCCGCAACATTTTTCATGCCTTCGGTGATCATCTCGCGGGCCAGCACGGTCGCTGTGGTTGTGCCGTCTCCGGCGATATCGTTTGTTTTTGAGGCAACTTCTTTAAGAAGCTGCGCGCCCATGTTCTCAAAGGGATCTTCAAGTTCAATTTCCTTGGCAATGGTCACGCCGTCGTTGGTAATTGTGGGCGAACCGAATTTCTTGTCAAGAACCACATTGCGGCCTTTGGGGCCAAGAGTCACACCGACTGTATCGGCAACTTTATTGATGCCGCGCTCAAGTGCACGGCGGGATTCTTCACCAAAAGCAAGAATTTTAGCCATTTATGAATTCCTCCTCAAAAGGTCTTTTTACTGATCAATAACTGCAAGGACGTCGCGCTCGCTGAAAATGACAAGCTTTTCGCCGTCAAGCGTGATCTCTGATCCTGAGTATTTGCTGAAGATGATATGATCGCCGACTTTTACTTCGAGGGGCAGTTTCTGTCCATTGTCAAGAACCCGGCCGGAACCAACCGCAACAACTTCGCCTTCCTGCGGTTTTTCCTGGGCGGTATCGGGCAGATAAAGTCCGCCTTTGGTTTTTTCTTCCATGCTGACAAGTTTCACCACAATGTGATCTGCAAGAGGTCTTAACTGCATTACTGATTCCTCCCTAAATAATTTCTCTGAAATCTCGATGTAATTTTATTAGCACTAAATCACATCGAGTGCTAACAAAAGATATGATACATTTTTGTTGCTCAATTTCAAGATTTACTGCGCTTGAATATTTTATTTTTTTGGCTTTAATCTCGTTTATTCATCCCAATTCTTTTTTATCCAACTCAATTTAAATTTCTGCTTTCTGCTGCCGTATTCTGGTAAAAAAAAGACGGCCGGAGCCGTCTTCTGCAAAACCGCTGTTATATTTATACGCCAGTGTTCCCCGCTGCAAAACGGGAGAAATGCTCCTCGCAGTAGCGGCGTACGTCCTTTTCTGTGGCCAGATTAAGCACTTCTTCCGCACAGGCCTGCATTTCGTCTTCTTTCAGCTGGGAGAGAATCCACTGAGTGCGCAGCATTTCCGAGGGATTCATGCTGAAAATGCGCAGTCCCATGCCGAAGAGAATCGGGCTGAGGTACGGCTCGCCTGCCATTTCTCCGCAGAGGCTGACAGGCTTTCCGGCATTTTCCCCGTTTCTGATAACCGTCTGGACAAGGCGCAGCACCGAAGGATAAAACGGCGAATACAAATAGGACAGTGCCGGTGCCAGACGGTCAACTGCCATTGTGTACTGAATCAGGTCGTTGCTTCCGATGCTCATGAAATCGCACTCTGCAGCGATCAGATCAGAAATGACGGCCGCCGACGGCGTTTCAACCATTACGCCGACTTTTGTTTCGGGGTTGAAAGGGATCTGCTCTTTTCTCAGTTCTTCTTTCACATCGTCTATGATGTTTTTGGCCGTGCGCAGCTCGCTGACTGCAGAGATCAGCGGCAGCAGTATTGACACGTCGCCATAGGCGCTGGCTCGCAGTATTGCCTTGATCTGGCTGCGGAAAATATCCACACGGGTCAGTGAATAGCGGATGGCGCGGTGTCCCAGCGCAGGATTCAGTTCCTCAGGCATGTTCAGGTAAGACGGAACCTTGTCGCCGCCGATATCTAGCGTTCTGAAGGTTACGGGCCTTCCCTTCATGGCCAGTATGGTCTTTTTATACTCCCAGAACTGCTCACCTTCGGTTGGAAGCCGGTCGCGTGTCAGATAGATATATTCTGTGCGGTAGAGTCCGACGCCGTGGCCCCCGACTTCCACAATGGAATGTGTATCCTGGTCTGATGTTGCGTTGCCGTAGACTTTCAGCGGAATTCCGTCGGCACTGCGCACGGGCCTGCCGATATAAGCCTTCAGATGTTCCTGAAATGCTCTCTCCTGCTCCTGCAGATGTCTGTAGCGTTCCACGGTTTTCTCGTCGGGATTGACGAAAACCATGCCGCGGCTGCCGTCAACAATCAGAAAATCACCGTGGTACACGTTGTCTACAACTCCTGACAGCCCCACGACGGCAGGCTTGTGGCGGTTGCGGGCCATAATGATGAAATGCGAGCCGACAGTGCCTTCCTCACAGACCAGGCCGATAATGTTTTCCTTCTGCATCAGCGTTACTTCAGCAGTGCCCATGGACTTGCACACCAGTATCAGCCCCTGCCGGCTGTCCCTGATCGGGTCCCCGCCTTCGATGTGCAGCAGCAGCCGGCATACTCTCGCGGAAACGTCCTTGACGTCATCGGCGCGGGCCTTGAGGCTGTCGTTGTCCATGTTCTCAAAGACATGCGCGAACTTCTCAGCCGCTGTCTTCACCGCCCACGCTGCGTTGACATTCTGATTGATGATCATATCCTTGATTTCGCCGAGAAACTCAGGATCGCGCAGCATGACGCCGTGTTCACGGTACAGGTCAGGCCCCGCCTCGTCCTTGTCAATGACGGAAGTCTCGCTGCCGTAAAGCTGTTTTATCTCTTCGGCCGCCGTTGCCGCTGCAAGATTGAGACGCTCTATTTCGCCGTCCACGTCGTCGATATAGTCCTTCTCTATCTCAATCTGTTCTTTCCAGTCCACATAGACCGGCCCCATCACTATTCCCGGAGAAACGCCAACACCTTTCATGCCGTTCACCTCTGCCTCTGAAAATCATTCTCCATTATAGCAGAAGAACAGTTCTATTCATATTTAAATGCCCAGTCAGTCCGCGCAGCCTGCCCGAAAGATACTGTTCTCAGCTTCAGGCTCCCATCAGCCGGCTGCGGAAAATAAAGAACAGGGCACCGAGAATGCACAGCATTGCCCACAGATAATCAAGTGTCAGCTTTTCCTTAAGGTAAAACACTGAAAACGGAACAAATACTGTAAGAGCGACTGCCTCCTGAATGATCTTCAGCTGGGCCACTGACATAACCTGGCTGCCAAGCCTGTTGGCAGGCACCTGAAGGCAGTATTCGAAAAACGCTATCCCCCAGCTGATGACCGCTGCCGTATACCACGGCCGGTCAGCAAGGTTTTTCAGATGCCCGTACCACGCAAAGGTCATGAAAACATTGCTGCAGCACAGCAGCATCACCGTGCCTGCAATATATCTGAGCACCGGAATCTCTCCTTTCGCCGAATAACAGAAAAAGGCCGGCAGAAACGTTCCGCCGGCCTCCTGTTTTAGAATTTACAGTGTTTCTTTCTCGCTGGACTGCAGTACGGCAACCGCCACACCGGCGGGAACCTTCTTTGCAAATGCCTGGGGATCAGCAGCAATATCAGGGAAAGTATTGTAATGCATGGGGATCACTTCACGGGGCTGAATCATCTCTACAGCTTTCACGGCTTCATCGATGTTCATCGTATATTTGCCGCCGATGGGAAGAAGCGCAATGTCGATCGCCATGGATTTCAGGTCTTTCATGCCGTCAAAGAGCATGGTGTCTCCCGCATGATAAACTTTGTGCCCGTCAACTTCAATGACATAGCCTCTCGGATCGCTGTCCGGAAGGGCAGGATCGCAGACGTTGATCTGACTTTTGTGCACTGCGGGAACCACAGTGACATTGCCGAATGGGAAATGCTTCTGCTCTCCCATTTTCATGACGGTGATGGAATCGGCAGAAACGCCCTGCGACTTCAGATAATCAGCCACATCCTGTCCGCAGATGACGGCGCAGTCTGTGTTTTTCGCAATGGTCACGGCATCTTTAATGTGGTCAAAGTGTCCGTGCGTAATGAACATTGCGTCAGCGGCAATGAAATCATTCGCTGTGATGCACGCATACGGGTTGCCCGTAAAGAACGGATCAATCACGATGGAACTGTAATCGCTCTGAATCTTGAAACTTGAATGTCCCAAATATTGAAGCTGTGTCGCCATTTTTATGCCCTCCAGACTTGATGATCTAAAAAATGCTCCGTTTTTTTATTATACGTCAGCCGGAACTGAAGTGCGACATCAAAACAATCTATTTTTATAGAAAGAAAAAGCGGATTTTACCATGCCCTCTTGCATTTTGATGTAAGATAGGAGCAGTTCTGAGACTTGTTAAATAAGGAGAGGGCAGCATGAAAACACGGGTTCTGATTATCGGCGCAGGCGGCGCCGGTTTGTGCGCCGCTCTTGCTGCTGCAGAAAGCGGAGCTGAAGTGACAGTTGTATCCAAAACCCCCGCCGGAACCAGCACTTCCACAGCTTTTTCAGGAGGCGTTTTTACTCTTGCTTCCGGAGATGTAACGCCCGATATGCATTTTGAGCGGACTATGAAGATCGGCGGAATGGTTAATAACCCGCGCCTTGTCAGAGTCCTCGCAGACAATGCTGAAAAAAGCCTGAAAAAACTTCAGTCCATGAAAATCGACATCGCTTTTCCAAGGTCGGGAACGGCCAGCGTCAGGCAGACAGCGCGCCGCAAATTCATGGGCGGCAGCGGCTTTATCAGTCAGCTTGTGTCGGCGGCACGGTCCCGCGGCGTCCGTTTCATCGAGGACTGGGCGGCTTCAAGGCTGCTGCTTAATGATGACAGGATTTCGGGCTGTGAGTTTGTCTGCTGGAGAAACGGCACTGAATATACTATTTCTGCCGATGCAGTCGTTATCGCTTCAGGAGGTGCAGGACAGATTTTCAGCCGGACTGACAACCCCGCCCGCATGACCGGCGACGGCTATGCCCTTGCAGTCCGGGCAGGGCTTCCTCTGATTGACATGGAATTCACTCAGTTCTACCCGCTTGGCTGGGCCGACCCGGCACTTCCTGTCTGGATGGCTGATCTGGAACTCATCGATTTTCTGCCTCTGACCGACCGGAACGGATGTGAGTTTCTTCTTGAAGAGCTTCACAGGCTGGGTTTCAGAAACGGCCGTGAGGGAAACCTGTACGCACGGGACAGGTGTGCCGCCTCAATCGCAGAAAAGGCAGCCGCAGGCGGTGCTTTTGTCCACTTTGAAAAAGCTGTTCCTGCCTTCTGGTCAGACAAAAATTTCATCCGCTCGCTGATTATGGACAAAAAGCGCTTTATGCATCTTCACCGGCCGGTACTCGCTGCGCCTCTGGAACATTACTTCTGCGGCGGGATTAAAATCAGTACGGATGCCGGAACACCCGTCCGGGGCCTTTACGCATGCGGTGAGGTCACAGGCGGCGTGGACGGCGCCAACCGGATCGGCGGCAACGCCCTGGCAAACATTGTCACGTTCGGCCTGCGGGCAGGCAGGAACGCCGCAGCTGAACCGTCCGGCGGCACAGCAGCGTCTGCAGAAAAAACGGGCAGAACAGTACGTTTTCCCTGCAAAGGCGTCAGGCCTTCCGTACTGCGGCGCAGACTTCAGGAAACGATGTGGCGGTGTCTGGGGCCGATCCGCACAGAAATGGGAATCAAAGAAGCGCTTGCTTTTCTGGACGAAGCGGCGTCGGTGCCATGCAGTCCTGACAGTCCGGAAGAACTTCTCAAAGCACTGGAAATGCCCGGCCTGACTGCCTCAGCAAAGGCTGTTGCCGAAGGTGCTCTGGCCAGAAAAGAAAGCCTCGGCACTCACTTCCGCAAAAACTGACCGGTGCAGTGCGCAAAAAAAGAGAAACGCGGAGTCTCTGTCATTTCAGGGACTCCGCGTTCTGTGTCAGTGGAAGCGCTGGTGTGTCTGTGCAGCGTTTCAGCTATTGATCAAAATCCTCAATCTTAAAGAGATCCATATAAGTCGGATAAGGCCACAGGTCTTTGGCCACTATCTGCTCTGCCTCATCGCTGCTCCGGCGGACCTGCGCCATCAGTTCTGTTCCTGAACTGACAAGGATTTCAGCCACATCGTGATATTTTCTGCCTTTTGTCGACGCCACAACTGCGTCAAGTTTGTCCAGCTTTTCAAGAATGTCGCATTTCAGTGAAATCAGTTTTTCAATGTTTTTCTTCCAGGGGCCGACACTGTTCCGCAGTGACGCGGGAACACCCTCAAAGGCCTTGTTTTCACGGATCAGCTGCTTTGTGATTGCCGGGAGCACACCTTCGTACATCATCGAACGAAGAACCCCGATCTCTGTAAGCACATTTTCACAGTACTGGTCAATCCGAACCTCGTGGTAGGCTTCCAGCTCTCTTTCAGTCATGATGCCAAGGCTTGAAAGCAGTTCGCTGTGTTCTTTGACAAGATACTGGTCAAGCGCTTCAACTGTGTTTCTGCAGACCGGCAGACCGCGGCGCTTTGCCTCTTCAATCCAGGCAGGATCATAGCCGTTGCCTTCAAAACGGACGTTCGCAGACTCTGCCCACGCATCCTTGATGACTTCAACAGCAGCGTCAGCGGCATCAACACCGTCGATGATGCGCGTCTCAAGTGCTGTGCAGAAGCGGTCGAGACCTTCGCTCCAGATGGCAAGAAGAATTGTCAGAGGTCCGCCCAGTGCCTGAGGGGCACCCACGGCACGGAACTCAAATTTATTGCCCGTGAAGGCTATGGGCGATGTGCGGTTTCTGTCGCTGACATCCGCATCGACGTTCGGCAGACGGTCCATGCCGAGATCAAGCAGAGTTTTTGTCGACATATCCTCCGCAACGCCTTTGGACAGACTGGTGAGCGCATGGTCAATCTGGGAGCCCACATAAACACTCATAATCGCGGGCGGGGCCTCATGCCCGCCAAGGCGGTGGCTGTTTCCGGCCGACGCAACGCAGGCGCGCAGCAGGCCGCCGTGACGGGCTACGCCCATCAGGAAAGCGCACAGGAACGAGAAGAACTGGATGTTGCGGCGTGGATTGCTTGAAGGCTTCAGAAGGTTGCGTCCCTCACTGTCCCGCAGTGAGAAGTTAAGGTGTTTGCCGCTTCCGTTGACGCTGTCAAAGGGCTTTTCATGCAGCAGCAGCTGGAAATGATGACGCCGTGCCATTCTTCTCATGACTTCCATGAGCATCTGGTTCTGGTCGCAGCCGCGGTTGGCTTCAGCTAGCACGGGAGCAAACTCGAACTGTCCGGGGGCTACCTCGTTGTGACGGGTCATCAGGACCTGCCCCAGACGGTACATGTCGCGCTCCACATCCTCCATAAACGCCAGTACGCGCGGGTGAATGGCGCCGAAATAGTGGGCTTCCACGGTCTGCGCCTTCGGAGAAGGAGCGCCGATTATGGTTCTGCGGCACAGTTCAATATCCGGGCGCTTGCGGGCTTTTGCCTCGTCAACGAGGAAGTACTCCTGTTCAGCGCCGATGGTGACTTCCACAGAATGCACAGACCGGTTGCCGAACAGCTTCAGAAGGCGCATAGCCCGCTGCTGAACGGCGTCAATGCTCTTCAGAAGGGGCGTCTTCATGTCAAGGGGCGTGCCGTCCCAGGAAATAAACACGGAAGGAATGCACAGCGTGCCGCCTTTGTGGCTCAGGATAATAAAGGCCGGGCTTGATGGATCCCACATGCAGTAGCCGCGTGCTTCAAAGGTATTCCTCATGCCGCCTGAAGGGAACGATGAAGCGTCAGGTTCGCTGCGGATCAGTTCCTTTCCGCTGAAAGTCTGGATCGGGTTGCCTTCATCATCGAGATTCAGAAATGCCATATGCCGTTCCGCCGTTACTTCTGTTCTGGGCTGGAACCAATGGGTGTAATGCGTGGCCCCCTTCGAAAGCGCCCATTCCTTCATTGCCGCGGCAACGTAATCCGCAATGGAACTGTCCAGCTTTCCCCCGCCTTCCACCGAAAGCATCAGACGTTTGTAAATGTCCTCAGGAAGACGCTCTCTCATTTCCGCCTTATCAAAAACATGCATGCCGAATATCTCAGCAGGACGCGCTACGCCTTCATCCATTTGATTCCCTCCATTCAGTCTGAAACAAAATATTAACCTGAATTTAAAATGTCGAAACATTTATTCAGATGCAAGAAGTATAGCACCATATTGTAAAATGTACATGCACTAATTGTCTAAAATAAGAATTTATAATTGTATACATCAAAAATGAGCATGTGATTTTTGAAAATCACATGCTCATTTTTACTATATCACGTGCATAAGAAGCAAAATCTCAGCAGTTGCCAATATAAACATATTTCAATAATTCACGCGCAATGTCAGCAAGGTGGAAGATTTTCGAAACAGGCGTTGGGTATGCGTCTGCCATCTTATACTGCGGAAAGAACCGTGTCAGGTGCAGTGCCATTCCGGAATCAACCGAGGCAAGCCATTCTGCCAGCGCCCTGATTTCAGCATCAGAGTCATTTTTTCCCGGCACAATCAGCGTGGTAATCTCCACATGGCAGCCCGCCTCAGACGAAATGCGGATAAACTCCTTTACTGTCTCAAGATCTCCGCCTAGCCACCGGTAATACTCGTCAGTAAAGCCCTTAAGATCCACGTTCATTGCGTCAATGCACGGCAGCAGCTTTTTCAGCGGCGCCGCCAGCAGCGAACCGTTGGTCACAAGCACATTCAGCATGCCCGCGGCGTGAACCAGTTCCGCACAGTCGCGGACAAATTCATAGGAAACTGTCGGCTCGTTATATGTATAGGCAATGCCGATATTTCCCCTCGGCACAAGCCGTTCCGCAAGCGCCGCCAGCTGTTTCGGCTGCACACGCCTTGTCAGCAGGTCAGTGCCGTCAGACATGGAAATCTCAGCGTTCTGACAGAAGGGGCAGTGCAGGTTGCAGCCATAGCTTCCTGCGGAAAGCACGAGACTGCCCGGGTGAAACCTGCGAAGCGGCTTTTTTTCAACAGGGTCAAGCGCAAGTGACGTGATCACTCCGTAATTCGCGTCTACGACTTTGCCGTTTCTGCAGAGACGTGCACGGCAGGTGCCGTACTGTCCCTCCCTGAGATCGCAGCGGTGAAAGCACAGGCCGCAGAGGCTCACAGATGACGCACCACCTCAAAGCGCTCAATGGAATACTGTTCGTCCGGAGCAATCCCGGCTTTCCTGAGTGCTATGGAAATCTGCTGATCGACTGTCGTCACGCCGTCAAGATCAGGCAGCAGAAGCCCGCAGCGCCCGCCGCACCTGACGATCACGCCGTAGCGCTTCACGTCAAGATGACTGCGGTCCGCGGGTTCCGCGTCTGTAAGAACGTCCACATCGTATACCAGCCATGGCAGTTCATCTTCCGTAACCGCGGGGAAACGCGGATCTTCTGTCCCAGCCGAAACGGCGTTGTGCAGAATCTCCTCGGCAACACACGGCATCACTGCTGATATGGTCCCGATGCAGCCTCTGAGCTGCCCGTCCTTCTTCAGAGAAACAAACACGCCTGCGCGGCGTCTGCTCAGCTCAGGCGGCAGATTATCAGGCATTTCCGCCCTGCGGCCTGTTTTTACGTACGTCTCCAGGCCCAGTCTTGCCAGACGGACATAGGGGTCCTCTTTCGACGCAGTCTTATCAAGTTCACGCCGCTTTCTGCGAAGATAGACCTGATCAAAATGACGCTGCCCGTCCGGGCCCTGCGGCTCAAAACAGGCCACACCGTAGCCCACGCCGAACGTATCCTCATGGCTCAGCACGTCGCTTTTCACGGCCCGGCCATCAAGGGTGCCGGCCATCATGATAAAGGAACGCAGGCCGCACTCAGCAGCGGCATCGCAGAATTCCGGCGAAAATTCGAGAAGTTCTCCGAAATCGCCGGTTTTAAAGATTTTCATGACCCGCTGGTCAAAAACAGGCCCTTCTTCTGCAAATCCGTAGGGGCCGTCCTGCTTCAGTCTGTGTGACAGGTCTCCGCTGGCAATAATCACGGTTCTGCGGTTCAGCTTTTCAACGGCACGGGCAACGGCCTTGCCGAACTGGTAATGTACAATGGCCGGAAATCCTGACAGTCCGATTCTGACGATGGGCACGCCCTGACTGAATTCCTGGAGATACCTGACAGGAATCATCACGGCGTGATCCAGTTTTTTGTTTCTTTCACCAAGGAATCCGGCGCTGATATGGTCGGCCGCAGCCTCTGCGGCTATGGCTTTTGCAAGCTCTTCATCGTATTTTACGGAAACTTTCACGTCAGGACGGCCGAAATCGCCGAAATCCCCCTGAGCAGAAGCCCCGGGTGAAATGTGAAAGTAATCAAGATACATAACTGTATGAGGCGAAAAAACTACAAACACATCCGGATTCAAGGCACACGCACGCCGTGCCGCCTCTCGGTACGACTTTGACGTCAGCTCAATTTTCCGTTCTTCGCCGCGGCCGATCTCTGGCATGATAATAGGTGGATGCGGCACGGCAAATGCTCCAAGTACAGCCATGGAACCACTCCTCCTTTTAAGCTCAGCTGAAAATCACACTGTTGTATTGCAGCCCGGACACTTTTCATTTTCAAAAGGACGCAGAAAATGAAGCAGCAGCGTCAGTGCAAGCATATCGGCGCTTCCGCCCGGACTCAGGTTCTCCGCGATAAACTGCCGGTCCAGCGCTGCAGTTTTTTCAGGTGCAGGGACTGGATCATCCTGAAGAAGATCGCCGATCTGCCGCTGGATTTCGCGGAAACGTTTCAAGCTGGATCTTTTTATCATATTGGTGTCGTCCACAACGCAGATCAGATGAAGAAGAGTGACTGCCGCTGCGTCGTTGACCGTGCAGCCCTGGCTGAGCAGCTGTTCAAACACAGGCAGCCCCAGCCCCGCCGCTGCGGGAAAACCGGCGGCGGCTTCGCCTCTTATGCCAGTCACGCCTGACTCATGAAAAATCTTCTGTCCCGCCGATGCGTCCGGGCAGCTGAAATCGTCACAGACCCGCTTCAGCATGGTCTTTACGGTTTCCATAATATTTTCAGCACAGCCGGATTCTCCCCCGCTCCAGAGCCGGCCGCGCGCCGCACAGACTAATCCGACCGAAAAAACAGCTCCTTTATGGACATTCACTCCGCCGTCAGCGTCATACATTCTCTGCTCTGCTTCCATGCCCGGCACACGGAGCAGTCCGAAAAGCTTCTGCGGCTCAAGCTGTGCGTTTTCAGCCCCGATCAGCACGCATTGTCTGAAGTACGGGCGCAGGGCGCAGGCGCTGTCAATGAAACTGTAAAAATTCATGTCGTGATGAGAACCATTATTGAACCGGTCAACTAGACCCGGCTTAGGCGAAACGCAGACTTCATACAGCAGGGCTTTTTGTGCCGCCTCGGCTGTTTTTTCCGCAAAAGCCGCCGCCAGGTCGTCATACATCAGCCGTACTGCAGCATGTGACAGCTCTTCTGCAGAATGCACACGCGCCGGCGCACAATCCATAACAGGGCGGCCGCAGATAATACATTTTCTTTCGGGCAGTCCCAGCTGTGTTCTTGAAATTTTCTGCCCGTCCGCATCAAGCACATCCAGATCATAAAGCCTTGAGGCTGCCGTGCTTTCTTCAATCGCACACGCCGCCATCTTCACCTCTGCAGGGCTGTGTGCCACTGCAAGCAGAGCCTCGCTGCCCGTAGCTTCATCCAGAAACAGTTTTTCATCTTTTATATCAGCGCCGACGCGGAGCAGGATTTTTTTCAGCCGCTCCAGCCCTTTCACAAAAAAGGCACGTGCCAGCGGAAACTGTTTTATCTCACCGGGCATATTCAAGGTATAACTTACAAGGCACTCCGTACCCGCCTGCAGCATCCGGCGCTGCCGTTCGGCGCGGCGCTCCCTGGCATCGAGCATCTGCCCCAGACTGACCCGTCTGCTGCCCGTTATTTTTTCAATATTCATGATAAACCTCTGCGGAAAAGAAATCAGAGAACGCAGTATAAAACTCTCTGTTCTTTTTAATATACGCTGAAAATTCTTTTCTGTAAAATGCAAAGAACGTGCCCTGCTGCCAGGGCACGTTCTCATGACTTTGCTTTAATTGCTGAAATTACTTGGTGGCTTTGAGCCGCTGCTGTTCGTCATAAACATCAAAATCAGCAAGCGACTTGGAGACAACTTTTGCCAGGCCGATCAGTGCGATCAGGTTGGGGAACACCATGATTCCGTTGAAGAAGTCTGCAAGCTCCCAAACAAGATTCAGCTTCAGCACGGAGCCGAGGATAACAAAAAGGACGACAATGACGCGGTAAGGAGTAAGTCCCTTGTGGCCGAACAGGTACTTGATGTTCTGCTCGCCGAAGAAGTACCAGCCGATAATCGTCGAGAAAGCAAAGAAGAACATGCAGACGGCGACGAACGGAAGTCCGATGCTGCCGAGTCCGGCTTTGAACGCGTTCTGGGTCAGGGTGATGCCGCTGGTCTTTCCATCGAGCACGCCGGTCACGAAAATTACAAACGCCGTCATGTTCAGCACCACAAAGGTATCAATGAACACGCCCATAATGGCGGCAAAACCCTGCTCAGCGGGATGGTTGACCTTTGCAACTGCGTGTGCATGAGGCGTGGAGCCCATGCCGGCTTCGTTTGAGAACAGTCCGCGGGCAACGCCGTAGCGGATAGCTTCCTTCATTGTCGCGCCGATCAGACCGCCGGTTGCGGCCTTGGGATCGAACGCACCGTCAATGATCATCCAGAACATGTGAGGAATCTGAGTGAAATCCTTGGCAAGGATGATAAGGCCGCCGATGAGGTACAGACCTGCCATGATGGGGACAATCTTCTCGGTCAGAGAGGCAATGCGGCCCATTCCGCCGAAGAACACGTAAGCGCAGATAACGCCGACGATTACACCGACAAGCAGACGGTTGGTGCCAAAAGCGTTGTTGACAGCATCAGCGATGGAATTGGACTGCACCATGTTGCCGATAAAGCCAAGAGCGATAATAATGGCGATTGAGAAGAAAATTGCCAGGGGCTTGCAGTGAAGTCCTTCAGAAATGTAGTATGCAGGGCCGCCGACAACCTGACCTTTTTCGTCCTTGCTCTTGTAGGTCTGTGCCAGAACCGCTTCGGCAAAAATTGTCGCCATGCCGAAGAAAGCCGCAATCCACATCCAGAAAATAGCACCGGGACCGCCAAGGGCAATGGCTGTAGCCGCACCGGCCAGATTGCCGGTACCCACCTGAGCCGCAATGGCAGTTGCAAGGGCCTGGAATGAGCTCATGCCTTCCTTGCCTGCACGCTCTCCAAAAAGGGTAAGGTTGCCGAAAACCTGTTTGCAGGCACGGCCGAATTTACGAACCTGCACAAATTTCAATCTCAATGTGAAATAAAGCCCTGTGCCGCAAAGCAGCGGAATTAAACAATAAAGTCCCCAGAGGAAGCTGTTTGCGCGGGTCACAAGACCGGTCAGCTGATCCATAAATTGCTCCATAAAATAACCTCCCTTAAAATGTGCGGTACGGCCAGCGCGCCTTCGGCGCAGCTGGCGGCATATGTGAGTTATTGCCACTTTGCACAAACTTCGGGCAGAAAGTTGTGCAGAGTTCACATTACCTGGAGGCATTATGAGATAAAATTCACATTATCTCAAGAGTAATTTTGATGAAAAAATATATTTAAAAATTTCACCTCTTTCAGCATAAATATATCACATAAAGAATTGCCTGCTCAGTTTCATAATAACTCTAATGAGATTTCATCTGCATATACAGGCAAAAACGAGCATTTTTTCATTTACGCTAAAATTTCGGGGCATCATAAAAAAACTAAAATTTTTATCAGGACTTGTTTTATTCCGAAGAAAATTTTACATCATAACGTATGAAACGCTCTTTCAATATAAATTCTGTAAAAGGCTGCCATAAAACAGGATTATTCCTGAATACACCCATCCACATCCCATCAGTTTCTGTCATTTTTTTATCCATCATAATATCTAATACAGAAATCATCTCCATATCATTAAAACTTACAGTTCTAAAAGGGATTACTGACAATAACTTTCCTTCATAACGGAGCATTTCTGTTTTGTTTTGAGGATGTGTCCGGCGCCGCTGCCAGCGTCTCAGATCTCTTCCCAGATGCGTGCTTCTCTGAAGAAGACACCAGAAAAGCCCGTCATTTTCGATTACAGCAAGACAGTATCCTGAATCTCTGTTTTCACGGCAGGGCGTCTTCAGTTTCAGAGGGAGACGTTTTACTTCAGGGTCCACAGAAAGGTCTTCATTCCAGTGAACAGAAACGGGAATCAATTCCACTTTGCCTTCAGCTTCGGCAAGAGCGGCAGCAAATTCAGGATCTGTGTGCCAGTCCGGTGCAAACCATTCCGGCACATCAGAATTAACGATAAAAAGCACGGCCGTCCTGATTCCGTTCAGGCTCATCTGCAGCAGACGGCGCACGTGATGCACAGCACGCGCTGACGGCGCATCGGGAAAATAGGCTCCGCGTCCTGCAAAAAGCGTGCAGCATTTCACTTCCATATAAAGATCCACGCCGCTCTCGCTGAGCAGGAAGTCAAAGCGGCTGTCCCCCACGGCCACCTCACGCCGTTTCACACGTGCTTTTCCGTGCCCGGGAATTCTGCCTGCCTGGACCAGCGCCGCGGCAAGATCATTGGCTTTCTGTGTGTGAAGAGGCACGATCTCTCCGCGGGACGTCCGCGCCCCAAGCGCCGTATAATCCGTGGAACCGCCTGACGGCGTGACAAGTATTTCCGCCCCGGGATAAATCAGTTCCCACAGCCTGCCGGGATTGGCAAGATAACACGATGCCCTGCGCCCGTTAACTTCTGCCTCTGTCACAAAACGGTTCGGGCGCGCAATGACCGTTCCTCTTAAAAGTCCGCCGCCGCAGGGCATTTTATAAAGCAGCTTTTTCATGTAATCCTCCGGAAAATTCAGAGACGGCATTCAACATCAGACACCAGTCTTGAAGCAATGTGGTACAATTATAATTCCAAATAGAATAGAACAGAAATCCAGATAAAATTTCTGCTGTTTTTGTCAACCTGATTGAGGGGTGTTCCATGAGAAAATACTATCTTGCCATGCTGGCTGCACTGTGCGTATTTCTGCCGCTTCCAGCCTGCGTGTCAGCGCAGCTTTCGCTGCATGACGCGGAGACGGATATTGCGGTTGAAAAAGGACTCATCTGCTGGTTTGAAGGCAACACAGAAAAAGCCGAAAAAATTTTATCCGAACTGACTGACAGCGGTACAGCAAATCCGGTTCCATATCACGCGCTGGCAATCATGGTTATTGACCGCCAGCACGATTATCCGCGGGCTTTGCGGCTTTACAACCGTCACAGGGCTCTGGCGCCCAATCACACACGGGAATACAGGGCTATTCTTCCGCTGCTTGACAAATATGCCGCTCAGGGATGTGTGCAGGCCCAGCTGATGCGCGCGCGGCTGACCGAGTGGGGGCTTGCGGGCTCCATTGACTTCTCCCGGGGCATGCTGTTTCTGCGGCGTGCTGCAGACGGCGGCTACGCTCAGGCCCAGCGTGAACTTGGAATTCTTTATGAAACCGGCATCGGCGTGGAAAAGAACATTCACAAAGCGATGAGTTTCTACAGCGCTGCGGCTCTTCAGAACGATGCGCCTGCCATGAAGGATCTGGCGGTGCTGCTGTTCCGGCGCGCAAAAAATGACCGTGCAAGAATCGATACAGCGCTGAATCTGCTGCGGATTTCCGCCGAGGCAGATTTTGCAGACGCACAGATGATATTCGCCAAGATCTGCGACAATGGAGTCTGCGTGAAGCAGGACAAACGGAAAGCGCTTTACTGGTGCGAAAAGGCGGCTCAGAACGGCTGCGCTGAGGCAATGTACGCGCTCGGCTGGCTGTACGAACACGGACGCGGCGTTAAAAAATCCGCCTCCGAATCTCTGAAATGGTACGAGGATGCAGCAAGAAACAGCGACGCTAACGCGCAGTTCCGTCTGGGCGTTATGTATTATACGGGCACTGTTGTAAAAGAGGACCATGTCAGAGCGTACAGCTTTTTCAAAAGGGCTGCTGAGCAGGGCAACGTTTCTGCGTGGTACAACGTCGCCTGGATGAACAAAAACGGCGACGGCACCAGGAAAGATTTCGAAGAAGCCCGGAAATGGTTTATCCGCTCGGCCATGGCAGGCAACCGGGAAGCGCAGTACAACCTGGGTGTGATGTATGCCAACGGCGACGGCACTGAACCTGACAGCGAAGAAGCGATGTTCTGGTTTGAACTGTCCCGCCTTTCAGGCAATAAGAATGCGCAGGAAAATATCGATGCGATTGCAAAGTCTTTAAACGCCGCAGCGAAGGACAGAGCGGTGCGGCGGGCAAAAACAGCATTTAAGAGAATGGCTCCGTCTTCACAGCAGAATGATTAAAAAAAGCTCCTGTCCGGAAGTTTTCCGGGCAGGAGCCTTTTTTATGCCTGTTCTTCTGTTTCGTGCGGAATACTTTCTGCAGCTGTGCTCTGCTCCGCAGCAGTCCCGACTGTCCGTCTTTCAGAAGCAGACGGTCTGCGGCGGCGGCGCGGAGAATGGTTTTTGCCTGAACGCCCGCTCCGGCCCCAGGAGCCATTTCCGCCGCGGCCGGCCGCTTCACTGCGCTCACGGCGGTCAGGCCTGCTGCCGATCAGCCGGACTGCCACTTTGCGGCCCGGCTCGACGCCGACTGAATGAGTCTCCACATTGGTGCTCTCTTTCAGCGTCAGATGGACAATACGGCGTTCCCAGCTTGTCATGGGCTGAAGATAAACAGTCCGGCGCGTTTTCATGGCTTCCTTGGCCGCATCCATGGCAATGCGTTCAAGTTCTTTTTCGCGCTTGCGGCGGAACCCCTCGCAGTCAATGCGTACATGCGGCACCGGCCCGTTGTTGCGGGCCATCAGGTTGACAAGATAATCAAGGGCTTTCAATCCTTCGCCGTGATGGCCGGCAAGAAGTATCCGGCTGTCCGTGCCTGAAAGGTTGACGGAGCCGTCTGAAAGTACGTTTATTTCAAGTTCAAGGCCCGCAGCTGCAAGAACGCGCTTCAGAAGCACGGCAAAATCGCTGTCCGCGCCTTTGTCTTCAGCCTTCTCTGCCGGGGCAGGGCTTTCTTCAGTCTGAGGCACAGTCCGGCGTGCTTCGATTTTCATTTTTCTGCCGAAAAGGCCGAAGAAAGCCTTTCCTTCTTCAATCACATTCAGAACGACCTGGTCTTCAGGGATTCCCCAGTGAGCTGCAGCCTGACGGCGTGCTTCCTCTTCGGAGGAAACTTCCAGAGTAAGAACTTCATCGTTCTGAGAAGCAGTATTGTTATCCACGGTGCTGGACCTCCTTACAAAGCCGTTTTACTTGTGTCTGCGCGGGATAAATGAATCAAAATCGTCGTACTCAGCGTCTTTTTTCGACGCAGAACCGGCCGACGGTATATCATAGTTTTCCCTGCGCGGTGCCGGCTTAGGTTCTTTTTTCGCCGGGCGCGGCGTATACTCAGCCTTTTCAGCCTTGACGCCCTCGCGGGGTTTTTCCTTGAACAGTGTCGGCGGCTCTTCCTTAGCAACAGTCCTGATGGTGTACCACTGCTGGATTACAGCAAAAAGGGATGAGAGCATCCAGTACAGCGTCAGTCCTCCGGGCATGGAGAGGCAGATAAATCCCATGAAGATGGGCATAAAGATGTTCATGCCCGCCATCTGCTCATTGCCCTGAGAGCTCATTTTCTGCTGAAGCCATGTCAGCGCGATGATCAGCACCAGAAGAATGGTAATCGGCAGGTATGTGCCTACATTGGCAAGTCCTGACGGATGTGCCGCGACTGAACGGCATACAGCCATGAAACCTGCCTTCAATGGATCGCCTTCAAAGCCCGTCGCCTGAGCGAGTGTAGAAAGCACAGTGCCTTCAAGCGGAATGCCGAGGAACGATGCGCCGTTGAATGATGTGTTGCGCAGTACGTTGAAAAGAAGTATCAGAATCGGCAGCTGAATCAGGAGAGGCAGACATCCCGAAGCGGGGTTCACATGATTCTCCTTGTACAGCGCCATGGTCTCACGGCTCAGTGTGTCGCGGTCGTCAGCGTACTTTTCCTGCAGGACTTTCAGCCGCGGCTGAAGACGCTGCATCTGCTGCATGCTGCGCATCTGTTTTGCGTTCAGGGGATGCAGGATCAGACGGACAATCACCGTCATTGCCACAATGGCCAGTCCCCAGTTGTTGCCAAGCAGTTCGTAAAGTAAATGCAGGAACTTATAAAGGTATTCTCCAGCAGCTTGCCACAAAATCAATTCACCTACCCAGTTTTATTGTCAGTTCTGTCAAATCACTTTCTGTCAGTTTTTTTCGGCGGCACAGGATCAAAGCCGCCCTCACACCACGGGCCGCAGCGAAGCAGTCTCCAGACTGTCAGCGCCAGTCCTTTAAAAAGCCCGTGTGTTTTCAGGGCCTCAATCGCATAACTTGAACAGGTTGGATAAAAGCGGCAGTGATGTCCAAGCATCGGTGAAATATAACGCTTATAGCCTTTTATAAGGGCAATGCAGAAAGACACAGAGATTTTACTGATACCAGACAGGACCCGGCCAGTCATCTTTCATCAGCCCTCTGCTTTTCAGAACTGCGCCGAGATCCCTGTAGATCTCGTCTGCCCTGGCAGACAGTCCTCTTTCGCTGAGCATCAGCGCAAACCACCAGCCGTCCTGAATCCACGGGTACAAGCGGCGCACCGATTCTTTCAGCATTCGTCTGCCTCGGTTCCGCAGATGCGCCTTCGCCATTTTTTTGCCCACAGCCATGGCAAAGCGCGTTCTTCCATCGGGTGCCTTAACAAACAATAACCGCACCAGCCTGCCTTTTAAACGACTGCCGGTGCGGAATAATGTGTCGTATTCCCAGCCCTGTTTAAGCCGTAATGAAGCGGGATAAGGGAAAACCAAGGCTCTTCTGTTAAACAGCCAAACGCTTGCGGCCTTTGGCACGACGTGCTGCAAGCACACCGCGTCCGCCGTGAGATTTAGAACGGGCAAGGAAGCCCATTCCCCTCTTGCGCGATCTGACGTGAGGCTGAAATGTCTGCTTCATTCTGTACACCTCCTACATGAGTAAGCCCGGCATATGCGGCACACCGGACAATTTAATTCAGCCCTCGAACTATAACACATTTTAGGGGCGGTTGTAAATATGCCAACTTTAAAATTCAGTTTTGCTCAGCCGAAACTTTTTTATCGGAACGCGCGGCAGGCTCTCTAAAATTCTCCAGTTCGGCCTGTTGATGACACGGCCGTCAAGTATAACGACTTTTCCATGATCTTCCGGTGAACGGACAAGCCTGCCGGCAGCCTGACGCAGCTGCATTTTTGCCGCAGGAAGCACGACTTTCATGAAATTTTCCGAACCCTCCAGCTTTGCCCGCGCAGCCCCGACCGGATCATCAGGATGAGGAAAGGGAATTCTGTCGATGATCACCTGCGTCAGCGCTTCGCCGGGAACATCAATACCCTCGCGGAACGAGGCCATTCCCACGAGAACGCTGCGTTCCTTCTCCTTGAAGAGCTCAAGAAGTTCGGTTCTCGGAAGATCGCCCTGAACGAGTATATTCAGATTGTCATCGCCGGCGTTCTTTTTCAGGTATTCTGAAACCGCCGCAAGAAGCTTACGCGATGAAAGCAGTATCAGAGTCGCGCCTCCGTTTGCGCGCGCATACCTGCGGCACACGCGTGAAACCGCATCAGCATACTTTTCCGCGATAACGGGCATTCCGAGATCTACTACGTCAACTTCCATCTGCCGGGGAAGGTCAAAGGGAGAATCAAATACCAGCGTCTGATCAGGCATCATTCCTGTCTCCCCCGCCCAGTATTCAAAGGAACGATCCACAGTCAGAGTCGCTGAAAGCGCGATCACTTTGACATTTTCATCGTCGAAAGCCTGCGGTATCAGGTCGCTTCCGGTGACACACGAACTTTTCAGTGAGTTTCCCTCGCGCCAGTACGCCCACTGGGGGTAGCTGCTGACGCTGCTGCACCATCTGAGCGAGTCGCGGTATTCTGCCAGCTCGCTGTTCCAGACAGATATTTTTCCGCCCTCGTCAAGTGATGTTCCGCTGAAAACTCCCGATGCAGCCGCAGATTCATGCAGGTCGGAAAGTTCGTGTATCACCGTGTCGCACTGATCGATAAGTTCTGCGGCAGCACTTTTCAGTTCATCCGGAAATTCGGTGAAGCTTCGTCCGTCAGGCAGTTTTGCGGCAATACTGCCGAAAAGGCCGGAAGAAAGTCTGCCGATGTTCGCCACTTTAGAGGCAAATCCTGACGGCGTTTCTCCGAGACCGCGCAGCAGTGCAGTCTCGGTTCTGTCAAGTGCCGGAGCGCGGCGCAGCAGTCTCTGCCAGTCGCGCTCACTGGTTCCCACCTGCATGACAGAGCGGGCAGCGTCTTCCATTTTATGGGCCTCGTCACACAGCACAAGGCCGTAGGAAACCGGGAAAGGCTTTTTCTGGGCCAGCACATAAGAAAAAAACACATGGTAATTCGCCACTACAATACGCCAGTGCTGGGCGTCGCGGATAACTTTTGCGTAGAAGCAGTGGTCGCGGCAGGGACACTGATTTCCCAGACAAGTCAGGTAAGACGAGGCAATACGCTCCCTGGCGGGGTGACTGTCCGGCAGAGCCAGCTCGCTCAGGTCACCCGTTTCCGTGCTGTAAAGCCAGGAACTGATATCGCGGGAAGCACGGCCGCGGTCGCCGCCGAAATCAAGAAAACCTTCCTGGCCGATCTCACGTGCCCTGCGCAGGCAGGCGTAATTTCCCCTGCCTTTCAGCAAACCGTATGGAAGGTCCATTCCCATGGCATCAAGCAGTGCCGGAATGTCCTTGCTGATCAGCTGCTCCTGCAGTGTAATGCCCGAGGTCAGCACAAGGACGGTTTCATTATGATCCACCGCCCAGAGCATGGCCGGAATCAGCATGGCATAAGTTTTACCAATCCCCGTCGGTGCTTCTGCCGCAAGGATGTGCTGGTCTGACTGAAGAAAATCTTCAATCTTTCCGGCAAGGGCTTCCTGCTGCGGTCTGTAATCGAAATGAGAGAGACGCTGTTTCAGAATCCCGTCGGGTCCAAAAAAATCTTTCATGCAATCACCGTTATTTTCTGATAGAATAAGAGGACATTCAGAAATTTCAGCGTTTTAATTCTGCCGCGAAATCAGCTGAACATCACCATTTTACAATTTTTCTGGTAAAATATCATTCGTCTGTTGCGAATGTACCATAAATCGTGGTAGAATGCTTACTGTTTAATCGGAGGAGGTGAAGTATAAAATGCCCAACAAGAAGTCCGCTATAAAGCGTGTCCGCACTTCTGAGAGAAACCGTCTTTACAACCGTTTCTGGAAGAGCCGCTGCAAAACAGCTCTGAAGAAAGTCCTTGCCGAAGCTGAAAAAGGCGATGCCGAGGCAGCTGCAGCAAGCCTCAACGCTGCCCAGTCCGTTTTTGACAAGGCCGTTGTGAAAGGCGTAATCCATCGCAACACAGCTGCCCGCAAAAAGGCGCTGATGACCGCGAAGGTGAAAGCCCTCTCCGCTTCCGCAGCCCCCGCCGAGGCCAAGTAAGTCAATTTATAAACGGCATAGCAAAAGCGCCGTAAGGTGATCTGTGCGGTCACCTTACGGCGCTTTTTGTCTTGAATAAAATCACCGCCGGGGAATGCGCGACATCACGGAAAGCGTGAGGTTTTCAAATCCTTCCCAGCCTGTGCCCTCGCCGTTCCGCTCCGTCCAGGAAAGGCGCAGCAGTTCGGCAAGCCAAGCAGACAAAAGCGTTCTGCCGTAAATGCCTGCCATGGCCCGGGCCGTTCTGGCCTGAAAGTTTGTCAGTTTGAGCGCCTGGGCCGCCCCGTCTCCAAGACAGGCCGTCAGGCATGCGCTGCGTACGCGCTTGTGAACTGCGGACAATACAGGAATCAGTTCGTCATCCTCGCGAAGCTCTGCCATGTTTTTCAGCGCATCCGGCACGCTGCCCCTGGCAAGGGCATCAAGAAGGTTAAGCATGGCCTTGCCGCCTTCATCCATGGAAAGTTCTCTGACCAGCTGCGCGGTAATGCGTTTTTTTTCAGCTGCCTGAGCCAGCTTTTCAACCTCCGCGCGAAGTTCCTCCTCATCCTCAATCCATTCAGCCAGAAGACCGGCCGCAGCGGCGTCCATGGCACAGCCCTTTTCGCGTGCAAGGCGCTGAAGCCAGCCGACGCGCTGGCTTGGCCAGTACGGGGCCGGCTCGTAATCAACGACGTGTGCCAGTTTGTAGGCAGCGCCCAGCTCTTTCTGCAGAGGTTTTTCGGAAATGATCAGAAAAACAGCATCAGCGCCGCTTCTCTCAATCCGGTTCTGATATTCCTGCGGCAGAGGGCCGAGCGACTTTCCGTCGTCAATCTCAAAAACGCGCTGCGACGCAAACAGCCCGGGCGTTATGGCTTCGTCAAAAAGATCGGACCATACGGCTGTGTCAAGGCGTCTGTCAAGACTGTAGCCTTTTTTCTCAAGCTGCGCCAGAGCTTCACGGCGCAGACGGGGCTGTGCGCCTGCGGGAGCCGCAATAAGCACCAGCTCAGGCATTTTACTTCACCACCAGGTTGACCAGCTTTCCGGGCACCACAATTGTCTTGATAACCGTATGTCCCTCAAGGCGGGCTTTCACTGCCTCATCAGCAAGAACAGCCTCCAGCAGGGCATCCTTATCAAGTCCGGCGGGTAGCTGAAGTTTTACTCTGACCTTGCCGCTGAACTGCACAGGAATGGTTACCATCTCGTCAGCTGCCAGCTTTTCGTCATAGTGCGGCCATTCAGCCTTGGAAACGCTCGGTTCGTGCCCCAGCAGGCTCCACAGTTCTTCGCCCATATGGGGCGCATAGCATGAAAGCATGCGCACAAACGGGTCAGCCATGCCGCGGTAGCAGCAGTCATACTTACCGGCTTCGTTGATAAGCACCATCATCTGAGAAATAGCCGTGTTGAAGTTCAGGCTGCGTGTGTCCTCAGTGACCTTTTTGACAGTCTTGTTGAGCAGACGTACCAGCATTTCAGGCATGGGACCGTCGTTCAGGGGCTTTGTGCAGACTTTCCAGACTTTCTGCAGGAAACGGTGCACACCCTGAAGTCCCTGCGTTGACCACGGCTTCGACATCTGCAGCGGCCCCATGAACATCTCATAAAGGCGCAGGCTGTCAGCGCCGTAGTTCTGGACAATTTCATCCGGGTTGATCACGTTTTTCAGTGATTTTGACATTTTGGCGATCACGCGCTCGAGACGGTTCTGAGTTCCCTTTTCAACGTAAACGCCCGGCGAAGTCTCCTCTACCTGATCAACCGGCACCAGCGACTTGTCGGGCCGCTGATAGGCAAACGAGGTGATCATTCCCTGATTGACAAGTTTCATGAACGGCTCGTCAGTATTTACGAGACCAAGATCGAAAAGAACCTTGTGCCAGAAACGTGAATACAGCAGATGCAGAACAGCGTGTTCAGCGCCGCCCACGTACAGGTCAACGGGCATCCAGTATTCAATTTTGTCTCTGGCTGCAAATTCTCTGTCGTTGTGGGGGTCAAGATAGCGAAGGAAATACCAGCACGACCCTGCCCACTGGGGCATGGTGTTTGTTTCGCGCTTGGCAGGACCTCCGCACACGGGGCAGGTGCAGTTCACCCACTCCGGTACGTTGGCCAGAGGCGATTCGCCGGTGCCTGTCGGTTCATATTTCTGCACGTCGGGCAGGCGCAGCGGCAGCTGATCCTCCGGCACGGGGACTGTGCCGCAGTGCGGGCAGTGGATCAGCGGGATAGGCTCGCCCCAGTAGCGCTGGCGTGAGAAAATCCAGTCACGGAGTTTATAGCTGACTGCCTTTTTTCCCACATGCCGGGCTTCAAGCCAGTCATCCATGGCGGCTATTGCGTCGGGAACGTTCATCCCGTTCAGGAACCCAGAGTTGATGTGCGGACCGTCGCCTTCGTAGACTGCCTTCTGCACGTCCGTCTCTGCCCCGCCGTCAATGACAGGAATTATGGGCAGATGGAATTTCTTAGCGAATTCCCAGTCGCGGGAATCATGCGCCGGCACAGCCATGATGGCGCCTGTGCCGTAGGAAATCAGGACATAATCAGATACCCAGATGGGGACTTTTGCGCCGTTGACAGGGCTGACAGCATATGCGCCTGTGAAAACACCTGTTTTGGTCTTGTTCAGATCAGTACGCTCCAGATCAGACTTGAGCGCAGCTTCATGCACATATTTTTCGACGGCCTCGCGGCACTCGGGCGTTGTAATTTTCTTCACCAGCGGATGTTCAGGTGAAAGCACCATGTAGGTCACGCCGAAGAGCGTGTCAGGGCGGGTCGTGTAAATTTCCATCGACTCGCTGTGGCCGTCAATGGGGAAATTCACTTCGGCGCCCACGCTCTTGCCGATCCAGTTGCGCTGCATAATTTTTACCGGCTCCGGCCAGTCCAGCTTGTCAACGTCCTCGAGAAGGCGCTCGGCGTAATCAGTGATTTTCAGCACCCACTGACGCAGGTTTCTGCGGTACACCTGAGAGCCGCAGCGTTCGCAGTGGCCTTCTTTGACTTCTTCATTTGCAAGGCCTGTTTTGCACGACGGGCACCAGTTAATGGGGATCTGTGCCTCATAAGCCAGTCCTTTTTTATACATCTGAAGGAAAAACCACTGGGTCCATTTATAATATTCGGGCGTGCAGGTCGAGATTTCGCGGTCCCAGTCGTAGCTGAAGCCCAGCGATTTGATCTGACGGCGGAAAACTTCGATATTCTTTTCAGTGGTGATTTTAGGATGAGTGCCTGTCTTGATCGCATAATTTTCAGCCGGCAGTCCGAAAGAATCAAAGCCCATGGGATGGAGGACATTATACCCGTTCATCCGCATAAAACGCGAATAAATATCAGTGGCTGTATAGCCTTCCGGATGGCCCACATGGAGTCCTGCGCCCGAAGGATAAGGAAACATATCGAGCACATAAAGACGTTTGTCGGGTGCAAACGAAGGGTCTTCCGTCACTTTAAACGTCTTGTGTTCGTCCCAGTAGGTCTGCCATTTTTTCTCTATTGACCTGAAATCATAATCCATTGACTGTGTCCTCCCGCTGCAAAAAATTCCTGTGAAAAACAGATTGATTATAGCAGTTTTTAAGCGTGATGAACTTAATTTTTTGAAAATTTATCTTCCTGCACAAGAGCACGGCTCAGAGCCTCCGCAGCCGACATGACCGGTATCAGTTTCAGCGGCCGGTCGTGCGCGGGGACTTCTTCCCTTGAGCTGATCACTGCATTTTTAAATCCGAGGCGCGATGCCTCGCGCAGACGCTGTGCCAGTCCGGAAACCGGCCGGACTTCACCCGCAAGCCCGACCTCACCGATAAAGCAGGTTTCAGGCAGAGTGCTCCGTCCTGTCAGCGCCGAAGCCATGGAAACCGCCACAGCAAGGTCAGCAGCCGGATCGTGAATTTCAAGTCCGCCGGCCACGTTGCAGTACATGTCTTCGCGCCCGGACGGCAGCCCGCAGCGGCTCTGCAGCACAGCGAGCAGCATGCTCATTTTATTGGCACCCACGCCGATGCCGGCACGCCGGGGATATGCAAAGCTGCTTTCACCGGCCAGAGCCTGTATTTCGGCCACAAGCGGACGCGAGCCTTCCATGAGAACGGTCATTACAACCCCTGAAGCAGCCCCGTCTGATTTGTTCCAATAAAGATAGCTGGGATCAGGCACTTCAGCCAGGCCGTCGCTGTGCATTTCAAAAATTCCCATCTCATCGGTGCCGCCGTAACGGTTTTTACTGGCGCGCAGGGTCCGGTACACTGACGAATTGTCATCGGAGAACATGACAACGGCATCTACCATGTGCTCAAGAAGCATCGGCCCGGCGATCCGCCCTTCCTTGGTAATATGCCCCACCAGCACCATGGGAACACCGTGCTCTTTCGCGTAGTTCACGCAGACCTGAGCCACAGCGCGCACCTGCGTGGGCGTTCCGGGCCATCCGTCTGCCTGTGTGGTTCTCATCGCCTGAACGCTGTCAACAATCACGAGGCTGTGATTCTTGACAAGCTGCAGGGCGTCATCAATCACAGTGTGGCAGCATACATCAAGCCCTTCGTGCAGGACCTTCAGCCGCCGGGCACGCAGTCCAAGCTGAGAGGGCGACTCCTCGCCCGAAATGTAAAGGACTTTACGCCCCGCCTCTGATATGTGCCCGCAGACCTGCAGCAGCAGCGTGGACTTTCCGATGCCCGGCTGGCCGCCAAGAAGGACAACGCCGCCGGGCACCCAGCCGCCTCCGAGGACGCGGTCGAGCTCGCCGAAGCCCGAAGAAAGCCTTTCAGGCGGCTCAAGCGTGCTGATGCTCTGAGAAGTCAGAATCCTGGCCTTGCCCTCGCCGGCGGCTGACGGCGCGACGGGAATTTCTTCCTCCATGGTGCCCCAGGCCCCGCAGTTGGGACATCTGCCTGTGTAAACCATGGAAACATAGCCGCATTCAATGCAGCAGTAGCGCTTCCCTTCCTTTTTTGCCATGACGCCGTGGAAAGCAGCTCAGCGCTTGTAGCCGATGACTTTGCTCAGAAGGCTGCGGCGCGCTTCAATGTCCTCAGCGGTTTCAACGCCCACAGGCGGAAAGCCGTCAACCACGCCGACGATGCCGCGCCCCTGAGTAGTCTGGGCCACAATGATCTGCAGGGGATTGGCCGTTGCGGCAAAGACACGGCAGACTTCCTGCACGCTCTTGATGCGGTCAAGCACATTGATAGGGTAAGCCTTGCGCATTACAATGAAAAACGTGTGTCCGCAGGCAATTTTTTCAGCGTTTTTCACCGCCAGGTCCACCATTTCCTGATTGTTGCCCTCATAGCGGATCTTGCGGTCGCCTGAAGCCTCGCAGAATCCGATGCCGAATTCTATGCCGGGGCAGGAAGTGACCATTGCCTCGTAAAGATCTTCTGCCGTTTTGATGAAATGGCTCTGTCCCACAATAACGTTGCAGTCTTCGGGAAATTCTGCCTGCACAACTGAAAGCGCAATTTCAGCCATAGTCCATGCCTCCATTAAATTCAAGATTCATTGTTTTTCCTATCATACAACAAACGCGGCTTCTTAGCACCGGCCGGCGGGAAAAATAAAAAAAGAAAGGAGAACCGCCGTGCGGCGGTCCCCCTGCGGTAAAGAACTATTTCTTTTTCTTGAGTTCCTTGATTATATCCTGCGTGATGTCCTCTCCGCCGAACATGACGGCAACGCTGTCAAGAACCACTGTAATGCCCTTGTTCTTGGCAACTGTGCGCACAGCAGCGCGGATTTCCTTGTAAATAGTGTCCTTCAGCTTGGTTTCTTCCTGAGCCGCTTCCTGACGCTTTTTCTGGATGATCTGCGCGCCCTGTTTCTTGTCCGTCACCTTATCAAGCGAAGTCTTCAGTTCCTGCTCCTTGGCGCGGTACATTGCCTCAATGCGCTTTGAAACCTGCTCAAAGCTCGGGTGATTGATAAGAACCTGCTGCATATTGGCAACGCCGATTTTCTCTGCGGCGCAGGCCGCGCCGGCAAGGGCGAAGAATACCGCGGCCAGCAGGGGAATTACATGAAAGTATTTCTTCATCGTTTACAGAACCCTCCTCAAGTGTTAAATACTCACTTACAGCTTTTAATTTTATCACATCGGGCAGAACGCGTCCAGAGCCGGCGCAGCAGAATTATCTTCCCTCGTTCTCCCGCACTGCAGAATGCCGTTGCATTCAGCGGCATTCTGCAGTGCCGTCTTTCACAAAAACAGGAAAGTAAAATATTTATGCTGATGCCTTTGTTCTATGTAAACAGAATTCTGTGGTAATATTTCGTGCAAAGATTTATTTTCACTGTACCGGAGGTTTTGCTTCATGCGTCTTCTTCTGGCAATTTCAATTATCATTTTTCTTTATGACACGGCCAGTATGATCTGGCCGCTGAAACTGTCCCTGCCTGTCAAGTTCTGTCTTGCCGCCCTACTGCTGGCAGCCTCGTTCAAAGACCGGATTTTTCAGAAGATCGGCGGCGGCATGTTCTTCGCGCCCGATCTGCCGAGAAGTGTCGTCATTACCGGCTCTCTGCTGTACAATTTTCTGGTGATGTCGCTGTTTCTGCTCGTATTCAAAGACAGCATCCATCTACTCTGGAAGATCTTTCTGCGCCGCCCCTTCCCTTCTGCAGACGCAGCGGCAGCAGTCATGGCAGTTTCTGCTGTCCTGACCGCATGGGGAACCTGGCAGGCTTACCGCGTACCCGACGTGAAGCATTATGACGTGACTCTGCCCGGGCTGGCCCGCGGTTTTGACGGCAAAACTGCTGCCGTGCTTGCCGACCTGCACTGCAGCGCATCAAACCGACGGTCTTTCATTCAGGCTGTTGTCAGCAGAACCAACGCGCAGAAGCCTGACCTTGTCCTGATGCCAGGGGATTTTGTCGACGGTCTTGTCAGCCAGCGCCGCAGCGATCTTGAACCGCTTTCGCAGTTCAAAGCTCCGCTGGGCGTTTACGGAACTTCGGGCAACCACGAATATTACTCAGGGTACTCTCAGTGGAAAAAAGAGCTGGAATCATTCGGCATCAGAATTCTTGAAAATCAGCATGCAGTTCTTTCAGCCGGAAACGGACGCCTTGTGATTGCCGGCACTCCCGACCCGCAGGGCGGCCGGTACGGCTACGAAAGTCCCGATCTTGCCAAAGCGCTGAAAGGCGCGCCGGCCGGGGTGCCGGTAATACTTCTGGCACACCGCCCTGATACCGCACCGGAAAGTGCCCGCGCCGGCATTGTCCTGCAGGTTTCAGGGCACACTCACGGCGGCATGCTGCCGCTGCTCGATAAAATCGTGGCAAAATTCAACAACGGCTATGTCAGAGGCTGGTACAGCGTGAACGGAATGCAGCTGTTCACCAGCCCGGGAACATCCCTGTGGAACGGGTTTCCCATGCGGATCAATGATCCGGCTGAAATCACCATTCTGACGCTTCATTCCGCGGAATAATCAGACCGCGCCGCTTCTGCAGAAGAAGGGCGCGGTCTGCATTTTCTGAAACAGGCGGATTACTTTTCTGACGGCAGCGGCGCCTTGAGGAACTCCTCAATGAAATCTGCCAGGTATTTTAAGGTTCCTTCAAAAATCTGCCGGCCCCACTCCGGCTCCGCCTTCGCGCAGCTGTCATTTCCGCCGCCGAAAGTTCCTGTCTTTGAAAAATCCTCGACGCGGCGGATGATTTTCACCGTGGCGCCTCTGAAGGATGTGGCATTGCCGTAGGTGCTTTTCAGTTCCGGCGTCAGCGAACAGATCTCCTCAGGAATAAAGTTCTTTTCCTTGTGAACCCAGTCGGGGTGTACAGCCATCATGACAGCCGCTTCCTGTCCGCCGCCGTGGCCGCCGCCCCACTCAGGCGAAAGCTGCCTTGCGATTGTCCACCAGTCAAGAATCGCACCGAGTCCGCCGCAGTCAAAAATCCGCAGGCACGCCGCTTCAAGCGCGTGATCGTTGCCGCCGTGCCCGTTGAGAAAGGCAAAACGCCTCACGCCGCAGTTCATCAGACTTTCGGCAATGCGTGTCATCACCGTCTGAAGCGTTTCCGAACCGATGTCGATTGTGCCTGCAAAATGCGAATGAATCGGACTCACGCCATAGGGCATAACCGGAAGAACCACAATCCTGTCTCCAAAACGCTCTTCTAGGCGCCGCGCCATTTCCTCCGGAATGGCAAAATCTGTCCCGAGCGGACCGATAGAGCCATGCTGTTCTGTGCTTCCAAGCGGCACCAGGGCCAGCAGATCATCGGAGACAGCCTGTGCAAACTCATGCGATGCCATTTTTGCAAGATACATTCTGCCCAATACCCCTTTCGTTTTGACTAAAGATCCTTTTCCTGCACGGCCGGGCCTACATACTGATCCATCACCAGGGCCAGATAAAGATTAAGGCAGGTGCGGAAATCTTTCAAGTCCAGTCCGGATTCTTTATCGAGCTTGTCAAGGCGGTAAATCAGCGTATTGCGGTGTACGTGAAGCCGCCGCGCCGCTTCAACGAGTGAAAAACCGCTTTCACACCATTCGCGGATCGAATCGCGCATCTGTTCCCAGTCCGGGTAACGCCGGAATTTTCCCGTAACTGCCTGCACAAAGCGGTTCCGGACTGAAGCGTCGATTGTTGTGATCACATCTTCAAGACGATAGTCGGCAATATTATAAACTCCGGGCTGCTGCTTGAATTTTTTGCCGATAAAAAGCGCCTTCCACGCTTCCTGGTAGCTTTCTGCCAGCTCATACATGCCCGAAGCCGGCGAGCCGATTCCGATGGCCGCTTTCAGTTCAAGCGCCTCAAGCTCTTTCAAAATCTTTTCAGCGCGCTTCTGCGCCTCGGCAGCAACTTCACTTTCATGTCCTGCCATATTTTCATTTTTCGCCGCCGCATAAAGGATGACAAAGCGGTTGTTGCCGAGCATTGCGGAAAGATCCCTCGGTTCGGAAAAAATCTTGCGGATCGAGGCGAGCGCGGCTTTTTTCACGTTTAATATGCGCGTTTCCGCATTCTCGCTCTGACTGCGCATACGCTCGCGGATCATCAGCGCAAAACGCCCGAACTGATAAAGATCAACGGCAATGGGAATGTAATACCAGCCGCGGTCATATCCGTATTCCTGCGCCCGTGAAAGCAGCAGGGCCTCATTGCTGACGCCGCGCACAAATGAACCGATGTCCTGCACAAGATTCTGCAGCGTGCTCTCACGGTTGACCGAATAGGCATACAGTTCGCGTTCGCGCAGGAGAAGCTCGATCTGCTGCCGCACAATTACGGTAAACGGCCGCACTTTGTCCGGCAGGCCGGTGATCGACATGGCACCGACCATCTGCCCGTTCATGGACTGAATCGGCGCAGTAACGCAGGGTTTGGTGTCCTTCATGCGCCCGGCCTCTTCCTCATCGGTTTCTATGGTCTGACCTGACGCAATCACCTGCTGCGCCGGCTCGTGCAGAGTGCCCAGCCTGGCGGCGCTGCTTGCCCCCACCACAACTCCCTGACTGTCAGTTATGAGAACGTCGTAATTAATTGCCGAAGCTATGGATACGGCTATTTCCTGTGCATTTTTGCGGAGCAGCCCGCCGCGTTCGGTATCCTGATCGTACATTTCCATCACCTGTACTGAAAGTATAAATTCACACGTTTATTGAGCCATAAATTTTATCATTTTGCAATACTGAAACGCGTGATTTGCAATGCGAAATAATTGGCATACTTTCAAAGCGCTGTTTTAAAAGAATTTCAATTTTCCGCACCCTCCGGATTCTGAAATTCAGTGTGGTTTATGTTATGATATTGTCTGATATAATGTGTGAAATCTTCAGTTTTTCTATGAAAGGATTTGATTTCAATGAAAGACAATGCGCTCGACGTTCTGCGCGAACGCGGTTTTATTGACTGGACATCCGATGACGCCGGCGTCGAAAAGCTTTTCGGCACTCATAACATGGTAACAGCCTATGTCGGATTTGACCCCACTGCAGACAGCCTTCATGTAGGACACCTGATCCCGCTGATGGGCATGGCATGGTTTCAGAAGCTGGGGCACCGCCCCATTCTTCTGGCGGGCGGCGGCACTGGCATGATCGGCGACCCTTCGATGAAAAGCACTGAACGCAACCTGCTTTCCATGGATACCATCGCCCACAATGTGGAGTGCGTCAAGAAGCAGCTGTCCCACTTTGTCAGCTTCGACTGCGGCGAAAACTCTGCAATCCTCGCCAACAACTACGACTGGCTCAGCTCAATGAATTTTCTTGAATTTCTGCGCGACGTCGGCAAATACTTCACCATCAACAAGATGATCGCCAAGGAACATGTCCGCAGCCGCATTGAAGACCCCACTAAAAGTCTGTCTTTTACTGAATTCGCATATACGCTGCTTCAGTCTTACGACTTCTACCACCTCTATAAAACCTATAACTGCAGAATCCAGCTTGGCGGCAACGATCAGCAGGGCAATATCACCAGCGGCATTGACTTTATCCGCAAACACGAGGAAGGCGCTGAGGTTTACGGCGCCACCAATCCGCTGCTTCTGACTTCCGCAGGACACAAGTTCGGCAAGACAGAAGGCGGAGCCGTGTGGCTTGATCCTGCTAAAACTTCGCCGTATCAGTTCTACCAGTTCTGGGTCAACAGCGAGGATGCCACTATCGACAAGACTCTGCGCTACTTCACGTTCCTCCCCATTGAACAGGTGAACGACATTGTGACACGCCACAGACAGGCCCCCGAAAAACGAGAGGCACAGCGCATTCTGGCCTATGAAATCACAAAGATCGTCCATGGCGCACAGGTGGCTGACAATGTGAAACACGCCAGCGAGATTCTCTTCGGCGGTTCGTATACGCCGGAGGATCTTACCGAAAATATGCTGCACACGCTCGCTGCGGAAACTCCCTGCAGCAAAGTCAGCGCACTGCCCAAGCCGCTTTCCAAAGTTCTCGTTGAGGCCGGCGCCTGCAGAAGCAAGGGCGAAGCCAAGCGTCTGATCGCAGGCGGCGGCGTGTCTGTCAACGGCCTCCGCGCAGACGAGAAGACAAACCTCGAAGACAAGGACGTACTGTGCGGTTATTATGCACTCATCCGTCTCGGCAAGAAAAAATATTTCATGATCGGCCGTAAGTAAAAAAATGAAAGCCGCTGTTTCAGCCATAGAATTTTTCCGCAGAACGCTGGCTTATCCTGACTGGCGCGGAAGGATTTTCTACGGCATACTCCGCAGCGTTTTTGCCTGCGTGCCTATCCGCCGCAGACTTGTGCTGGACGCGCTGGAAGCGTCATTTCCCGAAAAAGATGCCGCGTGGCGAAGAAAAACCCTTCACGGCATTTACCGGCATTTTTCATGGATGATTGTCGAATTTCTCGCCGCCGTCAACAACCCGGCCCTTGTCAGCAAGATGGTTGTACAGGTGGAAGGGCGTGAGATCGTCGACCGGCTCATGGCAGAAAAGAAAGGCTGCTTCATTCTCACAGGCCATTTTGCGAACTGGGAAATCTGCGGCGCTTGGATGCCCCAGAACGGCTACCCCATGATGCCCGCTGCCCGCGATGCCGATGACCCTGATTTTGCCGAACTGATCGAGCATTACCGCAGCACCCTCGGCGAAAAAACGCTGCGCAAAGGCGCCATGAATGTCCGTCACATGATCAAACAGGCCCGCGCCGGCGGCATGATCGCCCTCCTGGCAGATCAGGATGCCGGGCCTGATGCAGAACCTGTCACGTTTCTCAACCGGCGGACCACCATGGTTGAAGGCCCTGCCGCGCTTTCTCTGATGTCAGGGCTGCCGCTCATCACCATTTATTCCCTCCGCCTCGCGCCGTTCAAATACAGGATAATCATGCTGCCGCCTATCACCACAGGCTGCGAAGAGCGCACAAAGGAACATATCAGCGAAATCACTCAGAAAGCCAATGATGTGCTGGACCAGATGGTCCGACGCGCCCCCGAGCAGTGGTTCTGGTTTCACCGCCGCTGGAAAAACGATCCCGACCGGCCCGGCGTCAGGGCGCAGTAAGCACCATTCAAAAAGCTCTCCGAAACGGAAAATCGTTTCGGAGAGCTTTTTGAATACGGCAGTTATTTCATTTTCCAATGATTTTCAACAAGCTGCAGCGCACCGGAAGTGATGCTGGTCATTACCAGATACACCAGCGCTACAAAAATGAACGTTTCAAAAGAGGCATATGTAACGCTTCTCACCTGCTGCCCCACCATGGTAAGGTCGCTGATTGCCAGCACCGAAAGAAGTGAAGATTCCTTGATCAGCGTGACGAACTCATTTCCAATGGCAGGAAGCATATGACGGATTGCCTGCGGCAGAATAATGAACTTCATCGTCTGCCAGTAAGACAGGCCCAGCATTTTTGAGGCTTCCCACTGCCCCTTCGGCACCCCCTCAATGCCGCCGCGGACAATTTCGCCCACATAGCCCGAGGAATTGATGCCGATGCCCAGAATACCCGCCACTGAGGCCTCCAGATTGATCCCCAGCGCCGGGAGCCCGAAATAGATCAGAAACAGCTGAATCATCAGCGGCGTGCCGCGGATAACATAAATGTAGGCCGCCATCAGATACCGCAGAGGTTTAAAAGGCATTACGCGGAAAGAGCCGATAAAAATCCCCAGCCCCGAACCGATGCACACACCGAGCGCCGAAGCCTTGAGCGTGACAAGCACACCCTGCCAGAACATGTGCAGATAAGGAATCAGGACAGAAAAATCAAGTTCCATTTATTCAGCCTCCTCAACCTGCGCGCCGTAATGTGAAAGCACACGCTGCAGAAACGTGCGCGTGCGATCCTTCTGCGGATGCACAAAAATGTCATCCGGGCCGCCCTGTTCCACAATATGCCCGTCAGCCATAAAAATCACCCGGTCCGAAACCTCTTTCGCAAAAAGCATCTCATGAGTGATGATCAGCATCGTCATGCCGCTTTTCGCAAGATCTGCAATGACATTCAGCACGTCGCCCACAAGCTCAGGGTCTAGGGCGCTGGTCGGCTCGTCAAAAAGCATTACCTTCGGGTCAAGTGCCAGCGCGCGGGCAATGGCAACACGCTGCTGCTGGCCGCCTGAAAGCTGGGCCGGGAAAGCGTCCGTCTTATCAGCCAGACCGACGCTGGCCAGAAGCGACTTTGCCTTTTCAACAGCTTCCTCACGGCTGCGCCCCTGCACTTTCATCTGAGCCAGCACCACATTTTCAAGCACATTCAGATGAGGAAACAGATTGAACTGCTGAAAAATCATGCCGAGCAGCTGAGATTCCTCAGCGTTCGACATGCGTTCCTCATCCATACGGTGCCCGTAAACATAAATCTCCCCGGAATCAATTTTCTCAAGCCGCGCAATACAGCGTGCCAGCGTGCTTTTTCCCGAACCGCTCGGGCCAATTACAGTGATAACCTCTCCCTCGTCCACGTTCAGCGAAACACCTTTAAGGACCTTGAGAGAGCCGAATGACTTGTAAAGGTCTTTCACTTCAATTGCGTGAGTCAAAACAGCCACCTCCCGTGTATTGCGTTCAATAATAAATCAACTTTATGTTAATTGCAAGCGTGAAATTACATTTTTGTTTAGTGTGTTTTATAGAAAAAGACAGCCGTTCAAACTCACGTGCCGATTCCCATCCGCTCCGGCCATTCAGCCGCAGAAAACGCGTCCGGAGATCCCTGTCAGGAAAGACAGCAGTTTACTCTTTCTGCGCCCGAATGCCGCAGACACTGCCGCCCGGTGCCTTAAATGTTTTCCTTACCGCAGCACAGAAAATCCGGCAGCGGGGGCAGCAGACTCAGCATCTGCATCCACATGCTGCCGGAAATAACAGCTTCTGCCGGACAAAGCATTGTCCGGAACTTCAATCTTTCAAAAACAAACAGGGATTATTGCCGCCAGTCAGCCGAAGATTATCCTCTACACGCCTGTTAACGTTCTCAACGGCATTCAGAAAGTCCAAGACGCACGGAAGCAGCGGCGTCGCGGCAGGATTTTCCGACATCCGACATATCCCGTCCGGCACTTTGCTGACAGAAACAGCAGAAAAACATGGAAATCCCTTAACTGAAGCTCCGCAGAAAAGGGAAAAGATAAATCTGCTGCTGTGTATTTTAATAATACAATGAACCTCATTCAGCGCAGCAGAAGCAGACGCAGAAAAGATTCACCGTGCCGCCGGCAAGCCGCACACACAACTGTATGAACCCGTAAACACCGCAGTTAAGGATCGAACTCTTTCCTTCTGTTCTGATCCAAAAAATAATTAAATCAGAAGGAAGCGGCAGGAATAGAAAACACTGCAGCAGGGGTTTATCCGTGCACAGTCATCTGCTCCGTTCTTAAATACAGCAAGGGTGCTGTATTTCAATCCACGCGCCTCTCGCGAGGCGCGACGAGATGCAACAACAAGACGAGTTTATGATTTGTGATTTCAATCCACGCGCCTCTCGCGAGGCGCGACCCATTGCCGATTCAAGCGTATTCTTCATTCGTGATTTCAATCCACGCGCCTCTCGCGAGGCGCGACAGTTATCTTGATCGGCTTCTGCCAGAGGATTGGATTTCAATCCACGCGCCTCTTGCGAGGCGCGACTGACCATTTGACGCACCACGACTTCGACGTCGCCATTTCAATCCACGCGCCTCTTGCGAGGCGCGACTCAAACGAGCAGCCGGCGCAGCAGCCTCAGTCTATTTCAATCCACGCGCCTCTTGCGAGGCGCGACCCCTTTTTTATCCTTTGAGATTAATACTGCACAATTTCAATCCACGCGCCTCTCGCGAGGCGCGACCGGACTCGCGCATCTGCTCAAAATCTTCCATGACTATTTCAATCCACGCGCCTCTCGCGAGGCGCGACCACGCGCAGGTGTAGGCGGCGTCAAATATGTGTGATTTCAATCCACGCGCCTCTCGCGAGGCGCGACACAAAATCACGTCTCTTCTTCACGTGCGATGCAGATTTCAATCCACGCGCCTCTCGCGAGGCGCGACGTTTCGCCGATGCACTGCTTCAGGATTTCAAGGAATTTCAATCCACGCGCCTCTTGCGAGGCGCGACTGCGCGCCGAAAGCCGTATTCATCGGGATATTCGATTTCAATCCACGCGCCTCTTGCGAGGCGCGACAGATATAACGCATA